>NZ_JACJTR010000017.1 GCF_014698795.1 Nostoc sp. FACHB-892
ACAAGTTTTCCTGGTGTCTATTGCGCGGTGGAACCACACTGAATCCTTCCCGAACTCAGAGGTGAAACGCTGCTGCGGCCACGATAGTTTAGGGGTAGCCCTACGCAAAAATAGCTCGATGCCAGGTTCTTTTTTTACTAACTAAAACACAAAAACCCCCTAGCTCACATACCAACTAGGGGGTTTTTGTTTATATTGAATATTGAATTTAGTATTAGATTAATCGCACGGTAAGCTGAACTTATTAGCTGAGGAGGTCGCTTATTTGGTGGTGCTGATTAAAAATATGAATGAGTTTCGCGCCAAGACGCATACTGCAAGCACAACCCGCAGGGTAGCTGCAAAGAATCAAAGTTTCAGATGTTGAATTTTCCAATTTCTTATTCCGATTTAGCAACGCCTTTTGGTCAATCCATCTGACAGATACTAACGCATCTAGCGTAATTTGTTGGGTAAACAAATGTCTATAATTCTAGAAAACAAAAATTTGGCGTTCTTTATAAACCCAAGTATTTTAGGCTGGATACGTTATTATCTATAGTGCAGTCCTAACAACTTAAAATACCAAAAATCGCAGCTACCAATTGAAAAAGCATTTCTAGCGAGCCAGTAGCTACAGCTATATGACTTCCAAGTGCTGCTGATATCGCTTCAAAACTAGCTCCGGCACTAATCATAGTAACTAAAATAGTTCCTATAGTTACAATACTAACTCCACTACCCACAACAAAACCCCACTTCCAGCAATTAAAGTCACTATGACTATCCACTGAAGTGGATTAGGGTCGGAGCAAGATACACTACCTAATACAATGTGGAACAACTGCAATTGCTGTAACTGCATATCTCTCGCCTGGATAAATTAATAAACCTCTACAAATATAGTTTTCCCAATAGCTAAAGCAGTATAACAGTCCTAAAAAAGAAGAATTTCTTCTGTAGCAATTCCTTGTGCAATCCGATCGCCTACTCTTCCAAAACTTCCACCAATTGTTCTAAAGTCCGGTTTTGAAGCCAAGGATAGGAGTCACGCCTCATATTTAGCTTAAAGGTTGATCACCTTCTCCCTGTTGTCCCGTCCCCGCCTCTAATCGTGGTGCAGATATGATTTGCTTTTGCTGTTCTTGTAGCCAGGTTTCAAATAGTTCATTCAGAAGTCGCACTTTCATAAATTCATCCAGTTGTGCGGGGATAAATTTTTCCAGCCGCAAAATCACGAACCAGTCAGCAATACGGGTAGGGGGCAATATTTGACCTGGTTGACTGCTAGAAAGCATTTGCACCATTACAGGATGTAGGGCATTCAGTTCAATCGGGCCTACTAAGCCTCCAGTTTGGGCTTCTGGTCCAAGTGAATATTCACGCGCTAAGTCAGAAAAAGAGTTTTCTTTTGCCTGAATCCGGAAGTAAAGTTCTTGGGCAATTCCCACATCCTGGGTTCGCAGCAAGGAATAAATTACTTTGTCTAGTTTTGCCTTGGACTGAAAAAAGTAGGATTCGAGTTTATTACCCCAAGTGGCTTGCTTGAATTTTTCAATTTTAAGTTTACGAGTAGTAATAACTTCTAGTTGTTCGGGAGTCAGCCCTTGATGCGCCATCCAAGCTTGGATGTCTTCTTCATTTTTGAACTGTTTTTCAGCATAAAACTGCTGTTGAGCTTGGGCTACTTCCTCAGGGGTACACTCTATTGCTACATTCGCAGCGCGTGAGTTTTGCTCTATTGCTTGATCGATGATTAATTCGCGCTGCAACTGTGGCAGCATTTGGTAACTTGCCAGTAAGGAAATCAGTTCACTAGCTGTGATTGTACGATTACCGATTTGGATCGCTTCAGTCATTAGCTTTTAGGCATCTTCAAATATCTAGTTTGTTAAATAAGTTAAACCTTAGCCCATTCACTGGGAGCTTTTGTTTTAATCTTACCGAGTTAGGTACGCTAACCTCACTTTCGTAATAGTTAAATCGTGGCTTTAACATACTTTAAAATATACAGTTTATATGAGTTTTTATCAAAGATTCTACGTAAATATGGCCAGATGTGAAGAAAAGGACAAAGGTTAAACCATTAATGACTAATAACACTTATGTCCACTGGAACTTAGAAGACAAAGTTATCAGACCGAGCTAGGGTGTCTTTGAGTTAAGCATCTCCTAACAAAGGTGTTTTACTTAAGGGATTGTTGAAGTTGTCAGAGATGGAAAAAGGCAGCACATCTCATGTTACCTTTTTCCATTAGGGATTTATGTATTCCGCAACCAAAAATTCTAAAGTTTACAACGACTCTAAATAGTTCAAAAGATCAGCCATTTCTTGGGCACTAGGTTGGAATTTTGGCATTGGCGGTGTTTCGCCACTGATCACCTGGTGAATCAGTCCATATCGAGACTTGTGCTTTGAGACAGCTTGCAAACTGGGCCCTACTCGCCCGTCTGCTTCCAAACCATGACAACCGGCACAGTTAATTTGAAAGATCGCGTGTCCTTGAACTGGGTTTCCTGTTAAGGATAGAACACTCTTGACGTATGGATCGGAGGCTTGAACCAACTGAACACCAAAAAAGCCCAAAGGGACTGCTAGCAGTATAGCCAGCGTCAATAAAACGATCCGCTGAATCAAAATTTCAGGTTTGGTAATCTGGTTATCCAAAAGGTTTGCTGTGAAAATCTAGGTGTGCTAAAAAGTTTTCATTTCCTACACATAGCTTAAAAGTTCTTGATTGTGTCTGCAAGCACAGAAGACTATTTTCTTGTGGACAGTCGCTCTGTAAAAAGGCTGTATGGCGCAGGATTCATACGAAATTTGGTAAAATCAAAAACAGGCAACGAATATTTAATAATTACAAAGAGGAGATTTACAGTGGTTGAACCCCTATTATCAGGTATTGTCCTTGGTCTAGTTTTCGTCACCCTCGCCGGATTGTTTTACGCTGCCTATAAGCAATACAAGCGCCCCAATCAGTTGGGGGGCTGAGGGAATGCCCAGTGCTGAGTTCCCAGTGCTGAGTTAGGAGTTAGGAGTTAGGAGCTAAGAATTAGGAGTTATGTTGTTCCTTATCTCCTTTATCTGCCCCTAAACCCTCACTCCGAATTCTGTAGAAAGTAAGTGATGTGTTGCCGTAAACTTTCTGGCGGCAAATTTCCCAAGTCGAAATCTCTGGCGGTGTCCAACCTTGTGAGGTGTGTTCAACTGCGATTTCACCACTAGGATCTAAAAGTTGATAGTGAGCGATCGCTTCTAAAACTGGCTGGTACAATCCACTAGCATAAGGTGGATCAAAGTAGATTCTATCGAATTGCTTCCCTGATAAAATCTTTAACTGCTGGATAATATCTCCCCGCAACACCCGAAGTTCTTGCTCGGCATTAGCTACCTGCTGCCAATTTTGTTGGATGGTGGCACAGGCTCGGCTTGATTGTTCAATTCCCACTACTAGGCTGGCTCCTCTACACAAAGCCTCTGCGCCCATTGAACCAGTCCCGGCGCACAAATCCAGCCAGTGGCAACCTGCAATTTCTCCCTGCCAAATATTAAATACTGCCTCTCTAACCCGCGCACTGGTGGGTCTAGTTTCTTTTCCTGGTAAAGTTTTTAGCTGACGATTGCCGTAAATTCTCAAGCTCATTGGTTATTAGTCATTAGTCATTGGTCATTAGTTATTAGTCATTAGTTTTAGACAAAGGACAAAGAACAAATGACAAAAAGAGGATTAGGCAGGAATTTTTTCGCGGACTTGAGCAACAAAATTAGACAAGATTTGCAATCCAATATTAGAGGATTTTTCGGGGTGAAATTGAACTGCCATCAGGTTTTCATGAGCGATCGCAGCTGTGACGGTTTGAGTACCGTGGGTGATGGTTGCTGCACGGATTTGCGGGTCTATTGGGTCAACATAGTAAGAATGGACAAAATATACCCAAGGATCGGCTGGTAAATGCTCCCATAAAATACTTTTTGTCTGAGTCATTTCTAGTTGATTCCAACCCATGTGAGGAATAGTGATGTCAGATTCTGGACGAAACCGCCGCACTTTTCCTTTAATAATTCCTAGTCCTGGTTGGGTGCCTTCTGCACTTGATTCAAAGAGAATTTGCAATCCTAGACAAATTCCTAAAAAAGGTTTACCAGATGCGATCGCTTCTTTAATAGGTTGTTCCAAACCACGCGCTCGCAGGTGTTGCACTGCTGGATCAAATGCTCCCACTCCCGGCAGCACTATTGCATCTGCTTGTTCTAATTCCTTTGGAGAATAAGTAACATTAGGAGTTGCCCCAGCTTTTTCCAAGCCTTTGCAGACTGAATGCAAATTTCCCATCTCGTAGTCTACGACCGCAATTACTGGCATTTACCTGCTCCTTGTAAATTTATTATGGAGGGTTTTTCTATTCTAAATAATATTTGTTATGAAGAAAAGAATTCTATTAATTTATTTTGACATTTGGATAAAAGATCAACAGTGGAATTCTTCTGATGATTTATTATTTGAAGTTGCCAAACTTGATCTCATCCCAGATGGCTTAAGTTTTTTACCTTAGTTACCCGTAGATATGTAACTTGCCAGTACTCAGGTAATGGAAAAAATGAATGCAATCTAACCTGATGACATCATCTGTTGTGGCATGGCTATAAGCCTTACACAATTAAATGTGGAAGCAGTTGCTAGCTGCAAAGAAATGGTTTTGTACACAGAAGTTGATTTAAAAGAATTAGTAACAGGAGTAACGGCAATTCAGATTAGTCATGACTGCGGGAAATTTGTTTGCGATCGCCTAGCAGAAGCACCAGAGAGCCTTTACTATTCAGTGTTCGACTAAATTAAGCCAAAATAAACTCGTTCCGGTTCTCAATCGAGAAAACTTTATGGGGATTTTTGCAGATTCCGTATTAATTATTAACAAACTGGCACTTTCATCAAGTTGTTAATGTCTGTATGGTGAAAGAAATATCTAAGTATATGTTGCCATTGTTACTAATTTTCCCAATTGCCCAATTAACTCCTGCCACGCCACCACCTGAAGAGGTCGTGCAATTACAAGAAGTGCGTCCTTTACCAGGCCAATTGGATAGAGTACCAACGTTTAACAGCAATAGTCCAGAATTGGTGTTAAAAGAAGGAATTTTACTCTCCACTTTTCCACCAGATGGCAAAAAAGTGCCAACGGCGCATCTGAATTTTCCCTTTCGAGGACGATTTGATATTTTTGCTCACCATGTTGCTAAGGCTGAACCGCCAGAGAATTTGCGATCGCTCTATCTAGGGATAATTTTGCACAACCCTGGTTCTGAAGCAGTGAGGTTAAATATTTGGCAGGCGGCGAGTTATTTGAGCCAACCGGATGCACCATTTATTCAATTACCATCCTTGAGCCAAAATCTTTTGGGTACAATTTTTGCTGGCCCAGGCGATCGCGTTATGTCTGATGTACTCAGGGGACGGCGACAACAGAGTTTCCCTGCTCAAATTGACATTCCAGCCGGGCAAAGTCGGATGTTACTAAATTTACCAATTCCCGTGAAGGGACTGACACCACCTCTTAATGGTCGTTCTACGTTCATGCGAGTGCAAAGTAATGGCACTGTTTATGCAGCTAGCCTAGCCATGTTTGCCCAGCTTAATCCCGATGGCAGCGAGCGATCGCCTACTTTAGAAGAGTGGCAAAATTTACTCAATAATAGTGATGTGGCTGGACCACGAGATAAAGCGCCCACTCCCTTAGAGCAAACTGGCAAACCAAGAATTTATGGGCGTGTTGCTGGAGTGGCTGCTGGTTCACGATGGAGAGCCTTATTAGTGGATAGTCCTAAAGCCAGGTATCTGACTATTCCCCAGCCTGGTCAAGTTTTTTCCTACGCTCTGAGTAGCTTGCATGGCGGTACCTTAGGAACTGGTCAAATTCAAAGTGCGCCCATGCTGGTGCGCTATCCTGACACCGCATATCGCGCTCATGGCAACTATGGGATTCAATATAATCTCAAGTTGCCGCTATACAACAATACTCAAAATCCTCAAACCGTTAGTGTATCTATACAGACCCCGCTCAAAGAGGATCAGTTAGTTAAAGCAGGGTTACGCTTTTTCAGTACACCAGCCCGTCAAGTATTCTTCCGGGGGACAGTGCGGGTACGTTATAAAGATGACCAAGGTCAGCCAAAAACAGAGTTTGTGCATCTAGTGCAAAAGAGAGGTCAACCAGGGGAACCGTTAGTTTTATTAAATATGAAAGCAGGCGATCGCTCCTTAGTAGAAGTAGACTTTCTCTATCCGCCGGATGCTACACCACCGCAAGTATTAACAGTTTCAACTCAAGCTAAACCTCGGTAATGGTTAATAGGTAATGGCTTTTCTCCTATTACCTATTACCAAAAAATATTATTCAGCTGATTCACAAAGCTCTACTCTTTACCAACTTGGCGCGGTTCAAAGGCACATCTATTAAGCACCCAGTTAAGGTAACGTCTTACAATGTTTACTGATATATGAAATTAGTAAATATGACAAACAAAAAATCTTTGATTTTGCGTGCTAAAGAAATTGCCGACACTATGCAGACCTTCTCTCACCCTTGGAATCCAAACTCGGAAATATCGGGGACGTACATGGGACGCACGGTTGGGCTAAAGCGTACTGGGGTCAACTTTGCTGTCATTCCTGCGGGGAAAGAATCTTTTGTTTACCATTCCCACCACTGCGAGGAAGAATGGATTTATATTCTATCGGGGCAAGCGATCGCAGAAATCGACGGGGAAGAATTTGAGGTTTTTCCAGGTGACTTTATGGCATTTCCAACTCCTTCAGTAGCCCACCATCTCAGAAATATAGGGAACGAAAACTTAGTTTACTTAATGGGAGGAGAAAATCTCGATGTGGAAATTGCTGATTTTCCACATCTGGGAAAACGCATGGTTCGACGTGGCGATTCTGTGGAAATCTTTGAGCACAAGGACGCTAAACCATTTAGTTAGGCAGTTAAGTCTCAAACTGCTTCATTACATCTTCATATTGATAAAGCTTTTCACCCCAAGTTTCTGTATTTAGGGTGAATACTTATTCTGCTCCCTGGGTTGCAATAGAAATAGCAGACTATAGCAATAAAGGGACGGCATGGCAACCGATCAAAAAATCAATCAAGAAACTGAGTTAAATTCGCTCCAGCCGCTTGTTGGAATCTTGATTTTACTGGTAGAGGATGAGCCAGATATTGCAGATTTGCTTATCTTCATCTTGGAAGCTGCTGGTGCAGAGGTGATCGCTTTAACCGATGCAGAAGCTGCCTTTGCCTTGGTAGAATCGCTTCATCCCGATATTCTGCTGTGCAATGTGAAGTTGCCCGATCATGATGGAAATTGGTTAATTGAACAAATTCGAGTACATTCTTGCCTATCCTTAAGACAGTTACCTGCGATCGCTATCACTTCTTATACACGCGAAGTCTCAAGTTATAAGGCTTTGGATGCTGGTTTTAATCGATTTCTAGTCAAGCTTGAGAGTCCAGAGAAAATCATAGATGAGATTGTTTACCTTCTATCTTCCGTTACTTAAATATAAATATAAATATTTAGTTTTTATCTTGTTTTTGACACTGATTTTATCTAACAAACGCTTGGAGGTACAGCTAGCTGTACGCTCCTACAAATGACTCTACGTTGGAAACCAAACCCTAAGTGGGTAGGGTAAGATGTTGGGTATATTTATTGACTTTATTGAAAACCCTTTGCTGGCTTTTTTTGCCCTTTGCTCTTGGGCTTGGATTTGCTAACTTCTCCTAAAGCTTCTTGAAATAAGTTATGTAGATGTATAGGGACGCTAGCAATTTCTGGTAACTCTGGCTCAAGAGGTTTGTTGAATTCTTGCAAAAGTGCATCCAAGTCACTTTCCAGGCTAAACTCTGGACGTTGCAAAAGTGTTCGCAACACATTTTCTAATTGAGTTGGATATTGTTGTGCTAATCGATGCCAAATGAAAGCATTAATACTTTTATCTTCAAGGTAGTACCGAACTAGTTTTTCAGCCCCTTGAACACTTTGCCAGTCTTCTGCTGATAAAATTGCTTGTACCTTACTATATGTCGGTAAAAACATTTGTCCCCAATGAGGATGAGAAAGAGCCGTTACCTGTTCTGCTTTTTTGAGTTCAGATGGTAAATCAACTTTTGGCATAACCATTTTGCTATTGCCGCCTTTGCTGTTCAACATCTGAGAGACTACGTTGGAATCAGCACCAAATTCTTGTGCTGCTGCTTTGATTTCCTCGTCTCCAATGCCAGCAGCTTCTGCCACTTCAGCCAATGATTTAGAAGTATCAATTCCTGCTTCTGCAAAGCGTTTTTCAGTAATTGCCTCTTGGAATTCAGCTATTTTTTTATTAAGCTGGTATCCAGGTAGTGTGATTTCATCAGTGCCAAAAAAGTCTACAAACTGCTGATGATATTGTGCTACTGACTGCCAAGCTTCTTCTAACAAGTCTGGAGCATCGCTGTAAAGATCACTTTTATAGTTTTCTTTAAAATTCCCAATTGCTACAGCAAGTTTTGGTTTACCTAATTTACCCATTACTGTGTAAGGGCCAGAAAACATCCAGTAGTTATCGGTAACAGGAGAAATGCGAGTTAGTAAAATTTCTCCTACTTTGAACCGAGATATTGCCTGTAATGTTTGGACATTGTTTGGCTTGACGATGTAGCGTTTATCTGTCAACCAGTTCGTCAATTCAAAGCCATCAGGTAGAATATTCGTTATGGCAAATAAGCCAATAAAAGTATGATGCCAGCTGTTGATCAGGTTGCGATCGCTTTGGTCTAAATCTGGATTGCTTTCGATAAACAACTCTAATGGTGACTTATCACCGACTTTCCCGGCTGTCACAAAGCTATCGATAATTAAGTCCTGCTGTGTACTATCCCCACTTCCACGGCGCAACTGTGCGGCTGCATAAGTTTCCAGTGCTTGTGCTAGTTCGCCTTCAGCATCAAGGACAAAATCAACTAAGGCTTGTTTTAATTGGTGCGATCGTTCTAATATGACATCCACAAGTTAATCTCTCGGTGCAACAGATGTAGATTATAGCTCTTGAGAGAATTACAGCATCTAGCTATTGCTAGATTTATGCCGATTTAGCCGTCAAGCTTCTTTTAAACTAGATACAAGACATCAAACAAGGTTATTACAAATGGTTGCAACTTCAAATTTTAGCTATATTTCCCCAGAAGATTATCTCAAAGGAGAAGAAACCAGTCCTATCAAACATGAATATAGACAGGGACAGATTTATGCAATGGCAGGGGCAAGTAATGGTCATGTCATTATTTCTCTTAATATTGCTTCAATGCTGAGAAATCATTTGCGCGGGAGTGGATGTCAGACTTATATCTCAGACACCAAAGCACATATTGAGTCGATTAATATCTATTACTACCCTGATATTATGGTAAGTTGTGACCAACGAGATAGAGCTTTTAACAACTTTCTACGTTACCCTTCGTTAATTGTAGAAGTGCTATCTCCGACAACAGAAGCCTTTGACCGAGGTGATAAATTTGCTGACTACCGACAAATGGAGTCACTTCAGGAATATGTACTTGTGAGTCAAACTCGGTTAAATGTTGAGTGTTTTCGGCGCAACTCAGAGAGACAATGGGTACTTTATCCCTATGGGCAAGAAGATATCATTCATTTGGCAAGTGTAGATTTTCGGTGTGCTGTTGCAGATTTATATGAGGATGTTACTTTTGAATCCCCATAATTGGCTGACTACTAGATTGATAGGTAGAAACTAGAATCTTGACGATTTAAAAATATGTTTTTAGATGGCAAAAAAAAGGCAAAAGAAAATCTTCTTTTGCCTTTTTAGTTTTTACCTTTTAACAGAGACAGGAAATTTCAAGTCTCTATTCGTCGTCGAAATCATCTTCGTCGTCTTCTTCTTCCTCGAAATCGTCGTCATCTACTACTTCATCGGCAATCAATTCATCTTCGTCATCTAGAACTGACCTTTCTGCACGTCTGCTACCAAAACCAGATTCGCCAAGAGTAGGAGAATCTAAATTATAGGTGCGAGCTGTGCGGTCATCTAAGACCATATCCAGTGGATCATCAACTTCATCCAAGACACTACTGGTAATCTCAGCAGCATAATCATCGATCGCACCGGGTTCTTCATAGGTATTGTAGCCAGTACCAGCCGGAATCAATCGCCCGATAATCACGTTTTCCTTTAAGCCTCGCAGCCAGTCGGATTTGCCTTCTATAGCTGCTTCGGTAAGTACCCGTGTTGTCTCTTGGAAGGATGCGGCGGAAATAAAGCTGTCGGTGTTCAACGATGCTTTGGTGATACCCAATAATACTGGGGTATACTGTGCCCTAGCACCGCCTGTAATTGCCATAGCTTCGTTCACCTGCTCAACTTGGCGCAGTTCCACCAATTCGCCGGGAAGCATGGTGGTGTCACCACCATCATCAATCCTGACTTTGTTGGTCATCTGGCGAACAATCACTTCAATGTGTTTATCGGAAATATCAATCCCTTGAGATTGATACACCATTTGCACTTCATTCACCAAGAATGTCTGTACCTTTTGCAACGCAATGCTGGCACAAGCATAGATTCCATCTTCGGAACCCAGGCTAAAGAAGATTTCCAAAATTTCGTGCGGATTGGATGGGCCATCAGTCAACGGTTGCCCCGCTAATACTGTTGAGCCATCTGGCACAATCAAGTTTTGTCCTGGGCCTAGAGGATAATCTGTCACCACGCCGTTTGATTCTACGACCTTAATAGCGATCGCTTCATCACCATCGCTGTAAACTACCTTAACTTCACCCGCCCGGCGACATAAAATGCACGCTTCTTTCGGTTTACGAGCTTCAAGCAGTTCTTCAATCCGGGGCAAACCTTGAATAATATCTCCGGTTTTGGCGCGTTCAAACACCAACAGCACCAAGTTATCACCCCGTTGTACCAAATCGCCGTCTTCTATTTGCAACACAGCACCAGGGCTGACTCGATAAGGGCGACCAATACGGGTACTAACAACGTAGTTCTTAGTACTTAGGGCTGATTCCTCACCAGATGCAGCAGCAGCATTTTTAATATCCACTACTTGCCCTGATTCTGGGGCAAATACTCCAGGAGCAATTTCTGCACCTTCTACTAGCAAGTCACCCACTTTCACTTTAGGCTGAGTACTAGTATTAGTCGTGAGCATATCAGTATCGCGCAACACTAAACAGCGACGCACATTTTCGGTTCCTTTTCGGACGCCCCGCACTATCCCTCCTTCTTTACACAAGATTTGGGTACGTGCTACCACAGCTCCAGGGGCGATGGAAAGCCCATCTTGTACCTCAAGTGTGGTTTGGGTGCTACCTTGGGTGGCATCAGCAGTAATGTCTCGACGAATTACCAACGACTCCAAAATCACCAACTGCAAGCGCTGAACTTCTGGGTCTTCAGTATCCTCTACCAATTCGATATCTGCTGCTAGTGGCGAAGCATTGTGGTCTTGTTCGCCTTCTTGCTCGATTTCTAGCACTAGTTGAGTTCGTAGCAGTTCCACACCTTCAACAGACTTGACGCGTTCCGAATCTTTGTAAGGTAGTCTCTGCACAGCCCGCAACTGAATCGAACGTCCAGTTTGTTGACTTACCGATGTAGTTGATGGCACATCTGGATTATCCGGTACGGCAAACTCAACTACTGGACGACTCAACAGGGCGGGCCCTTCTGGTGTCTCCACATACTGGATATAGCGTAATTCTGTGGCTACATTGCCTTGGAATTCTTCACCAGGTTGGATGAAGGTGTTATCTCGCCCAATAACTGATTCTGGATCGTCCACCATCAGCAGTTCCCCTGGCTTCACCACAACTTCCCGTAGGATGTCGTTTTTCTGGGTGACTTCTATTACACCACTGTTTTGGCAGAAAATATCTTTCACCACTTCGGTACCAGCTTCTACAAACTGACCGTCTTCCACCAACAGCAAGGAGATATCTTTATTAACTTCGTGGCTTTCTTCGGGAATCCACAAAAGGGTACCGCCCTGCACGACTTCATAACCCAGCTTGGCTTTGCCTTTTTTCTGGACTTCTACACCCGCGAATTTCAGGAAACCACCAGTGGTTGTGCGATAGCGATCGTCAATTAACTCAGCTACCACTTGACCATTTTGCACTTTTGTGCCCGGTGTAGCCCGGAGGTTAAATACCTGGTTGTTGCCAGTGGAAACTAAGTAGTTATTGCGACCTTGGGAGCTTTGGACTGTTACCGTTGCTTGGTCTAATACCACAGAAGCGGTGATAATCTCAATTTCCCTGGTACTCTTACCTGGGGTAGCTTCTGGCAAGCGCACTACACCGCCGTGCAAACTGCTTAACTTGGTTTCTGCTAAAACTCCATTAGCGGCGATCGCATCACCATTTTTGACCACCAATTCTGCCCCAGGCGGCAAGTTGTAAACTTCCCCAGACAAAATCCAAATCAAACCACCGCGTGCGGCTGTGGTTGTGGTATTACCTTGACGGTCAGTTTTTTGTTCTGGAACTACTTCGGCAAATTGCACTTCCCCTGCTAAGTCAGAGGCAACATCTTTAACTGCTTTTTCTGTATTAGTCCGAGTTGTGCGTCCACCAAGGGCAACCTCTGCCAATAACTGTCCTTGCTTTACCTTATTTCCATCAAATACATATAATGTTGAACCTTGGGTAAGATGAACCTCTTGGCTGTCTGGGGTAACATCACCTACTTTTGTTGGCTCCAAAAGCATGATGCCATTAGCTTCGACATACAGAGCATCTTCCCCGTGGCGGGTACGATATGTTCTGGTCTTCAGTTTGCGAGGAAGCTTAACAGTCCCATCGATTTTGGAACGCACTTGTTGTGCCACTTCCCCAGTAAACACACCACCTGTGTGGAATGTCCGCATGGTTAGCTGAGTACCCGGCTCACCAATACTTTGGGCGGCAATAATCCCTACAGCTTCGCCCAAGTCCACCATCTTGGCGTGGGCTAAACTCCAGCCGTAGCAGTGTTGACAGACAGAACGTGCGGCTTCACAAGTTAGGGGCGATCGCACCACAACTTCTCCGACCCCAGATTTTTCAATTTTCTTCGCCAAGTCCTCAGAAATTGGCGTATTGCGTGCTGCAATCAATTCTTTTGTTACCGGATGCACCACATCTTCGCCAATTACCCGTCCCATCAAGCGGGTTGCAAGAGGAATCAAGGTCTTGGCACCTTCTGTCATTGGTCGAATTGCAAGACCTCTGGTAGTGCCGCAGTCAAATTCCCGAATAATTACATCCTGGGATACGTCAACCAAACGGCGGGTGAGATAACCAGAGTCAGCCGTCCGCAACGCAGTATCCACCAATCCTTTTCTAGCACCGTAAGACGAAATAATGTATTCCGTGACAGTAAGTCCTTCACGGAAGTTGGTTTTGATGGGCAAATCGATAATTTCCCCTTGAGGATCTGCCATCAGTCCCCGCATTCCCACCAACTGCCGAACTTGGGAGATGTTACCCCGTGCCCCGGAGAATGCCATCATGTATACGGAGTTCAAGGGATTAGTCTTCTTGAAGTGAACGACTACTTCATCTTTCAAAGCTTCACTGGTACCATTCCAGGTATCGATTACCTTTTGAAAGCGTTCTACTTCAGTGATTTCTCCCCGTTGGTAACGAGTTTCAGTGGCACGAATTTCTTCTTCGGCTGCATCTAAGAGCAATCGTTTAGTTGGTGGTACCATCAAGTCATCTACACTGATAGAAACCCCTGCTTTGGTAGCGTAGCGAAATCCCAAATCTTTCAGTTTGTCCGCCATCACTGCGGTTCGCGCCGTACCATAATGCGTAAAGGCCCAAGAAATTAAATTTCTCAGTTGACCCTTATCAACCACCCGATTGCGAAAAATCATTTTTTCGTTAGTCATTAGTAATTAGTCCTAAGTCATTGGGGATTGGGTATTGGGTATTGGGTATTGGGTACTGGGCATTTTTCCCAGTCCCCAGTCCCCAGTCCCCAGTCCCTAACTTGCTAGTGCTTCCTGAATGGCATTATTGTAAATAACACGACCAGGGGTTGTGTATATATACTGAGAAACTACATTGCCCTGAGCGTCTTGTCTGACTCGACGGAACTTATAGAGTAATGTCCGGCTACCATCGTCGTTCTCTGTCACTTCCAGGGGTTCTGTATCCGGTTGGTCTGATTCTATTTCACCGTCAAACCGCACATAGATATAGGCGTGCAAGTCAATTTGCTCTTGCTGGAAAGCCATAATTACATCCTCTAGCGAAGAAAAGTACTTTCCTGCACCTTTTGTCGCGCCAGGATTTTCTGCTGTTAAGTAATACGCTCCCAATACCATATCTTGGCTAGGTGTGATGATCGGTTTACCCGTGGCTGGTGACAAAATATTGTTAGAAGCCAACATCAACAACCGAGCCTCAGCTTGACTTTCTAAGGACAACGGGACGTGTACCGCCATTTGGTCACCGTCAAAGTCGGCGTTAAATGCTGGACACACTAGAGGATGCAGTTGAATCGCTCTACCTTCTACCAAAATTGGTTCAAAAGACTGAATACCCAAGCGGTGCAAAGTTGGTGCCCGATTTAGCATTACAGGGTGTCCTTCAATCACCTCTTCTAGGACATCCCAAACGCTGGGGTCATTACGCGATATCAGCTTTTTCGCAGCTTTGATATTATTCACCATGCCGCTACGAATCAAGCGGTTAATGACAAATGGTTGAAATAGCTCAATTGCCATTTCTCTAGGCAAACCGCACTGGTGAATTTTCAGCTTTGGCCCGACCACAATTACAGAACGTCCAGAGTAGTCAACCCGTTTACCTAACAAGTTTTGCCGGAAACGTCCTTGCTTACCCTCAATAATGTCAGACAAAGATTTCAGAGGTCGGTTATTTGCCCCTACCACAGTGCGTCCCCGACGACCATTGTCAATCAAAGCATCCACTGCTTCTTGCAGCATCCGCTTTTCGTTCCGCACAATAATCTCTGGTGCCAAAATTTCTTGCAAGCGTGCCAAACGATTATTGCGGTTAATTACCCGCCGATACAAATCATTTAAATCGCTCGTGGCAAACCGTCCGCCATCTAGTTGCACCATTGGGCGCAAGTCGGGCGGAATCACGGGAATAACTGCCATTACCATCCACTCTGGTTTTGAACCAGTAGCGATGAAGTTGTCAATCACCCGTAGTCGCTTAATTAGCTTGGCTCTCTTTTGTCCTTTAGCGTTGCCAATTTCTTCGCGTAGGCTTTCGGCTTCTTGTTCCAAATTGATATCGGCAAGCAAACGCAACAGCGCTTCAGCACCAATACCTACCTCTACGCCTTGAAGTACAGAATCTTCGCTATAAATTTGGTCTTCTATTTCCAACCACTGGTCTTCGCTCAGTAGTTGTTTGTAAGTTAAAGTTTCGGCATTACCTGGACTCAGCACAACATAAGAGTTGAAATAGACAATCTGCTCGACATCCCGCAAGGGCATATCCAACAGGATGGAAATATAGCTAGGAATACCCTTGAGATACCAGACGTGAGCTACTGGTGCGGCGAGTTTAATATAGCCCATGCGGTGACGACGCACCCGTGACTCAGTGACTTCTACCCCACAGCGCTCACAGACAATACCTCTGTGACGAACTCTTTTATACTTGCCACAATGACATTCCCAATCTTTTGCGGGGCCAAAGATGCGCTCACAAAATAAGCCATCCATTTCTGGCTTGAGAGTTCGGTAGTTAATCGTCTCTGGCTTGGTAACTTCACCGACTACTTGGCCATTGGGCAATGTTCTCTCGCCCCACTGCCGAATCCGTTCAGGGGAAGCCAAGCCGATTTTTACGTAGTCAAACTGATTAGTTTGGGCAGGTCTCATATTTAGTCATTAGTCATTAGTCATTAGTCATCAGTCATTAGTCATTAGTCATCAGTCCTTTGCTAATGACAAAGGACTAAGGACTATTGATTATTCGTCTTCTTCCAGCGATTCGCGGGAAAGAGATTCATAAGTTGGTCGAGGAGGTGTGCGACGGGCTGATTGGTCTGCCATCAAATCGACTTCCACATCTAGGGAACTACCGTCTGTTTGGGTTTCTACCTTGTGTACGGCAATGTCTAAGCCCAATGATTGCAACTCGCGCATTAGCACCTTAAAGGATTCTGGAGTTCCAGGTCGAGGAATTGCCTTACCTTTAACGATCGCATTCAACGCTTCATTCCGTCCTTGCATATCATCAGATTTAACTGTGAGCAATTCCTGTAAGGTGTAAGCTGCACCAAAGGCTTCCAATGCCCACACTTCCATTTCTCCAAACCGCTGACCACCTTGTTGTGCTTTACCACCCAAGGGTTGCTGAGTTACCAGTGAGTATGGGCCTGTAGAACGGGCGTGAATCTTATCATCCACCAAATGCACCAGCTTCAGCATGTAAGCCACACCGATGGTAATTGCTCGGTCAAAGGGTTCGCCTGTACGACCGTCATACACCATAATTTTGCCAGGGTTATCTGGGTTATATACCCAGTCTTTACCTGTTTCGTCACGTGCTTCTTGCAATTTGCCATGCACGATTCGACGAGATGACTCTTCCCCGTACATTTCATCAAAGGGAGTAATCTTAAATCGCACTCCTAAGGTTTGACCAGCCCAACCCAAGAGGCATTCAAATACTTGTCCGACGTTCATCCGACTGGGTACACCCAAGGGGTTAAGTACAATGTCCACTGGTGAACCATCGGGCAAATAAGGCATATCTTCCGCCGGTAATATCCGAGAAATAATCCCTTTATTACCGTGGCGTCCTGCCATTTTGTCGCCAACTTGGATTTTACGTTTTTGGGCAACATATACCCGGACTACCATATTGGCTCCTGGTGGCAGTTCATCGCCTTGTTCACGAGTAAACAAGCGCACATCAACTACACGACCTTTTTCACCATTCGGTACTCGCAGGGAATTATCCCGCACATCTCTTGCTTTTTCACCGAAAATCGCCCGCAACAGTTTTTCTTCTGGCGGTTGGTCAGATTCCCCTTTGGGGGTGACTTTTCCTACCAAGATATCTCCAGCTTCTACCCACGCTCCAATGCGAATGATTCCCTGTTCATCTAACTGACGCAAGGCATCTTCGCCGACGTTGGGAATTTCTCTGGTGATTTCTTCTGGTCCCAGTTTGGTTTGTCTAGCTTCAATTTCATATTTTTCAATGTGAATTGAGGTGTAGACATCATCCTGCACCAGTCTTTCAGAGATTAAAATTGCGTCTTCGTAGTTGTAGCCTTCCCAAGGCATATAGGCAACTACAATATTTTGTCCTAACGCCAATTCACCGCCTTCGGTGGAGGAGCCATCAGCCAGCACCTGACCAGCAACAACTCGTTCACCAATGCGGACGAGAGGTTTTTGATTTAAACAGGTGTCTTGGTTTGAGCGTTGGTACTTGGAAAGGGTGTACTTAATTTCGGAGGTATTAGCTTTAGGACGAACGCGAATTTCTGTGGCATCCACATAAGTGACATCACCATCAGTACGCGATACAATCACCATCCCGGAGTCTCTTGCTCCTTGTGCTTCCAAACCAGTACCCACCAAAGGACGCTCTGGCTTCAGTAGCGGTACTGCTTGCCGTTGCATGTTCGATCCCATTAGCGCTCGGTTAGCGTCATCATGCTCCAAGAAGGGAATCATGCTGGTCGCTACCGACACAATCTGTACGGGAGATACTGCTACATAATCGACCTGCTCCGGCGTTGTGGTGGAGAATTCTTGCCGATAGCGGACTGGCACTTGTGGTCCAATAATGTGCCCAGTTTCATCTACAGGAATATCCCCAGGAGCAACCCGTAAATCATCTTCTTCATCGGCTGTCATGTAGGCTGGAGGCAGATCAAATCTGACTCGTCCATTTTCCACAGGTCTAAATGGCGTTTCTAAGAAGCCGTACAGGTTAACCCGCGCATGGGTTGCTAAAGAGCCAATCAATCCAGCGTTGGGGCCTTCTGGTGTCTCAATGGGGCAAATACGTCCATAGTGACTAGGGTGAATATCCCGCACTGCAAACCCAGCGCGTTCGCGGGTTAAACCACCAGGGCCAAGGGCACTCAGGCGGCGTTTGTGGGTCAGTTCTGCGAGAGGATTGGTTTGATCCATGAACTGACTTAACTGGCTGGAACCAAAGAATTCTTTAATTGCTGCTACTAGTGGTTTAGGGTTCACCAAGGAAGCAGGGGTTAAAACTTCGGCATCGGATACAGTCATCCGTTCTCGAATAATTCTTTCTAAACGGTTCAAGCCGACCCGCACTTGGTTTTGCAGCAATTCACCGACGCTTCTCACCCGACGGTTGCCTAAGTGGTCAATGTCATCGATGTTACCAATGTCGTATTCTAGGTTGATTAGGTAATCTACAGCTGCCAAGATATCGCCAGGAGTCAACACCCGCATTGTGTCTGGGACGGAAAGGCGCAATTTCTTGTTGAGTTTGTACCGTCCGACACGACCAAGGTCATAACGTTTCGGGTCAAAGAATCGGGAGTCTAGGAGTTGTTGTCCACCTAAGACTGTGGGTGGTTCGCCAGGACGCAGTTTGCGATATAACTCCATCAGGGCTTCTTCTTCGGAGAATTGCCCTTCTTTTTCGATGGTTTTTTGGAAATACTCTGGGTGGCGTAGGGCATCAAAGATTTCGTTGTCTGATAACCCTAAAGCTTTTAATAGTACCTGCGCTGAGAGTTTGCGGGTTTTGTCAATGCGTACCCACACCAAATCGTTACGGTCTGTTTCAAATTTCAGCCATGCTCCCCGGTTGGGAATTAAGCTAGCTGAATAAGTACGTCGCCCGTTTTTATCTATTTCTGATTTGTAATATACTCCTGGCGATCGCACTATTTGGTTGACAATTACCCGCTCGGCCCCGTTAATAATAAACGTGCCGCGATCGGTCATCAAAGGCAAATCCCCAATAAATACTTCTTGCTCTTTGATTTCACCTGTTTCTTTGTTAATTAGGCGTGTGGGGACATACATTTGGACGGCGTATGTACTATCCCGCCGTTTAGCTTCTTCGACGCTGTACTTTGGCTCTTTGAGTTTGTAGTTATGTCCTAAAAAGTGCAGTTCTAATTTGCCCGTATAATCTGTAATAGGACTAAAGGAGTTAAGTTCTTCTATCAGCCCTTCTTCCAAAAACCAGCGAAAGCTTGAGCGCTGGATTTCAATCAAGTCGGGCAATAGAAAGGCGGGTTCCATGTATGTTTCTTTGGTCATGCCTCTACCTTTGTCAACCTGGTTAAATTTTTACTTAGACACTGCTGTTTAACGCTTCCCACTGCTAGCAAGGCAAGTGTCATTAGCTGTTTGGGATCTTCTTACACACCTGTAAATAGCATATGTGGGCAAACGCAGCGATTAAAGCTGGAATGAGCAATTTGCACAAGGGGGTAATCGCCCGTAATCGGGGACTCAAACGCCAAAAACCCACTATAGTCTTGATTTAACAAGAATATACAGTTGAGATATTCCTGAGTTTTATCTACTTTCTTCATTTCCCCTCCAAAAAGCGCGTTAATTTTCTGACGCAGCTCTATACGGTGTGCCTGAAATCGACCACGCTATTTATACTGTCAGTGATATTTTAAATATCCTAAGACTGAGGGAATGATCCGCACCTTGTTGGCTTTGAATCAGAATCACTTCATTTTGCTGGATTGTACTCACAAGGCAATTTCGTTTAAGGATTTTGTATAGGTTTGATAAACACCAAGCCTATGTTGGGCAATCTAGCTCAACCTGGGTTGGCACGGTTAGTCATGTGTGGAGAGCATCCGCTTGTAGAGATTTGGAGGATGGCCAAGCCGATAACATTACGGGAAATTAGGCTCAGAAATTTTAGGTTCCTTCCTTTATCATTATGGCGCAAGCAAAATGTTTTTGAGGGAATAATATTACCATATTTTCCCCTCTAGAATTTTATTTTTTTTAGCACAACTGAATAAAATAGATTAAAGCACACTTTATATTGACAAACCAAATAATTCACAGGCATTCTGGGTGGTTTGATGGGCGATCGCTTCTACCGTTTCCTGACGCAGTTTAGCTACTTGCTCGGCTACGTATTGCACGTAGGCAGGCTCGTTACGCCTTTCGCCCCGTTTCGGAACTGGGGCGAGAAATGGGCAATCTGTTTCAATTAGTAGGCGATCGCTACTCACCATTGCAGCAGAGGATTGGATCGCTTTGGCATTTTTGAACGTTACCGTCCCGCTAAAGCTGATGTAGAACCCTAAATCGAGAAACCATTGAGTTTCTTCTGGCGTTCCTCCCCAGCAATGCATGACACCCCGCACTGTTTCTCCCTTGATATTCCGCCATTTTTGCAACACTTCTCTGGTTGCCGCAGCAGCGTCGCGGCAGTGGATAATTACTGGTAAGTTGAGTTCAGATGCGATCGCTAACTGTGACTCAAACACCATAAGCTGATGTTCATAGTTATCAGCTTTGTAAAAATCCAGCCCCATTTCCCCAATTGCTACTACATGAGAGTCAGAACTGGCCAAAGTTTTGATTTTCTCGGCTGTCTCGTTATTCCATTTATCAGCATCTAAAGGATGTAGCCCTACGGCAAAGCTGATTTCAGGAAACTCGTGCGCTATGGACTGAATGCTAGAAAACTCCTCTGGGTGAACACACGAATGTACTAAATGTACTACTCCTGCTTCTTGCCACCGTGATCGCACTATTGCTAAATCCGGCTGGAAACTATCAAAGTTGAGATGAACGTGTGTGTCTATCAGTTGCATTCTTTGCCCTTTGTCATTGGTCATAAATTATTAGCCCTTGTCACGACTAAGGATAAATGACCCTCTGGGTGAATCTTTTTCCTACTAGTCACTGCTTTGCGATCGCCAAGCTTCAAATAAAGAAACGATGTTCGCCATTTGTTTTAATTGGGCAGAACCTAAGCCAGTAGCTCATTGGATAGCCCTAACATGGACGGGTTAATAGGCATAGAGCAAGTGGTGTGGAAACCCTCAAGACTGCACCGGCTTGCCATTACCCTTGGCGTTTCACACCACTTACTAGAACAAGTTCGTAAGACAGTGGCTCCGTGGGTCTGAGGAGGGCACTGACTCACCAATGACTATTCAGCAACTGCTGGAGTTAGGGGTTTTAGTTTATGAGCCAATCTCGACTTTTTCCTAGCCCCATTGTTGGGGTGAAGCACACCCCGTTTGATCGCTTTATCGATTTTGCCGTAAGCCTCGGATAACCGAGCCTGTGCTTCTTGTTTTAATTCTGGGGTAGGATTAGCTGTATAGACAGCTACAGCATTAATGTATTTCTTCATCAGCGTCTTGACTGCTGATTTGTAAGCTTTGTTACGCAGTCGGTTACGTTCTGCGATTTGGGCACGCTTGAGAGCAGACTTTGTATTCGCCACAGTCAATTCCAAAAATACTATTAATATGTACACACACTACTAGACTTACTAATATAGCATTCAAATTGCCAATGTTATAATTTCCTAAAAAAATAATTGGGAATTTGGTGCTGGAGATTGGGGAAGAATTTAGTCCCTAACCGTCGCTCCCTAATCTTCAGCCTTTAATTTGGTGTGTTGTCAATTTAAGAAATGCGTTAAAATTAAGGTACATCAGGTAAAATAGTGATTCTAAATTCATCATCTAGTTAAGCAATGTGATTTGCCAGTATAATGAATATATTCCTAAAGATGTATTGTTAAAAGGCAAGGAAGCTTAAATAGCTAAAGTTTCAAGGGTTTCCAAGTATAGAAACGATATTATATTATTGTGTCTGTACAAATGTTAACTACTAAAAGTTAGGAAAAAAAATAAGTAAAAATTCTACTCAGACCCTAATCCCTGTAAATATAGGGAATTAGATGTGTAAACACACTACCTCCACCCTGTAAGGAGTGAGGTAAAGGGCATTAAGGGTAGCGGGAAATGGCACGCCTGCTTCCTGCTGCTAGCCTACAGAGGCTAGTGGAACTGAGTAATTGAGTCGACTTCTTAAGCAAACCATCCCCTGGCAAGCTTGAGAGTATCAAAAAAATCCAGGTTAAGCTAGAGAAGAGAATTAGAGTCAGCTTGCACACCCCAGTGGGTCAAGAGCAAAACTAAATCTCAGGTGTGAATATTATAATTTTGGCATTGTCTTTACTCCATGCTGCGAATCATTACTCAGCAGGCAGACGTTAGAGCCGAACTACAACGGATCTGCGATCGCACCCATGACGAACAGGTACTTCATAAAGAAGCAACTGTGCGGGAGGTTTTGCAGGCAGTGAAGCGCCAAGGCGACAAAGCTGTATTGCATTACACAGCAGAATTTGACAAACAAACCCTGAAAGCAGAAGAACTTCGCGTTACAGGCTCGGAATTAGATGCAGCCTATCAGCAGGTGTCAAAAGAGTTGTTGGGCGCAATTCGGCTAGCTTGCCGCCAAATTGAAGCGTTTCATCGTCAGCGAGTCCCAAAAAGCTGGGTACATTTTGGTGACGATGAAATAGTGCTAGGCAAACGCTATACTCCCGTAGATAGAGCGGGGTTGTATGTGCCTGGTGGTCGTGCTGCCTATCCCAGTACAGTGCTGATGAATGCAATTCCGGCTTATGTTGCTGCTGTACCTCACGTGGTGATGGTAACACCACCAGGCCCAGGGGGTGCAATTAATCCAGCAGTTTTAGTTGCTGCCCAAGAAGCAGGAGTACAAGAAATTTATCGCATTGGAGGCGCCCAAGCGATCGCTGCTTTAGCCTATGGCACAGAAACAATTCCGAAAGTGGATGTGATTACTGGGCCTGGTAACATTTATGTCACCCTAGCGAAAAAACTTGTATATGGCACCGTCGGCATTGATTCTTTGGCAGGCCCCAGCGAAGTGCTGGTGATTGCCGATGAAACCGCAAATCCGGTGCATATAGCTGCTGACTTGCTGGCCCAAGCCGAACACGATCCAATGGCAGCAGCGATTTTGCTGACGACAGATGCGGCTTTAGCGAAAAACGTGCAATTAGCCTTGGAAAGACAGCTAGTAGATCACCCACGGCGAATAGACACAGAAAAAGCGATCGCTCACTACGGCTTAATTGTCCTTGTAGAATCCCTCCAAGCAGCAGCAGAACTCTCAAATGAATTTGCCCCGGAACACCTGGAATTAGAAGTTAAAGACCCTTGGGCACTCTTACCACAGATTCGCCACGCTGGGGCAATCTTTTTGGGTTACTCTACACCAGAAGCTGTAGGAGACTATTTGGCAGGGCCTAACCACACCTTGCCAACTTCTGGCGCTGCCCGCTATGCCTCGGCATTAGGGGTGGAAACTTTCCTCAAACACTCCAGCATTATTCAATATTCCCAAACCGCACTGCAAAATGTGGCTAGTGCCATTGATGTGCTAGCAACAGCAGAGGGCTTACCTTCTCATGCTGATTCAGTCCGACGCCGAATTCAGCAAGAAGAGTAATTTGGAATAGTTTTTTGGCGGGCATCTACAACTTGGGCATTGCTCACCTAATCCACTGGCTTATTTAAGCAAGGAGCTACTTGCATAATAAGCCAGCTAAACTATTACGCATTTAACTTGAATATTTACATGAAGCCTGATGACTGATGACTGATGACTGATAACCGTCAACAGTTAACAGTTAACGATTGTAAAGAGTGTTTATATAATTTAGGCGCACATCAGTTTAGCAGTTCAGAGGAGGGCAACCCTCCCCAAAGAACTGGCGAAAATATTCTTTACATCAGTTGCTGCACCCCACTAGCATCAAAGTGGGGTGAAACCGATCAATAGCACAGTCTCGAATATAAACTAAGTAGGCAGATGAAAAAATAATTTAGTGTAGCTGCCAACAAGTTTTGCTACATACTTATGTAAGGGGTCTACTTTTTAGGAGACGAGAGCGGTGCTAAACAATATTTTGGTAGCTCTGGACGGTTCGGAAGTTTCAGAACGAGTAATTCAGACTTTAGATAATTTGGCGTTATCAAAAGATGCCAAGGTTATTCTTTGTCATGTCTTTCTTACGCCAGAGTCAGAGATGGAACTACCCGCTGATCGTCCTCAGCCAGAGTCACCAACATTTTCTTATTTTCATGTTGAAAAACAGCTGCAATCATATCAGGAAAAATTATCAGTCAGAAGTGAATTAGAGATGGTAAATGGTGATCCTGCCGAAGAGATTATTCGCCTTGCCAATATTTACAAAATTGACTTGATTATAATTGGCAGCCGGGGATTGATGGGGATGAAGCGAATTGTCCAGGGTTCTGTTAGCAGTCAAGTTGTAGAAGAGGCTAATTGTTCGGTGTTAGTTGTCAAACCAAGGTAAAAATTTGTCAGGGGAAGCAATGACTATAACCACCCCAAAACTAACCTTTGAAGAGTATCTAGCTTATGATGATGGCACTGATACGCGCTATGAATTGGTCAATGGAGAATTAATTCCCATAAGTCTAGGAAGTGGACAACATGGGGAACAAGTGTTGACGGCTGACAATTAAAAGTAATTTGCTCCACAACCTTCTTTAGCATATTGTGTAAAACATTGGTAGTTTATTTTATTTACACTATAATATTCAATAACATTGAGAGAAAACCCAAAAAAATAGCAGGATTTTATCCCTGCGTAGAGTAGCGCTTGTTTTACTATTGGACTACTCAAAGGTGAACAGTCTATTTATGTAAAAGCGCTGCTGACGGTTGCTGGCAGGCAACCTCAAAGTTAAGTTTGTTGAAGAAAAGGGAATGTATGTCAATAAACGTATGTTAAAATACCTAGCAAAACAGAAGCAGCTAATCGTATCTTTACGTTTACAATTTTCCTTCTCCTAAACTTCATAGTTTTGCCTATTGTCGTAAATCAAAAACCACCAGGGGTAATACTAATGCTTTAGCTTTAACAACGAATAAATAAGTTTTGAGAGGTCAATGGAGTATTTACCGTATCCATAGTCTTTCTCATCATCGTCTTTCTCGTCTTTTTTGCCGTATTTCTTCTCGTACTTTTCCTCGTCTTTTTTCTCGTCTTCTTTCTTGTATCCATAGGTACCACCAGACAGGTTGGCTTCTTCACAAGTGGTCAGTTCGCTAAATAGTATGTTTGTCTGCATATTTCTAGTTCTCTTCAATTGATTGTTGGGATTAGAGTCATCGCCAAAGCAATAGATATACACATAAAGTGTATACTTAGTTGCTTTTTTGTTTCTCCATAAGTATTATACGACTCTGGCTCACAAGATCAAGCAACTAAGTCGTGAGAAACCATGTATTATATGTATTCAACACAGATATTACATGGTTTATATTTATACAGTTTTAATAAAAAATGAGATCGTATTTATCAAAAATTGCAGGCATCAATATAAATACGATTGGTACGGGGATCTCTAAGCTTAATTTTGTCAAAAAATAAATGAATTAATTAAGCTAATTAAGTATTAATACTTATAAATTAGCGAAGATTCGCAGAATTAAAGATATAATCAAGTAAACCAAATAACATTTTTATACAAATTGCATTTAAATAAATCTATAAAAAGCAAAACTGGATTCTGCATTTTTGAATAAGTATTTTTATGTGCAAATATTTTTGCAATAAATAATTTTATACAACTTTAATTTTAATTTATATAACTTCTTTTAATATAGAAACCTTTAGCTTCGCTGAAATATTTATATTAATTTGAAAAAAGATTTGCATTCACTATAACAAATGTTTTGCAAATAAATAAAGAAATAATCAAGTTTTTCAGAAAAATTATAAAGATTTGGTGTTTGTATTAAAATGCGCTAATTGCTCTTTAGACCTAGCTGTATAAGTAAGTAGGCGCTCTTGATTTGCCAAAAACTGACGCAAGCAAGTTCAACAAACTCAGCGTTTGACCCAAATTCAAGAGTATTGGATTGTCTATCCATTAACTAGCAAAGTAACTGTATTAATATTGATAGAAGAATTATATGAACCAACAGATTTTGTTGGTACTGAACGTATTCAATATCAAATTTCTCCAGAGTTAGAATTAATAGTTGAACAAGTGTTAAGAGCCGAAGATTAAAAGTAATTTAAGGATTTTAAAAATCTAATTCAAATACATTGTGATAAAACCCAAAAAAATAGCAGGGTTTTATCCCTGCATACACTAGCGCTTGTTCCTTACTTGACTACTTAAAGATAAGCAGTATTTTCAGAAAAAAGCGCTAAAGAAACCGATTGACTGTTGTCACAGTCAATCGAAATTTGTTAACTTTGTTGAAGAAAAGTAGTTGGGTAGTAATAAACGTATGTTAGGATAATCACAACAGAGTTGTAAACGGCTCCATCGCTGGTAGTATATCGATTAGCAATGAAGTAGCAATGAAGCGACGCACAAAAGCAATTTAACCTGCCTCAACAGGGCAAATTGGCTAATATGCGAACTTTTATCCCGGTAAAGACGCGATTAATCGTGTCTTTATCTTATGTTATGTACCTTCTACTGAACTTCAAAATTAGTTCTTTTGTACATTAACGTTGGTTCCACCGTTTGCACTAGCACTACCTGTCTTACTTAATATGTTAAAGCCAGAATTAGCTATGCCACCATTTGCCTCTTGCTTATTCTTTTGGACGTTGACTTTTTGGTAGTTGTAGTAAGAAGGGAACCAATTACCGCCAGACAGATTCATTTCTTCACTGGCGGTTAATTCGGTAAATAATGTGCTTTTCATGTTTTTATTCCTCGGTTTAATTACTTATTGAAAATTAGAGCAATATCATAAATCGGCAAATATACTCTTTGTATATTTGTCAGCCTTTTTGCTCCTTGAATTTATTATACGATTCTTTCTAAATAGATCAAGCAACTAGTTGTTTAAGAAATATGTATTAAACATCTTCACTGAAGATATTACATAGTGGCTATTTATACAGATTAATTAAAAATAACTTTTAATTTATCAAAAGATTGGAAGCATAAATATAAGTAATTTATAGAGGTAATGAGTCTAAAAAACATCACGTAATTTCATCTAAATCTTCCAGTATTATTATTCCTACTTAATGAAACAAGCTGTTGATTATAGGATAGAGCACAATTGTTTCATTTAAAATATGCCCCTCCTAACTTTCTTACTGGAGGGAATTTTATTGCTTAAGTGGTCGCGTATCGCACTGCCACTAATCTATCCCACTAATAATATTTGTATCTGCGCTACAGAGCTTAAGCTTAATTGAGAACTGAGAACTAAAAATCAAGATTTTAAAGCATATTTGACAGAAAGAAGTAGGGGTTTTTAAAATAGTGGGATAGGTTTACATAGCTATAGCAATCCTAAGGCTGAAAAGCTTATAAATCTGTATTTTTCACGTTTCAATTTGGATTACTATAGCCCTCTTTCAAGAAACATTTATGTTTCTTTACACCCATCGGGAATGCGATCGCTTTCCTCAGGCGCTTTTGTAACTTTGGGAAAATCCAATCATCCAAAAGATTAAGGAGCTTTAGTTTCTATTGGAAAATAAAGTATCAAAACTTTATTCCATAAAAGCCTCATAATTTGGCTTAGATTGTTGTTTTCTGAAAGTGGCGAAACAGGTACAGCAACTTGGGTTACTAGGTTGCACTGTTACTTCCACCATTTGCATTTGCATTACCAGAATTAATAGTATTATTGCTGCCAATGATAAAATTAAAGCCAGAAATAGCTATGCCGCCATTCGCGCTTTGTTGATTAAAAGATTTATTCTTTTTAAAAATTTTCTTACCACCAGATAGATTAGCTTCTTCACTAACGGTTAGTTCTGTAAGTAGTGTGCTTCGCATATTTTTAGTTCTCACTTGATTGTTGGGATTAAAATCATTGCCAAAGTAATAAATGTAGACTAAAAAAGTACATTTACTTATTTTTATTTGGCTGTAGAAATATTACATCAGTCTAGCTCAAAAGGTCAAGCGACTCATACTTAAAAAATTATGTATTACACATCTTTAACCCAAATATTACATAGATGCCATTTATACAAAGTCGTTTTTGATGAAGTTTGTATTTATTAAAAAATGGAAGGTATTAATATCAAGTACGGCTAACTAAAAGCTTAATTCTGTCAAAAATCATAGAATAAATTGCTTAAGTATTTATACTGTTCAAGTAACGAATATGCGGAAAATTAAATATATAACCAATAAAAATAATAAAAAATTATACTAATCGTACTTAAATAAGTTTATAAAATTCCAAACTGTGATTCTGAGTTTTGAGTAAGTGTTTTTATGTAAAAATGTATATTATTAGGTTTTTTATATACACCATCAAAGTTAGGATATATAATTTATATTGATAGGCAAACTGCTAACTTTTCATAATTATTAATTAGTTTGGAAAAAGCTTTGTTTTACTAATATAAATATTTTGAAAGTAAATAAAGAAAAGATAAAATTTTAGATAGAAATTATAAAAATTTGATACTCTTACTAATATGTGCTAATTGCTATATCAAACCTAGCTATATATAAGCTTGATATTTACATACTAAATACATACAGGCAAGGCACTTATTAGGAATAAAAGCAAAAGCCATCATTTTCGCCTTCGAGGGCGAAAACGCCAATTTATGGGAGTTTTGTAAAAAAGCTCAATTAAAGAAAAGACGGCAATACCCAGCAGAATCAGTTACTGCAATCGCACATCGATGCACAACTCAAAGCGCTACTAAGTCCAATGGAATGCGACAGGCGAATGTGACAGGCGATCGCATCTATGAACCAATATCAGCAGATGGGAAATACGAAGGCGATCGCTATTCTCTAAATTAAGGAAATAGAACAAGCTTTCAAAGCTGCCTTTGCTACACTAGAACGGGCTGAAGCGGGACTGAATGCCTGCGATGCTAATGTATATAGTGCAGTTACGACTGGTGAAGGCTGGCGTTTTGGAGTTTATCATCGTGCGAATCGCCAGGTGACTCAACACCAGAAACGCTATAAAGTTTCAGAAGATTTATCTGTACTGGTAAAAATTATTTTAGACATTATTTCTGGTTTATAAACTGGGGACTGGGGACTCGGAGAATAATCAATGCCCAATCCTCAATCCCCAATTTTTTTTACGTCAATCGAATCAACGTTCTTGAGTTGCCAAAAACTGACGCAAGCTTAACAAACTCACTGTTTGACCCAAATTTAAAGGCAAAAGCGAAATTCCTTCCAAGCGGGACTGTACCCAACCTTCTCCCCAGTACCATTCGTGGAACCCGTCAATACCCCCACTAAGTACCAAGCGGAGACAGTTTGATTTGACAACATCTACTTGATGATGAATCGCAACTGGCCCAGTCCAGGTAGTAAACTGGAATCCTGGAAGCAATTCTTCTGGCATTCCTGGCGCAAAGCGTTGCCCTAAGAGCCATTTTTCTAGTTGCATCGGATGCAGCAGACTGTCACGAATTGCATCTGTTGATGCTTCGATTTCGATCCGCAGTTGGCTTTGTTGAAAATTACCCAGCATTTTTATAGGATTACCTAAAGGTGAGCGATCGCTATTTCTAATTTAGTCATTAGTCATTAATCCTTTGCAAATAACTAATGACCAATGACAGCCGTTTATTTGCCTAACACTCCACTACGTTACTTTTCTTGCAGCAGAGAACTTAGAATAGAAAAAGTGAACTTGTTAAGAAATGTAAGGTTATTCATGGCGGATCAGTTAATTCGTGCAACAGCAGCCGAAGGTGGAATTCGTGCCGTAGGTGTGATCACCACACGTTTAACAGAAGAGGCACGGGGACGACACAAGCTTTCCTATGTGGCAACGGCAGCACTGGGTCGGACTATGGCAGCAGGCTTATTAATGGCTTCTAGTATGAAGCGAACTGGGTCAAGGGTCAATGTCCGGGTGAAGGGCGATGGCCCTTTGGGTGGCATATTGGTAGATGCAGGCTTAGATGGTACGGTACGCGGGTATGTGGCAAATCCATCGGTGGAATTGCCTCCCAATGCCAAAGGTAAGCTAGATGTTGGCGGTGCAGTAGGTGACGGCTACCTCTATGTTGTCCGCGATATCGGTTATGGTTATCCTTACTCTAGTACGGTAGAACTAGTTTCTGGCGAAATTGGCGATGATGTGGCTCATTATCTAGTAAATTCCGAACAAACACCTTCAGCTTTAGTTTTAGGCGTGTTTGTGGGAGCAGGTGGAGTAACTGCGGCTGGAGGATTACTGGTACAAGTATTGCCCAAAGCTGCCAGAGACGAAGCCCTAGTAGAAACATTGGAATCACGGGTTGCTGGTCTAGCAGGATTTACGCCATTGTTGCAAGCTGGTAAGACGTTACCTGAAATCTTTAACGACTTGCTGGGAGACATGGGACTGGAAATCTTTTCCGAACGGCAAATGCTGCGTTTCCACTGCGGTTGTTCTTTCGATCGCGTTTTGGGGGCATTGAAGATTTTGGGAGAAGCCGAACTGCAAGATATGATTATTAAAGATGATGGTGCTGAAGCAATTTGCGAGTTTTGCGGCAACGTCTATCAGGCAAGTAGCGATCAGTTAGCTCAACTAATTGCCGATTTGCAAGCTGAATCTACCGTTTCAGGATAAAGTATAAAAGGGCACTGATTTTTTAGATTGCTAATGCTACTCTGTGGAGAAAGATACTCAAAAAAATAGCTTTTTAATCATCAGAAAGTTACTATGTCAACAATGGAATTATCGACCTAAAACAGAGCGCTATTCAATTATTTTGGTGTGAGAAATGACAGAGCGGGATATTCCAGATAGTTGGTCTTCAGCCAGTGGAAGAGAGCCAGATCAAAACAAAAGATTATCCCGAACAGAGCAATTCGGTGAAACTCAGCCATTTGATGTCCCAGCTACTGGTTCTACTTCCAAGTCAGTGAAGCGGCGAAAAAAAAACAATATACCCCTATGGGGAAAAAAGCCACCCAAAGCGTCTCGTAGAGAAGGATTACCTATAAATAGTCATTCAGAAGAAACTACCCAACTCAGCAGAAGCTTTGGTAAATTGCCACGCTGGATGAAAAACTGGGTGTTGTGGTCAGTACTACTAATGTTAATTCCCGGCAGTGTAGGGTTCTTGTCGATTGCAATGCTGCTAAAGTTGCCCACTGCCCCTAATTGCCCCTCGATTTTCTGGCCCCTAGCTAGTGCTTCTGTGCGGCTACACTGCGCTCAGTTAGCTGCTTCTAAGCAGACAGTAAACGACCTTTTGCAAGCGATCGCTCTGGTGAAGGAACTACCAGAAAATCACCCGTTGCATGGAGAAATTGATCGTTTCATCGAAGAATGGTCACGGGATATTTTGAAGTTAGCTGATCAAAGTTTCCAAACTGGAAATTTAGAAGAAGCGATCGCTACTGCTCGTAAGATACCCGAAGATGTGGCAGCTTATAAATTAGTCGATGAGCAAATTGACAAATGGCAGTCGATTTGGTCAAAGGCAGAAGCTACATATAATGGTGCGATCGCAGAAGTAAAGGAACGACGCTGGCAATCGGCCTTCATGTTATCCGCTAAAATGCTGCGTGTAGACAATCAATATTGGGCGGGCACTAAATACGACCAATTGAATCGTCTAATTGCCACAGCGCGGGAAGATGGCGATAAGTTAGGAAAAGCCGAAAATTTAGCAAACAGCAAAGTTGTTGATAATTTATTAGAAGCTATCAAGTTAGCCGAGTCTATTGGGCAAGAAAGTTACATTTACCAAAAAGCTCAGGAAGCAATTCCCACATTTGGACGCAAAATGCTGGAATTGGCACAGGCAAAACTAGATAAGCAAGATGCGGATGAAGCACTGAATATTGCAAGACAAATTCCAGAGATTGCGAAACTACGGGGCGAAACAGATGACTTTATCGCCATAGCTGACGCGAAAAGAAGTGCTTGGATAGGTAATGTTTCTGGTTTAGAGGCTGCGATCGCTCAAGCACAACAGATTGATCCTTCCAGACCAGTGTATAATGAAGCACAGCAACTAATTGCTCGTTGGCAGTTAGAAATTGAAGATGTTGCCAATCTAGAAAAAGCGAGAATATTGGCTAGTGAGGGAACAGTCCCTAATTTAACAGCAGCGATCGCTCAAGTACAGCTCATCCCTGCTAGTAACCCCCGCGCCACAGAAGCTAGGCAAGAAATGGGTCGCTGGCGTGCCCAAGTAGAGACAATTGAAGACCAGCCTTATTTAGAACGTGCCGAACAGATAGCAATATTCGACGATATTAACTCCTTGCAAGCTGCGATCGCTCAGGCTAGCGAAATTCGTAAAGGTCGTGCATTATATCCAGAAGCACGGAAAAAAATTCGTACTTGGGTAGGAAAAATTCAGCGAATTCAAGACCAGCCCTACTTAGATCAGGCGCAAGAGCTGGCTCATAGTGGAAATCTCACCGCCGCTATTAGCCTAGCCCAACAAATTGCATCGTCAGGAAGGGCGCTTTCACAAGAAGCACAAGCTGCGGTAAATGACTGGCAAGGGCAAATTCGCACTAAAGAAAACTGGAGAAAAGCTCAGGAAGTGGGGGCAGTTGGCACGCCAGAAGCTTTGGTTGAAGCAATACGACTGGCGGATCGGGTTTCAAACAATAGTATCTTACGTATGGATGCAAATCTGGCTATTGACCAATGGAGCCAGCAATTGTTAGAAATAGCCCGCTCTCAAGGTCAGTCTGATATTGCTAGAGGGATGGACATTGCAAAATCGATTCCACGCGGTAGTGCTGCTTACAGTGCAGCACAAGAGCAAATTAGGGCTTGGCAGGAATTTCTAAATCCTCAACCAGCACCCCAGCCGCAACTTCAGCCTCAACCGGAATCTCTACCATTTCCTCAATCAACTACTAATGGACAGTAATATTTTCGTTAATTAGGGTAGCACGGCTAGCTGTGCTACCCTACGAAAATTTATTCCCCCATCACTCTCCCCATTCTTTAATTACAGAAAATAGTGATGAGTAATCATCATCAGCAAATGACATTTTTACGGCTGTTTGCAAGATTTGCCGCACACCTTTAATACTGCTGAGATCCAAACTTCGGGATTTCGCTTCAGAGATAAATAATTCTGTATCTTTGAGCAAGTGTTTTGTAGGGAAATTCGGATCAGCATAATTGCCATCCAACATCCGTTGTAGCTTTTTGTCGAAGGTAGGTGCGTAAAGTGGACTGTCGCGCAAGATTTGCATAAACACATCCACATCGACACCTTGACGCTGGATAAAAGCCAGACTCAGAGCAAAGCTAGTTGTTAGGGAAGCTATTAGTTGATTTAATGCTAATTTGAGCGCCGCCGCAGATCCTACTGGCCCTATAAGTAAAGGTTCTGTCCCAAAATTTTGGAGTAGCTTTAAGTGCCGTTGATATTGTTCTGGCTCTGCCCCTACCATAACACTCAACTTGCCAGCTTTTGCTTCTGGGATACTCCCTAATACAGGTGCTTCTAAATACTCACCACCACCACCAACAACTGCATCTCTAATTTCCTGGCTTTCTGTAGGAGTAATTGTTCCCATTTGGATGATCGTGCGTCCTTCCAGAGTTGGCCAAGCAGTGTCTGAAAGCAACACATTATAAATAGCCGGGGCATTAGTAAGCATTAGGATTACGCACTCAGCACCACGGATGGCGTGGCGGGGATGTGTAACAACTTCAGCCCCAGCTGCTTTTAGTGGTGCTAATTTTTCTGGGGTACGATTGTAGGCAATTAGCTGTATATCTGCGGCTAATAACCTTTGAGCCATTGGTAGTCCCATCAGTCCAGTTCCCAGAAATGCCACCTTCATTTTTCACGTTCCTTTAATACGGCCTAGGCGTAGCCTATTGTAGTTCCATCGTTTGATTTTAATATCAGTTATCAGTGAACAATGTCTAAACACTGATAACTGTTTACTGACTAATGACTTATGTCTCTGGTAATTAGCCACCAGCAGCAAAAGTCGCCATAATTAGCACTGAAAGTAAAAGCCCTGGAGTAAGTAAGGTTACTAGCATTAACAGGTCATGGGTGGACATAATTATTACTTTGGTAGTGTGTTTAACTTTACAGTAATCACTGTTATGCTAGTCTAAATAAGACTAATACTGCATTCTTAAATAGAGTTTTAACTTTTCAAATTTATTTTTACTCTGGCAGGGCCAATCCTTTTAGTGGTTGAGTAATCTCTGTTTTATCCAGACCTTTGCTCTGAACTAGGACTCCAAAGCCGCCCAGCCCTGTGGGATCTAAAAACTGGTGTAGTGCGTCTCGCCTCTGTAGTAACTGCGAGAGGGGTTGCTGTTGATAAGAAAGGGCTGCAATGCGTTCGCCTAACCCCAACGCCATCAAAAATAATCCCTGCTGAATAAAACCAACATTCTTTAAATTGCACTTCTCACCCCAAATTTCCAAAGCCGTAAAGTCAACATGGGCAGTGATATCTTGTCGCCCAATATTGATATAAGGGTTGTCGTGGAAACGATGGTGATAATAACACTGTAACGTTCCCTGCGATCGCCTGGGATTATAGTAACGACTGGCGGGGTGGCCATAATCAATTGTTAACACATAGCCGCGCTGCAAGCGGTCGGCTACTATACTCAACCAGTCTAGGGCAGCTAAATTAATTTCACTACGGTAGCCATCTTGATATACACTTTGGGTCAAATCGATTCCTACTAAATCTAAATGTTCAGCTAGTTGGGGCGTTGAAGGTTCTCCTGTGACTTCTATAAATGATGGGCATGGGGCATTGGTTTCTTTTTGATTCTTATCTGTGGTTACATAAATTTCTCGGAGTTTCCCCGTTTCTAGGATGAATTGATGGACAGGGAAAGCATCAACTAACTCATTAGAAAAAAAGCAGCCTGCGATCGCATTTGGTGGTATATCCTCTAAATTGCACCAACGCACGGGGAAATCTTGCAAGCGTTGCTGTTGTTCTTGTCTTAAAGTTGGCGACTTTTCAACAATGATGTACTCTAACGCGGTAAAAAAATCTGGGTAGTGCAGTTGATGATATTTAAGAATATGCAAAGCTAGCAATCCTTGGCCTGCTCCCATTTCTACCAGAGAAAAGGGTACAGGCTTTCCTAAAATCTCCCACATTTGGAAAAACTGTTCTGCTAGTAACTCGCCGAAGTCAGCGCTGAGGTTGGGAGAGGTGAAAAAATCACCACCTTGAAAGCCAATTTTGACTGCATCGCTGGAATAATAGCCATGTTCAGGGTGGTATAAGGCCAGATCCATGAATTGGGCGAAAGTAATTCGCTGCTGTGGAGAGGTGGTAATGTGATTTGCGATCGCTGCACACAGCAAAACATTGGAATCCATAAAATCTTTCATTGTCGTGTTAGCCTGCTACTCGCAGTAAGCGGATAAACCCTTCTTGCTCGAAGTGCCGATCGGTAGACAATGCCTCTGTAATCCCGCGTTGGCGCATTAACACAAAACTCAGTGCATCACATAGAGAGTAAGTTTTATCCTCTCGCTCTATTAGGAGATCGACTGCTGTTCGGTGCAATGACTCATCTACCCAAACCGTTTCTATATCTGGGTTATCCAGCAAGTCAACCACAAAAGCGAGGACGGATGAACGCGGAAAACGCCTTGCAGTACCTAACGCGACGTACTCAGCAATAATATAGCTGTGAGTTAATCGGATTGTTGCTCTTTTATAGGCAGCACTAGCTTCAGTGTGCAAAGGCTCAGTCTGATAGTGCAAACAAAGCAACCCAGAGGTATCGAGGAGCATTAACCCTCCTCGTGGTTACTGGCATACTCTCTCACCAAATCTGCATCTATGCTTTCATTGTTCAAATCAATGGGATGTTCGAGATTGAGTACCCCAAAATGGCGTTCAAATCTGGCTCGTGCTGTCTCCTTTTCTGCTTCAGACAACAATTTAAAAACTTGTCCAAACTGTTGCTCTAAAAGCGTTGCAGCTAACCGTTCAGGAGGAATGCCAATTGCCTCAGCCTGTCGCGCAATTGCAGTGAAAATCTGATCGTTCAGTTCCAGTGTCAGAAGATGAGTCATAGAAGTATGGAACGTGGCTAGAGGCTACGGTAATTATAGCTTTGCTTGTTTGATGCCCTAATTAATGAAAAACTTGCGCTATGGGAATTACCAATTTTAAGGTAGCGATCACTATTAAGCACTCACCAACGACACTAGCACACCATTGGGATCGCGAACACGAGCAATCATTTGTCCCCCAGGCTGACTTTTAGGGGCATCTAATGTTTTTGCGCCTGCGCCGATCGCTCTCATGTAAGCGCTACCAACATCAGGAGTAATAAATGATATTTGGATTAATGCTGGTGGTTGTGTAGCGTCGTTAGGATGGCAGCCACCAGGAAATAATTTCTGTGCTTCGCTACTAGAGGAGAAAGCTAGTGTGGTGTTTCCGGTTTCAATTTCTGCCCAGATAGATTGTCCCTTATCCACGAGAGTACGGCGAACTAGACCAAAAGCTTTTTCGTAAAACTCAACGGTCTTAACTACATCGTCTACCCAAATAACCGTGTAAGCAAATTTCACAGTTTTTTCTCCTTAATTAGAAAAATCAGTGCTGGCGAGGATTTCTGCTACTTTACTGTAGGCGATTTGAATACACCGTGACTTAACTCTCCAGAATATTACTATCTGTTGCTAGAGTTTGTGCCCCTGTTTGCATCATTTCTATATCTGATGGCGACCAATAATGCGGCCCTTGACAGTGATGTGCTACTAGCAATCCCCATAATCCTCTAGGGATGACAATTGGTACAACTAAGTTGGCACGAACCTGCATATTGCGGAGAAAATCTCTGTGACAAGGCTGGATTTGCTCTAATTCAATATCAGCGATCGCTCTTACGCGTCCTGCTAAGTATAAAGCAGCATACTCGTTGTTAAAACAATCATCTGGACCAGTGGAACCAAGTATTGAAAACTCTTGAGAACTCAAAGATTCAAAAGTCACTTGTCCTTGCCATTGACTGTAAAAATAATACAACACCACCCGATCAACCTGAAGCGATTCTCTAAGTTGATTGGTTGTTTGCCGAACTAACTCATCGCGCTGCATTGTTTTAACGAGGCGATCGAGCAAATTTTGTAAACCCTGTTCAGGGCGATCGCGGCTATGGTTAAATTCGGACTGAGGATGAATTTGCACGGTTCTAAAATTACGACTAAGTAAATGCTGCCGGATTTATATAGTAATTTATTAGACCTTGTTTAAATATATTCTTATATTTATAGCAGCAATTCAATTTTAACAGAACATAATACTAGTCAACTTCTTCGGTGAATTTTAAAATAATATTAAGAAATCTTTTTTGTTTAATTTGTACCAGAGAAAGTTTAAAATTATAAATTTAAAGTTAAGAATTTTAGAACCTTACAAATAATATGTTCAGTTTTTCTATAACTTAAGGCAATAAATACACTTCAAGCAATAATGTAACAATTCAGTTTGTATTGATAGTTACAGATATCTGTGATGTTGTTAGTATTCCTCGTTCCCATGTTCTGTATGGGAACGAAAGATTAAGCAGAGACTAATTCTGAGTTTGCAAACATTGGAACAAAGGTACGGTAAGTTGACAATGTTGCTTCTTTAACGGTTGCATTAACAATCGGAAATGTGGTGAGGATGTAGCTAAATTCATCTTCGGTTAAACCGTAAAGATGGGCTATCATTCCATCGAGTTCGGCGCGTAGTTTAGCGCGTTTTGCTTCGTCGGTAACGCCTTGTTGATGGGAACCTAGACCGACTTCTTGCGCGAGTTCGTCAAATTCTGGTGTAGTGCAGATGAGTTTGGCGGCGCGTTGTACAATATCGTTGAAGTTGCGATCGTTTTTTGTTAAACGTGGGACGGGTAACTGGTATAGATAAAACATATTGAGGTTTGTAGTAACCTTCTGCCGTAAACAGTAATCAATCACTAAACTATTGAATACTGCTGTACTAAATAACATCTCTGAGTTATTCATATTGATTTGATTATTTTCTGAATACCTCAGCGATATTAAAAGTGAATTTCCACAAAATACTGATTTTGGTACAATGCTTGAAATCAGAGATCGTTCATTGGTGCTGAGAAATTATACGGAAAAATTATCAATTTATCTGAACGTCGCTTGTATTTGTGCAGCCATGATTTTTAATTGTTAAGTATATTTGCTGATTACTTTATCAAAACGCCGAATTGCTTTATAAAAATGCCCGTTTACTTTCTCAAAATACTGAAATGCTTTCTCAAAAGAAGCTTTGACTTACTCAAAAGAAGCTTTTGCTTTCTAATTTTAGTGTTTTCCGCAAGCAAAAGAAGCTTTGACTTACTCAAACCCCAGTTTGCTTTCTCATTTTGGTGTTTTCCGTAAGTAAAAGAAGCTTTGACTTACTCAAACCCCAGTTTGCTTTCTAATTTTGGTGTTTTCCGTAAGTAAAAGAAGCTTTGACTTACTCAAACCCCAGTTTGCTTTCTAATTTAAGTGTTTTCTGCAAGGTGATTATTGTAGAGACAGCGATTCATCGCGTCTCTTGCCTTAAGCGAATAGTATTGTTTAGGATTGCTAAATGGTATGGTATAGCAATAAACTGATGACAGAGGAACTGGAGAGAGCAGATAATGATAGCCCGTGGAAAGAAGTTTTAGAAGCTTATTTTCCTCAAGCAATGCAATTTTTCTTTCCCCAAACAGCAAAAATAATTAATTGGCAACGTCCCCACGAATTTCTCGATAAGGAATTTCAACAAATAGCCCGCGAAGCAGAACTTGGTAGGAGATATGCAGATAAATTAGTTAAAGTCTGGCAAATTTAAGGACAAGAAATTTGGCTATTAATTCATGTAGAAATCCAGGCTAAATCAGAAGACATCTTTCCAGAAAGAATGTTTTCCTACAACCTGCGAATTTTTGACAGATTTGGGAAACCTGCCATAAGTTTGGCGATTTTGTGCGATACAGACCCGAAATGGCGACCCAATCAATATTATTAATAAAGCGTTGCTCGATATCTGTAGGCGGCTGTTTGTGTTTGGCAATAACGTAATTTCCTAGCCCATAACGAGGTAAATTCAGTTGATTAATTACTTCTACGACTAACTCAGAGTAAAGACGAGCATAAAAGTCAGTGCTAGAACCTTCTAAAGTAAACTTCAGACTACGAGGTAGACGCTGGGGAAAATAAGAACGTCTCCCATCAGAAAATTCTAAATATTTCCGCCCTGTTTCATCTGTATGGGCATAATTATCTTTGATAAACGAGCGAGTACGTCGCACCATGTAACGCTTCATCAATTCTCACCAGTCATCAAGGTGTTCGCTTTTCTCAAAGGCAGCTAAAGAACGCACAGAACATTGATGCTTTCTAATAAACTCTAATTCTCCTATAGAACTACCGCCAAGTTCATTAATTAAAGCTTCTGGTCTTAATCCCAAATCTTGGTCTTCTGGCACAAATAGCCGGAGTTGGGCGGAAAGGTCGAGATAACTTTTATTGTAAGGAGTAGCAGATAATAATATACATTTACTTTCGTTAGCTGCAATATATTCTATTATTGTTCGATAACGTTTACCTTCGCGGTTCCGTAAGTTGTGGCTTTCATCAATTAACACAACTCGGTAACGCCGGAGTGTTGGTAATTTATTTTGTACTTGGCTAAATTCCAACGCCATGCGTTTTTTAAACCGCACAATGCTACTGTTATCAGTTCTTCCATCACCATTACTAAGGGTAAATGCTGCATGAACTTCATCACTGGGTAAGCTTTGCATCCCAATTAGCAAACGACAACAAGCATTTTCACTACCAACATACTGTTCAATCAAATCATCAATTCTTCGCCAACCTCTGAGGTTGAAGTAGCCAACACAAAAATCTGCCCGATAAGAGATTTTGAGGGTTTCTCGTAAAATCGGTAGCAGTTGTAAATCAATGTTGTCAAAAATGCGGGGCATTATTTAAAACTCTATAAATATTTGGTATTTATGTTATATGAGTAAAAAATTTTTCTAGCCAGATTAGTGAAGAGAAGGAAGAAGTTTTTAACTGAACTAGTTTTACCTAATGCTATAAAAAAAGAGCAGTTGCACTGTAATACAACTGCTCTAAAAACTACTTAAATAGATATTTTCTACCTATCCACAGACCCCATAATTACGTCAACACTGCCGAGAATCACCACAATATCTGCAACCTTCATGCCCCGCAGTAAATGTGGGACAATCTGGAGGTTGTTGAAATCTGCGGCGCGAATTTTCCAACGTGCTGGGAAAACATTATCATCGCCAACCAAATAAATTCCCAATTCACCTTTGCCACTTTCTACACGGGCGTAGATTTCACCCTTGGGCATCTTGAAAGTAGGCGAAACTTTTTTGCCGATGAATTGGTAATCAAATGCGTCCCACTCGGATTTTTTACCTGCGGCTAAACGCTTGGCTTCTAGATTTTCGTAAGGGCCGCCAGGAAGTCCTTTAATTGCTTGGCGAATAATCTTCACAGATTCGCGCATTTCCCGCATCCGCACTACGTAACGGGCAAAGCAATCACCGGCGGTTTCCCACTGCACATCCCAGTCGAAATCGTCGTAACATTCGTAATGGTCAACTTTCCGCAAATCCCATTGCACGCCAGATGCGCGTAACATGGGGCCGGAAAGTCCCCAGTTAACTGCTTCTTCACGGGTGATAGTACCAAGACCCTCAACACGTCGTCGGAAGATGGGGTTATCGGTTACTAAGCGTTCGTACTCATCAATTTTGGGTAATAAGTACTCGCAAAATTCCAGACACTTATCTACCCAACCGTAAGGTAAATCGGCTGCTACTCCGCCAATGCGGAAGTAATTGTTATTTACCATCCGATAACCTGTGGCAGCTTCCCACAAATCATAAATCATCTCCCGTTCCCGGAACTGGTAGAAGAAGGGAGTTTGTGCGCCTACGTCAGCAAGGAAGGGGCCAAACCATAGCAAGTGGTTAGCGATACGGTTCAACTCCAGCATGATGACGCGGATGTAGCTAGCACGTTTGGGGACAGCAACACCTGCAAGCTTTTCTGGGGCGTTAACAGTGACGGCTTCGTTGAACATTCCCGCCGCGTAGTCCCAGCGACTGACGTAAGGAACGTACATTACATTAGTGCGGTTCTCGGCGATTTTTTCCATTCCCCGGTGCAAATAGCCGATGACCGGTTCACAGTCAACAACATCCTCGCCATCCAGAGTCATGATTAGCCGCAGAACCCCGTGCATTGAGGGGTGGTGTGGCCCCATGTTTAGCACCATTGGTTCAGTGCGGGTTTCTAGTCTGGTCATAGATTTCGTGTTCTCCGTTCGTGAAAATTTTGAATTGAATCGCCCAGATGCCAACCAGACCCGATTTATCTAGTTTGCCAAAATGAGGTTTGTATGGGCAATCTATATAATTAGGACTCTACAGGGTTATGTTGGAGAGAGGATAGCAGCCGAGGAGTTGTAATTGATGTTTCATTTCGTTGCACCTCTTCAATTATTATAGGGAAGCTTGATATGCAAGGGATTGAGGCACAGGTTTTTTTTCATCTAATCTATTTTTGCATTTAAAATCTTGATGTTGAGAATTGGGAATAAGTGCTAAATAGGACTTAAATCGAACCACAGAGGATGCAGAGGACACGGAGGAATAGAAGTTTAAGAGGTTTTTGGTGTAAGTCTTACCAAATATAAACAAAAATAAAATTAAAGATGAAATCAGATTTACAAACACCGCTAGATTTAGAAGAACTAGCTTTTTCTCATATTTCTGTTTTGGGACGGGAGGTAATTGAGGGTTTGGCGGTGCGTCCAGGTGGACACTATTTAGATGTGACGGTAGGTGGTGGTGGTCACAGTCGCATGATTTTAGAAGCTGCGGCGGATGTGCGAGTAACGGCAGTTGACCAAGATGAAGATGCTTTAGCAGCAGCAAGGAAAGAGTTAGCTGAGTTTGGCGTTAGCGAAGCTCCTCCGTTCGCGCAGCGTCTCCGACAGGAGAAGGAGGCTCGCATACAATTTATTTATAGCAATTTTGCTGACTACGAGTTTCCCCCTAATACTTTCGATGGTATTTTAGCCGATTTGGGGGTAAGTTCTTACCATTTAGATCAAGCAGAACGAGGTTTCAGCTTTCGCCAAGCTGCAAGTTTGGATATGCGAATGGATCGAGGGCGATCGCTAACTGCTGCTGATGTGATTAATAATTGGGATGAAGCGGAATTAGCAGATATTTTCTTTAAGTACGGTGAAGAAAGATTATCGCGGCGCATTGCTCGTCGGATTGTAGAACGGCGACCGTTGCACACGACTACAGAATTGGCTGATGCGATCGCTTCTTCAGTTCCCCCGAAATACCGTTATGGAAGAATTCACCCCGCTACCCGTGTTTTTCAAGCTCTGCGAATTGTCGTCAACGATGAGTTAAAATCCCTAGAAACCTTTTTGGATAAAGCACCAAATGCCCTTGTCCCTGGCGGCAGAATTGCAATTATCAGTTTTCATAGTCTGGAAGACCGCCCGGTGAAACATGGTTTAAGAAATTCACCTTTATTAAAGGTCTTGACAAAAAAGCCAATTATTGCACAAGAAGAGGAAATTAGTAAGAATCCGCGATCGCGATCGGCCAAACTGAGGATAGCTGAAAAGTTGCCGTAACTACAATACACCGTTAAGCTGCTCCATCTTGTGGCTCAGAACTGCTGCGAATACGCTCAATGAAGTTAGGATAATTTTCTAAATCTTGTTCTGACTGTAAGGGTGGCATTTCAATCCAATTACCTTCGATATGCAGCTTATCTACATAAGCGTAAAAGGCTTCCTGATCTTCCCGATGAGCAAGAACGTAATCATGTAACTCTTTCTGACTCATTGCATGAAAATTAGGCTTGCTCATCCTATGTATCTCCATTTACCGTTAGGGTATATTTCTATAATATTTTCCTCACCTGCCAAGAAGAATAGATTTTTTGTCCGTTCATCCATACGAACGATATTAATAAGCAAGTAAAGCTTGGTAAACCAACAGCACAATATGTAGCACTGTGTTTTTTGTTCTGGTGTAGGAATAATCTGAACTCCTTAACATTTATTAAAGTTACTGCTAAAAAGAAATTCCCAATAACCTGCGATCGCGATCGGCCAAGTTGAGGATAGCTCAAAGATTGCTGTAACTACAATGCAGCGTTAAACTGCTCCATCTCAACGATCTGTTAACCTAGCGTTGTTGAGGAGTTAAAAAAGAGTAGATGGAAATTAGTAATCTGTTTACGGCAGGTGGCATAGTCATGTGGCCTCTGCTAGCCTTCTCTTTGTTAGGAGTGGCGCTGATTATCGAACGGATCATCTTTTGGGTAAGGATAAATAATCGGCAAAACAAGGTAGTGCGAGAGGTGCTACAGCTTTATCGCCTTGATAATGTAGTTAGTGCATTAGATAAATTGCAGAAAAATGCTGATTTACCCATTGCTCGGATTTTTTTAGCAGCTTTAGAATTGGAGGAGCCAACACCAGAAGAATTTCGTTTGGCATTAGAAAGTGAAGCACAAGCCGAAATCCCCTTACTCAAGCGTTCCCAAAATATTTTTGAGACAATTATTAGTCTTGCGCCCCTGTTGGGACTTCTCGGCACTGTTTTAGGATTAATTAACTCCTTTGCCTCTTTAAATATCGGAGATGTGGGAGGTACTAAAACAGCAGGTGTAACATCTGGAATTAGTGAAGCTTTAGTATCTACAGCATCCGGGTTGGTAGTGGCAATCTTTATACTATTGTTTGCCAACACCTTCCGGGGACTCTACCAGCGCCAAATTGCCTGGATTCAAGAATATGGTGGACAGTTAGAATTACTCTACCGCCATCGCTACGAAAGAGGAGATAAATCTTATGTGTCTACCAGATGAAGCGAAACTGCATAATGTAAATTGGTAATCGGTAATTGGGATTAGTTCACTAATTGTTACCGATTTTGCTCTACATTTTTTGGCTCTAATAGTATTCTAAAATGACGAATAGGTTTTTTCGCTATAGTTTTTGAGGGAATATTCCATGACTATTTGGGTAAACGAGCAAATTGATCCGTCTGGGATGATTCATGCCTGTATTGCGACTTGTAATGAATCTCAAGCCAAAGATTGCCATGATTCATTTCAGAATAATTTGACCGAGACGCAAAAGGCAGCAGGTTGGGTAGCGCAATTGCGGACAGTTAATTCTTGGGATGAAGTGCCGGTGAATTCTTTAAAACTCAATTAATTGAGTGCTATCGAAAGTAAACTCTATAGCTTATAACGGTTTCAGCAAAGGTAAGGTACAGAAAAAAACAACTAACCATAGATGAATATGAATCTTCGTAGGGTTACACACTTAGCGATGTAACCCTATTGCAAATTCTCTGAGATGGAGGTTAGTTTTTGGGATTTTGATCGAAGAGATATTAAGAGCGTAGGCGTAGCCCGTTATATGTATTGCTTGTTTACCAGAAGCTGCACTTATGCCAATGCTGATAGCGATCGCAGCAAATCTCATGAGAACAGGTTAATAAAGGATAAAATTCGGATTAAAATTATTAAATTATTAGCAACTACTTCTAAAAAAAGTAACTTATTATAGGAAAATGATGATTTTTCTGAACTTTTAAGATGTATCATCTATACCGTAGATTAAATTAAAAAACTTGTATAAGCCGAATCAATTTAGTGAACTATCCCAAAGTTTACACTTCGGAGCAAGCCTGTCCCATTAATTTAGTTGGCGAAACGGGACAAGCGGTTCAAATTTCAATTCATGCTCCCAGTCAATATATCTGTGCCAACTGCGAACGGATATTACCAGATTGGAAACGGCAGCCATTTTTACGAGTAGTGATTGTCTTGCAGCAATCACGTTATCAATTAGTCGAAAAGACAGCAAAAGTAGAGTCAGAGAAAGAACGCTTGCGAGAAAAGTTTATGAGATTTGGCTGTGATTTAGCATTTAATCTGCGCGATCGCGGTTATTTAACAGACTTAATCGACCCTCGTACAGGCTATCCTTTACTGTCTCATCCTGGTGCAATTCCCCACGATGACACAGCAGTTGTTAAAGCTTTACTTAACTATCCAGTAATTAAAAATCAATGCTGTGTGTTAATTCATCCCGATTGGGGTACAGCAGTTTATCCTAGCATCTTGATATCAGAAGCTCCCCCAATTGTGATCGAATGGGTTACAAAAGGCATATCATCCATGCATGGGTGGAAAGAAAGTTATTAGTCATTTGTCATTAGTCATTGATCATTGGGCATGGATTATTTCTTCCCAATCATCCCTCATTCCTTTATATATATTGGAAATGAGGAGAATAAAAAACAAGTATTATAGAATCTGTGCCTCCAAGCAACTTGTTCCAGGAAGCTAAGACAGTCGAAGCCTGTAATAATGCGGCTTGCTACTTCCCTCTCATGAGTGGACGCTACGAAGTCAAGCCGGGGATGATGGTTTTTGGTTCATGTTTTGGTAACGCTCAGGCTGATCAGCAGGTATTTCAAATTGATGATAATTTCGCCCACTATCGCCAAGCTAAACTTTTAGCTCGTGGGGAACGGTTGAACAAGTACTACCAAACTTGTAATTATTCTAAAACTGTGGCAGGTGCGATCGCTCGTTTAATAATTAATCGCCTCATCCAAGAACACCCACAGCATTTTCACTACCAAAAGTCAATAGATAACACTCTGAAATTTCACAGCCAACTTACCAAGGAAACTCTCTATTTAGATGCAGAGTTGCAGTTACAGCAAGTTGAGGGTAGTTCTGTTGTTCCAGCTTACGCCTCTACCCTTGATGCACTTGCAGCACAGGTACAAGAAGACTTGACAATTATCTGTCGTTCTGATGATGGTAGCAACTGGCTGAGTGCAGTTCATCTCTGCTATCCTAACCACTGGTCAGCTGAAGAGAAAATTGGTAAGGATTTCGCCACAATTCATGCACCTGTGGCTGGTATGGAAAAAATTAATCGGCGAGGGGATGCGATCGCTAATACAATGATTACTCAGAAACCGATGGTGCGCTTTGCTTGGGGTTTGAGTACCGATACCCGCCTTAACCACCATCCCGAACCGCCGCCTGGGGTGTCAGTTAGCCAATGGCAAGGTAGAAGCTTTGATTCACAACATCCCCAGCTTTATCTGCGAATTGAGCGACAAGTTATTTGGGGACTACCGGAGTATGAAGCGGCGCTTTTTAGTATTCGTACTTATTTTAGAGATTGTGGTGTAGTTAAAAAAGATCCAGTGTTACGGTCTAAGCTGTATGCTGCAATTCAGTCTATGACACCAGAAGCTTTAGTATATAAAGGTTTAGTAGAGAGTAAATCTAGTATTTTGGAGTGGCTAGAGTAGGGCTGAGGTATAAAATATGTGTTTGAATATTGCTTTATTTAGATTTGGGAATGTCATCGCATAGTTTGCGATCGCTGTTTTTTTCATCTTTATTACGGTTCAGATAATCCCATACAAAAATGCAACTGCGTTCGAGAAGTACATCTAAATTCAAGTCCCATAATGCAACTACATCATTACCAGCGGCAGCTATCCATTTACCATTTTGACTAAAACTCACATCTCCTGTACCCAAACGTTGGTAGGTAGCTATTAATGTGCCATCAAGACTCCAAAGTTTGACTGTTTGAGATGTGGCTGAAGAAATTATCTTACCGTCGTGGCTGAAGCTGATACCAGTAACAGGATGGCTTTCATTGAATGTTTTAATTGGAGTCCCATCAAGCTGCCAGAGCTTAACAGTTTTATCATCGCTAGCTGACGCAATTATCTGACCGTCTGGGCTAAAAATTACACGATTGACTTTAGCAGGATGTTCTAAAGGAGTTTTGGTTTGGATTGGACTACCATCATACTTCCAAAGTTTGATGGTTTGGTCATCACTAGCTGAGGCAATTGTTTTAATATCAGAGCTAAAAGTGACACTATTAACTATCTCTTTATGACTTGTAATAGTTTTAATTAATTGACCATTACGCTGCCACAGTTTAACAGTTTTATCTTTACTTGCTGAAGCTATTATATTACCATCAGGGCTAATACTCACACTGGTAATCTGGTTGCTATGCCTCTTAATAGGATCTACCTTAAAAGTATCTAAGAGTTTCGTTGCTTCTTCTCCTTTTTGAATCTTCCAGAGTTTGACAACGTCATTATCTCCCTCAATAGCCAATATGTCACTGTTAGGAATAAAGTTTATATTACTGATCCGATTTATACTCAGGTGTTGTCTGAGATTTAGTGATTTTTTACTTGGCTTGCTATCAGTTGTCCAAAGTTCTACTTCATTTTCGCCTTTAATAATAGCTAAATTTTTACCATCAGAGAATAATTTGTCATTGTTGTTACTTTCCTTTTTAATAGGGATGGCACGAATTAATTTACCATTATGCCAAAATCTTAGTCTATTTTCAGTACTAAAAGTAACCACTATTTGTGAATCTACCGTACGAATACTGTCTAAAGCATCAATAGTTTGAATTAGAACCCCATTACGCTTAAAGACTTGTATATAACTTTGATATTCAAGTCCTATCGTCTGATTATCAGAACTGAAAACTATGTTAAATAGATCCTCATCCTTCTGCCGAGAAATATTGTTTGAGGTATCAATAGTTTGAAATAGAGTCCCATCAAATCTCCAAACTTGTATATAATTTTTAAATTGAACTGCTATCGCTTTATTATCAGAACTGAAAACTATATTTTTTATATTCTCATTTTTATTAGCCTGAATAATTGAGAAAAAAGCGCCATCAGTCTTCCAGAGATGTATCTTGTTTTTACCATAATTTATATTGCGAATAGCTAGTATTTCTCTATTATGACTGAAATCCATTTTTATCAAACTACTACCCCGTCCCTGGATAGTATTAATTAATTTGCCATTCTGTTGCAGGAATTTTACAGTATTATCATCATCTAAAATAACGATACTTTGACCATTAGGGCTTAAACTCATACTCCTAGTTCGACTGCTGTAGCCCTCCAGATTGTGCAGCAGTGTGCCATTTATTTTCCAAATTTTGATACTTTTATCTTCACTGACTGTAGCAATGGTTTGTCCATCCTGGCTGAAAGTGACACTGGTTATACTCCTCTCTTTATCTTGAAGATTTGTACTAGATTTAATTTCAATATTTTGCTGTTGTTGACTTGTATTTCCACTACCAGAAGTAATTTTTTTGCTATCAAAACTAGTTGTAGTATTAATTTTCTTAGCTTGGAAATTAGTAAACTCTTTAATTAGTTCTCCATTAATATTCCAAAGCCTTACAATTCCATTCTGAGTGCCAGAAGCAAACCTCTGGCTATCAGGGCTGAAACTGAGACTAGTAACGCTAACCTTTTGTTCGATAGGCTTTGAAATTGCTGCACTACCATCAGATTTCCATAGTCTTATTGTTTTGTCATCACTACCAGACGCAATTAACTTGCTATTAGGACTAAAACTAATTGTGTTAACTGTTGCACTATGTCCCTCTAAAGTGTTAATTTCTCTGATTCCATAACTTGCTGACTGTAAAGCTGCTAATACCTGTTGCTTAGTTCTATCCTGAATAATTCCGATGTTCCATCTGTTCAAGAAATTTACTTGTTTAGCTGCTCTTATTCCCTCTATCAATGCTTGCATATCTTGGTTTGCAGCTAAACGCCCGTCCGAAACTGCGCTCAAAGCATTGAGTTGAGAATTCTTTCCATCAATGAATGCTAGCAAGGAGGCAATCGCAAACCCACTAGCTAGAGCTGCTAATCCCGCCAGTCCAATTCCAGTTCTTCGTGCATCTTTTAGTTGCTTTTGCAGAACTCTATTTAGTTCTGCTTGCATACGCTGTTTTTCTTCTTCTGCTTCTTTAATTTTTGCCAGTAATTCTGCACTACGTTGTTGGCGGATAAATGGTACTAAATAATCATGCACCAATTGATATCGATCAGCCGGAGTTTCTAGTACTCGAAACACTAACCCTGAACCTACTAGAATCTCAAGCACCAAGTCTAAATTTTGCGATTCTGTTGCTAAATCTTTTACTAATTCAGCGCGAGTCTTTAGAGGGCGAGTGTTATTTTCATTAGTCAGCAAGTACAAAACTAACTGAGCAGCGCGTTCATTTTCTAAGCCACAGTCTTTAACTACTTCTTCTAAAAATCGCTCTACTAGTTTCTCTTTTAACCAGTGTTTTCTATACTGTTCAAGCGTTGTAATTTTCTCTGTTTGTAGTTGTGCCCCGATTACCTGCAATTCAATAGGACGCACCTCTCGTAACTCACTTGCTAAATCCTCTACCAGCGCATCTATCAAATCAGGTGCTAGAGAAAACTGGGAGTTTTTAGTGAAGCTTTGAATGACGGATTTGGCAACTGATGGTGAAAAATTCCCTAAGTAATAGAGGATATTTTTATCTAAAATGTCGTTGTCAATGATTGGTAACTCTGTGGTGCGACTCCACTCTAATAAGTAATGCAGATAATCTTGTCTGAGTGACAAGATAACTTTTACATAAGAAATGTTGAGACAATCACGCAAAAAATCATAAAAATTGCGTCTGCTAGCTTGGTCTTTATAAGCAAAGAAAAACTCTTCAAACTGATCAAAAATTAGCACTGTTACCAGATTGCGATTTTCATTTTGCTGCAATTGTTCAATAATTGCTGCTGATGTTTCAACTGGTGCAGACAACCGAACGCCTCTCACGTCTTCCAGTTTTTCTACCAAAAGTCTGCCACATTCCTTTTCCCAGGCAGTATAAACTTGCACTAAAATTGGTAGAGTTTCCAGCCCATCAAATGAAGTGAGTTGTAGAACTGGCAATAATCCAGCCTGCACAATTGAGCTTTTACCCACGCCAGATTGTCCGTAAATTACGGTGAGTTTACAATCTGTTCTGCCAATACGATGGAGCAGACTCTTAATATCCTGCTGTCGTCCAAAAGCGGCTACAACTTCCCCAAATATGTCTTTTGATGGTTGATTGGGTGAGTTAGCTGGGTTGATTGCCTGTCGTCGGGGCTGTAAACGTCCCGCACCGATAAAAGCTCGAAACCCATATTGGCTCTCTATCTCACGCTGTTTTTGCTTAAGCTGAAAGGCTTGTTGGTAGTCTTTTTGCTCGAATTTAAGATCGTGCAACTCTTCCAATATCTGAATATAAAGCAGGGGATTATATTAAGGCTGACTTTCATTTCTGGCCTTTTCTAAGGTATTGACAGCTTCGTTAAGTTGACCCAATTTTCGCTGGCTTTTTGCTAAAAGAAAGTGATACTGTCCCTGTTCTTGTGGTAAAAAGTTAGGTATTTTCTCTAATGTTTCTAGAGCATTTTGAGCCAGTTCATGGGCATCATTCCAACGTGACTGTTCTAGGGCAACTTGTGCTAAAAAGCCATAATCTTGAGCAATTTGCTTGGGAGCGTCATAGTTTTGATGCAGTTTTAGTGCTTTATGAGCTAGTTGATGTAGTTCTCGCCAAGCTTTTAAACGGCGCAAAACTTCCCCAAGTTGATTAATATGTTTAGCAACTAATTCGAGATGTTGAGCCTGTTCAAAAATCTCTAGGCTTTGCTGGAAATAACTTCTCGTTTCTTCCCAATAAGTTTGATTTTCTATTGGTTGTTGTTCGGCTTTGCTGTAATAAGCTAAGGCGATATTTAGCAGTAATATTCCTTGCCGATCTAAATTGTTACTTTGCTGCCAATAAGTCAAGCTTTGTTGATAATGCGCGATCGCTAAATCTAGCCGATTATTTCTATAGTCCAGCAAGCCCAACATAAATGCCAAACTAGCTTGGAGTTCTGGATCTGATTCTTGCTGATCGCTAGCTAAATCGTCCTGCACGGCTTTGAGGTCAAAACCATCTAAACTAAAGTCAGCATCGCTACTAAAGGCTTGCTCTGCTTTTTGGCGCAGGGATTTCACCATATCATCAGATGCAATGGTAAATTGAATCGGTGGACTAGCCCAGCTATTGAAATCTGGTGCCAACCGCCCCAATCTATGCAGTATCCTATCTGTTACCCACAATATTATGGGGAAGGCAAAATCGCTCTTGAATTTATCTCGCGTTTTATTAGCAGCAACAAGTAGATCGTCAAGTGCTTCAACTGACTCTAAACCTAAAACCATCAAAGCGGCTGGTGGCTGATCTTCTACTTGGTGCAAGATGTTGCTATAAAGTTTTGTGGTCGATGACGGTAGGACTAATTCGGCAAATTCAACACTGCATTGCTGGCGTAACCTTTGTAGTATCTGCTCTTGCAAACTAGTGTAATTGCACCGCACCAAAATTAAAGAAAAGCGTTTTTGAGTTAGTTTGAGTGTGCGTGCTAGTGTTTGCAGCGATCGCTCATTATCTGGCAAGATATTCTCTAATCCGTCTAATTCAGACATGATCTCACTTCCTTAGCTGTTGCCACAACTTAAATTTTGCCGTTTCTGTCAAAAGCGGATTGAGAGCAAACCAGCGCCCTTGATTATCCTGATATTCAAAGACGAACAAGCTACGCAACAGGGTTTGGTATTCTTTGTCTCCTTTGACTCTCTGTTCTTGTACTACCTGAAACAGTAAATCCCATTCTTCATCATCAACGGAAAGTACCAGGCGATCGCGGGCATCCCGAATCACAGATTCTAGGATATTTCGAGAAATCGGCGGATCTACTTCCTGGAGACAACGAAACAGCATTCCTAGCAAGTTTCGGACATGTCCACCACTCACGCTACACAACCGCTCTAAAGTCTCAGGTGAATCAAAAACTTTTGTAATTAATCCTAATCTCTCCTGTGCCGGAATATCTGGAAAAGCCCTGGCCAAAACCATCTGCTGCAATAGCTGCATTCCTTCCAAATACTCAGTTCCATCTCTGAGTTGAACTGGAATCATCGGCAAAACTTTCGGGTCAACTCCACCACCCAAGCGGTTTTTCAGCGCTTCGCAGTCATTAGAAAAAATCAATGATAAGGGCAGAGTATAAACCAAATGGCAATTCAGTTTGCGTAACTGTTCTCCCCGCTCAATAAAAAGATATTCTGGTAGCGATCGCCCTGATGAAGTGGGTCGATTGTCTATTCGATCCAGATTATCAACAATCACCACCAATCCTTTTTGACCGCGTTGCTTTAGTTGCTCAGTGGCAACTTTGATAATCTCTTCGTTAATAAACTGCAAAATTCTATTCGTTTGCGGTTCCAAATACTGTCTTAATTTAGAACGCAGTTTAGGACTATCTTTCGTTTTGGCTGTGATTTTGCCAATCCCTGCGGGGAGAGAAAATTCTAATTGACCATCAGTGCTACCCTTGATTTTGGCTCCCATCAACTCAGTTTCAGCCGTCACTAATACTGGTGTCTGCAAAAACTCCCAGACTCCATTGAGGAAAGATTGAAAACCTTGGGGTTGCAGATTAACGTTAACCTGCTCTAAACTTTCACCTACCCGCCGGGCGATCGCCAGCATGATATCTGTAATATCTACGTCTGTTTCATCCAAATCTTTGGTGGACTCAAAGTAGACTACATGAAATCCCTCACTTTGCAACTCGGTTTTCAGTCTCGATAACTCAGTAGATTTACCACAACCAATATGTCCGGTAAATAACTGGCAGGTAGGTTTATTCGGGGATAATCGGGTAATAGTCCGCTTCAGAGCATCAATAATTTTGCCACCCCGCACACTAGCAAAGTCAATATAGTAGAGTTTATCCTCTGAATTAGCCAAGACTAACGTTCTACTGGGATCGCAGGCATCAAAGAATCTCTGTAAATCCAAGTTCATCATAGTTTTTGCATTTTTTTATGACTAACTAAATACAGTAGAAACGCAAAATTTTGCGTCTCTACTGCCGCCATCATTTTCTAAATTGGTATCATAACCAAATAATTTGTAATTACGAATTACAACGAATAATCTAGGCTGTTTACCCGTAATTATACTAGGTTTGTTCTAATGGATAATTTAACTAATGGTTGCGAATGTTAACGAAATTCAGCCTTATTCAAGGTGAAATAAATAAGCGTAGGCGAAGCCCGCCGAAGGCATCGCTAAAAAAATAAATTCTTTGCCCCATGCCCAATAACTTTATCAGCTATTATTCTTCGGTTTACGCAATTCCTGAGAACCAATTGGGCCGAGAATTTGGTTAAGGCTACGCAATTGCTCTGCTGTACCCATACCAATTAACCGATCACCCGGCATTAACACTGTATCACCAGTGGGGCCACCGATTAAAGTTCCATCAAGGCGGCGAATTGCCAAAACTAATGCCCCAGATTGCGATCGCAATCTCGCTTTTTGCAAACTTTGACCCACAAAGGGACAAAAAGCCGGGTCGAGTAAAAATTCTTCCATATACAATTGGCGGTCTGCACCTGTCAAAATCCCGTCTACAAAGTCCAATACTTGGGGTCTGAGCGCCGCAGCAGCCATGCGCTTCCCACCAGTAATATAGGGGGATATGACTTGATCTGCACCACCGCGTCGTAACTTCTGCAAAGCCTCTTCTGTACTTGCGCGTGCAATTACCCTAATTCCCGAATTCAGTGTTTTAGCTGATAAAACAATGTATAAATTTTCGGCATCAGAAGGGAGTGCTGCAACGATACACATCGCCCGTTCAATACCAACTTTCAAAAGTGTGTCATCTAGGGTAGCGTCACCTTGGAATGCTGTGTAACCTTCTGTTTGTGCCCTTTGTACAGATTCTATCTCCGAATCAATCACTACAAAAGGTACGGCTTCTGCCCGAAATTCTTTGGCAATTTGACGACCAGTTCGACTAAATCCACAGATAATGTAATGTTCTGTTAGGGATTCCATTAACCGCCTCTGTTGCTGTAGCCGAATTCCTTCTTGAAAGTAGCCTTGAATGATCGCTTCTGTAAATCTGTTGACAATGTAACCTATATTGACTACACCCAACAAAATCAGGGCAATGGTAAACAATCGTCCTCGGCTATTTAGTGGGTGTGTCTCTCCATATCCCACAGTCGCTAAAGTGATCACTGTCATGTAAGCTGCATCTTCCCATGACCAGCCCTCTACTAACGAGTACCACAAAGTGCCAATGAAGAAAACACCGCCAAGAGCGATCGCCCCAACCATTAACTCCTTTTGGATACGTTGATATTTTTGCTCAAGTGTTGAGAATGACGTAAAAATAGTACTTTTAGCCTACTTTTTTTAGTTTTGTACTAACTTTATCGCATTTGTGCTTTTTAGTACATTCAAACTACAAGTTATCCAAACTAATAGTATGAACTCTATACTCATAAGATTTAAAAATATTCATCTTTAACTTGTTAGACCAAGATGGAAGCGTTCGTAGAGAAGTGTTGCCTCAAGAGCTTGCCCCAATTCTTGCTCAAGTGTTGAGTACAAAATTTTTTTCACCACCGCCAAGCGTTCGAGGTTATATAAGCGTTAGCCTAAGAAGAAGTACGAGTTGTGCTAAATAAAAAGTATTTTTTAGGGATTTCTAGGAAACTAGTAAATAACTATATAATGAAAAACTTTCAGGAGGAGCGGTAGTGAGCCTACAAACTCTCGTTGACCAAGCCACCATCCCCCCAGATTCAGGGCCTGTAACATCTAATCCCTTTAATGTAGATAGCTTTAATGAAGCTGTCATGTCTACCTACGGCCGGTTTCCCTTAGCCTTAGAAAGGGGTGCTGGATGCCGGGTTTGGGATACACAGGGGCGCGAATATCTGGACTTTGTAGCAGGAATTGCCACTTGTACTTTAGGACACGCCCACCCAGTTATGGTAGAAGCGGTGACACGCCAAATCCAGAAACTGCACCATGTCTCTAATTTGTACTACATTCCTGAACAAGGTGAATTGGCAAAATGGCTTGTTGATAATTCTTGTGCCGATCGCGTATTTTTCTGCAACTCTGGAGCTGAAGCTAACGAAGCTGCAATTAAACTGGCGCGAAAATATGCCCACACAGTATTAGACATTGAAAAACCAATTATTTTAACCGCCAATGCCAGTTTTCACGGACGGACTTTGGCGACAATTACCGCCACGGGACAACCGAAGTATCAAAAGTATTTTGATCCTTTAATGCCTGGTTTCCACTACGTAAATTACAACGATATTAACGCTGTAGAAGTGGCGATTAGCGAGTTAGATGAAGGCGATTACCGTGTAGCAGCAATTCTAATTGAGCCATTGCAGGGAGAAGGCGGTGTGCGTCCGGGAGATGTTGCGTATTTCAAAAAGCTCCGGCAGATTTGCGATGAAACTGGCATTTTATTGATTTTCGATGAAGTGCAAGTTGGTATGGGGCGAAGCGGTAAATTGTGGGCTTATGAACATCTCGGCGTTGAACCAGATATTTTCACCAGCGCCAAAGGCTTAGGTGGCGGTATCCCCATTGGTGCAATGATGAGCAAGAAATTTTGTGATGTTTTTCAACCAGGGGAACACGCCAGCACCTTTGGCGGAAATCCTTTTGTGTGTGGTGTAGCACTCAGTGTTTGCCAGACATTGGAACGGGAAAATATTTTGCAGAATGTGCAAGACAGGGGTGAACAGTTACGAACTGGATTAAAAGCGATCGCAGCAAAATATCCTCAGCACATTGGTGAAGTTCGAGGTTGGGGTTTAATCAACGGTTTGGAGTTGCGAGCCGATATTCAACTAACCGCAGCAGATATCGTCAATGCTGCCATTAAGGAGGGCGTATTACTGGTACCTGCCGGACCAAAGGTAGTCCGGTTTGTGCCACCGCTAATTGTCACAGAAGCGGAAGTAAACACTGCCTTGGAAGCTGTAGACAAAGCGATTACAACTCTCACAGCTTAGGTAATCAAAAAGCGAGGATGAGTCTTTGTGCCTATCTCTCGCTTTTTCTAACTACAGCAAGCTTCACGGTAGTTAACTTGACGATAAAATTATTGCGAACGCTTGACTAATGACTTTTGACTACTGGCTCCTTTTTAATCATTATCCAGCCAATGACAATAAGTAGCGCACCCAATGCAAGAAATCCCAGATCCCAAGCTAACTGATTTGGGCCTGGTTTTACATGATGGATACCAAGAATTTGGTGGTCAATTAAACCTTCAACAAAATCGAACAACCCAGTACCAATAAGTATTGATCCAATAAAGGTCTGTGATGACCAAGGAACATCATCACGCCCTCCGGCACGCCATAGCAAGACAACTCCGATCACGGTGAATACCCAATCCAAGGCATGAAATAACCCATCCCATACCATGTTCAAATCTATATTTGCCGTGTTGTTCAGAGGTCGAATATTACTAAGCATATGATGCCACTGGAGGAGCTGATGCAGTACAATTCCATCAATAAACCCTCCAAGACCCACACCAAGAAAAATTCCAGCAGTAATTAGTGGTGCGCGTCGGTTGAGGATTTCACTTTTCGCCTCCATTGTCAACCTCATAGATAGGCTTTTTTTCCAAAATACAACTCTTTTGGGAGAAACATCTTCTATCTTGAGGCAAGTAAGTTCAGTGAACTTAATTTCATCAATTTTCAGATTTGATCTGCATACCCGCCTTCACTGGATCGAAATCTTGAGGAAAATGAGTGCTGCGATCGTAGTCTGCTTTTTGCAGGTTCGCTCCTTTGAGATCAGCTTGGCGGAGATTCGCTGACATCAACAATGCTCCCCTAAGATCAGCATCCTTCAGATTAGCTTGATTAAGATCGGCAAAGCTTAGGTCAGTTCCCCTCAAATTTGCACCACTCAGGTTGGCTTCACTCAAGTCAGTATAACTGAGGTCAGAACCTTTCAAGTTGATGCCCTGCAAATCAGCATTACCCAGTTCTGCTTTACTAAAGTCCCGTTTTCCCGCTCCATAACTCTCCACAAGAGTAGCGGCATTATTTATGGGCTGTTGAGAATTGACTTCGGGCATATAACCTTATTACTTTCATACTAAGGATGGATGAAAAATTTCCCACTTTATTGTTTCTAAATGTAATACATGAGTTCCTTCTGCTTTCGCATTGATCTTCGTTCACAAAGGTCTTGGAGTGTATATTTTTCTAACACTGAGTTAGCAGCCTGACGTGCTTCCTGCCAGACTTCCTGAATTAGCTCACCTTCTACCGTGTTGGGAGTTGGCTCACAATTAGAGACAACAATATCTGAGCCTTCCATACAGCTAAAAGCATCTAACACTGTAATCTTTCCGGGATCTCGTGCCAGAACATAGCCACCTTTGGCTCCGCGTATACTCTTAATTAAACCTCCACGCCTTAATGTGGCTAGGAGTTGTTCTAAATAGCGGTTCGGTATGTCTTGCAATGCCGCTATCTCCCGAATTTGCAGGGCTTCACCGTTAGGGTAGCAGGTTGCCAACTCTAACAGGGCTAGAAGTGCATATTCTGATTTGTTAGAGATTACCACAGGCGTAATATTTTAAACTCACACTTAAATATACAAAGTATTTGAGTTGGTTTTCCTAAGCTACTGTTAAGAAAAACTTTACAAACAACGTATTGTTGACCGGCTAACTCTAGTTTAAAGACCTTTTAGGATAGAAGCAATTATATTTTATGTTTAATTTGATAAATAAAAGTGATTGATTATTGTACGTCTTTTTGTAATTAAAATTAAAGCGCAGCAAAATTCTTAGTGCCGTTATACATGCAAATTTGTCGAAAATGGCAGAATGACTGTAAAGGTAGTTCCTGCACCGATCGCACTTTCGACAAAAATTTCGCCGCCATGTAAATCTACAGCCTGCTTGACGATGGACATTCCCAACCCCATTCCTGGGATATTGTCTGCATTACTGGCACGATGAAATGGTTCAAAGATGTGTTCAATGTCAGAAGGAGGAATGCCAATACCAGAATCTTGAGTCTGGAATATGGCTTGATCGTTGGCAGTGGTGACAGAAAACTTAACTGTGCTACCAATGGGGGAGTATTTTAGACAATTCGAGAGTAAATTACTCAAGATTTGCCGCAGTAGTTTCGCGTCTAAGTTAGCTGGGGTACATTGGCACTTACTGCTAAAAGCGATCACATGTTGTGAGCGATCGCTCTGTTCTAATTCTTCTAACAAATCGCGGCAAAATTCCACCAAATTCAGGGGTGTTGGATGAAATTCTAATTTACTTGTTTCATCTTGACTCAGCACCAATACATCATTCAACAACTGAGTCATGTGCATCACAGATTTTTGAATGCGACGCAGGTGGGTATTTTGTCGCTCATCGCTCCAGAGATGGCGATAATATTCTAGTAATTCCGCAGAAGAGTGGATGGTAGCCAAAGGGGTGCGAAACTCATGGGAGGTGATGGTGAGCAAGCGGGATTTAAGTTCGCTAAACTCCCTTTCTTTGGCAAGCGCTTGTCGCATCGCCTGTTCTGCCCATTGCAGCTTGCCTTGGGTTCGCTTGTTTTCGCTAATGTCTCGTAATATCCAGCGCAAACCAACTAACTTACCTTGTTGATTACGGATAGCAACCACTTTAACCGCAGCAATAATTGGCGTTCTGTTATATGGTCTTAGGTTGACTTCCCACTCTTGCATTTTCCAGTCTGGAATTTCGGCATGATCGCGCAGATGAGTTAGTTTCAGATGAAAAGCAATTATTTCTTTCTCAAGCACATAAATCCCTAGGAGTTTACCCAACAAACCACTTTTAGAAATGTTGAGCAGAGTTGTGGCGGCAGAGTTAGCTTCCTGAATTAACCCTTTTGTATCAGTCACAAAATAAGCGTCTGGTACTTCCTCAAATAATTCTTGGTAGCGTTGACGTTCTGCTACCAAGGATTGTTGAGTGTTGGATAATTCTTCATTCTGCTGCTGTAGCTCTTCATTAGCTCTTTGCAGTTTTTCCAAAGCTAAGTGGACTTCTTTTAATACTGCGGTGACAACTTCAATATCTTCCTGTGTTTTTTCCTGTTCACTCTGGCGTTGCAAAAGGGCGACGCGCTTACGCATATTCTGTATCTGTAAGGCTAATTCGTCCAAATTCACGCTTTGACTCCTAATTTGGATATCTAAACTTCCGTTTTATTTTAGATTCCCTACTTGGACAATCTTAGCTTTTGGAACCTCAATACCTGGACAAGCTTAACTTTTGGAGCCTCAATGTTTTTTTCTGGCAATATTGCTTAATTTGGCTCTTAAATCTGCCCATTTGACCCCTTCTAAGCTGGACAAAACAATATGAGCGGCTCCAACTCGTTCGGCAGGGCCGAGTCCTACTGCCCACATACCACCGGCTAGAGCCGCCTCAACGCCTGCTGTGGCATCTTCTACAACTACAGATTGCGCTGGTTTGAGTCCTAGCTGCTTGGCTACGTAGAGAAATAGGTCGGGTGCTGGCTTAGGTTGCTGTACACTATAACCGTCAGCGATCGCATCTACTTTATCGGCAATCCCCAATCGCTCGATTACTGTCCGGGCATTTTTGCTAGCTGAACCAATACCGATTTTAATCCCAGCTTGTCGCAGGTCATCTAAGAGAGCGATCGCACCTGGTAATAAATCCTTAGATGTCATGTTTTGGATCAATTCCACATAGTAGCCATTTTTACGCTCCATCATCTCCTGGATTTGTGCTTCCGAATATGGCCTATCTCCAATAATATGCATCAGTGAAGCACGACGGGATACACCCCGCAGCGCTTCGTTAGCTTGCCGATTAAAGGGTATACCTTCTTCATCTGCTAGCTTTTGCCAAGCTTGATAGTGAAGTTCTGCTGTATCTGTTAGCACACCATCTAGGTCGAAGATGAATCCTTGGATGTTAGGGGAGTGGGGAGATGAAAGGGCAGGGGGGGAAGTCTGGTTTTTAGAAACTTCTGAGGGGAAATTTGGGGGATTTGGGGAGAGGGAAAGTTGGAGATATTCTAGTTGACGAGTTATATCTTGGGTGACTTGTTCTTTGCGTAGATCGAAGTCGTGCCATTTTCCTTGCCAGTGCAGTTTAAACTTCAAGCGTGTCCAACCATCAGGGAGATGGTAGTTGGCTATGGGGCCTTTTTCGGTTAGTTGAATGCCGCCAAATCCAAAAATTACAGCTTGCCAAACGCCACCAGCAGTAGCGCCGTGAATTCCATCGCTGGTGTTACCTCGGTTATCTTCAAGATCCACCATTAACGCTTGCATAAACACTTCGTAAGCTTCTGCTGATTTGCCCAAATCGGAAGCTAAAATGGCGTGAACTGCTGGGCCAAGGGACGAACCATAAGTAATGTCTGTACGGGGTGCATAGTAGTCCCAGTTGGTCTGCAATGCTTTTTCGTTGTAGGGAAAATCTGCTGATTCCCGCATTAAATAAAGAAGCATTAATATATCTGGCTGCTTGATTACTTGACATTTATTGGTTTTTTCAATACTCAAAATGGCTTGCATGGAGCGATCGCGCCCTTGGTAATCTGCTAAGTTGATATCTTCTAATTGAAAAAATCCCTCGAACTGCTCGATTAGTTCTGTTAATGGGTCATGGAGAAACAAGATTTTGGCAATAATGTCTTGCCAGTGCGATCGCTCTTGTGGGGTGAGTTTGAGTTTCTGTTCTAGTTCAGTAGCTCGTTCGGGGAACTTGTGAGCCAACCAATCATAAATTGCGATCGCTTTCTGTAGATGCCATTGCGCCATGCGATTTGTAAAGGCGTTATTGTGGACGAATTCATGGTATTCATCTGCTCCGATCACTCCCCGAATTTCATACCGTTGTAGCTCAGGATTGAATTCTACCCGACTCCCCCAAAAAATAGCGGCATCCAAAATAATCTCTGCACCGCGTTGTTGCATCCACTGATCATCACCAGTGGCTTGCCAGTAGTTCCAAGCGGCGTAGGGGATATCTGCATTAATATGAATTTCGCGATCGCGACACCAAATCCGCACATCTTCACCATAAAAATCATTTTCAAGTACCCAACGTGGTGTTACTTCATCTCCAGTATCAGCACTTTCCCAGGCAAACATTGCCCCTTTATAGCCGTAATGGGAAGCCTTGCGTCTAGCTCCTGGTAAGGTGTGCCAACGGTAACTAAGTAAATTTCGGGCGATCGCTGGTTGGGTAAACAGAAAAAAGGGCAACATAAAAATTTCTGTATCCCAAAAGATATGACCGCGATAGCCAAACCCAGAAAGAGTTTTAGCAGGAATGCTTACCTTGTCATCATGGCGTGACCCAGCAATCAGCAGCTGAAACAAATTGTAGCGAACAGCAAAAGCAGCTGTGCTATCCCCTTCAATGAGGATGTCACTTTGCTGCCACACCTCATCCCATGCCTGCTCATTGGCTTTTAGTAGTGTTGCGTAGTCTGGCAGGTGCGCGAGTTTTTCTGTAGCTGCTGAAACTGGTGTCTCAGTATCTCGCGAGGTAAAAACTGTCACGATTTTTTCTAGGGTTACGGTCTGTTTTGATTTAGCTAGGTAGGTCATGCTCAAGGTTGGATAACCAGGTGCGGTACTGACTTGCAAAGATGCTTCAGTGCCTGATATTTTCATGGTTGCGCCCATACCGATTTCAATCCGGGAGTGGCGGGTGCGGCGTTGCAACCAGATTCCTTGGTCAGTCTTGCCCTGATCTAGTCCTTCCCAGTGATTAAAACCCTGGTTTTCTGGATAGCCGTTGATACTTCCCTGAACTTCGATTACTCCATCAAAATCTACTGGCGTTAAATGACAGCGTTGCGCCAACACATGCTGATCTGCAAAACTAGCAAAGCGTTCAAAGTTAATATCTATAGTGTTTCCACTGGGAGAGCGCCAACGCAAGTAACGGCACAGAAGTCCGTAGCGTAAATCAAGCTGCCGATCATAGCGCAATATCTCACCTTGATCGAGACGGAAGCGATCGCCATTTACAATCACTACCAGAGGTAGCCAGTCAGGGCAATTTGCCAGTTCAGTGTACACCACCGGCACATCGTCGTAGACACCGTGGATAAAAGTAGCTGGCAATGCATGAGGATAACCTTCTTCAAAACTACCTTTTGTTCCCAGGTATCCATTGCCGATTGTAAAGACGGTTTCTTTAGAGTGTAATTGATCGGGGTCAAACTGGGTTTCGATTAAAAGCCAGTCTGTGTAAATAAAATTGCGAGAATGACCTTTTGTTTGCATAAAGTAGGGAATGGGGAATAGGGAATTGGGAATTAGGAAATTTGGTGGATGAACGGAGTTCGGAGGTGGATTCATCCAGTTCAGAGGTGGATGAATCAGTCTTTGAGGAAGATGAACAGAGTTCTAAAGTGGATGAAAAAGTCTTTGAGGTGATAAATCAGTCTCTAATTCTCCTTGTCCCCTCATCCCCCACTCACCACTCCCCACTCCCTACTCCCTCATCCCCTCTTATGTTTTTCCAAAATCTTTTCGGCTCTAGGTTTATAAATGAGATGAAATAAGGTTTCCATATAGCGATCTCTGGCTTCGTTATTTTCTGGAGCAACAAAGTTCCAAAAACTAAATATCTTAGTAAGCTGTAGTAATTGCTTACTATGTAAATGCCAATTGTATCTATTATGAATTCGCAGGCTTATCCATTCTGAGACTTCATGCCAATGTTCAGGATGAGTATCGCATTGTTCAACAAAGCCTAAAATTTTCTTTGCTGTTTCTTCTAAGTCTGTAGGATTAACATTAAATTCATTCTCTTGGTTTTCGATAATTTCTAAAGAGCCGCCAAATTGAGTAGCGAAAGTTGGCAAGCCGGAAATCATCGCTTCCAAAATAGACCGACCGAAGGATTCAAAGCGGGCAAAGTGGACATAAATTCCCTGATAATCTGCAACTACTCGGTAGGCTTCGCCAATGTTGTTGCTAGGGATACGCATCCCCACCCAGCGAATTTTGCCATTGAGATGATATTGTTCAATAATGTCGTGGAGTTTTCGGATTTCTTCTGCTTCTTCTGGGTTTGTAGCTTCATCTGGATGCAGTTTACTACTTAAAAGGATTAGGTTACAGCGCTCTTGCAACGCCTGACTTCGACCAAAACATTCAGCTAAACCACTGAGATTTCTGATTGAAGTGATGGGAGCAACGACAAAGATTGGTCGCTTGTTAAGGTTATCTAAATGACCAAAGATTTGGGAGTCTTCGCGGGTAAAGAGGAAGTCGTAAATTTGTGTGCGAAGGTTAGAATCTCGGTCTTCTTTTTGGCTATAGGGAAAGAAAATCTTTTCATTTACTCCCGGTGGTACTAAGTTGAATTTAGGACTAAACAAATCAATCCCATCAACCACATGATAAAGCTGCGGCATCGTAAAGCATTTGTACGACTCGTATTGGCCTATGGTGTCAGGTGTGCCGACAATTTCTTGATAGGATGATGTGATAATAAATTCGGCTGCATTCATGCTAATTAAATCAGCAGTAAATTGTACCGAGAAGTGATATTTGTCTTCTAAATCTTGCCAATATAAATTACTAAATAGATGTTTAGGTTTTTCCAAGGAATGGGCAATGTTACACTGGGTAACTTTCATTCGGCGAGATAAAAGAAAGGCTACTAAATTACCGTCGCTGTAGTTGCCAACAAGAAGATTAGGTTTACCTTGAAATTGAGCTAGTAATTCTTTTTCTGCATCTAGAGCAAAGTTTTCTAAATAAGGCCAAATCTCAAATTTAGAAATCCAATTGTTGGTAATTTCAGGATTGAATTCACCAAAAGGAACGCGCAATATCCAAGCATTTTGAGTATCTTGGACTTTTTCTAAACGCAGGTTGCAAAATGTGCCTTCGCAGTTAGGGATTAGCCGGGTGAGAATAATCACATGGGGTTTCATACCCAGCACATCCAGACCAGCGAGTTTGATTTGTTCACGCAGTTCGTTTTCTAAGCTGCGGGCTTGTTCAAGGACATAGATAACTTGACCAAGTGTTTCATCTCTTCCTAAAACATCTTCCTGTCCAACCCAGCCGTGGATGGAAATGAGGACGACGCGAAAAACGGCGGGGACGCGGGCTACAAATGTTTCTAAGATGCCAGGTTCTGGAGAGTAAATGAGTCGGTCGAGGAGTTCTAGGGTTTCGGAAACTCGCGCCGCAGTGTTACCCCAACCCGGCTCAAAGCCGAGTTTTTGGACATCGAAGCGGAATTTTTCATAAGGTTCATCAGGCTCAAGCTGATTCAGCAATTTGAGCGCTAGCTTAATTTGTTTGGCGAGGTGAATACCTGAAGGAATGCGATCGCTCAACAGCAGCCGAATCCCATTATTTTGCAACCCCTGTAATGCTTGAAACAACATTTCTACCCAATATTGGGGGTCAGTCAACAATTGATTGCACAGGTAACGGTTGAGGAAGGCTAAACCTTGACCGATATTTCTGGGGTCGTCAATTCTTGGGGAACTTTCGTAAAACGGGTGGAGGTCGATTTCGAGAATGTGGGGTTGGTAGCGATTGACTAAACGATCTCTGACATCTAGCAGCGCTTGAGGTGTCATCTGCTCAAACCTACTATCAGGTGTCAGTTTCCAAACTTCCTGGTTAGCAATCTTGGGGCGAACGACGAACCAGGTACTTTGTTCTTCAAGAATTATTTCGTGGGTGTACTGTATCAGTTTGCCAACAGAAGAAGAGTAGTAAAAATAAGCAGGCTTTTGCGATTGATGACAGTAATCGGCAAAAGCTTGTAAAATCTCATTTCTCAGGAAGTAATGCTTACCTGAAGCACTCAACGTATAAATCAACTGATGTAGAGCAGTTTTTTCATCACCGTTGAAGACAGCTTGAACTAGTTCATACATGATGACGAATCCCAGAACTTTAGTTAGGTCACGACCTCATTTTTTTTCAGTCTCCAGTTCTGTGAGGCAGATTCCTACTTGAATGGTATGTGACCATGAAAACCAGCCGCGTCTAGCTCTAGGATGAAAAGTTACAAGAGCTTCAAATCTATTCGTCAACAGTTAACGACCGTAAACAGTGTTTATATAATTTAGGCGCGCATCAGCTTATCAACCCTAATGTAATAACTTTTTGCAGGGCTTTTTCAAATGTTATTCCCTGCTTTATGCAGATATACAACAATACTATTGCGGCTGAACGAATTGAGTTATCGCAATGTATCAGAATCGGTTTGCGTAGTTCAGTGATTATCTGATACATCTGGAGCGTAACTTGATGATTAATGTCTTCAGGTTTAGTTGGAAAGTTAACGTAGTACAATCCCAAATGCTCTATTTTCTCCTGTTCATTAGCCAGCAAGCCTGTTTCGTCGGGCAAACGTAAGTTCAATACAGACTGATAACCCTCATCAGCGATTTGTTTCAGCTGATCTAGTGTAATTTGTCCAGCGATCGCTAACTCATCATTAATTTTCCTAATAATGTTCATCAGCCGGATTAACCCCATTTTGCCGACGTTGCTCAGGCTCTAAATTTAGCAAAGCAATTTGAGGAACTTGTGAGGAAATCACCAAAGTATAAGAAATTGGGGATCGAGGATTGGGCATGCAGAAGAGGCAGAGGGCAGGGGAGAGGAATTTTCCCCTGCTCCCTGCTCCCCAGGCGCAGAGCAACAACCTATTACTCCTGGCTATCTCCTTCCTGATTGAACTTTGCCGTTGCTTTTAACGGCAGGCAAATCGTAAAAGTTGCGCCCTGACTGGCGACGCTATTGGCTGTGATGCTGCCTTGATGAGCTTCTACAATGCGCTTGGCGATCGCTAACCCCAGACCGTTGCCACTGCCTTTACGGGAGGGATCTGTTGTATAAAACTGTTCAAAAATTCGGGGCAAATCACCCTCACTAATACCTGTTCCCTGGTCTTGAATTTTCACAACTGCTTGTTTACCCTCGCTGTACCCAGAAATAAACACCAGAGAATCGGTTACTGAATGTTTGATAGCGTTGTCTAGCACATTTAAAATCGCCTGTAATAGTCGTTCTGGATCGCCTTCTAGTTGTAAATCAACCACATTTACGCGCGCAGATACACCAATAGCTTGCATTCGAGGTTCCATTGCATTGACAGCACGGTTAATCAAACCTTGTAGTGAAAAGTTCTGCTGTTCAAGCTGAGTAACTCCTGCTTCCAATCGTCCGAGATCCAGCAGGTCATGGATCAGCCTTGATAAACGTTTGATTTCGTTCTCGATAGTTTGAAAAAAGCGATCGCGCAATTGCGGCTCTTCGTATGCGCCACTTCTAAGTGCATCTACCGTTACCTGAACGTTGCTGATGGGTGTGCGGAGTTCATGGGAGACATTTGCTAAAAAAGCCCGGCGCTCCTGATCTAACGAAGCCAACCGTTCACTCATTCGGTTTAACTCTGCTGCTAACTGATCCAACTCATTGTTTTCATGGATAATCAGCTTGTCACCAAAATGACCACTACCTAAGCGAATTGCAAAGTTTTGCATAGTTTCAATTGGTTTTGAGAGACTCCGAGCAAAGCGAGTACTGATGAGCGCACATATCAAGATTGTCAGTGCCAGCGTTCCTAAAACGCTCCAAATCACCCTAGCGAACTGACGCTGAAGCTGATCCAAAGTCATGGACATTCGCAGCACGCCCAGTAATTGACCGTTACGCACAATTGGTCTAGCGATGTAGAGGCGATCTTCGGTTGATAAAACCCCTTTTGCGACCCCTTGCGCCGGACGATTTTGTAGAGCTTCCGATATGCCGGTAACTTTATACCAGTCTTTAACCTGTTTATCTAGCCGTGGGTCAGAAGTTGCCAGAAGACGACCTTCTTGATTAAAAATGCGAAGTGTCACATTTTGTGGTGCTCCATACCGTTGCACCAGTAATTCTACCCTTTGCAGATTTTTTGTTTCTAAAGCATCTGCTGCACTCTCGCTTAAGGCAGCTGTCCAGTTCTCCAGATCCATTTGCCGCGATCGCATGAAGTAGGCATGGAACGACCACAGGATGTAGCCTGCCATTACGGAGGTTCCCAAGGTGATCAGCAACAAATAAGTGGCTAGCAGCCTAGCATGTATGGAATTTACTTTGATGCGAGGCAACCAGTTCATGTTTGAAATTAATCCCCAGAACGACGGCGCAACACTGCTTTTATCCGTGCCAGTAGTTCACGGGTGTTGAATGGCTTGGTGACATAATCATCTGCTCCTGCTTCCAAGCCCCAAATTTTATCGATATCTTGATCTTTTGCTGTCAGCATGACAATGGGAACATCCGAAAATGCCCGAATTCGCCAACATACTTCCATGCCGCCAACCTCCGGTAGCATGAGGTCGAGCAAAATTACATCGGGTACTTCTTTGTGGAACTGTTTGATCGCACTATGCCCATCTGCTGCTGTTGTCACTGTATAGCCTTCTTTTTGCAGCGTGTAAGTCAGGCTTTCGCGTAGGGGTGCTTCATCATCCACTAGTAATATATGCGCCATATTTTAGATTAGCATTAAGTCCTAATTTTACCTTGTCAAGGAATCGCTTCTGGGGCATCCTTCTCAGGGCACAAAGATTGCTGGGGGGAGGAACAGGATTACACTAAAGGCTCAAAAATACTTAAAACCTAGATATATCAACAAACTAGTCAAAACGATATCAAAGTCTCTCTGTATCTACGTTTTATGGTTTTTTCTGGCTACTTTTTGTCTAAGTCCCACTAAATATTTCACGGCCGCGTAAATAGAACAATCATTGAAAATCTTTAAAGAGTTTATTCCATAATACTTTTGACTTTTGACTTCCGCCTTGCGGTACTAGCCTCTAAATAGGTGGTGTAAACTTTTCAATAATTCTTTAGCCGTATAGGGTTTTAATAAAACTGCTTGCACATTAGCATCAGCAGCTTGACCAAAGACTTGAATTAAGTTCAGTCCGCTACAGGCAATAATTTGAACCTGCTTGTTTATTTTTTGCAAAGTGCGAATAGCGGTGATTCCGTCCATATCCGGCATCATTATATCCATTAATATGGCATTGATTTGATGCTTGTGTTGGGCATAAAGCGCGATCGCCTCTATGCCATTACTGGCAGTTAGTATCTTATAGTTGTGGTTTTCCAGGATTATTGTGGCAATCTCTCGAATTTGGGCTTCATCATCTACAATCAAAATCAATTCTCCCTGTCCTGGTAGCAAATCTATCTCTTCTATACTTAAGCCTTGGGTTGCTGCCACTGCTGGTAAAAATAAGTCAAATTTGCAGCCACTACTAACATTGTTAGACACTTTGATAAAACCATCATGGCTTTTAATAATGCCAAGCACTGTTGAAAGGCCAAGACCCATACCTGTATTGACATCTTTTGTAGTAAAAAATGGCTCAAAAATTCTATTTAATATGTCTGGTGGTATGCCAATTCCGTTATCTGCAACGGTAATCACAATATAAGGCCCAACTTTAGCATCGAGATTCATTCTGGTATAAGCTTCATCAATAAACTTATTTTCCACAGAAATTTTGATATTGCCGCCATCTGGTAAAGCATCGCGGGCATTTACTACCAGATTCATCAACACTTGATGCAATTGTGTAGTGTCTCCACTGATAGCCCAAATGTCTTCTGGAATAATGGTGGAAAATTTAATAGATTTGGGAAATGTCTGTTTAGCAATTTGGATAATTTCTGAAATCAGGTACTCAATTTGGATAATTGTTCGCTCTTCTTTAAATCCTCGCGCAAAGGACAAGATTCGCTTCACTAAAGCTGCTCCACGTTTGGCGTTGGTTTCTACAAGTGCCAACATTTGCCTAAAACGCTCTTGGTCGTCTTGGAAAAATGTTCCCTGTAGCAATTGAGCTGCGGCCAAAATTGGTGTCAATATATTGTTCAAGTCGTGGGCAATACCACCTGCAAGAGTACCAAGGCTTTCCAATCGCTGGGTGCGAAAAAACTGTTCTTCAAGTTGTTTCTTTTCGGTGATGTCAGTATCAACAGTAAGGATAGATTTAGGTTCTCCCTCAGCATCACGCATCAATGTCCAGCGACTTTCTACAACAATTTCCTTACCGGATTTGGTAACTTGACATAACTCGCCTTGCCACGAACCACTCTCAATTACCTTTTTTAACGGTATTTCTAGTTGCTGCTGAGTTTCTGCTGAGTACAAAATCTCCTGGAGGTCTTTTCCTATAACTTCTGTAGAAAGCCAACCGTACATCCGCTCTGCACCTTTATTCCAGAATAAGAGTTGAGACTGGAAATCTCGAACTAATATAGCGTCAGTAGCGATATCAAGTAAGGCGGCTTGTTCGGAGATTTTTTGTTTTGCCAGTTTGCTCTCAGTGACATCCCTATTTGTGCCAATTATCCGAATCGGCTGACCGATTTCGTTATAGTAAACCTGACCTTTGCAGTTTAACCAGTGTAGGCTGCCGTCGGGCCAGACAATCCGATATTCTATAGATCCTTTTCCTTCCTTAATCATCCGATCTATACTCGCAGCTACAGATTCACGGTCTTCTGGATGGACTAAATTAAGATAGTCTTCAAAGGTTGGACACAAGGTGTTGGCAGGCAGACCATAAAGTGGTCCCATATTGGCAGACCAAACACCAGTATTGGCGATCAGGTTCCGATCCCATATCCCTATTTGAACAGCTTCGGTAGCTAAACTCAATCGCGCTTCACTTTCTTGCAGTGACTCTTGGGCCAGTTTGCGTTCGGTAATATCTTCAGCGATGCCACCATAGTACTGAACTTTTCCTTGGTCATCATAAACAGTAAAGCTCCGATCCCAGATCCAGCGCATCGATCCATCAGGTCGCAAAATTCGATATTCTATTGAAGCGGATTCACCATTAAGCTGTTGCTTTGCTGCAATGGTTGTAATGTTGCGATCGTCTGGATGAACGCTGTCTATCCAAGACTCAGGGTGATCTAATAGATTGCGACAAGAGCGACCCCAAATTTTTTCATAACCAGGACTAACGTACAAGGTTCGGAATGAATCTGGATTAGCAATCCAGATGGCTGCGTGGATATTTTCGGCAATAGTGCGAAATTTCTCCTCACTCTGGCGCAATGAATCCTCAGACAGTTTGCGCTCTGTGATATCTTCGGCAATGCAACCATAGTAGTCAACTTCTCCTTGGTCATCATAGACAGCAAAACCCCGATTCCAAATCCAGCGCACCGAGTTATCAGGTCGCAAAATTCGATATTCTGCTGAACTAGATTTAGCACTAAGTAGTTGCTCTACTGATTTGGTAGCGCGATCGCGATCGTCTGGATGAATTGCCTCTAGCCAAGAGTCTGGCTGGTCGTAAAGACTTTGGCAAGAGCGGCCCCAAATATTCTCGTAAGCAGGACTAACGTACAAGGGATGGAATGAATCTGGGCTAACAATACTAATGATGGCGTGGGTGTTTTCGACAAAATTGCGAAATTTCTCCTCGCTTTGGCGCAGTGCTGCTTCGGCAAGTTGGCGTTCGCGTTGTGCGGCTTGCTGTTCGGTAATATCTCTGCCTACCCCTTGGATTTCAACAACCTCTCCTTTGTCATTATGAATTGCGATCGCATTCCATTGAAACCAACGGATACCGTTGACTGTGAATGCACGTCGCTCACGATTAGTCAAGGGATGGGATGAAGATTCTAAATTTGTTATATCTTCCATCGCTTCAGGCAAGTCATCTGGATGAAGAAACTGGAAAAATGACTGACCACGAAACTCATCTTCTTTCCGACCAAAGGTTTGACAAGCAGCCGCATTGGCAAAGGTAATTTGCCCTTGCAAATCAATGCGAATAATTATGTCAATTTGGCTTTCCACGAGATGGCGATAGAGGTTTTCGCTTTGTTGTAATGCAACTTCTGCGCGTTGGCGTTCCTTTCGGGCAGCTTCGCTAACGGTAATCTCTTGTTCCAACAGGATATTGGACATAACAAGTTCTGCCGTCCGTTCTGCCACTCGTTGTTCCAACTCTTCGTAAGCTTTACACAGCCTTTCCTTTGCCTGCTGGCGGTGGCTAATATCGCACAGTAACCAGCGCCAGCCAACTTGCTTACCCTCTGAATCGTACATGGCAGAGGCTCTTATACTAGCCGGAAAAGCTGTACCTCCCCGTGGTTTTAGGTAAGCTTCCCACTGCTGTTGCTGCTGTTCATTATTTAGTCGAATGGTAAAAGTTTTGCGGTCTTGGTGAGCAATAAATAAAATTAATGGTTTGTTTACCAAATATTTTTGGTGTACAGCCAGCAAGATGGCTGCTGCTCGGTTAGCGTCTTGAATAATCCCTGCTGTATCAGTGACCAAATAACCATCTGGAGCGAATTCAAACAAATCCTGGTAACGTTGGCGCTCCAATTCTACTAGCTCACGGGCAGCGGCCAACTCTTCGTTTTGTTGGCGCAGTTCTTCTTCCACAACCTGGAGTTCTTCAAGAGCTTGCTGAAGTTCCTGATTAACTTGCATGATCTCAGCCGATTGTGCGTCAACCCATAATCTTAATTTATTTTGAGTTTGATAGCAGACTTGCTCTATCTCAATTGACTGATTAACCTGCCTGAATTCATCTCTAGGTTTTTGTAAATATTGCTGCAACCCTTCAACGACCCCAACTATTTTTACCATATCGAAGGCTTGTAGCAAGCTAGCCTGGGTAATGATTCCTACGAGTTGTCCGTGATCGTCCAAAACGGGCAAATAATTAGTCTGATACTGACGCAATAAAGATAAGGCAATGAAAATATCCTCAATTTCTGATTCTTTAAGGGTAACCACTGGCTGCGTCATCACTTCAGCAATTGTCACCTTGGATAAGTCCATTCCAGAAGCTGTAAGTCTCAGTACATCTTTTTCAGTAAAAATGCCTAATAAATTTGCTTCTTCCAAAACCAAGACACAACTAGATGGTTGACTTCTGGAGCCTAAATCTAATGACGAATTTAAACTAGTAGGTGCATAATTACTACATTTTTCCTGACTCATCAAGACAATAGCTTCAACTACAAAACTTTCAGGTTTAATCGTTAAGGGAGAACGATTAATAACATGATTTAAGCTAGGTAAGTTAATCAGTTGATCGTTGAACCGCATAATTAATTAGTCGATTTTAATGATCTTTTTGATATCAAAACGAACTAGCAAAAGCTAGTGAGAACCAGAAAAAGTAAACTGTTGAAAATCAAGAATTATTTTGGTGCAATTAACTATCAATCAACTTTTGATTAACTATATTGATAAATACACCTTTAAATATTAGAACGCCTAATATATCTGGACACAATGTAAGTTAGTAACTAAAGCAGTAAGTGGATAGAATTTTAGAGCCACTAAACTCATTTTATTGTCAAATTAGAGACAGCAGACCATCCATCTCAATAGATTACCTTAATTAATGGTTTTGGTAGTTTTGTTAGTCTGAAACCTTTGCAATTAATTGGTGAGTGTAAATCTTGACAAAGAAGCAGGGGAGCAGGGAGCAAGGGGGATAGGTGAGATGGGGATTCAACCCCACCTGTTGCGCTAGCTTCCTGTAGGGTAAGAGAACCACTTAATAGAAGTGGGGGACTCAAACCCATTTTCTCCCCTTCATTGCACGGTAGGAGTCAGGGGGCATTTACCCCCGCTCCTGCCCCCTTCCCCCTGCTTCTTCTTGAAAAGATTACTTAAAGAAAAAACATAATTTATACGAGACTATTAAATATTTTAACTTTCTTCACAAGTTCCTCATATTTAAACCTTATAGTCCAAGTATAGACACCTAGTTTTAAATATCTATGGGTTTGTCAACTGGCTGCCCTGATTTGCAATAACACTTTTATTAACAGGATTTGAGAAAAATATGAATTACTGTCCTTGCTGTTCAAATCTACTTTTAGAGCATATACGCGGTGCAGAGAGTTACTGGTTTTGCCGCCACTGCTGGCAAGAAATGCCTGTTTATAATCTGAACCAATCCAGTTCATTCACCGAAGCTGTCATAGGTAAAATATCTAGCAAACCTCAAAAAGAAAAACGTAGAAATACTACTGTTTACGCAAGGCAATGGCAATCTATCACCGAATGGATAGGGTTAGAAGAGATGTCTGCCTAATACTAAGTCGCTGATAGGATGTGTTATGTTTATTTACACTGAACTGTACTAGTTATGGTTCTCTCTTCTTTTCAAACACCTTACCTATTCTGGGGATGGAATTTCACGTTGACTGTCGACTGTTAACCGTCAACTGCGTCGGGGTGTCTCTCATCCCATCTTTAAAAAGAGTGAGTTTTCCCGATGCCTTTTTATAAATATTTATTGCTAACTTTAATAATCTCTTGTTTATAACCCCCGATTTAATTCGAGGGTTTTTAACGCTGAAAAACGAATTTTTAATTTTAATTTTATCGTAATGCTGCTAATAAGATTCAGCTTTTAAATGTAGCCTTAATCATCTTCCCACGATTCGTGATTCAGTAGATCGATAATTCTATCTCTAAGCAGAAATTCGTTTTTTTCTAACTCAAGTTCAAAATTAACCCAGTCACGATAAGGAATATATTTACAGAGGGTATAAATTGGCTGCTGACGGTTAACAAGTCTCTTTTTAACAAGTTGAAGTGCTTCTTCCTTGATAACCTCAATGTCGTATTCAACCGTAATGTTCATAGCTCGTTCCTTTGTTTTCATTGAACCTCACCCGACTTTGAGTCGTGTGATTCCTGCTTCAACGATCTTTGCCTGAATCAAAACAATAGTTGCTTTGACCCTACCTTAAACTTATCAAATAAAACTGGCGAGAATTGTGAAGAATCAAGACATTAATCTTTACAAGAACTTAGATATAGTGATTCTCACTTGAATGAGGTACACGACAATGCCTTGTCCCTATGAGTAACCGTGTTTATCCGTGGTTAATTATTTTTTATATACTTTACCTATTCTGGAACTACTATATTTTAGTAATATCTTCTTTGAGTCTCCGAATATACCCCCTCTAGAGAGATTATTGCAGAGTCAGAAGACTGGCACAACAAGCTCTAAACATCAAGAGAGAATCTAGATGCTCTCTGGGCGGCTTGCCAAAAGGTAAGCTAGGGTAAAGATAAAGAATATTCTCCAAAAAACTCATACTATGCTTCTGAATCTTGATAAAGTTCGGCAATATTTTCCGGCCCTAGCTGGTGAATGGACTTTTTTTGATAATGCTGGCGGCTCACAAACCCTAAAAAAAGTAGTAGATAGAATTAGCGAGTTTCTTTTGACTTCTGATGTCCAGTTGGGAGCTTCTTATGCAGTTTCTCAACTTGCAGGAGAACGATTGGCTTTAGCAACTAGAGGAATGGCTACTTTCATTAACGCCAATTCTTATAAAGAAGTGGTTATGGGCCCATCTACCACAATGATGTTGAAAGTTCTTTCGATTTGTTTGGGTCAAACCTTTACGCCTGGTGATGAAATTATTGTTACTAATTGTGATCATGAGGCTAATATTGGTGCTTGGGTCGCTCTTGAAAAACAAGGAATGAAGGTTAAAGTGTGGCAAATTCGCCCAGATACCTTAGAACTTCATTTAGCAGATTTAGAACCATTGATGAGTCAGCGTACAAAACTAGTAGCCTTGACTCATGCTTCTAATGTTTTGGGAACAATCAATCCTATTAAAGAAATTGCTGCATTTGTACATGATCGCAACGCGATGATTTGTGTGGATGGTGTAGCTTATGCACCCCATAGATTAGTTGATGTCCAAGATTTGGATGTTGATTTTTATACTTTTAGTTGTTATAAGGTCTATGGGCCACACCATGCTTTACTTTATGGCAAAGAAGAACATTTATTAAGATTACCTGGTCTTAATCATTATTTTATTGAGCAAACAGATATACCTTATAAATTTCAGTTAGGGAATGTCAATTTTGAATTAAGTTATGGGATGTTGGGTTTATGTGATTATTTAAGTGAGTTAGCACAACTGCACTACGACAATCAAACTGCACCTGATTTGAGAAATCAAATGGTACAGGCGTTTAATTTAATTAGCATACATGAAGAACATATTAGCGATCGCCTCTTAAATTACCTCAACAGCAAATCTAATGTGCGAGTAATTGGTCAATCAAAAGCTGACCGTCAATTTCGTGTGCCAACTATATCTTTTGTAGTAGATGGAGTAAATAGCTCAACCATTCCGGTAAAAATCGACCAACATTATATTGCAATTCGCTACGGAGACTTTTATGCTAAACGGCTGATTGATTACCTGGGTTTAGCGTCCCAAGGTGGAATAGTTCGGGTGAGTATGGTGCATTACAACACCCTTGAGGAAGTTAACAGCTTGATTGAAGCTTTTGAGAAAGTATTTTAAAATTGGGGATTGGGCATGGGTGAATAATCGTAAATAATCATAAATTGTTCTTCTCCCCCTGCCTCCCCTGCTCCATCCCCCTACTCCCCACTCCCTCTTACCCATTACTCAACTGCAAAACTTGCACCTCTTCTTGCGGGTAAATTAATGTTTTACCTACCGGGAGAACAGCTAAAGCGTTGGTTTGAGCTAAATTAATTAAATTGCCGGAACTTTGACTACCGTCAGCTTGATGAAATTCGTATACTCCATCAATTAAATGCAATTTACCCCAAAGGTAAGTTTCGCGCTTGCCATTTGATCGCAATTCATGATGCGATCGCACTTTCAAAAACACTGATTCCCAACCTTCAGTAATTCCCGAAAGTTTCTTGATTACTGGTAGCACAAAGCGCCAAAATGTGACCAGTACAGCAGCAGGGTTTCCTGGTAAACCAAAATAGAGTGGAAAGTTTTGAGTTGGGAAAGTGGCGACGGTGAGGGGTTTGCCTGGCCTCATTTCCACAGATCGAATGTGGATTTTTGCTCTTAGTGACTCTAAAATTTTATCAACATAGTCATAATCTCCCACTGAGACACCACCAGAAGAGAGAACTATATCAGCGATCGCAACAGCGTGGGCAATGACTTTCTCTAAAGCAACTGGATCATCTTTGACAATGCCTAAAAGTATTGGTTCTGCACCACTTTGTCTCACCAAAGCTGCTAGCGCATACTGATTAGAATCCACAATTTGCCCTGGTTGCAACGGTTGATCAACTGTCATCAACTCATCACCAGTGGAAAAAATTGCCACACGCGGACGGCGGTAAACACTTACTTGTGGACATTGTGCTGCCGCCAATACGGCTATTTCTGGGGCATTTAACTTAATTCCGGCTGGTAGTAATTGTGTTCCAGATTGATAAAAAGATGCTTTGTGTCTGACAAATTCTTGCGGTTTTGGCGCATCTAGAATAAATACGCGGTTTTCCTCCCGGCGTGTCTTTTCTTGCATGACTACAGTATCCGCACCAGCTGGGATCACTGCACCTGTAAAAATCCGCGCAGTTTGCCCTGGTTGAATCGTAAATTTAGGCTGATACCCAGCCGGAATATCTTCAACAATTTCTAAAATGGCTGGGTTTTCGCTACTATGCTGTACATCTTCGTAGCGAACTGCGTAGCCATCCATTGCCGAATTATCCCAATGGGGAAAATCTAGGGGACTGGTGACAGGTTTTGCCAAAATCCGGCTATTGGCTATTAATAAATCGATAACTTCTGTATCACGCTGATGATTTAACGGTTGTACTAAATTTAAAATAATTGCTTGTGCATCGCTGACTGATACCATAGCGATCGCCTCCGACTTTTTTCTTTATCCCTGTAAAGTAACACTTAGCAATTTTGGATTTTGGATTTTGGATTGAATTTCTGCTTGAAGGTAAATCCCAAATTCCATACTGCTAGTAAACCTATAATTATGCTTCCTTCGGGGACTTTCGATACCTGAACAGAATTGTTACTTAAATCTAATATTTGCTTTGTGCCTGCTGCATCTCTATTATTAAAACCAAATTCTTTAGCTAAAACTTCATCGCTAAAACCTTCGTCTATAAGTGCAAGATTATTATTAAGCCATGTGTCGCCAGGAAGTTCATCATCCTTGCCGACATCAAATGGGCCAAAGATTTGCTCTTTAGTGCTATCAAAGTTGAATCTCAAAAAGCTGTAGTTAGATACACCACTAAGCACTGGAGTGAAACTATTTATTAGATTATTCAAGGGATCAAAGAAGGAAATTGAGATGGACTGCAAATTGTTGGTAGCTCCCAAACCTGCTTCAGAAATGACGTTTGGAGCAGTTGTAGTATCGTAGTTAAATAAACCTTTAGCTGAATAACCAGTGTCTCCTTTCCAGTTAAATTGGAACTCAGTAGCATAAGCTAGGTCGTTAGTGGTTATGGCGATCGCTAACATTAAACCAGTAGTGGTTGCCATACTAATAGTTGTTTTAGCAAATAGATGTGTCATAGATACAATTTCCAAATTTATTAAAATTAAGTTTCTACAACAATACAATATTTCCCAAAAATAAAATGAAAGCTCAGGTTAATCTTTGGTTGCTTAAGCTTTCATTCTGAAATTGTGGAATCCCGCATTTCTCACAAAACGGTAGGGGCGGGTTCACGAGGTATTCGTGAATGATTGAAGCATATTTGTGAACCCGCCCCTACAGCCTCTGGACTTGGGTTTCATAAATTTGGTGAGAAATCCGGGGAATAAACGTTTGAGCTTAAGTTTACACCAATGGACACCAATGCAATATCGTGGGAGTCTCACAACCCACAGCATATTGTATATCTCTTTTATCGCCACCCTAAAAAACGCAATCCAGGGACGATTAGGTAGTAAGTCACTGCTAACCAAAAGCTGATAAAGATGCCCACAGAACCAAAAAAAATCAGAGGTAACTGCAACTCTGACCAGCCTGGTTGACTAGAGAATTGGAAGATCGGAGGTGCTAACCTCAAAAGAATCATAGCTGCATAGGCGATTGCACTACCAAAGGCAGCGAAGACAGCGTACACTATGTGATGGCTACGAAGACCTAAACTCAAGGTGAGTAGGCAAACTGCTACTAAAATTACTGCTACTAAGCCCTCACCGCTATCTTTTGGTGTGATTAATTGTAAAATAAACCAGCCGAAGCCATAGCTAATTATGCCCATCAGCGATGCTACTAAAAAGCGCCGCCGTTGACCAAAACACCCGGATACTGTCAGTCCCCAAGCAGTTCCCCAGCCTGCTGCGACGTACACCAAAATATCTGTCCCGAAAACGGGTTGAGTATTTGGCACTAATTGGTTTAGCTGACTCCCAATAAATTCCACAATCTGACGACCCAAATTTGTGCGATATGCCAAAATAAAACCTGCGATCGCACCAAAACAAGCGCCAACATAAGCCAGGATCATCGCCCAAATCGTCGCCAAACAAGCTTGCAAAATTTTGATGATTGCCTGAGCGATGAAAGTAACGGTTTTAGTTACAGCTTGGCTAAAGTTAGCTAAACCTTGTTTAATAGCTTGTATTAACTGTGTATATCTCTGAGAAACTTGCGTTGAAGCAAGCTTCCCTTTGTTTCCTAGTTGGGCAAATAATCTTGGCGGCGGTAATGGTTGAGAAATCTTCGCCAAACGTTTTTGAATCATAGCTGCATTTGCTGGACGCGATCGCACATCCTCTTGCACCATCTCATCCAGCAAATCTGCCAATTGGGGATTGACATTTACCGTATTTCGCCACTTCAATTTCCCTGTTTGCTGATCTTCTAACTCTAGCGGGTATTTACCTGTGAGTAGTTCAATCATCGTTCGACCAAGTGCATAAAAATCGGCACTTGGCCCGACAATACTTCCAGTCACTTGTTCTGGTGGACTGTAGCCAGAAGAGAATAATCGCGTGGAACTAGACTGAGAACGCAGCTTAGAGGGGCTAAATTGTTTTGCTCCGCCAAAATCAATTAGTACCAAGCGATCGCCCTCTATTTGCCCTTGAGGGGGGGTTACAGTTGGCGAAGAGTTGCCCAGCATTAAATTAGAAGGTTTAATATCCCGGTGGATAATCTGACGTTTGTGTAATTCTTGTAAAATCTCTACAGCTTGGGCAAACCAGTTTACAACCAAACTCTCTGGACAGCCTTGGGGAAACTTTTTTAATATCTCCTCTAAAGTCCGCCCATTGATTTTTTCCATTACCAGACAAGGTAACTGGTGCGGCTTGGGGTTAAACAGTTGTATCTGAAAATACCCTTCTGCATCAACTTTGGGGACACCTGGATGGTGCAAATTAGATAAAACCGCCGCTTCTTGGGTAAATAACTCCAGTGCCTTCGATGAATCTTCTACCAACACTTTCAGCACTTTCTCTGTTTGAGTTCTTTCATCCCAAACCGTGTAAATTTGAGCAAATCCTCCTGATCCCAAAGGCTGAAGTGGAACATAGCGGTCTAACAGCTCTAGCGGTGCGCCACAACTGTTGCAAAATTTGTTTCCCCAAGGCTGGGGATAAGGACGTTGACAATCAGGATTTATGCAGTGAACCGAGAGAGAACGCATAATCAATAAATTTAGGCATTTTTCGTAGTAAAATGCTCAACAGATGCTCAAAAGCTCAACTTTAAATGATAGAATACCGCTTTTGGTATAAATTAATACTCAAATTTGATGCTCATTGAATGCTCGTTTTTAACAGTCATACTTCACTCTATCTCTTATGTTTTTAGTTGTTAAATAAATTGTTAAACAACTAGGAATATGAGAGTCAGAACTGAAAAAAACTCGATTTTTTAAGGAAAATAGCCAAAAAATTGAAAAACCGTTTTAGGCAGGGTAAAGGTGAGTGAGAAAATGAACATTAAAAAAGCTCCTACATCAGTTACTACTTCTTTACATTCTGATTCGGATTGAACTTTAGTCGAAAATCAACTGAATTACAGGCACTATGCTATAAAATCAAGATTTTTCCACTGAACCGCACTTTAAGTGATGTGGGACACAACCGCTACAATACAAAGGCTGACTTGATTTTAGCGTTTCTTTAAGTTTCCTGATTTTTTAAATAGGCAAAGGAAAACCCTCATAGAATTTATGAGGGTTTTCGTTTATATCTGAATACGCTGCTTGGATTAAGGCTTTATCCTCCCCTCCTTAAAATGGGGATTAAGCCCCCTTTTAAAGAGGGGTTGGGGGGAGCTTCCGAGACGAAATATCACTAACCCAAGTCTATTGCTTTATATTTATGTCAGCCCTTAGTTACGAAAACTTCTCTTACTCTGTCTGTGCTTGGCAACTTCTTTGCGCTTACGTTTTTCTAAGGGTGTTTCAAAATGACGATGCTTTCTCATGTCTGGAAAAATTCCAGCCTTGGAAACTTCTCGCTTAAATCGTCGTAAAGCTGATTCAATGTGTTCATTGTCACCGACAATTACTTGGGTCATTATTTCTCCTACTAAGTTGACTTAATCAATGGGTATGCAGGCGGTAACATTACAAAAAAAAGACAGACTCTTGTTTGTCTGACCTTAAGACTCTTGGTAATTTTTTTTTGTTTCCAAGGTTAGTAGCGTCCGCCGCGTCCGCCACCGCCACCGCCGTATCCTCCTCGGTTTCCACCACCAAAGGAACCTCTATCACCTCTATCTTCCTTGGGTTTAGCCTTATTCACTTTCAGGTCACGACCCATCCACTCCGCACCGTCAAGGGCTTCAATAGCAGCTGTTTCTTCCGCTTCAGTTCCCATTTCCACAAAAGCAAAGCCTCGTGGACGACCTGTTTCACGGTCAGTAGGTACTTGAACTCGCTTTACAGTACCATATTCTGCAAAAATACCACTTAAATCTTCTTGTGTAACGTCATACGAGAGGTTACCTACATAAATTGACATCGATTCTCTCCAAAATCATCACTGTGTAGAGATTTTAATTTCTCTGATAAGTCTGTAAATACTAAAAGGAAAAAAGCCTTTCAATACTAAAACCAAAGACATCACTAAATTAACTCTCCTAATCTAGGATGACATATGAGCCAACTCTCTGCATCCTGTAAATAGTTAACAGATAATTAAGCAGTGATGCTTTAATATCCGAATTGAACGTTTGACTGCATTAACCACAAAGTATTACTCCCAAATTTTAATATGAAAGGCAAAGTCAGGCAACAAATAAAGTGAGCAGGGGAGGCAGGGGAGGCAGGGGAGGCAGGGGAGGCAGGGGAAGTGGGGGATGTCAAGTAAAGAGGTTTAATACATTTTGGCTATGTCAAGTTGCTTATTATCACCTTTCCAAGCTGTTTCCAATTCGGCTTTGACAAGTTGAGCAGCCTCATCTTTACCCAGTGCTTGCAAACTTGCCTGTAAGCCAAATAGAGAGCGCCCATTATGGGGATACTTTTTTAGATCAGCACGAAAGACTTTCTCAGCCTGTACATAGTCACCCTTAGCTAAAAGCACACTGCCCAAAGACTCCCGTGTGGGTAAATACCAATCTGGTGGTTCCATGTAATCGAGGGCATCTTCTGCTGCCACCGCTTTTTCTAACAATTGAATAGCAGATTCATAATCATGCTTTTCTCTAGCAATTTTGGCGTTTAGAACTTCTGAAGCAATGTCTAAAATGCGACTGGCAGGACTAAATCCAATGGTTGCTTCGGAGGAAATTCCCTGTTTGGCGGCAAGTAATGCCCGACTTTCACGTGCTGCATCTTCAAGTTTGCCTGTGGCTGCTCTCGCCATGCCACGAGCAAAATGCCAAAGTGCTGTGGTAGTAGGCAATTTAGCATCGGGGGCAGGAGTTTTTAAGATGGCATCCCAGTCACTAAAGCGTGTCTGAATCAGCATTTTGCTACCCAGAAATCCCTCAAGCATAGGTGCATATGGGTCAATAGCAGTAGCATTTGCAACTAACTTCTCTGCCGATTTGAGAGCATCTTCATATCTTCCTGCCATACTGCTAGCCACCATAAGGAAATCTATGTTGTGGTTGTAGTACATCATGGGGTAAGTGCCCTGAACTTGATATTTATTGATGTAAATATCATCTTGTGCGATCGCTTGCTCGTTTGCTTGCATTGCCCCTTCATAATCACCCACGCGAAAATAAATATGCGAAGGCATATGTACCAAATGTCCAGCCGATGGCGCTAGGGTTCCTAGTCTGTTGGCACTCACAAGGGCCCGTTCTGGGGAAAGCGAGGCTTCCACTGCATGAATATAGTAATGATTAGCTCCGGTATGATTCGGGTTACGTTTGAGAACAGATTCTAAAATAGCTACAATCTTTTCTGTATCTGGCTGTGGTTTGCCATCTTTAGTCCAGTGCTGCCAAGGATGCAGATCCATCAAACTTTCAGCGTAAAGCGTCGCTGCATCCAAATCATCAGGATAGCGCTCGATTAGGTTTGCCATTGCTTTTGCGTAGTCTACCGCTAGCTGATACAAGTTTGCACCAGTATCTTGGGAGTAACGTTTTGCTAAGGCGGTAATGTAGTCTCGTTCCTGAGCAGATGCTTGAGTGGAAAGTGCTAAAGCTTGCTGTACCGCTTGGTAAGCAGCTAATTCTCGGTTGGGGTCGATTGCTAAGTTAATATTAGGGCCTAGAGCTAGAGCGATACCCCAATATGCGATCGCCAAATGCGGATCGAGTTTGGCAGCGTATTGAAAAGAACGCACCGCCTCATCATGATTAAAAGCATAAATTAAATTTAATCCCTGATTGAAAAACTCTTGCGCTTGGGGATTAGCAGTGGAAACTGGATGGTGGATTGTCCCAACTCCAGATATTAAAGTATAGGGCTGTCTTGTTTGAGCTATTGCCGCATTAGGAGCGACTAAAGAGAGTATAAGCACCCAAATTATAAATAAGTATTTCATTTCATTATTTATATTCTTTTCTTTTTTTCAAGCTTTTTTTTCTTTATATTTAAATGCCACAGTTTCTCTAATGAGGCAATTTGCTGGCAAAGAACAGCAGCCCAGTGTTTCTTATATGATATTAAACCCCGCATATACAACTATTAGAGTCAAAATAGAAAATCCGAAAAAAATGTTAACAGATTCATTAGTTTGCATCCTAGAGTCTACATATTGGGAACTGGTCGTTAGTTGAGTAGTAGAATGCGATCGCATAAATCCCTTCATCAATAGCTGTAAGTAAGAAGCCAAAAATAAACTTAAATACTTGTTCCTGCTGTCTTTGCTCAGAAATTAGTCACAAGTTTTACTAGTGCAGCATTACGAAAATAGCTATCCAGTTGAAAGAAGTAACAAAAGCTTAATTTACAAGCTTTGTTGCTGCCTCTTTTTTGGACTTCTCTCTGCCTTTTTGCACTAGCTAAAGTACTCTTCAGTTAAAACTTGAAAAATTATGTTGATTTCTGCATAAGATTTGTGACAACTTTTTGTGCCGCAAGCACCGAATCTTAGAAGATTTGCCGATATTTAAGCTATTTTGTTGTGCCAGTTGTTCCTAACTATGGCTTAAGTAATTACTTTTTAAAGTATAAGAAGTGACTTCATAACTATAATAGTACTAGTGACCACTGAATTGGTGTTTTAGCTGAGATATAGCACGAGAGACTCAGATCCCCGACTTCTTAGAGAAGTCGGGGATCTTATTGTTCACGACTGATTTAGGACTGCTATAGTAAATGATTTTCTCTCAAGATAGAACAATAGAATCATTCCTTTCTATCTTTTGGATATTGCTTGAATTCTCAAAGATGAACTTAAACTTTAAATAACTATGTACAACGGATACAAATATTCTTCATAAAAACATCGTCAGATAGAAGCATTAAAATTTGTCTAAAAGTAATCTATAGATATTGCAGCGCTTCTCAAGCAAGCAATAAATAATCACTAATTAACATACTTTAGGAACAAAAAATATGAGTATCGAAGATAGAGCAAAAGCTTTTGCTAAAAACGTAGAAGGTAAAGTACAAGAGGGAGTTGGCGAAGTAACTGGCAACCCTAATGATAAAGCTGAAGGTAAAGCTAAACAAGCTGAAGCCCAAGTCCGCCACACTGCTGAAAATCTCAAAGATGAAGTTAAAAAGACTTTAGACTAGGCTGAAGTTTATCTATGAAGAAGGTGTAGGTAAAATAATTATTTAATTTACTGATCCTTCTTCATTTATCAAATCTGCTTTTTCCCTTGCTTTAGGCATTTTTACAATACTGTTTCTAAAACATTTACTCAAATCACTGGTTTTTTATAAAGGTGTAGATTCATGATTAATCTTCTATTTACCTATCTTTTAACAGACATATCTGTGGCATCACAAGGTAATTCTAGCTATTCTGTTGTGCTGACAGCATTATTAGGATTGGGCTTTATCGCTGCTGTAACTATAGGTTCAATTGCCTGGTACAACTCCAAACGTCCTGTAGGCTGGGAAGATAAAGAGCGTCCCGATATTATTCCAGAAATTGATAACTAAAGATATTTTTGTCTGACTCCCATATATTAGTGTTAGTGTTCACGGATTTTATCTGTGAACACTATTTTTGATTCAAAATACCCATTTGTGCATTGGGATCAACTTCAAAAAAGAATCCGCTACATACACAGATCCCGCTAAATTCATTTTAACAAAGGAGACTTTTAGCCCAGATCGGGTTTTCCGATGAATCCCTACTTTTGGTTTTCACTAGCTACAGGTAGACGGATCGTGAATGTACTACCCTGACCTGGTTCAGATGTTACATCGATTGTGCCTTGATGTGCTTCGATAATGCAGCGAGATAGATATAGTCCCAAACCGCTACCAGAACGCTGGTGTTTACCCTGGCGAAATCGCTCGAATAATATTGCCTGGTCTTGTTTAGAAATTCCCGGCCCTGTATCTTGGATATCAATAGTCACAGCTACCGGAGTAGGATAACAGTGAATATTTACAGAACCTTCATCTGTAAATTTGATAGCATTACCAATGATATTTGTCAAAACTCGCCGCAGTTCTAGGCGATCGCCCATGACGCTGCTTGCCGTTTCACCTAGATCAATATTTACAGTTAATCCTTTTTCTTCAGCTAAAGGAGTTAATTCTTGCGAAACTTCACCAACTAATTCCTGAATATTGCAGGGAGAAATCTTTAAAGTTTTACAGCCCGCTTCATGACGATAAACTTCTAGTAAAGTATTTACCATTTCCAGCAGGTCTTGATTACTGCCAATCATGGTATCAATTATTTCTTGCAATTGTGGCGAAACTTCGCAAAACCTGCCTTCCAACAATAATTTTAATACGCGGTTGGAGGCTACCAGGGGTATGCGTAAATCGTGAGTAAAACGGGAGACAAAATCTGCCCGCAGGTTAGCCATCTGATCTCGTTCGTCGATGCTATGTTTGAGACGCAGGAGCGATCGCACTCGTGCATGAAGCTCATCAGGATCGAATGGTTTCCGAATAAAGTCATCTGCACCAGCATCAAGTCCTTCCACAACGCTAGACTGATAGTGAGCCGTGAGCAGTAGAATGGGGATAAATGGCAACGCCGGATTCTGCCGGATGCGTCGAGTAAATTCATACCCATCTATCTCTGGCATCATTACATCTAAGAGAATTAAGTCTGGCGGTGATTCCTCAACCATAGCCAGAGCGATTTTGCTATCTTCCACTAAGCTAATTTCATAGTCCTCATCTTCTAGGACTGCTTCTAAGACCAGTAGATTGTCAAAAACATCATCGACAGCGAGAATTTTATCTTTTTTGACAGTTTTAGTTAAAGACATGGGTAAATAAAAAAAAGAAGTGCTTGGCTATCCCTCGCAAATCTAGTAATAGCTTACTTTATCGGCACTGAGATTATTAAGGATTCACATTTTCCTTTAAAGTTTTCTGAATTTACACCTTACTTTTCTAAGTAATTGTACTGGGCGGTTATTTAATTTATGTATTAAATAAATTGTTTTTTAAATATCTTAGCCGTCTGATTATCCAAACAATATCTATGTCTGGGTCTAAGGGTAAGATAGTTTAGTCCTTTTTATATAAATCATCATAGCCACTACAAGAGCAACTATTAATGGTTCCCGACTCTTACTCGCTACCGGATTTTCAATGAAAAATTGTTTACCATGAAATACTTATCCTGAGATTAATGTATAAAAATATTTTTTTACTAACTTATTATTGTCATATCGAAACTCTTGCTTTAGAAAAACTTCCGAGATAAGGTTATTTATGTCTAATGGTAGATGAAGTTCGGGTAACAATACCAACTGCATTGCTTTTTGTATAAGATCCCGAATAAAAGAACGAGATTATTTTAATGTGTACTTTAGATAGATAACAGTAAAGTTAAGCAACTATGAATGAAATCAAGATCCTCGTGATTGAAGATCACAACCTTACAAGAATTGGCTTACGGGCTGCCCTACAAACCCAGCCAGAGTTTAACATTGTTGGTGAAGCAGCCAATGCAGCCGACGGCATTAACCTTCTGAAAACTCTCAAGCCTGATGTTGCCACTATTGACATTGGTTTGCCTGACATGGATGGTATTGAGCTAACACGCACATTTAGGCAATATCAAGCAGAGAATGAAGATTATACTACAAAGCTGCTAATTTTAACCATGCAAAATAGCGAACAGGCAGTTTTAGCGGCATTTGCAGCAGGTGCAGATTCTTATTGCATGAAGGATATTGAAACTGAGAGACTAGTTGAGGCTGTGCGAATGACCTTTGCAGGTAGCTCATGGATCGATCCTGCGATCGCAGACCTTGTACTACAGCAAATACGTCAAGATTTCCCCGATGGTAGCAGAGGGGCATCTGGCAAAAGAGTCTTGATTGAAGGTATTGACCCAGATACTGAGAAAAGTATAGTCAGCTATCCTTTAACTCATAGGGAGATGGATGTTTTAGAGTTGATTGTCGCTGGGTGTGACAATGCAGAAATTGCTAAAAGGCTCTATTTAACAGTCGGTACTGTAAAAACTCATGTTCGAGGTATTCTCAATAAACTCTGTGTTGCTGACCGGACACAGGCTGCCGTCCGTGCCTTGCGGGCTGGATTAGTACCGTGAGCAACTAAAAATCTTTCTTCCCCAGTCCCCAGTCGCCATTTTCAAGTCAATTGTCTTTGAGTCAAAGCGGTTAACTGGGACAAATCTTTATGGTTAACTGGGACAAATGCTTATGAAGAAATTGTTACAAAGTTTAGTACAATGACATCATCCCAAATAAGTATTTTTTCTCATATACATGATAGCAGATCAATTTCCCTGGCTTACCGCAATTGTCTTGCTGCCACTCATTGCTTCCCTGCTTATCCCTGTGCTGCCTGATAAAGATGGTAAGCGCGTTCGATGGTATGCATTGGGTATAGGCATCGCAGACTTCGCCTTGATGTGTTACGCCTTTTGGAAGCATTACGATGCCAGTAGTGCTAGTTTTCAAATGGTGGAAAATTATGCCTGGATGCCTCAGTTGGGTTTGAACTGGGCGGTATCAGTTGATGGACTATCAGTACCACTTGTGCTGCTAGCAGGATTTGTCACCACACTCTCGATGTTTTCGGCTTGGCAAGTTGATCATCGCCCTCGCCTCTTCTATTTTTTGATGCTGGTGCTGTATTCTGCACAAGTAGGGGTGTTCGTTGCCAAAGACTTGCTGCTATTTTTCATTATGTGGGAAGTAGAGCTAATTCCCGTCTACCTACTAGTCTGCATTTGGGGTGGACAAAGACGGCGTTATGCGGCTACGAAATTTTTGTTATATACCGCAGCTGCTTCTATATTTATTTTAGTGGCAGCCCTAGCAATGGGGCTATACGGCGGTGGTGATATGACATTTGATATCACCGCCCTCGCCAAGAAGGAATATCCCGTTGCTCTACAACTCCTACTTTATGCAGGGTTGTTGATTGCATTTGGTGTCAAGCTTGCTGTTTTCCCGATGCATACTTGGTTGCCTGATGCCCACGGCGAAGCATCCTCTCCTGTGTCGATGATTTTAGCTGGTGTATTGCTGAAGATGGGCGGATACGGGCTGATTCGCCTGAATCTTGAGTTGCTTCCCGATGCACATATTTACTTTGCGCCTGTTTTAGCCATTCTGGGTGTTGTCAACATCATCTATGGTGCATTGAACTCCTTTGCTCAGACGAATATGAAGCGCCGTTTGGCTTATTCGTCAATTTCTCACATGGGATTTGTGCTGCTTGGGATTGCCTCCTTCACTGATTTGGGAATCAACGGCGCGATGTTGCAAATGCTCTCACATGGTTTGATTGCATCTGTGCTGTTCTTCTTAGCCGGCGTTACTTACGATCGCACCCACACAATGGTAATGAAAGATATGGGCGGTATCGGTCAAGCCATGCCCAAAGTCTTCGCCCTATTTACAATTGGAGCAATGGCATCCCTAGCACTTCCCGGTATGAGCGGCTTTGCTGGCGAACTCTCGGTATTTGTTGGGATGACAAGCAGTGATGTTTACAGTTCGACTTTCTGCACTGTCACGGTTTTTCTCGCCGCAGTTGGAGTTATCCTTACGCCGATTTATCTACTTTCTATGCTGCGAGAGGTATTTTATGGTAAAGGTGCAGCACTCCTATGCGACATTAATAATGCCAGCTTAGAAAATCAAGAAGATGAGGGAACAGTTTGTTTTGGTACAGACTGTCTCGTGCCAGAAGATGCAGTCTACGAGGATGCTAGACCCCGTGAGGTGTTTATCGCCGCTTGTTTCCTGCTGATGATTATTGGCATTGGTTTGTATCCCAAGATGGCAATGCAAATGTACGATGTGAAAACTGTTGCAGTCAATGCAAATGTTCGTCAGTCTTATGCCATAGTTTCGCAAACAAATCCCCAGATTTATGCTAAGGGATTCTTGGTTCCGCAAATTTCTGAGGTCGAGGTAGCTCCAGTTTTAGGAACTTTCAAGTAATCTTCTCGAAATCTATTTCTTCTGTGGAAAAGAGCGATCGCTAACTTCAGTAACTTATGGCAATATGACTAGAGATAAACACTTATTCATACACAGTGTTTATCTCTAAGCCATAAATTAATATTTTATGCATCAAGCTTTGGAAACTGGAAACTGCACCTCCGTTACATACGTATCGTTATCTTGCTGGTTGCCACCAATTATATAAACCTCACGGTTAGGGCCGATAATTTTATAGCCGTTAGCTTCAATCCAAGATACTAGAGCAGCATAAGCTTGGTTAATAGTCTTGTAACTACCGTTGTAAACTAAGCAAGCAATTGTTTCCCAGCCTGGTAATTCATATATTTTTATCCGTTCATTGCCTTGTACTGAACTCTCAATTGAAAGTACAGCTTCACCATCGACATCAGACTCTTTGTATCCTGGATCGTGCCAAATCCCCGCGCAGTAACTTCCTTCTTTAGCTCCTTGCTGCTTGAGATATCCTAATAACTCATCGTAAAGACTACCGACACTTGGGTAATCTGGTAATATTTCTCTAATCGATACTACTTTGATCGGATCAACTTTTTTCAAAACAACTTCGTAGTTGGGCATACTATCATCCTGTTCAATTTGCTTGAGTCGCACTTCGACTCTTAATAGCCTTGCGTGTTCCTCTTCAACTAACCTTTGAAGTTCTGCTTGTTTGAGTCGCAGCATTCCGCGAATTTGATCTGATGGCAAGTTATCTTCTAGTAACTTGGCAATTTGCTCTAGAGAAAAACCCAAGTCTTTGAGTGCTAATATGCGATTGAGTCTTGGTAATTGGTTCGCCGAATAGTAGCGATAGCCTGTAAAGTGGTCTATATGCGCTGGTTTAAGCAATCCTAGTTGGTCATAGAGGCGTAGTGCTTTCACTGTCACCAGGCTAAGTTTGGAAAAGTCGCCGATTTTTAGCATTTTTCTTGCTCCTTACTGACTACAACTCAGGCGGCCAATTAGGAGTGTGTGTTAATTCGAGCTTAATGCCATCTGGGTCTAAAAAGTAGAAAGCATAGTAACTCGGCAAATAATCGTATTCAGCAGGAGGATCTAAAATCTCTACTCCACACTCCATCAGATTTTGGTAAAGCCGATCCACTTCTTCTCGACTATCTGCACTAAAAGCTAAATGATGTAATCCAGGAGAATAGCGATCGTGATTTTTATTGAGCGATCGCGGATTTGCTAGGGAAATGGTGATCACACCATTATAGCTTGCCCAGAGGATTAAATGCTCTGTTTTTTCTCCTTGTTCATAACCCAAGAATCCAAGTAGAGTATTGTAAAAAGCCTCAGAACGCTTCAAATTAGATACAGTTAGGGCTATGTGATTGATAGCTCCCAATTTCATAATTTTTTGCCTCATATCCTTAGCTTTTTAAACTAAACACTATCCCGTAAGGGTAGAGTCAAGAGCGATTGGAAAAGCAGTTGTAAAAACCACAACATTGGTTGTCAGCAAATACAACTTTCTTAATTACGAATTACGAATTACGAATTACGAATTCCTATTACATGAGATGCTTGTTGATTGATTAGTGAGTTTTGCCAATGTCTGTTGTTTCTGCCATCACTGTTACCGTTCCTGCCACAACTGCAAATTTGGGGCCTGGTTTTGATTGCATCGGTGCAGCTTTAAAGCTGTACAACGAGTTTAAGTTTACTCGCCAAGAAGAGGGTGGGTTAACTATTCATGTCACTGGTACCGAAGCTGAACGTGTCCAAACTGATGAAAGCAATCTCCTCTACCAAGCCTTTGTCAAGTTCTATCAACATATAGAGCAGACACCGCCGACTGTGAAAATAGAGATTAAGTTAGATGTGCCGTTGGCGAGGGGTTTGGGTAGTTCGGCGACAGCAATTGTTGGTGGCTTAGTTGCTGCTAATCAACTTGAAGGTGCAACTCTTTCTCAGTCACAGGTGATGGAGTTAGCGATCGCAATGGAAGGACATCCTGATAATGTAGTTCCAGCTTTGTTGGGAGGATGTCGTCTTGCTGCTACCAGTGGCGCAGCTTGGGAAATTTGTGATATTCCCTGGCATAAAGATGTTGTACCAGTTATAGCTATTCCTAATTTTGAACTTTCCACTTCAGAAGCGCGGGGTGTTCTTCCAACTGAAGTGAATCGCGCCGATGCAATTTTTAATACAGCACATTTGGGCTTATTGTTGCGCGGTTTGGAAACTGGTAACGGACAATGGCTAAAGACAGCTTTGCAAGATAAGTTGCATCAGCCCTATCGTAAAGCTTTGATTCCTGGTTATGATGCTCTCAACATAGCAGCTGTTAGTGCTGGTGCTTATGGTATGGTGATTAGTGGTGCGGGGCCGACACTGTTAGCTTTGGCAGATAAATTACACTCAAAGGCTGTGGAGGCGGCGATGTTAGCTGCTTGGCAAGAAGAAGGAATTACAGCCGAGGTGCGATCGCTTTCTCTCGATACCCAAGGCGCAAAAAGCTTTTAAAAAATCCGATGACTATTTTACTCAGCACTTAAAACTCGATTTATGGAGCAAATTCAGGATGAAATGGCGGCGCTTAAATCTCAAATTCAGATTCTCCTAGAAGAACGCGCTGCACTCACTATTAATAATGTAATCTCTAGCGAGAATGATTCACCCCAAGCAATGGTTGAAGCGTATCGCCGTCAAGCCAGGGAAAATGCCCAATTATCTGTTGAACTACAAGGCATAGATGCAGCGATCGCAGCTTTGGAAGGCCAGATAAAACAAAAACAAGGTAAGTTAGTGCGATCGCAAGTTGTATCAAAAGAACTTATCCAACAGCAGGAGCTAGAAGAAGCCAAAGAAATAGCACAGATTCATGCTCAACGCATTAATCAACTAGCAAGTGAACTGGCAACAGAAGTCCGCCTCCTTAAACGTTGTGCCAATGAATTGAGTCCAATGTATTGGCGGATTTATTACAAGCCCTTCATCACTGGGTTTAAGACAATCTCCGTCCCTTATGTCCGCTCTGATGGGGAAGTGTGGACAATTGTCAACCGGATTGTTTAATGGTCAGCCCCAAGTACTTTTAACCTCTCCCCAAACCTCTCTCCTAAGAGACTACGGTGTACACACAAGTCTTTAAGAGTTGCCCCATAACCTTTTGATCCCCCCAACCCCCCGATAAATTGGCGGGCAAAAACCTCTCAAAGTCCTCCTTTTTAAGGAGGATTTAGGAGGATCTACGACATTTTGGTTTTAGAGAGATGTGTGTACAGCGTAGCCTAAGAGAAGAGAGGCTTTGAATCTTACTCCCCTTCCCTATAAGGGAAGGGGCTGGGGGTTAGGTCTATGACTCAACTTAGAAGCGTAGACTAAATAGCCCTGACAATTGGGCTAGAAAATATGACGGTTTTGTAACGGTGGCTTTAGCTGCCGTTTTTTGTTGACGTTGCAAAAGTTTACATTTAGAATGGAATCGGCAAAATTCGATAAGTATTTATTCTTATTTATCCTGAGAATTTGGAATTCGATGAGTATATATTCTTATCTATGCCAAAAATTTAATATTCTAGGGTTAAGGAATGTTTACAAAAGTATTGATTCCTTAATATAATGAAATTAAAAGCGAGAAGCCAAATTGATTGTCAGAAGTGATGAATGCTATTGAATTTCCCTGGCTAACAGCCATAATCCTCTTACCCTTGGTGGCTGCCTTAGCCATTCCCCTAATCCCAGACAAAGAAGGTAAAACTGTCCGGTGGTATGGTCTGGGAGTTGCGATCGCCGACTTTGCACTGATGATTTATGCCTTTTGGTATAAATACGACTTCCAAAGTTCAAGACTTCAATTTGTAGAAAACTATCCTTGGATACCGCAGTTAGGTTTGCATTGGGCTGTGGGGGTTGATGGTTTATCGATGCCCTTGCTGCTTCTAACAGGCTTAATAAATACCCTCGCAATATTCGCGGCTTGGAAAGTTACTACCAAGCCGCGATTATTTTATGGTTTGATGTTAGCGATGTACAGCGCCCAACTTGGCGTATTTGTCGCCCAAGATTTGCTGCTGTTCTTCCTAATGTGGGAAATCGAATTAGTGCCGGTTTACCTGCTGATTTCCATTTGGGGAGGACAAAACCGCCGTTATGCGGCTACCAAGTTCATTCTCTACACCGCCGCCGCATCAATATTTATCTTGATTGCCGGTTTTGCAATGGCATTCTCTGGAGATACCGTCACCTTCGACATGGCGACTCTGGGAATGAAAGAATACCCCAAAACCTTGGAATTGTTGGTTTATGCAGGTTTCTTAATTGCCTTCGGTGTAAAATTACCGATTTTCCCTTTACACACTTGGCTACCTGATGCCCACGGTGAAGCATCAGCACCCGGTTCGATGATTTTGGCTGGTGTTTTGTTAAAAATGGGTGGTTATGCCCTCATCCGCTTCAATGTGGAAATGTTACCCAATGCTCATGTGACTTTTGCCCCAGTGCTGGCAATTTTGGGTGTGGTTAACATTGTCTACGGTGCTTGCTGTGCCTTTGCCCAAACCAATCTCAAACGCCGCTTGGCTTACTCTTCAATTGCCCACATGGGGTTTGTGCTGATTGGGATTGCCTCTTACACAGAACTAGGTATAAGCGGTGCAGTGTTACAGATGGTTTCCCACGGCTTGATTGCTGCTAGCTTGTTCTTCCTGTCTGGCGTAACTTACGATCGCACCCACACCTTGATGATGGATAAAATGGGTGGAATGGCAAAGGTAATGCCCAAAACCTTTGCTCTGTTTACCATCGGTTCAATGGCTTCTCTCGCTTTACCCGGAATGAGTGGTTTTGTGGGTGAGTTGATGGTATTTCTGGGTATCGCCACCAGTGATGTTTATAGTTCCAGCTTCAAAATTGTAGTCGTGCTACTGTCAGCAGTTGGCGTGATTTTGACACCTATTTATTTACTGTCGATGCTGCGTCAAGTGTTTTACGGCGAACAAAGTCAAGAGTTGTACTTGGATGCTTTAATATCTGATGTCAAACCCCGCGAAATATTTATTACCGCTTGTTTGCTGCTGCCAATCATCGGTATCGGGTTTTATCCCAAATTGGCAACGCAGACTTATGATGTGAAGGCAGTAGAATTAGCCGCCCATGCTCGTGAAGTTCTACCAGTTGTTGCTCATCAGCAACCATCAAGTCTGTACTCGCGGATTTTATCTGCACCAACATTGGCTACTTCTGAAGTTGAAAGTTCGATTAATATTTCTGAGTAAATTAACTTCCCATTAAGGGGTCTGCAAGTAAATTCTAAATTATTAGGGCAATAAAGGGGTAGTTATCTAACTACCCCTAACATTTTGGCTTTTTGGAGGGGCGATCAGGTGCGATTGCTTGTATTTCCCGACCTAGAAATAAAACTAAATAGCAGAAGAATAGGCTTCATCCACCTTCAAAGTTGTGCCTGTAATAAACTTGGCATCATCAGAAATCAGAAAAGCAATTATTTTAGCAAACTCTGCATAGGTAGTAGGACGACCAAGCATCAAATCCGAAGGCACATTCCATCCCTCTAACTCTGCGATTGAATCTGCGACAAAAAAAGGCGCTACGGAAACCATGCGAATTCTATCTGCTTTGTAACGTTTGGCATAAAGTTTTGTAAACCCTTCCATTGCGGCGCGGAGTGTACCGCTAAAGGGTGTCCCTAATTCTGGTTCATGGGAGTCACACGCGGAAATATTCACGATGACACCGCCTCCTGAATATTGCATTGCTTCTGTAACTAGTTTGGCGATGCGGACAACACTCAAAAACAGCATTTCAAAGTTTTCTATCCACATTTCATCAGAAATAGATAGTAAATCTGGTCGGGGTGGATCTCCAAAACTATTTACTACTGCATCAATACGACCTAATTGAGTTAAAGTTGTCTCTACTAATCGCTGTAAGTCTTGAAAATTAGTAATTGATCCTTGAGTAGCAATACCGCCCAATTCATCTGCTAAATCCAGAATCTGTGGCGATCGCGCCATCAGTGAAACCCTATAACCCTGCGCTGCTAACTCTCGCGCGCAACCTGCGCCAATCCCTCGACTAGCAGCCGTAATAATCGCTACTTTTTGTGAATCCATATAAGTAATTTAAATTCCTAAACTTTTCGTAATTTAGGATATAGCCAAGAACTAAACAAACGGCTAACTTTAGGCATGACAACATAGGTTAATAGCAAAACCATAGTAATGGTAATGATCAACGAAATAATTAAGGGAGGTAAGCCGCGAAGCAGGGGCGTTATAAATGTATTCAACAAATTAATCAACACAAATACAGCTCCCCAAGTTAACAATGCTGTTTTATAGCGTGGTGGAGTTTTCAGTGGTTGACCGGGAAGAGAAAACCAAGCTTCTAATCCACAGATTTGTTGAACATCAGGATCAGATTCAACCAAATGTTTACCTTGATTCAGCCAATATTCGCGATCGCGCGATGTCATCCACGCCTTTAAATTTTCATAACCGTCAAACCGGAAGATGATCACATATTCATTTCGCACTCCAAGTTGGGGACGAATCACGTTTGTTCCCAGATGACCTATATAGGTTCTGGCAACTCTGGTAATATCTTTCAACCAAGCCTCGTAAGCGCTTTCGCATCCTGGCTTTACAACTTGTGTAATGACCACGGTTACAAATTGCTCGTCCTGTTCCATCTCCATTAGTTATGTCACCATCAAGTTAATAGTTGTAAGTTTTTGCAACCGTAGCATGGTTGAGTCATTCTCAAATTAAGGAATACCCAGTTTTTCCAACTTCAAGCCGAACAACATTAGCAGGAAGGACACCAGTAGGTGGAGGTAAAAACATTCCACCATTAGTTACAACATAAATTGCAGTACGTTCGCCCTTACTTTGACCAAAAGCCACTGCTGTGCTACCAATTACACCTGCCTCGCCTTGAGCAATGATAGTAGTAGTGCGATCGGGCGCAATTCGGATCACACTGTTGTAAATGTGCGTTGCTCCATAAAGGTTGCCTTCCACATCAAAGGCAAAGTCATCAATATTAGTTTGCTCAACAAAGATTTCCGGCTCACCTGGATTATTAGTGCTATCAACAGGAATCCGCAACAGCAACATTTTTTCTGTATTTGAAACGTAGAGGAAATCACCAAAACGCTTCAAGCCATTAGCAGCCGGAAACATACTCTCTGAATTGCTACGAGCAAGCATTGGATGTTCTAGCCAAATTGATCCACTGGGTTGAGCAACATCAATTAGCCAGATTGCACCACGATAGGAATCTGCTGTCAAATACTGAGTGTCGGAAAGTGGCGTGATGCCATTGAGAAACATTGCGTCTGGGAGTGTCAGCAACGTTTCCACCGTGCCATCACTTTTAACTAGAGAAACCACGGGTATAGAATCAGCATTCCAGCCTGTTGCCACCAGATCGCCGTTGGTAGTAAAAGCAAGACCACTTACTTTGCCTTCAACAGTGGCATGAATCTGCTGATTACCATCTGGGGTAATGCGAACAATCTCGCCAACTTCGTGATTGCTTACAAAAATCGTGCCATCTGTTGCGATTGCTAGATTTTCCAAAAAAGTATTGACCGGGAACGAGGTAATAATTTTAGCACGTGCTAATTCAATCGGCTTATCTGCGTAAATAGACGGTAAACCTGTGGAATTTCCCATATTAACCTACCATTGTAATTGAATGGGGCCACCAAACTTTCGCATCTCTGCAAACAACAATCCTTGCGCTCCCCCATCGGGAAGTGTTGCTAAATAGACAGCAGTTTCGGCTCCTTCTTCTGCCGTGAACGGGGCATCATCTCCCCCCATGTCTGTCTTCATCCAACCCGGAGAATAGGCATTTACGAGAATATTAGTACCTTGGAGTTCCTTGGCAAGAAGCACAGTTAGTCCATTTACCCCCACCTTTGAGAGTCGATAAGAAGGCGCTAAAGGGTAGTAATCAGTGGGAACTGATGTTAGAGATGCCATTTCCGTTGAGATATTGACAATGCGACCGTAGTTTTGCATCTTCATCAACGGAATTAATGCTTGAGAAATTCTGAGTACCGCTAGAACATTGGTTTCAAAGGTCGATCGCATCGTTTCCAGTTCCACAGTTAGTAAGCTGGACTCCTCCGGCTTAGTTGTGGGATTTACGCCTGCATTATTGACCAGAATATCTACCTTGCCGTAAGTTTCACGCAGCCACTCTGTAAACTGTTGCACACTTCCATCATTCGTGACATCCAGCGTGTGATAGTCAACATCAAGCCCTTCATTGGTAAGCTGCCCTTTAGCAGCAAGACCATCTGTTTCATTACGACTCGTCAGAATTACGCGGTTGCCAATTTGGGATAATTGACGGGAAATAGCATAGCCTAGCCCTCGATTACTGCCTGTTACCACAGCAATCCTTTTTTGAGTCGTCATTTTTATGACCTTAAAACTGCTTTTGATTTTACTGTACTGAGATGCAATGAATTAAGCAAGTCGGTTGCAGCAATGTATTCAATCAATGATTTTGACTTACTTCAAACTCGAAGCTTGTCGTCCACCTAAGCGTTGTTCTGACGCTGTAGGTAAGACATTGACAGAGATAGTTGCATAAACACCTTGTTTTTGACCAATCATGATCAGGCGAATAAAATCTCCTAAGCCTTCTACCAATCGAGCATTACGTAAAACACCAGAATCTACTGCTAAAAATCCGATTTCTTGGGCAAGTCCCATCACTATTTTTCTGGCTTGTTCATCATCTCCTGCAACAAAAACAGAAACTCCATAATCCTTTAGTGGTTCAGGTGCTAATTCAAAGACTTCCTGCGCCATCGTATTAAAAGCTTTTACCACCCGCGCTTGAGGTATATCTTTAGCAAGCTTTTCGGCTAGAGATTCTACTATTGGTGGATAAGCAAATCCTTCAGGAATATCCTGATTATTGCAATCAATAATAATTTTATTGTTGAGAACTTCAGGATGAGAAAGCAACTGTTTTGGCATAATGCTGCGTACTGTCCACAAAATTACATCAGCAAACGCCGCCGCCTGATCATTTGTACCACCTTGCGTTCCGCGTCCGGCGAACTCTGCTGTTGCTTTTCCTTTTTCGGCATCACGAGAGCCAAAAAATACTTCATGCCCCTGCTCTGCCCAGAGTATACCTAGAGAGCGCCCCATGTTTCCACTGCCAATAATTCCAATCTTCATGAGTTAACCCTCATTCCACCGTAGATTGTGAAAAGATTATAGTTAAAGCAGGTGAAGTAGCCACAAAGCCATTATGACCACCAACTTACCTGTAGCCACAGAAATTATACCAGTGGTTTTGCAATTGCAACCTGCGATGTCTACGACGGGCTACGCCTACGCACTAACCGACGACCAGTTTTATGAACTTTGTCAACTAAACGGTGATTTTCGCATCGAACGTAATGCTGTGAGAGAATTAGTGATTATGTCTCTAACAGATGCGGAAACTAGCCAACGTAACTTTGAAATTATTGGTCAGTTAGGTATTTGGACAAAGCAAAATGTTACAGGTGTAGGGTTTGGTTCGAGTGGTGGGTTTACTTTGCCGAATGGTGCGGTGCGTTCTCCAGATGCGGCGTGGATAAAACGCGATCGCTGGGAAGCCATACCACCAGAACTGCGAAAAAAATTTGCACCGATTTGTCCTGAGTTTGTGATTGAATTGCGTTCTGAAAGCGATCGCTTGCAAGTTTTACAAGATAAGATGCAAGAGTATATTGATAATGGCACGCAACTTGGTTGGTTAATTGATAGAAAACAGCACCGAGTTTTTATTTATCGTCCTAATATTGCAGTTGAACAACTAGATAATCCTAAGACACTTTATGGTGAACCTTTGCTACTTGGGTTTGTTTTGGATTTAAGTCAGGTTTGGTAGGGAGTAATCTAGTTTTATAGTACCGAAATCAAAATTCTAGGAATCTATGGCGGCGAAAGACATATTCCATGATGCAGTAAAACGCGCTTTAGAGAAAGAGGGTTGGCTCATCACTAATGACCCGCTTTTTCTGCGTTTTGGTGGTTTGGATATGTACATCGACCTTGGTGCAGAGAAAGTTTTAGCAGCTGAACGAAATCAAGAAAAAATTGCGGTTGAAGTTAAAAGCTTTGTTGCTCCATCTACTACAACTGAATTTAGTACTGCTTTAGGACAGTATCTCAAATATCAATTAGCACTTGAAGAAGAACAACCTGAGAGACTTCTATATTTAGCAGTTCCTTTAGACACCTATCGTTCTTTTTTCACTTTAGAACTGCCAGGCTTATTAATCCAACGTTACCAAGTTTGGCTGATTGTTTTCGATCCAGAAGAGGAGGCGATCGTAAAATGGCAAAAGTAGAACAGTACCGTCAACTTATTCAAGAACTGTTGCTAGCTTACAGCGAAATCAAAGCCAGCAACGAAGAAGTCGAAGCAGAAGTTATTTTTGATAGAGAACGCGACCGCTATCAAGTTGTTCACGCGGGGTGGTCAAATAAGCGCCGCGTATATGGCTGTGTTTTACATTTAGATATTAAAAACGAAAAAATTTGGATTCAACACGATGGTACAGAAGGAGGTATTGCCAATGAACTTATTAGTCGAGGTATACCCAAAAAAGACATCGTTTTGGCTTTTCATTCTCCTTTTAAACGACAATTTACTGAGTTTGCTGTTGGTTAAGATGGCCTCTTCTTGCTTCGCTTAAGGCAGTGGCTTTTAAGTCCTTCTTGATAGACCTGCATCATGGTATGTAACTCTGAGCGATCGCCCTGTTTTAGAAAAGTTCAAGAATACAAAAAAAGCGGCGAATTTTAATTGTTCTAGAGCATTTTTTCCAAGAACTGCTTGGCGCGATCGCACTTAGGATTTTGGAAAAACTCCCCAGGGGTACTATCTTCTGCTAAAATTCCCTGGTCGAGGAACATAATCCGATTAGCAACTTCTCTGGCAAAGCCCATTTCATGGGTAACGATCGCCATTGTCATTCCAGATAGCGCTAAAGCTTTCATCACTTCTAGCACATCTTTGACCATCTCTGGATCTAACGCAGAGGTGGGTTCATCAAACAAAATCATCTCAGGTTCCATTGCTAATGCCCGAGCGATCGCTACTCGCTGTTTTTGCCCCCCGGATAGTTTGGAAGGATAGACAGACGCTTTTGGCTCTAAACCTACCTTGGCAAGCAATTCTAAGCCATGTTGTTGTGCTTTTTGCTTGTTGATTCCTTTCACCTTTATCGGTGCGTAGGTGACATTTTGCAGCACATTCATGTGGGGAAACAAATTAAAATGTTGAAATACCATCACCAATTGCTGGCGCACCTTAGCGATATTCGCCTTGGGATTGGTGATTTCTTGCTTGTGAAAGTAAATTCTTCCTCTGGTGGGTTGTTCTAGCAAGTTTATGCATCGCAGAAAGGTAGACTTACCTGAGCCAGAAGGGCCTAGTATGGCAACCACTTCCCCTTGATAAAACTCAGTAGAAATATCTTTGAGTACGTCGAGTTTACCAAAGGATTTACATAAGAATTCCGTGCGAATTACTACATTATTCACTTTCCCGTAACCTCCTTTCTAAAGCGGATGCACCCAAGGTCATACCCATTACTAAAACATAGTAAATTAACCCTGCAAATAGCAGTGGTTCAAAATAAATATACTTATTTGCACCAACGATTTGGGCGCTGCGTAATATTTCCACCACCCCAATCGTTGACACTAGCGCGGAATCTTTGAGTAATCCAATAGTTTCATTTACCAATGCTGGCAGAATGTTCTTCAATGCTTGGGGTAAAATCACATCCCACATCATCAACCAATAGGGAACACCCATAGACATCGCCGCTTCACTTTGCCCTTTATCCACCGCCTGAATTCCACCCCTGATGGTTTCTGACATATAAGCACCAGAATTCAGGGTAAAAGTTAGCACCCCAGCCTGCAATGCTGAAATGTCATAGCCTGTAAGCTGGGGTGTTGCGTAGTAAACCAACGCCAACTGTAATAACAAAGGTGTGCCTCGAAAAACAGAGGTATAGGCGTTAGCAACCCAGGTAAGCGGCTTGATTCCGATAATTTTTAATAGAGACAGGATTGTTCCCCAGATTAAGCCCAAAGATACAGATAATAGCGTAAACAACAAAGTTAAAGGGATTCCCCGAAGAATAAAGGGAATGTCTGGAAGAATTCTGGTGAAGTCGAGATTCAATCCACCTTTGGCAGGAGTTGATAATGCAGGCTCGGCGGTATTCTGTGAAAACCACTTGGCTACAAGTTTATTCAATGTGCCATCGTTCTTCATTTGTTGAAGGACTTTGTTAAACGGTTCTACTAAAGAAGAACCTTTAGGAAAAGCGATCGCTGATCCACTTGCTTCCTCTGAGGGAATTGTATTAAATTCTAAATCTGGGTTAGCTTGGGCGAATCCCTTAGCGACGGTATCCTCAATAATTGCTGCATCAATTCGCCCAGATTTGATTTCTTGAACTACTTCCGGGACTCTGTTGAGTTGCTTTAGCTGAATACCCGCAAATTTTTTAGCTATTTTCTGAGCATTTTGTTCCTGTATCGTTCCTAGTTGTACCCCAACCTTTTTTCCTAATAAGTCTTGGGGCTGCTTTAAGTTGCTGCCTTTAGGAGCGACAATGGTATCTTTAGCTTCGTAATAAATAATTGAAAAATCAATATTCTTCTGACGTTCTGGAGTCGGAGTCATCCCAGCCATTACAAAGTCAGCGCGATTTGCTTGGAGTGCAGGAATCAATCCATTAAAATCAGATTCCATTATTTGAAGTTTAAACCCTAGTTTTTGAGCAAGGGTTTTGGCAATATCTATATCAAAGCCAACTATTTGGCGATCGCCTCCTTTCGTATCATAAAACTCATAAGGAGGGTAATCTGGGGAAGTAATCATTGTTAGCGTGTCTTTACCTAAAGATGAGACAGCTTTTAGAGAATTACTATGTCCGATGATGCTGATTACTAATGCTACAACTAGTATGGTTGATAGCCATATTTTCTTTTTCTTCATGAACTTGATAATTATATAATTTCAATTCTGCACCTGAAACGCGTAAAATCGTGGGGAATTGAGGGGTGAAATTTAAACGCAGAGGAACGCGGGGGTAAGCGCAGAGGTACGCAGAGTAATGAAATGTTGTAATTAGCGAGTGTCAAATTCTTACTTTGGTCGCCTCCAACAACTTAACGCTGGCATAAATAGCATCAATATAAGGTGTGGGAGTTTGAGTGAGTTTTCCCAATTCTGCGACTGCACCAACAATAGCATCTATCTCCGTTGTGCGTCCGCCTTCAATATCTTGTAGCATAGAGGTTTTATGGGCACCCACATTTTCTGCCCCATTAATTCGCTGTTCTAAAGTGATGCCAAACTTTATACCCAAATTTTCAGCGATCGCTTGAGTTTCTGTCATCATTTGCCGTGCTAGTTCACGAGTGAGGGGATAACGGCAAATATCCTCTAGAGTAGCACCAGTCAGCGCACTGATCGGATTAAACGCCACATTTCCCCACAACTTAATCCAAATTTCTGTGCGAATTTGATTGCGGATTGGTGCTTTGAATCCTGCCCGTTTGAGAGTTTGTGCCAATAATTGGATGCGTTCGGTTTTAGTGCCGTTGATTTCACCAAGAGTAAAGCGATCGCCTTCAATATGCTTAATCACACCTGGTTCAATTATCTCAGTTGCCGGGTAAACAACACAACCGATGGCGCGGTCAGCACCGATACTAGCTTCAATAATCCCATCTGGATCAACAGATTGAATCCGCGTACCTTCATACTCACCGCCATACTTGCGAAAGTACCACCAAGGAACGCCATTTTGGGCTGTTACCACCATCGTGTGAGCATCGTAGAGTGCCGGGAGAGAAGGAGCGATCGCAGGCAAACTGTGAGCCTTGAGAGTTAAAATTACTACATCTTGTACCCCTGCTTCCTGAATCTCGCTAGTTGCTAGAGACGGAGTAACAATTTGGCCAGAACCATCTGCCATCAGCAACTTCAACCCATCTTTTTGAATTGCCTTCAAATGAGAACCACGCGCAATTAGCGTCACTGCTTCACCTGCCAACGCCAATTTTGCTCCTAAATATCCACCGATGGCACCCGCGCCAACAATACAAATTTTCATCCTCAAACAGGTACGCTTTGCATCGCTTTCAGTAGGTCTTGATGAACAGATTTTGAGGCAGCTATTATCAATCCAGGCAGGCTATAGTTTCGACAAGTATGCAGTGGCGGTAAAGTCGAACCGTCCAGAGTAGTTACAATGCAGCCAGCCTCTCTTGCAATAAAAGCAAGTGCAGCACCATCAATAAATTTACCCGATTTGATGACTGCTCCACTCAAGTCGCCACTCAGAATACCATTCAGGTTGGGAATTTGAATATCACTAGAATAATCAGTCTCTATATCGATTACTTGATATCGATCTTTTAGTAAATGTGCGATAAAATTCATTCCCCATCCCAACAAAATAGAAGGTTTGGTGGATGTTATGTGTAATGGGGCACAGGTTTCTAAACTCATCTCCAGAGTCCCTTTAAAAGCACCTTCACCTCGAAGGGCGTAAAAATAAATATTTTGGGCAGGGGAAATAGCGAGTACTGCTTCAAAGTCATCTGAATTTAGAATACTGAGAATAATTTGATAATTAGAATGCCCATCCATGTAAAACTTAGTACCATCGATTGGATCGAGTGTGACTAAGTAATCACCTTCTAAACCGAGTTCGGTAGCACGAAAATACTTGGTGTTGTTAGAACTTTCGTACTCTTCACCATAAAAGCGAATATCTGGGAAAGTGCCCAGTAGTACTACTTCTACTAAGTTTTGAATCGCCACATCCGCATCAGTAAGCGCAGCACTAAAAAAGTTTCCTTGTTCTTTAGCAGGAAGTGCAGCAATTTTTGGTTGAAGAAAACGGGCATAGCCTGCTGCTACTTTGAGATGGGGGAGTAAAGTCTCCAAAATCAGTCGAGTAGTAGGTGTTATGGGCATTGCAGCAAACTCCTTTTAGAAGTAATCTACCGTTGGCAGGACGATAGAATTCTATATCTAAACAAAATTACGGTATCATTTTGACGCAATGATACCATCGTTGTTATATTACTCTAATCTGTGTATCTGGTTAAGCTTTAAATATAAAATCGATGGATGCACAAATTCATCCATCGATTTTATATACCCCAAATTTTATTCGGGGTTTTATGCATCACTTCTCATAAATTTCTGCCAAGAGAAAGATTAAGGATGTAAAAGCAACAATAATTTACATCCAAACTTCTAATACCTAACTTTTACGCTTCTTCAGAATTCTCTCTTTTATGTCCTGGGGATGCTTCGTAAAGTGCATCGAGATGTTGACGCGCATCTTCAACGTTAATCGAACGCATTACCAAAAGTGGCTCTTTAATTAAGTTGCCCGCGTTATCTAATAATTCTGGATGGGGTACAAACTGTTTTTTTGATGAATAATAACCATAGCTGCCTTGATTATTCACTGACGAGGAATTCGTCGGATAAGTTCGCTCCCGATCAAAACTGAACATGATCAGGTTACGAATCAAGTTGCCAACAGCTATAAATGCAAGGATTGTAAAAGCAAGAATGTAAAGTAGGTGTAACATTGAATTTTCCTCCAGGACAGCAATTTTTAAAACTTTTATCTTTTATTTTGTAACGTTTTGTCTCGCCGACACTGTAACTTACAGTTAGGACAAGCATTTTTGGCACTCTTTGTGCGCTTACATTTATATGGAGCTAATTGTCAACCGTTATTCCACTTACGGTAGCATAGGATACATTACTTTGTTAATCCAAATAATGTTAAGAAAATCTTAAGAGATTTGTACTATTTCTTTAATGAATGGGTTATTTGTCATCTGGTGTAGACGCAAAGAGGTAAGTCAGGTAGCTTTGCTCCGAATTCATTCAAAATTCAAAGTCAAGGGCAAAATATAGCAGATACTGCCATCAACGATTTATGCTTCACGCGTTTGACGAAAGCGCATTGCCACATTCCAGCATTCTGTTACTAATTCATGCCAAGGCATTAACGTTGCCATATCAATCCCGACTTGTTTATCAGTAGCATTAAATAGCATCTTTGCCGTACTTAGTTCATCTTGCGCTTGTTTAACACGTAAGAGCAAGTCAGATTTTTCTTGGTCACTCATAAATGATAGCTGTTCAGTTTCGAGTAAATGGCGCGATCGCACAAACCAATGATGAAAATCTTCCAGCAAGGGTTCTAAAACCGTTTTCAGCAACTCAGTCCCTGGTAAATTTGAGTCTGACATAAATGAGAAGCATATTTCCAACTTTCTTACTAATATTAACCTTATTTACGTTTCTTAACATATTTCTTATTAATTATTTATTTTATCATTTTAGAATATGTACAGTTATGTAACAAAGGATACAGAATTTATTATATAATCTTCCTAATGGGTTTGTACAGATCCTTTAGAGAGGCGTCTATAGGTATAGCTGAAGAAGAACCACTAAATCTGCATATTCAGTGGGAGGCTTAAATTCTTTGATTCAGACGCTCTCTACATTCGCAAAAGCGTGTCGCAGACACCTTCTTTTTAAGACGCTAAGAGCGAACGGGCTGCGTTTGCCAGTACTTCGACAAGCTCAGTAACCATCAGACTCCAATTCATGCTGAATTCTGACTCCTGAATTCTTTCTTGAATAAAGCTGAACTGGCAAAAACCAAAGTCGTTATAGTTGAATAAGCCTACAGATTTAGATAAATCACCTTTTGTAATCACTTCGCCAACGGTTCAGCAGCCAATGTCGTCAAATTCATCAAATCAGTCACAACAGTCAGAACAAGTTGAAAAAATTTATTTACCGCGTACCAGCGAATCGGAGAACTTAAAGAAGATTCGCCACACTGCTTCCCATGTAATGGCAATGGCAGTACAAAAGCTGTTTCCCAAGGCGCAAGTTACAATTGGCCCTTGGATTGAAAACGGTTTTTACTACGACTTCGACAATCCAGAACCATTTAGCGAAAATGATCTCAAAGCCATCAAAAAAGAGATGGTGAAGATTATCAATCGCAAATTGGCGGTTATTCGAGAAGAAGTTAGCCGCGAAGAAGCCGAACGCCGGATTCAGGAAATTAAGGAACCTTACAAGTTAGAAATCCTGGCAGATATCAAAAACGAACCAATCACGATTTACCATCTGGGCAATGAATGGTGGGATTTGTGTGGGGGGCCTCATCTGGAAAATACCAGTGAATTAAACCCCAAGGCAATTGAATTAGAAAGCGTTGCTGGCGCTTATTGGCGTGGGGATGAAACCAAAGCCCAACTACAACGCATCTATGCCAGCGCCTGGGAAAGCCCAGAACAACTCGCTGAATATAAGCGACGGAAAGAAGAAGCGCTGCGGCGAGATCACCGCAAACTTGGTAAGGAATTGGGTTTATTTATATTTTCTGACCAAGTGGGGCCGGGTTTACCTTTGTGGACACCCAAAGGTACTTTGTTGCGGAGTACTTTAGAAGATTTCCTTAAGCAAGAACAGCTAAAACGGGGTTACTTATCTGTAGTAACACCTCACATTGCCAGAGTAGATTTATTTAAAACCTCTGGACATTGGCAGAAATATAAAGAAGATATGTTCCCCTTAATGGCAGATGATCAAGAATCGGCTGCACAGGAACAGGGCTTCGTTATGAAGCCGATGAACTGCCCTTTCCACATCCAAATATATAAGAGTGAGTTACGCTCTTATCGAGAATTACCTATGCGACTGGCGGAATTTGGTACTGTTTACCGCTACGAACAATCAGGCGAATTGGGCGGTTTAACGCGGGTGCGCGGTTTTACTGTGGATGATTCTCACCTGTTCGTCACCCCAGAACAGCTAGATAGCGAATTCCTCAGTGTAGTGGACTTGATTTTGTCGGTATTCAATAGTCTGCAACTAAAGAACTTTAAAGCTAGACTGAGTTTCCGCGATCCTACTAGTGATAAGTACATGGGTTCCGATGAAGTTTGGGACAAAGCCGAAGGTGCAATTCGCCGTGCAGTTGAAACCTTGGGGATGGAACATTTTGAAGGAATTGGGGAAGCGGCTTTTTATGGGCCCAAACTTGACTTTATCTTTAGTGATGCCCTAGATCGGGAGTGGCAATTAGGAACTGTGCAGGTAGATTACAATTTGCCAGAACGCTTTGAGTTGGAATACGTCGCTGAAGATGGTGTTCGCAAACGTCCAGTGATGATTCACCGTGCGCCTTTTGGTTCGCTAGAACGGCTGATTGGGATCTTAATTGAAGAATATGCCGGCGATTTTCCTTTGTGGTTAGCGCCAGTGCAAGCTAGGTTACTCCCAGTGGGTGATACACAGCTAGACTTTGCTAAAGATGTGGTGGCGAAGATGAGAGCGTTGGGCATCCGTGCAGAAGTTGATACCAGTGGCGATCGCTTGGGTAAACAGATTCGCAATGCAGAGAAAGAAAAAATACCCGTGATGGCTGTGGTGGGAGCTAAGGAAGTGGAAACAAACACCTTAAGTATCCGTACCCGCGCCTCTGGGGAATTGGGAGTTATCTCTGTCGATGAGGTGGTGGATAAAATGAAAGATGCGATCGCTAAGTTCGAGAATTTCTAAAATCTAACCGCAGACGCACACTAATTATATTTGGTGTGCGTTTTGTTTAGTTTAATTATGCCAAACAGTTGTGAAGTTGTGAGTAAATTTGGCTAATATCCAGCTTTCTACCAATAAAAACTGTCTGATTTTTAGGTGGAGTTTGCCATTCATCACCATGTAAGCTATAGCGAAGTCCACTCATCTGAAAAATATGGCGTAACTCACTATCACTAAACCACAAAATTCCCTTAGCTCGAAATACATCTTGTGTCATTCCTTCGGTAAGAAAATTCTCAAATTTATGCACATCAAATGGTCTATCAGTTTGGAAAGAAATCGAAACAAATCCATCATTTTCTAAATGATGTGAGTGATGTTCGTGATGATGATGTTCATGATTATGATCATGATGATGCTGTTCATCCTCGTGAGTATCTTCCCCATCATTAGCAATATACTCATCTTTTGGAGTTAAACCTACATCTAAAATTAATGCTAACGCCACTTCTCCATGTTGGGTGTGCAAAATTTTCGCACCATTTTTTATATCATTGATAAAATTTTCTACGCTTTCTAGTTTTTCTGGAGTAACGAGGTCTGTTTTATTCAAAAGAATAATATCTCCGTATGTAATCTGTTTTAAAGCAGCTTCGCTCTCAAAATGAGCTTCATCAAATGATTCAGAATCTACTACAGTTATAATCGAGTCTAGGTTTGTTAAATCCCTTAATTCTGTTCCCAAAAAAGTTAAGATAATTGGCAAAGGGTCAGCAACACCAGTTGTTTCAATGACTAGATAATCAATGCGGTCTTCTCGTTCTAAAACTCGATAAACTGCATCAACTAAATTATCATTGATAGTACAACAAATACAGCCATTAGTTAGTTCGACCATATCTTGGTCTATAGAAATTAGCAATTGGCTGTCTATATTAATATCACCAAATTCATTTACGAGTACGGCAACTTTTAAATCTTGTTTGTTTTTGAGAATTTGATTTAGTAGCGTAGTTTTGCCACTACCTAAAAATCCTGTGATAATCGTAACAGGCATTCCCTGTTTAGGAATATCAAAACTTGGGCTTGAAGTCAATGCTGTTAGTTGAGCCATAATCAATTCAACCTCCTGTAAATTCAAAATTGTTAGTAGTTAGTTTTTAAAAGTCTTACTAACCAAATTTTTACTTCCCTATTCCCGGCGTGGGTTTAGTGTAGACTAGGGTTTTTGGTCAGCCTGCTTGTAGTTCGTTGAGCCTATGAGAAAAAGCTACACTTGGCTTTACAATAGCTGGGACAATTTTCTCACAAGCCATTCTCGCACCCGATAAATTCCGTGCTGTTGGCCCCACAAGCATTGCAGCCAAGCCACCCATGATGAATAGTTCACAACTAGGCCAACGCAGACAAGTATCTAAAACTGGCAAACCTTTAACAATTTTGATCGGGTAAGCCGCTAAAATATCTTTTAACAAGGGTTCAGTGGTGACATCGAATTTAGTGCCAGTGGAAAGCCAAATATAATCGCACTCATCTTGATTACCATCGCTACATTCCACACGCCAATTTTCACCTAACCATTCGGCTTTTACTACTTGACAATTTTCATTAATTCTGATTTTACCACGACGCGTTTGTTGCCGTAGTTGGGTAGCGATGTCTACGACGGGCTACGCCTACGCAGGTGTCATAGAGCCACCATTTCTAGCTTGCTGAATCATCGTTACCCGTTGCTCCCAATCCGGTTGAGCAAAAAATCCCTTTAGGTACTTTGGCCCTAACCAACCCGGTTCAGCATCAAATAATTTTTCTGATAAATTACGCCGAATCATCAAATGAACCTTTGCGCCGCGAGAAATAGCACCCACTGCCAAATGTCCACTCGTCAAGCCACCACCCACAATCAATACTCTCTTACCCATCAACTGCAATTTTCGTAAATCAATCGTTTGGGAGTGGCAAAGTCTATCTTGTGGGTAGACTGTCTGAATCTGGTTTACCCAATCAGGGATTTGAATTTGAGCGTTACCCGTTGCCAACACTACCCGCCGGGCAATGATTTCTTGTCCGTCTTGCAAGCACAACCGGAACCGAGAACGTAAATGATGAGAAAAGGGTTCAATACTCTTGACTGCTAAAGGAATAACTTGTTCTTGCAACTGCCAAACTCGAATTACATCCTGGCAAAAATCCTCAAATAATTGCGTCCCTGGTAAATCATAGGGGGGAAATAACTCATCAGGACGAGATTCTGCAAATTTCCTTAAAGCAAAAGCGTTTGGGTCGGGATGGTGGACGGCAGGGGAGCGTAAATGAGGAATTTCTAAAGCTTTAAATTGGTGTTCCCATTGACTCATCCATCTGCCACTAGGGTCAAATACTAAAAATTTCCCCTTGATTTTTTGCCGTTTTTGCAGCAGATGAGTAGTCAAGGTCAGAGCATGAGGCCCAGCACCAATAATCGCCAAGTCAATTGTTGCAGGAACAGTAGTCGTAAATTGCATTACTGGAAAAACAATCTGGCTTTTATGATAATAGTTATCATTCTATATGGGTAAGCTTAGACCAGCAAGGTAAAGTTTTTCGACATGACTCGCAATACTAACCCTTGACTCAGCTCGTGTTCGTCATCAAGGGCAATTATGATACCGTTAATCTGCCACGCTTCTGGCTTTTGCTTTGGCGCTTCTTTTGCACTCGCCCAAGGTAGATAAGCCCCAACTCTTGGAGACGCTCTTCGCGTTCGGGGAAGTCAAAAGTCGACAGTAGGATAAAGGGAAAAATGAAAAAGAGCGATCGCTTTTTAATTATTCAAAATTCGTAATTTATAGGACTTACGCATAGGTAACGAAAAATTAAACCACAGATGCACAGCAAACACGGGGTAATAAGAGTTTGAGAGGTATTTTGCGTAAGCCCTAATTTATTTAGAATCGCTATATTATAGTTCAATTAACTTGAAGCCCCAAGGTTTGAGAGCTGCTAGAGCTAGTTCTGGATCTACGCCTTCATAAACCTCCCATTCCAATGGATGCTCTTTAGGATGTCCGTCGCCGACATTACCTGCAACTTTGATTATCGGACAATTGGCGATGCGATCGCGCTCCAACCCTCTTGGAATTGCTAGTTGGATTTTGTGACCGATAAACTTTGCTGTACTCTCATTAGCTACAGATTCACGGATTAAACAAATATCACCAGCAGTGCCCCAAGTAGTTTGGTAAATGTGGAGGAACGATATATAGGTAGCTGGTTTGATGGATCTTTTGAGAACGTGCATTATCTGTAATCCTTACACTATGAGTCAAAAATCATAAATCATACAAGTATTTTCTATCACGTTCGTAGGGAAGAATGTTTTTAATTAACATTTTGCACCTAGCCCAGGTGATTATAAATCGTCTGGTAGAATATAGCGGTTTTCAGTTAGTCCAATAGGTTTACGCTCTCCAAATTTAGCGTTAGCTTTTGAAAATGATGTCGTATAGTGACAGCAGAATCTCCACCACAATTAGAATCACCACATACCACTCTACTCGCTGGCTACTGCTATGCTGCATGAACTCCAGCACCGTTTGTGCAGTTTGGGCAATTAAATCTAGTTTGCGTTCTAGGGCATGGTGACGTTCACGGATTTCGTATTCATCCTCCAAGCGCAGATATAAGTTTTCTAGCTGTGGGGATTCCCAGAGTAACTCCGGCTTATCGATAATTTCTACTTGACCGACAATCTTATGTTGAACTAATAAAGTAGTCCCAAGTTGACGTAGTAATTCCCGGCTCTGGCGTCTACTCCTGTTTTCACGCTGGAGACTAGCTGCAAAGGGTTCAATTTGATCAAATACACCCGCTAGACTGGTTTCATAGTGAGACAGCACAACACTCTTGGCGAGAATATCAGCCACTATCTGCAAGCGTTCTACACTAAATTCATGCAGCGAAATTGTTCCTTCTTTAACTCGCTCACTTTCTGCTACGTTGAGATGAATTTCTACCTCTTCTGTTTCTGGGTTGGCGAAAGAGCCGCTAACTTGAGAGGATAGTTTAGTCAAAAAGGCTACCTTTTCCACAGGCTCAAGGTTAAACAGGACAACTGCACCATAGTTGAGCAGTACCGCACAGCCGTGTTCACCGACTGAAACTATTACTGGCATAGTCGCCAAGCAAACGTAATTCTCCAAGTTCTGTAAGTTAATATTTTTACCAAGGAATAGGGCCTGCGCTCTAAATCTATCTCTATCATTAAAAAGGAGTTTTTGCATTGTCGCCCTATGCTCTATTCTGCCTGCTGAACTGCTTAAGTAGCGATGTCTACGACGGGCTATTCGGCGTCGCAATTCATATCTGTTGTTGAAGATCGCTACAATCTCAGCTTACCAAGAAATCTATCCAGTACTACCTTAGTACGCATCACCGTAGTTTTGAAGTAGAGGCTTCGATAAAATCTACAATGCAACACTTGAGCATCAGGGTAATTGCCCCACAGAAATCATCCACGCGGATATCCAGCTAAATATCACAAATCTGCCAGCCTGGTTTACCCAATCCAACTAGCATACATCAGGTTTATGTTTTATACTCATTTTAGCCTGATAATAAAGGGTTGAGAGTTCTTACTTTGGAGGAACCTTAACGAACTTATAAGTGTTTGCTAGTGGCATATTTATCTACCACTAAGTTTAAGGATATTGGCAAAGCAATCAAAATTTTTGATGCTGACCAAAACTTTACTATTAGTATTAGAGGCTTAATGTTACATTTACTTCTGACTTCTCTTGGCATCATCGTTTATTTAGCATTTGCAAGATGTTTATTTAGCCAATGGTTATTTTTCTTGATGGATGATAAAGAAATGAGTCCAGAAAAGCGCTTTTTTTCTAAGATAATTTTAGTTTTAATCACTATTTTCTGGCCAATAATAGTACCATTTGCTTATCTAGAATTATTGAAATTTCATCGCAAATATAATAAAGAGATTGATTTATTGAGAAATTAGCTGAAGAAATGGTTAGGTCTGATATAGCGATTCTCGGCCCTTATGAGGTACAAGAACCCCTCCCCTCAAGCTTCTTATTCAATCACCGGAAGCATCTTTTTCATAATATTTGAGCAATAATATAAACATGATTTTCAGGATATTGGTCATATTCGAGATGGCGGCAGGTGCAATGATGCTCCGCCAGAATTTGCAGGAAAGTATCTACGCCCAAAGTGCTGTACTCAAAGTCCTGACCTTGAAATGCTCCTGAAATCTCGCTGCTTGTATGTCCACCGCCACAAGTGAATAGAAGCACTCCATCGGGTTCAAGTGCATCGCATAGCTTTTTTATCACAGGCACTTGCCTGTTGAGTGGCAGATGAAAAGTGCTGTCCCACGCTGCAATCAGGCTATAAAGTTTTGGCGGCAGCCAATTACAAATGTCTTCCCGGTAAAACACGATTTCTGGATGTAGGCGCTGGGCTAAATTGATCATTTCACTAGAAATATCAAGTCCTTCAGGCTGAAATCCATGCTTGGATAAGCTGTTAATAAAACGCCCGCTACTTCCACACCCGACATCAAGTGCTGCGTGCTGCTTAAAAGTAAATTTGATCGCTCGTTCTAATTGGGCAATCCCGTAGGTTGAATCTTGATGCTCAGTTTGCCACCATTGGGCAATTCGGTCGTAACGGGCAGATGTATCATTTGGCTCCATAGAGTGACCTCATAAGTGCGGATGAAGATTTTCAGAGCAATTAAAATCTTTCCTCACTCTACATACAAACTACGCGATCGCCCCTAACGATCTCAAGAACGATCTCAATGTCGCTTTTTGAGCGTTCGTTAATCCCCTTGCCCCTTGAATATTCATAACTTGATACAGCAGACACTCATTAACGTCCGAATACAGCGTCCGGTTACGACATCCCACAGCTTAATTATGCGATCGTCACTGCCACTTGCCAACCGTTGACCATCGGGACTAAAGTTCACTGACCAAACACAGCCTGTATGCTTTGTTAAAACCTGTAAGCACTAACCAATCTGCACATCCCACAGGCTGACCGACACGCACAAAGATCAACTCAACGCTGACCTGCTTTCATTCCTCTAAGACTGACTGAATAATTGCTTTTTTGTCAGCATTTAGTTTCGATATCTTATGTGTGTAGCCCCTGAAAATTCCGGGGTAGGGAGTTATTCTGTGCAGAGTCTACTTTTACTGCTTACCCGGATTTTCTGAGGGGATACTAATGTTGCTTAATCGATTAGTATGAATAAATACTTTTGAAAACGATAAGACTAATCAATACGGCAAGACCTAGCGCTCTCCGAAAATAATTAACGCCTTGAAATAATTCCAGCCACGCCCAAGTAAACAAAGAGCCGATTGCTACTACGTCTAATGCTGTATTGATTTTGCCGCTTGTAAAAATTAGGGTTAGTGAACTACTTACTATCCAAACAATAAGCGGTAGATTGGGCATCTGAGCTATAACAATATTGCCATCGTTGTCGCGGAAGGTTTTATCAACCAATGTATTTTGCGTCATTTTTAATTACTACCTAGCTACAAACAAATAATTAACTTAGAAAAACAACTGGCTCCTCTCTTAAGAAGAGGTTTGTATCTAAGTTGCAAATTTATTAATAATATTAAAATATTCAAAACTTTCTTTCCAAGTGTCTAATTGCTGAGATTAGAGCGAAAAAATATATTCATATATGACTATGTTGAAAGGCATACTTATATAAAATCCGTCAAGATATCTATCGGAAGTATTTTGCCATCTGGAGCGATGGTGATCATACTTGCTCAACGTATGAGGTTTAGTGCGGTGGCTAAATCTTTGCTCCCGTGAGGTAATTACCATTATTTTTATCCAGCATGGTAGTAATGGAACTATGAAGGATACGCGAGGGTTACATTTGTTTAGCGATATCCTCTGGCTGTCTAATTACTATATAGAACAGCTCATCGTATTTGCAAAAGCTTTTAAAGGTAAAGATTTATAACGAAAACAATTGTTTGGCGTAAAATTTCGAGATGGGAAGCGAGAGAAAAATAGAGATTCACTTTTGCTTTTGCAGTCTCAAATGCATCATCCCGAACAAGATAAACTAGATTCACATCTACTACAACTGGCTATTTCGGCTCAACAATACCCACCGCGATCGCTAGAACGGCGACTCGCTTTAACAAAGCTGATTAATGGTATTGTGCGCTCCTGTAGGCTTTGCCATCCACAAAAAAGCCAATTTTCAGCTGCTGTCTATGAAAATATTTATGATGAGGCACGTCAGGAACTCTTACTTTATATTTGTGAGAAAATTGACAAATACGATGCAGAACGCGGTAGTGTCATGGCGTGGGTCAATGTGCTTTTAGAACGGAGGTTTTTTAAAAATGCTATTAAAAAAGTTCAGAGTTCGCCAAATATACAAATAATAACAATTACTGACCTAGATAATTTTATTGCCTCGCCGGAAGAACCAAAAAACCTTACAGATATCCTAAAAGAATGTATAGAATCAGATCCAGAAAATCTTTTTAAAAATGAATATATAGAAAAATTTCCTCAAGTCAACTTTCAAGCATTAGCGACACGACGACTATTGGGAAAATCCTGGAAAGATATTTCTACGGAATTTAAAATAAAAATTCCTACAGTCAGCAGCTTTTATTACCGATGCATAAATAAGTTTTCTTCAAAGTTAAAAGAGTATTGTGTTAGTGATGTAAATTAAATCAGAGATTAATAAATGATGACATACTGTTCAGAATCTTTAACCTTTACCGTCCCTATTAGTTTGTCAGATCGTACATTAGCAGAACAGTTTCGCTTTCAGCATAACAGTCCAGAAAAAGCCAAGCAAGTTTATCTCAATACTTTAGCGGTATCTGCGGTAAAATTCTACCTTTGTTGCATGGGGGTTGAAACAAATTGGTCAGCAAGTTTAAGTTGGAACTCAGCAATACAAACAGTAATGAATGTCGCTGATTTAGAAGTTATTGGTCAAGGTAAGATCGAGTGCCTTCCAGTGTTACCAGGCGAAAAAGTGATTCATATTCCACCAGAAGTTTGCTCAGACAGAATTGGCTATGTAGCTGTACAGCTTAATGAATCCCTAAGAGAAGCAACTCTATTAGGATTTATTAAAATGGTGACCGAATGTAATTCAGTACCTCTAAGTGAGTTGCGATCGCTCGAAGAGCTGATCGTCCAACTGAGTGAAGCACCTGAACAAGAAAAACAACCAATTCATTTGAGCAAATGGTTGATGAATGTTGTTGATGTAGGTTGGCAAAGGGTTGAAGCAGCCGAGCTAGCTTTTGGATTTAGGTCTGCTGAACAAACTTTAGCTGAAAACCTAGCAGACAATTTAACTATTAGTGTGCAACAAGGTATACTCTTGGACTTAGGGCGACAACCAGAAAGTAAACCAATCGCTTTAAGAGTTGGACTGATACCCACTTCTGAGCAAGAAATAAATATTTTTGTGAAAGTGTGTCCAACTGATAACCAAAAGTATCTACCAGAAGAACTTAAAATAATGGTGTTGGATGATTTAGGCACTGCTGTGATGCAAGCTACTGCCAGGAGCACCAAGAGTATTCAACTAAACTTTAGTAGCGAACTAGGAGAGCATTTTAGCATTAAAGTTGCCTTGGGTAATGTCAACTTTATAAAGTTTTTTACAGTCTAAAAATCAATACCAAGGAATATTACCAAATAAGGCAGAGGGCAATGCCGCAGGCTTTACGACTACGCTCAGTGCATCGCCTGTTCTCTACCTGTGACCAAAAGGAACTTGGGTTTAAAACCCCGCCGTTATACGGCGCTTATAACCCATCTAATTATTCCTTCTGGCTCCTGCCTCCTTCACTAAAATCCTTATTTATCCTTGCTCTTTCAATACTTGAGCTGCTAGCAACGCTAATGCTGCTGTACCAGCGATCGCACCCCACTGAAGAACCGGATTTTTTTCTAGCCAGTCGGAAACACTAGGTATAACCAAGTGACTATAATCTCCGTTAACTCTGTCGTCTTCAGCAACAGGTTCGTAAAAATTATTTGATGCATCTTCAGATTTCGGCTCGGAACTATGCTGTAACTTGAAGCCGATAAGCAGTAACAGTGAATCTACTAATGGTGGTGAGACGCGCTGTACCAAATCTAATATTTTAGCTACATCCCCAACTAAGTAGTCACGAGTTGGATGTTCAGCTACGTAGAGGATGGCATCAGCTACAAGTTTAGGCTCGTAGTAAGGTGGTATCCCGGCAGGCTTTACGCCTAATTTCGTCCGACCATTGTTCCAGAAGGGACTGTTAATCACCCCTGGCTTTACACTTGTAACACTGATAGGCCATTTTTCGTGTTGCAACTCAACGCGCATCGCTTCGATAAAACCCTCGACCCCATGCTTGGCTGCCGAGTAAGCACTTTGGTAGGGGAGCGATCGCGTACCTTCCACTGAAGAGACATGGATTAATGCCCCCCGTCCTTCACGCTTCAGATGGGGTAGGGCTGCCATTGCACCATACACCTGTCCCATCAGATCGACATCAATAACATGCTTAAACTCTTCTGGTGTTGTATTGTCGAAAGTCGCAAAGATACCGATAGCAGGGACATGTACCCATGTATCGAGTCGCCCGTAGACTTCCACAGTTTTATCTGCAATCGCCTTAACTTGGTCAAATACTTGCACATCAGCTACGCAATAAGTTGCCTCGCCGCCAAAGCTGCGAATTTCTTCTACTAAAGACTGTAGCTTCGATTCACCACGAGCCGAGACTACCACTTTTGCCCCGCGTCTAGCAAACTCAAGAGCTGTGATCCGTCCGATACCACTGGAGGCTCCAACGACGGAAACAACCTGTTGATTGATTGGCTTTAATTTCATAAGTAGTTACTCCTTAAAAGGGATTGGGGATTGGGGATTGGGTACTGGGGATTGGGAATTAAAATTCATTCCTAGAGTCCCTAGTTCCCAGTCCCCATTCACAAATGACAAGCAAGAAACTGGTTTAATGCGTCGGTAAATAATTCGGGACGCTCGACTTGGGGTAAGTGGCCACAATTGGGTATCAAAGCTAGGTGTCCTTGCTTTAGACGGCTGACTGCATCTTGAGCTTGGTAATTTGGCAAAACTAAGTCATTAATACCCCATACAACCAGGGTAGGCATCTCTATCTTTGGTAGGTATTCAAGTGCTATCTGCTTCTGTCCTAAAACATATAGTTGAGAACGCAGTATAGATAAATTGGCTTCTAGGAAGCCTGGAACAAGCCCTAGCCGCTCTTGTTCTGCTAACCATGCGTTGGGAACTTGCAAGGGATTGGCAAAAAGCAACGCCGCCCGTGACCAAGCCCTTTGCTTTGCGCCCAAAGGTGTTTTGCTCCAGGCGATCGCTAACTCTCCATACCAGGGCAAAGTCAAATTTGACAGAATTGGGTTGACCACTTGGCTAAATCCCATACTGTCTACCAGTACTAATGCTGGTACACGTTCGGGGTTTGACAATGCATAGCGCAAAGCAATCAAACCACCTAAAGAATTACCTACTAATACTGCCCGTTGAATTTCTAAAGCGTTGAGAAAATCGGCTAAGAATTCTGTCAAAAATTCCAGCGAATATTCACGCTTGGGTTTAGCACTATCCCCGGAACCTGGGAAATCTATGGCTATGATACGATGTTTAGCTCCCAAGGTAGGTATTACCCAAGACCAATCTATAGCGCTATCACCGACTCCATGTAGCAGCACTAACGGTGGATCATCATTACCGCCACTCAAGTAGCGAATATTGAGTCCATTTACATTTATTTGCCGCTTTTCAAATCCCATATCCACAGTTGAGTTACTCCCAATATTTTGAATTTGTCATTTATTAAAGACTGAGGCTTTGAAGAGGCAGGGGGGAGGGAGCAGGGAGCAAGGGAGAAGATATTACCTAATAACCCCCAGTCCCCAATCCCCCATGCCCCACTCATGTATGATGAGCGCCGTTGACTCGTACAACTGAACCAGTGACGTAGCTGCTGGCTATTGGCGAAAGCAGAAACGCTACTGCCCAAGCAACCTCTTCTGGTTTCCCAAAGCGAGACAGGGGAATCTCAGATAAAATTCGTTGCTTGACTTTATCTGAAATCGGGGTGAGCATATCAGTCTCAATAAATCCCGGTGACACAGTATTAGCCCGCACTCCGTAACGCGCCGCTTCTAGAGCCAAAGATTTTGTCAAGCCAATCGTTCCTGCCTTGGATGCTGCGTAGTTTGTCTGACCGAGATTTCCGCGTTCGCCGGAAATTGAAGTGATACAGACAACAGAGCCAGAACGCCGTTCGTACATCTTGGGAATAACGGGTTTTAAGGTGTTGTAGACTCCTTTCAAGTTAGTGTCGATTACTGCATCCCAGTCTGCCGTTGTCAGTTTTGGGAAAAAATTGTCTCGTGTAATTCCAGCATTAGCGACAACCCCGTAAATTGGGCCAAGTTGCTCTTCAACCTTTTGTGTCACTGCCTCCATAGCTGCTTTATCGGTGACATCGGCTGAGATTGCCAAACTCCCCATCTGCGGATTGTCATCGCTGCGGTAGGTATAAGCTACTTTAGCTCCCAACTCCAAAAGCAGATTGACGATCGCAGCTCCAATTCCCCGATTACCGCCAGTTACCAAAACCACTTGATCTTCCAATCCCAAACCTGCCATAACTTAAACCAATTCAAAATTCCTATCTGGCACTCTTAATTACGAACTACGAATTACGACTTATCTCAGCCTCTCCAGTGCGATCGCAGTACCGCCACCAGTCCCGTGACAAACTGCTGCTAATCCAAACTGCCCATTTTGCTGCTGCAAAGCGTTGAGCAGTGTTACTAAGATTCGCGCTCCTGAAGCGCCAATGGGATGCCCTAAAGCGATCGCCCCGCCATAGACATTTAATTTTTCATAAGGAACGCCCAACTCCCGATTGAACAATACATTGCTCAAAGCAAATGCTTCGTTGTTTTCAAACAAATCAAAATCATAGATTTTCATTTTGAGTTTGTCTAAAAGTTTGTTCACTGCCATGATGGGAACTTCGGGGAACCGCCAAGATTCTCCCCCTGTCCAGACTCCGCCAATCAGCCGTGCTACAGGATTGAGTTGGTAGCGTTCTACTGCTGTTTTACTTGCCAAAACTAGAGCTGCTGCTCCATCGGATATTTGACTGCTGTTACCAGCCGTGAACACACCATCCGATCTAAAAGTAGGCTTAAGTCCAGCAAGGGTTTTTAAAGTGGTTTCGGGGCGAATTCCTTCATCTTGATCTACAACTTGCAAACCTTTCTTACCCGCAACCTCAATTGGTACAATCTCTTGTTGAAATAAGCCTTTCTCAGTCGCTTCGGCTGCTCTAGCTTGGGACAAGAAAGCTACTTCATCCAATTCATCCCGCGTAATTTGGTAAGCAGTTGCCAGTTGTTCTGCTTGCTCTCCCATCGTTTCCCCACTGATGGGATCGGTGAGTCCGTCTTGGAGTAAAACATCGGTGAGTTGTTCTGGTGAACCTAATAAGGATTTGTATCCCCATCTAGCTCGTTGCGATAACAAAAACCCCGTCTGGGACATAGATTCCATGCCTCCAGCAAGTACCATTTGGGCATCACCAGAACGAATTGCACTAACACCGTTAATAGCACTCATCATTCCTGATGAACACACCATATTTACTGCATATCCATTCACCTTTTGCGGAATCCCAGTTTTGAAAGCTGCTTGACGAGGCAATGACTGTCCATGTCCGGCGCTAAGTACATTACCAAAAATATACAAGTCTAAAGCTTCTCCTGATACTCCGGCTCGTTCTAAGGCTGCACGCATGGCGATCGCACCTAAGTCTACTGGAGACAAATCTGCTAAGACACCTCCAAACCTACCAAGCGGTGTGCGTACTGCTGAGACAATATAAACTTCTTCCATACTTCTCATCACGTTGGTGAATTAAAAATTGAAAGTAATAAAATAAATGTATTTTTTAAATAGATTCCTATTTATAATTTTGCTAATAATTGCTTTGAATTTAATGATTGTTTTACTAAATTCAGTGCATTTAAAAAACAAAATTAACTTACTTAACAATAATTTACAATAATATTTTTAGCAAAAAATCAATCTTTAGAAATAAAAAATAGTATAGTCGTCCACCCAAAGAAAGGACGTCATATTAAACAATTTTGTATTTTAGAATACAAACATTTGAGAAAGCGAATATTTTATTCTCGCGCCTTCAGCCAATCAGCAATCGTTGGCGGTAGGTCTTTTTGAACTTTGCCGCTTACATACATACCAATATGTCCAACTGGAAACGAGCGCACTGTATAGTCAACACTGCCAACATATTTCTCAAGAGCTAAAGATGATGCTGGTAAAACTAGATGATCCTGTTCGGCATAAATGTTTAAAATTGGGATGCGGATATTTCGCAAATCTACTCGCTTATCGCCAATCTCAATTTGACCTTTAATTAATTTGTTTCCTTGATAGAAGTCCTTAATAAACTGCCGAAAAGTCTCTCCAGCTTGATCTGGACTGTCAAAAATCCACTTTTCCATGCGGAGAAAATTGAGTAGTTTGTCCTCATACTCAACAATCTCCAGTAGGTCAATATACTTTTTGACACCTAACTGAAAAGGCTTCAGCATTACGAAGACAAAGTTGAGAAAGTTGCCAGGAATGTTACCTAAAGTGTCAACTAGAAGATCCACATCTAATGCTTGTGTCCCTAAACTGGTTCCACTCCAGACATTGAGAAGTCCTTCATTGATGTGAAAATCGACTGGCGTAACCATAGTAATCAGGTTTTTTACCTTTTCTGGGTAAAGGGAACTGTAGCAAAGACTGAAGGTTCCCCCCTGGCAAATTCCCAATAAGTTAATCTGCTCTAAGTTGTGGCGATCGCGGATGACATCTACACAGTTATTAATATACCCATTGATGTATTTATCAATAGTCAGCCAGCGATCGTCTTGGTTAGGATATCCCCAATCAATCAAGTAAACATCTAGATCAAGATTGAGTAAATTGGCAACAAGCGATCGCCCCTCTTGTAAATCTACAATGTAGGGACGGTTAACTAACGCATAAACAATTAGGATCGGAATATTAAATAAGTTTTTCGCCTGTGATTGGAAGTGATATAGTACTACCTTGTCTTCCCGGTAGACTTCTTGCTTAGGTGTAACCCCAATGTCAATCTCTTGTTCGCGCAGGCGGTTAAAAATATCTACGCCCTTAACCAGCTTTTCGATTAGTTCGATAGACTCGTGCATCGTTTTTTGATAACATCTTGGATGAAAAAAAGTAAAGTTCAAACCTCAGAAAAATATGGCAGTGCTTCCACCCAAATAAGGGTTTTTCATAAACTCAAAGCACTACCATACATTTTGCTGAGGACTATGTTATATCTGAAATTCTTCAATGTCATCAAAAAAACAAAAATTTCGTGTTTCAATAAATAGGATTAGAATCGAATAAGCCCGTAATAAGCACTTACAGCAGCTAGGATAATTGTTATAACTCCCAGTGATGTGCTAAGTAGAAATTGGGCAGAGGTTTTCTTATTGAGAGCTTCTTTGCTTCCACCTTCAAGTGTTGTCCGTTCGGTATTGTTAGAATTGGTTACGTTCTCAGTGTTCATGTTCTTATCTTATTTGATTACTTATTACAATTTCGCCTCTAATCCCAAAAACCACATCTAGCTTTAGGATTAACAAAAAAGGTAGAAATAAGTAGATGTAATTAAATCTGACTTTCATCCCCCTGATTACAAATCGGCAGATCAAGATTCTTGCGAACTCCTTCTAGCAGGTGTTGTTGTTCAACCCAATAACTCATGCCTACCTTCAAGAATTTCCCTTGAATTGCCTGGGCATCTTCTGAACGGAACTTCTGTGCAAATTCTCGGTCAAATATATTACTCCAGACTTCCAGAAACTGTCGCCAATCCTCAATTGTTTCACCCTTGGCTTCGTAAGAGGCCAACTCCCGCGTCAGTTCCGAAAATGCCTTTATCCAAATATCTGCCAGCACTAACTGATAGTCAAAGCTAGCTTGGGATAGCTGGATTAAGGCATCAAAAGTTTTTAGGACTTGGCTGATTTCACAGGTATGCTGCTGTGTACGCATCAGGTTTACTCCGTTATTTTTCTTAAGATAATCCGCACAATAATCGCTATCAGAATTCGTTAAAAATTCTGGATTCAATGCACAGATATAGCAACACCTATGACAAACCTTTTTGTTTTGAACAAAGTGCTAGTTTCCCTCACCATTTGAAGCCTGCGCGGAATCATAAACGCCCCAATATTCAATACCGCGATCGCGTAATATTGGTTCAACGCGATGAATCTCTTCTTGTGAGCCTTCTAGTATGAGCAAATAATAACTCTGCTGGAGGCGATCGCTATAAACTCTGGCTTTCTCTTCGGGTATGCCTAAATCGCCTAATGCCTTGAGTAAATTCTGATTTGCTGCGGCTCCCACAGCAACACCTCCTACGCTGCTGACTAATGCTACACCTACAGAACCTGCTGCGAGTACAGCTCCTAAGCCAGGAAGTGCCAGACTACTCAAACCAACTAACACACTACCCCAAGTACTTGCTGCCAGTGCCTCTCTTACTGGCCCGCTTGTATTGACATCTTGATCACCGATGCGATCGCTCATCTGCGCCTCACCTACGCGATCGCCCTGATCCGCATCTTTAGCAATGACAGAAACTTTCTCCATAGGAAAGTTTGCAGTTTTCAATTCATTAATTGCCTGCTCTATTCCTTGAGAATTAGCAAATACTCCTAATGCACGTATTGTATCTTTAGTTATCATATTTTCTCCTTCGCAATTGTATTAGTGCGTCCATCTATAACCTTGGCATTAGACTTTACATCACCAGTAAGTTAAGTACTAAGAGGCTACTAAGTTGTTCTTTATTGATTTCCCACAACAGGGGATAAATATAAGCAAAGATTTAACGAACCAAGTGGAGTACGTCACGTACTAAGCTATAGCCAGCTAAATCCCAAAGTAGGTAAGAAACAAAGCCAATCATCGCTAAACGCCCATTCCACAACTCTTGTTGGGGATTCCACCCAATAATCCAAGCATTGCGATCGACACCGTTATAGGCTTTAGCTTCAGTAGATAGTTCAATCGTTTTATTAGTTTCAGTTGCCATTGTAAATATTCCTTAATCACTCTCCTACATCCACATCTTAGTTACTATTACAGTTGCAGTTCTCTGTCTATTGGGGAATCTGAAAGCGTCACAGGAAGGATCTGTAAGCATTGTCTAGACTTTTGATCCTTTGGGCGAAGAAGCATCAGGAACTTGATTAAAAAACCTTACAAAATTTACCCAAAACAAAAACCTCATCCTGTCTCATGGGTCATTCCTCTCCTTAATAAGGCTACCGTGTACACAAAAGTCTTTTAAAGCTGCTTTATACCTTAACCTGCAATGCTATTGCATCGAATCGTTATGCCATTGCATCGACTCGTTATGCTATTGCATCGACCTGCAATGCCATTGCATTGACTCGTTATGCCATTGCATCGACCTGCAATGCCATTACATTGACTCGTTATGCCATTGCATCGACCTGCAATGCCATTGCATTGACTCGTTATGCCATTGCATCGACCTGCAATGCCAATAAAGTTTTCTCAAAGTCCTCCTTTTTAAGGAGGATTTAGGAGGATCTAAAGTTTGTGATACATCACCCAGCACTTTTCAAACAGCCTCTTAATCCGATTCCTTCCTCAAGAGAGATGCAAACGCAGATTTAATTGAACCTCCCGCTTCCTTGATTTTCTGGGCGATGGGTTGCTCATTATGCAAAAACACACGCGCACAGTTGCGTCCCGGCAAACCAGAAATTGAACCACCCGGATGAGTTCCAGCCCCAGTAAGATACAAGTTATCAATTGGTGTTTTGTAGTTCGCTAATTCCGGCAACGGACGGAAGCAAAGCATCTGTTCTAACGTCATATCAATATGGTAATAATTACCTTTGTAAGTCCCTAACCGTTCTCCCAACTCAGCCGGACTTTCTACATGACGGGCGATGATTGAATGTTGCAGATTGGGGGAATATTGCGCCAGTTTATTAATCACCCTGTCTGCAACTTTGTTTTTCAGTTCATCCGTCCAACCCGTACCTTTTAACCCCGTACCATCTGCACCAGCAATTTGATAAGGTGCAAAAAACTCTATCCATAATGTGTGCTTGCCTTCTGGCGCCATCGATGGGTCGAGTCCAGTAGGCATCACTACATACATCGATGGGTCTTCATCAGGAATTTTGCCCAGGGTAATCAGACTATGAGCTTGTTCTACATGATTGACGGAATCAGCAATCAGAATAGAACCCATCAGATAGTTATCTTGGTGATTGTGGTGGACAAAACGCAATGGTTCAGATAAAGCACAATCGATTTTGAGGATGGTTTCATTGTTGTTAATGATGCGGCGGTCTAACCTTTCGCGCAAGTTGCGATCGCTATTATCAACATCGCTACTATCCATTAGTTGCAAGAATAAGCGTTTGGCATCAATACTTGAAATTACACCTTTATTCGCACGATATTCTTTGCCACCAGCAACCCGCACACCAACAGCTTTACCATCATCTACCAATACTTTTTCTACCTTTTGGTCGGTGAGAATCGTACCACCTTCACTTTGTACCAGCTTCACCAAAGCTTCCACAAGTCCACCACTACCACCACGCGGTCTTGCCATACCGGGATTATGACGCAACATCATCATCATTGCCCCAAAGGACATAGCTTTTTGTGAGGGAGGGGAACTCAGTTCGGCTGAGAGTCTAGCCAGAGGTGCTTTGACAAACTCAGAATCGAAGTACTCGTTAATATTATCTGTGGCACTGCTGAGTAGGGTACGCAGTAAATCAAGGGTTGTGTTAGAGCCACCTAAAAGGGAAAATAAGTCTTGCAGACTATTGAGATTGTAATTACCAGCAATATCAACAATTGATTTAGGTGGTGCATTGAAGAAAGGAGCAATCCCTGTGATAAAGCGCTGCCAAAAATCGGCATATTCAGCGTATTTTTCAGCATCACGCTGACTGTAACGGGCAATTTCCGCACAAGTCTTTTCCACCGATTTGTGAGCTAAGAAGTACTTCCCATCTGGATGGGGGCAAAAGGCAACTGGATCGCAGCTAAGATATTCCAAGCCGTACTTATGCAGTTCTAACTCTTGGATGACTGGCCCTAAGAAAATAAACAGATGGTTAATCGCGCAAGGACTAAATTTAAAACCAGGTGCTTCATCAGGCATAAGTTCTTCAGTTGTAGAACCGCCGCCGGGGAGCGATCGCCCTTCTAATAACAGGACGCTGTAACCAGCTTTTAGAAGGTAGCCAGCACAAACTAAGCCATTATGACCAGCGCCAATAATTACAACGTCATACGATTCCATGAGTGCAATGGGGGTATTAAAGTATATTCCCTGATATTAGAAAGTGCTGAAGATATCTAAATCTTTCGTGGGTTATAGAATATTTATATATCTAGTAGTAGTGTTTTTATTACCAAGAAGTAAATTTATTTTTAACCCACTTTATTGTATGCAACCAAGAAACACTATAAATAAATCCAGATTTTATATTATTCATAGTTAGTATCAGTTTTTACCTCTATGCTGTCATTCATTTCTTCTAGTTTTTTGAGGTGCTGTGCATTCACTAGCCATTTCTCATCATAGTTAGATTTATCTGTACCATATTGACTTTGTTGCTCTTTTAGTATTGCAATTTCATGATTAATTATTGGTAATGCTTTCCCTTGGGTAATTACTTTTTTTAGCAACTCAAACCGTGATGTTTCATTAATTTGACGCAAGAGTTGCGAGATACAACGACTAATGATAACTTCATTGCTAAAAGCAAGAATGCTATGAGATTCATCATCTTGAGATAATAATTGCTCGCTGACATCAAACAAAGCTTCTACAACTGAAGGGATGTAATTCACAGGAATTTCTTCAGTGGAATTTTCTAGCTGTTCTATAAACACCCTGGCTTGCGTTGTGCCGTTTGGAAGTTTTTGTTTAGTAAGTTCTATCAAATAATTTCTAAACTTCTCTGTATTTTCAACCAAACCAAGGATAATTTTTATCTGAATATTAGACAATTCACTTGCTGATAACGACAGACGAAAGTAAATAAGAAATATTTCTAAACTACACACACGTAGCTGTTCGCGCCATTCCAACTCTTGCTTTTCATCTAGAGAAGTATTACCCAAAATGAATTTTAACTTAGGAAAAAGTTGCATTAGCAGGTTTTTAACGGGCTGCTTGTCTTCATCTCGTAGTTGAGCAATCCAGGTATTCAGAAGATTCTTGAGTTCGTCTATTGAAAGGTTTACCTCTCCTACAAAAATATGAGGATTTTGATGGATTATACTATAAATTTTTGGGCAAAAGACTCGCAAAGACTCAATGGCAAGGAAATCAACAGGGTTTACTTCATCTTTTACTGCTGGATACGTCACCGTTAAAGTATTAATAAAACGAGTAATATCGCGGATGTTAGTAATAAAATGTTCTATTCCTTGAAAGTAAATATCACCCCAGCGAGTTTGGTTGATTTGTTGTTTTGGTGTTTGAGAAAATATATGATCCAGTTTTTCAAAAAGCAGCCTGCGAAGTGAAGTTTTATCAGGATTAGGTAACTCAAAACTAACTTGAATAACTTTTTCTAAGTATGCTTCTTCAGATATTTCTTTAGTATCTGCAATTGTTCTTATTACAACTTCTTTATCAAAAACCAGAAGATAGACAAGATTAGTAAAATTTCGCATTGCTTTAAAAATACGAAATAACTGCTTGATATCTTCCGCAGCCAACCGATCAAGATCGTCAATTGTTACGACTATTCGCCGTTGCTGCTGTGCTAACGTGTCTTCTACTTCTTCTTTTAATTCGCCAGCTTCTTTATCCTTATCGTCCAATAATGTTGCTAATGCCTTGCCAGTTTGAGCATAAGGTAGAGGAATGTCTGAAATAACGGCGGCAAAATCAGCTACTCTCTCTCTCAAACCTTTTGGCACAGATGACTCTTGGCTTAAAACGTTTTTTAATTGGTCAAAAAATCGCCTTGTAATATTTTGGTGTCCAGAAAATAACCAGGGATTAAAAGGAACGATGATTGGTTTTTCCTCCTCTGGCTTTTGCTGAAGATAGTGAACTACAAAGTTTAATAATGTAGATTTGCCAGAGTTCCAAGAACCATAAACTGCAATAACGAAACCTTCAGGATAGGTCATTCTGCAAATACTTTCCGCTAGATACTTGGCAAAGTTCGCATGTCCTAGCAGGTCTTTTTCTGGATCAACTAAGGAGCTATCTGCCGATATATCGTTAATTTCCGTCTGCGCCATAAAAAATTTTGATTACTCGTACTGCGATCGCCTCCGGCGGGGCATAGCCCATCGTTGCACATTCCGTAAGATGAGCAATCATACCTCACGATAGAAATTTCCAGTGAATAATTTCCTCAAGGCTTATGCAATTGGTTCCATATTCCTTATTTTACATGGCTGGAATTAGGAGTTAAATAGACAATCAGTGTATCTTGGAAATTCTATCTCCATGTCATCTAGTAAAATTACTCAAAGAAGTTCAACTTAAACCCCAATCCTGATTATTGGTTATAATTTAGTATTATTTATGTCTATGTGTACTAGTGCCAGGTAAATTTTAAGATTCCTCTGCAAAGGTATTAATTCTTAAGAGTGAATTTGGGAAATATCAATTATTTTATCTTCACAAAATATTCATTACCTGCTAAAAATATTTATATAAGGAAGTTTCTAGCGCAATCTCTATAGATAGAATTAAATTTATGTCAATTAATTGGCTCTTTTGATTAGAAGCTCAAGCGCAGCTATATGTCTGTCTTCTCTGCGAAAGCAATATATAGTCAATACTTATTATGAACTAGGGCGTGTTTTTAAAGTCTTAGATCCTCCCAACCCCCCTTGAAAAGGGGGCTTTAAGAGACTCTAAATCAAGTCTTTTTAAGGAAATGCGGTCTTGCGGTCTTCTCCTTACAGCCCTTCTCTTGAGGATAAATTCGCGTTCGGGCAGCCTACGGTAGGCGCTAGCCTCTGCCTTTGGGAGAAGGGGCGAAGAGCGTCTGGTGTCTCCCCAAGTAAAGCAAGTGGCTTGGATTTAGAGGCATCCAAAAATTTTAAGAGGCTAAACGAGTGGTTTTAGAACACGCCTTAGCCTTTCGGACAATAAAGGAATTGCAATGCGTTAAAGCTTATTGATGAAATATTATATAAGTTTTACTAATTGTAGCTAATAGTAGTTATAACAATTTAACTCTTTAAATATTGATTAGATAATATGGTTCAGTCCCAAGAAGATGACATTTCAGTAGAAGCTAGTTCTCTTCCCCCTGTCCCCATTCAAGAAATTTCAGAGGATAGGGCATTAACGGAGACGGTACTTTTTCCAACTCCGAAACTGTTTTTGAAAATTTCTAAGCCAGAAATTCGCACAAGCCTTACAGCGCTTACTTATGAGAGTGTCTTTGCTACGATTTTTTATGGTGTCATCGGCGGCGCGTTGCTCAGTAATTTCTTGCTAGAGTTGGGTGCTGGGCCAGTAGAAATTGGTTTGCTCGCCGCTATTCCTCAGATGGTGAATCTGCTTCAACCACTGGGAGCATATTTGGTAAACAGAACTACCAGCTTTCGATGGTATTTCATATCTATCTTCATCCCATCGCGGTTGGTGTGGTTGATTCTTCTGCCAGCGATTGTGCTGGTTACTTCATCTCATCTGGCTGGATACCAAGTAGTACAGTTGACATTGGCAATTCTATTGCTAGGTAACATCATTGAAGCTTTCGGTCGTGCGCCTTGGCTTGGGTGGTCTGCTGTGTTAGTACCTCAACGGTTGCGGGGGCGATATTTTGGCTTTCGCAATAGCATTGTCGGCTTGACTAACCTCATTGGTGTGCCGTTGCTAGGTTTAGCAGTATCGGTTTGGCCTGGTGGAACACTTCAAGGCTATGGTGCAATGTTGGTTCTAGGAATTTTGCTAGGGCTAATCAGTCAAATCTGTCAGTTCTGGATGACCGATGTAAATCCGCAGCTTTTAACAGCCACGGGTTCAGACACATCCCAACCCCAGTCTCATGGTATAGATTTTAGTTTTCTCAAAGATGCTAATTTTTGCAAGTTTGTACTTTACCTAAGCATCTGGTGCTTTGCTGTTAACATCAGCGCTCCTTTCTTTAACCTCTATATGCTGGATAACTTGGATATAGATATTAGTGTGGTAACGATTTATCACGGTTTAGGAACTGGTGCGAATATGTTAATGCTGCTTTTGTGGGGGAAACTGGCCGACCGAATTGGGAATCGTCCGCTACTGCTATTAGTGGGAGTTTTGGTGGCGGTAACACCTTTGTTGTGGCTAGGAGTTGGAAGTGATCAAATTTCTTTTTGGATCTGGTTACCCTTGTTGCATATACTAGCTGGCGGGACGTGGGCGGCAATTGATTTGTGTACCAACAATCTGATGATGGGAATAGCACCCCTGCGTTATCAATCTAGTTACTTTGCGATCGCAGGAGCAGTTGCTGGTATAACTGGAGCAATGGGTATCACTCTTGGTAGCTTTCTAGTGACTCTACCTTTTATGGAAGGTTTGCTGGGGCTGTTTGTTCTCTCAGGCTTACTACGGATGGCTGCACTTGTATTTTTAGTTTTTGTTCAAGAGCAGCGCTCAGTACCAGTGGTTCAGTTAATGCGAGTCTTATTTCCCATCAGGCAGCCAACTAATCTCATAGAAGTAAAGGAATAAGTTTTTAACTATTAATAGGGGCAGGGGTTGCCTTTCCTTGCCTGCCTCTAATATCAAGTTAAGACCAATATTTATTTCAACAACATCCCAGCAAAATATACAATCTCTGAGCATCACGAATAGCATGTCCATTGGGGTCGTTATTGAAGTACACATAAATATTAATCCCCTGCGTAAGGAATAAACAGATACGCTCGGCCCATGTAGATAGCTCTTCATCGCTGTAGCCAACATCACATTGCCCACTATGCATACGGATATATGTCCAAGGAGCAGTTAAACACACATCAAGAGGAACCGTTGGGCTTACAGGTAGGCAAAGGGCTACACCTGCACTTTCCAGTAGTTTGTAAACTTGGGGAATCAACCAGCTTGTGTGACGGAATTCAAGGGTAAATTGTTGTTGTGGGTAAGTTTGCAGTAATTCCAAAAATGGCTGAAGACGCTCAAGATTAATGTGCCAAGTATGAGGAAATTGAAATAAAATAGGGCCGAGCTTTTCTTGCAATCCAGATGCACGTTCCATGAGACGAGATAGTGGTTCTATCGGGTCTTTTAGTTTCTTCATGTGGGTGAGATAGCGGCTACCTTTGACAGCAAAAATAAAATTAGATGGTGTTTGTTCGCGCCAATTTTCAAACACATACCGTTCTGGCAAACGATAAAAGGAAAAATTAATTTCTACAGTGGTAAAGTGTTGTGCATAAAATGAAAGTTGCTGGTCACTAGGCAAATCTGACGGATAGAAAATATCCATCCAATGCTTATAAACCCAACCACTAGTACCGATTTGCAACTCACTCATTCAGTTGTCTCACGTATACTCTTCTCTTGTAAACTATAGCAATCCGCTTTGATTTCTGTTCGCGCAGCGTGGCGTAGCCATACTTATTTGCATGGTGCGCGTTCGCGTCTCTGAAAGAGAAGCGTCTCGCAGAGAAGGGCAGCACAAGCGCGATAAGCAAGAAGTAGGAAATAGGAAATCAGCCTTTTCGAGTTGTACAGATTTTTTTCAAAAATCAAATATTAGTCATATACTAAGCCAAAATGACTAATCATAGCTTGAAACCGTTTTGGTCATTTTTTTATATGCTCTCGTTCATTTTAAAACTAGCATTTTCTGGCTGAACTCTTGGAGATGAAATTGAATCCAATTTTCGCCTTTAGATATACAGTGATGGCATATATCTCCATAGCCTTCGCCTTGGTCATTGCATATAATTAATCTAGCTTTATGGGTCTGAAACTTTTGCTGACAAATTAGGCATCCTTTGTTACTTTTGCTTGTATTGCATTCTACTTGAAATTTCATGCTTTTAATCCTTATTAAATCTCTATTGGAATGAAGCGAAGAATAAAATATCTCTGATACTATCTATTTCCTACAAAAGTTGTATCTATAAAAGTGAGGGTATATTATTAAATTTAAACGTAACCTTAAACACAATTTAATCTTTATGAATAGAAAAATGCTTATAAGTAATATCTTTTAGTTTGTTTAAGGTAAAAGATATATATCGAAGAAGAATTCAGAAACCAGAATTCAGGAGCAGAACCGGAGACTTTTCCGTTAACTCCGGTTAGAATACTCAACTGAATTCTGACTCCTAGCCCCTAAATTATGGTTTGATAAACTTAATAAATTGATTGCTAGAAGGAACTTTCAATTTCTCCGCTTGCTTACTTGTGATTGGCAATTCTCCCAAAATACTTTTTAGTCGTCTTTTATACCCTACTTTTGTGCTCGTAACCGTTTCGATAAAAAAACCCCTACTTCTGGCATGACGTGCTTCTGCATTTGACTCCTTACTGCTTCTTCAATTCCTGCTAAGTTAGTTAGCCTTTCTGGTGATGTGTCTTCGTACAATATTTTAGCGATCGCCTGAATATGTTCTTGAAGTGCTTGCTTTTTTTCTGGAGTCATCGGTAAATAAATACACTCGCCTTACTTATCCTGACTTATTTTCGCCCTCTTTGCAAAAAACTGGGATGCTCCCGGCTTCATGTTGCTATATCTGTTGTTGTTGTAATATTAAGCAAGCACAATTCTTTTCCGCAGTGAACATTTATTAGCGATTGTTGTCTCAAGTTATCTAAACAGAGTTAAATACTGGTTCTTCCTAAGTTTATAGCGATTTGGTTACTGTTATTAAGCGAGTATATATAGTTAATCATCCCAAATATTGCCAGGATATGGCAATTATGATATTGGGTATTTAAAATAAAATATTGCATCAGCATTAAAATTTAAGGTTCATTGCTTTTTTAATAAATTAAGTATGAGTTCAATATTATCTATAGTAGGTGTATTATGCCGTTGTGCGTGGTCAGAGTTTCATTTTGCAGAGGAAGGGCATAGTAGTAAACTCAGCTTTTTATTTTCTGGCTTGATTACTGAATTTACCTAAAAATGTTGCTTAATTTTTGCCAAGTTATTCTGTCGTTATAATAATTTTTCATTGCACATCTTAACTGTCAAAAACTTATTTGATCATGATAATCAAATAGAGAGGGAAGGAGGCAAACGTCGTTTGCCTCCTTCCCTCTCCCCCCTACGCACGATTATCATTTTTATTTGAGTGATTTTGAGTATTTGGACTGATTGACAAAATGCATTTTACGTTAACCTCTCACGGATGATCTTTACAATTGTTAATAAAGTTTTTAATTAATACCTCTTTCTTAAGAAAAGTTTTGGTCGGGAATATACTTCTACTAAAGGATTAGTAAATGTAAGGCTAAACTTAATTAATGTCATCTGGGCGAAAACAAGAGGTTTAGCAGACAGCGTACAACGAGCCGATGGTAAAGTACTACTCATCGCATTGCATTGTTCAATATGGGTGCAACAAATTATGGAACGCACCTAAGTACCCAGCAGTTACCAAATTGCGGAAGTCTGTCAAATCCTTGCCAAGGACAACCCAGAACTCAGAGGAAAGGGTGGCTGTTGGGCAATTGTCAGCGTAGTGAATGAGTTTAGTTGCACCGTGAGAGTCTGGGATGGCGAGTACACAATTGGGTTGCAGCACCTGAAGTTCTTCAACTACCTGCCCCAGCAATGTCAGCAGATGAAGTCCTTGAGGGATCTCGCAATGGATTGGCAGCACGAGCCACCTGTACAGTTTCAATGGGTATGTCAGGAATATTTTGGGGATGCATCGACATTTTGACTCATGCCCAACTGTAGGAATTTAATGTTGATCTACTCCTTTTTGAGATGTCTCTTTTGAATTCGCCAACAGTGTTTTCGCTATATCTACGCCTTAATGCGATCGCTCTATTCTTCTCTCCCATAATCACAACCAACGCAAACTTAGAAGTTAGCACAGTGCGATCGCTCTTCATTTTTATTAGATATTCTTAGTCTCGGCATTTTTTTGTGACTTTTTTGCTGATTCTCAATCAATCGTAGCGATGCCTGCGGCGGGCGTAGCCATCGCAGTCCAACCATTATAATTTTGCCATTGAGGCGATCGCCCCCTTGAAATTGAATGACTCCCGTTGCGCCTGTAACGCAGAATTGAGGCATTGCAAGTGTTTTCTGAATGCCGATGCGGGTAGGATTTTTTCTCAAGGCTTTGCTTAATACCAATACTGCATCGTAGCTGGTGGCGGTTCGCCAGGTAATATCAGTTGGAGCAATTTTCCAGAGGGTTTGAGCTTGGCGTACAAACAAGGAGTTAATATCATTTAAGGGATGCCATGTGATCGCCAATACTACGCGTTGGATTTGCTGTAGCGACAGACCTTTATCTGGTTTGAGTAAGTCAGAAGTGTAGAGAGTACTACCCGCAACAATCCAAGATTGGTTGACATTGGACTTAATTACTCGTAAAGCATTGGGAATCGCGTTATACAATCCTATTCCTGGATCTGGGAGAAGGACAATCACCGTTGCACCTTTGGTTTTTGCTTGATTTAATGCCGCTTTGGCATCAAAGTGATCGGTGGCGAGATTGAAGGCTGGTTCGTGATCAATAACATGACCCGGTTTAGCCGCTTCTCGAAATGCCCCAGATAGAGATTCGGCATACTCACTGCCCTGACTGTAAAAAATAGCAACTTGTCTCTGTTGTAATTGAGAGAACACGTAAGTTGCCATTTTTTGGGCGGTAATCCGAGCGCTGGAGATGGTACGGAAGAAAAAAGGACTTTTGAGGTTATCTGAAGTGCTGGTTGCAGAAACTAAAACTACTCTTGCTTGGGTATAAATTGGTAGGGATTGTTTAGTGGCTTCGCTGCTGTAATGACCCAAAACAGCCAGTAAATCTGAATATTTCACCAATTGTTGAGCAATTTTGCGGGCATCATTTCCAGCTTTACTATCGTCACGATTACTATCATTAGCGATAATCATCCGTAAGGATAGACCGTTTTTCAATGCCTCAGTCTGAGCTTGAGCAGCACCCTTGAGTATTTCTAGACCTATGGTAGTACGACGTTCCAGGGGAACTGCAACTGCGATCGTGCGAATCTGCACTGGTGGAAATTGCATTTGAATTTTGGCGTTGTTGAGGTAAATTAAAGTTTCTGGATCTGACTCCTGATTAAAAGCAGTTTTAAATAGATCATAAGCTGCCGAAAAATTTTTGCTGCGATACTCTTCAATAGCTAATTGCTTTGCTAGTGGTGGCTGATCATTTCCCCAATAGCTTGCAGGTATTAGGCTTTCTTCACCACAACTGAGATGATCGTCTAGGATATAATCGCAAGTCTGAGCTAGAGTTGTTGCCTCATACAGCGATTTTGCAACAACGAACAGCAAAACACAACAAGTCGCACCCAGTAATAATTTTTGCCATCGCACCAATGAATACTTATCAATATTTTCAATCTTTTCTAGAATGGCTTGAGTTGTTGGCGGACGTTTATGTGGATGAGAACTCGTCATCGCCTGAATCAAATCAATAAATCTTTTAGGGGTTTGTTTATCCAAAACGTACTTAAACCAATTGGGTAAATCTTGACGGCGATCGCCAGCTGGGTCAATACCTGTGATTAAATAGATAAAAGTCCGACCAAGAGCGTAGAAATCCGACTGGATAACAGCGTGTCCCTCAAGTTGTTCAGGAGCAGTATATCCAACAGAATGAATCACCGTGATCGATTTTCCATTGACAATAGTTTGCAACAAATTCCGCGCCGTCCCAAAATCAATTAAAATTAATTTTCCATTGGGGCAAAGCATAATATTTGACGGTTTGATATCTCGATGAAAATAGCCATTTTCATGCACAAATTGCAAAATCTGCGTCAATTGTTTTAGCCAATCTAATGCTTGTTTATAGGATGTTAAGTATTGATGGTGATCAAGCCAACTCTGTAAATCTTCACCCTCAACTTTCTCCATGACAAAACAGCGCAATTGGCGACCTGTATGCAAAACTAGTGGAAATAGCATTTCGCCAACAGGTAAACCAGGATGCTGCAAACTTGTTAAAATTGATGCTTCTTGCTCAAATAATCGCAGTAAATCCGGCGTTACTTCCTTGAGTGACTTGAGAACCTTGGGTTGAGCCTGATTAACTAAATCTTCGATTACAAATACTTCTGTATAGCGATACCTATCAATTTGCAGAGGATACTTAATTCGGTAACGATTTTGCAGTATAAGTGGCGTTTTACAGTTTTTACATACTGCACAATTATCGAGATTTTCTCGTTGCGAACAATCTGGATTGATGCAGTATGCCATAAATTCAGGATTGGCTAAATGCAAACAGCATTGAAATTACTGAGAATTATACACAATCTTTACAATTAAATTATTCTCAGTTGCGATCACAATTATACCAATTCTGCATGAAGATGGAGGTGGTGGCGGATGTGGTGGCGGTTAAATGAGTTTGGCTGCTACTCTTTCGAGAGAAATAAACGCTGGACGCATTTAAAAATTACCGGTTGTAAAAAAAAGCGTTCCTTATTATCGTCTTTGATAGTTTCTACTAATGCCCTGCGCTTTAAGGATAAAAGCGCAGCCAAAATTTCTCCATTTGAAAGATGATTTTCAAGATGTAATAGTATTTCTTCACGAGTCAATCCCTGCGCTTGTGTAGCTAAATACTTAATTAGGATTTGTTCCAGCATCGAAATCTGCCTCAACCATTGCGCCACTAATGGCTCAAATTCACCCGTAACTAAGGTTCCAGAAGCTAAAAACTCTCCCACATCCCCAGCAAATAATTCCTGAATAAAATTTGCTGCCATGTTTAAAAATAAGGGATTGCCACCATACTGATTTACCAAGGCAATCCACTGCTGGGCATCAAAGATGAGTTGATGATGCTGCAAAAGCTCAATTGCCCCTTCCATCAAACCACTGAGTGGGAAAATAACTGCACCATTCCCACTCAAAGTATTTAATCCCTCTGGTTGTTCTCGACTGGTCAAAATCACACAACTCGAATGATTCGTTTGCACTACAGAGCGCAGAAAACCAGCGTAAGATTCGTATTCTAAACGATATTGCCCCGCGCGATTGCCACCCAAAATCCGATCCCAACCATCAAAAACAAACAGGGTTTGGGGTAGTAGAGGTGGAAGCGAATCTATCGTTGGTGGAGTCAGATGAAACCCAAACCACAGAGTTTGCTGAAAACTAGATTGCAAAGCTGTGGCAAGTTTTGCTGCTACAGCCGTTTTGCCGATACCCCCCATCCCTGTAATTGCAATCAAGCGCGTTCCTTGCTTAATTGCCTGGGTGAGTGTCGCCAGTTCGTAACGCCGCCCAAAGAACAAAAGAATATTTGGGATTTGGGTTTTATCAGATAGAGACGAGTTGAGGGGACGTTCAAGCAAGTCTTGCCAATTCAAACTCAAAACTTGACAAAATGCTTTGAATACAGAGGCATCAATGGCATTACCTTTGAGGAAGCGTTTCCATGTCGGTAAAGATATACCCACAGCAAATACTTCTGCATTTTCCCAGTCACGCCCAGGTTCGAGAATTTCACTTGCTTGTTCTAAAAAGCGTGGATTATCAATTGTCCAACCTTTTTCTTGACGAGCTTGTTTGACAATTTGCAGTCCATTAAGCGAAAGTTTGAGGCTAGCCATTTAGACAACAATAAGCACACGCATTCAGCATTTTACTGTACTCTGACTGGCGACTCTACGCAAATTAAATTTTACCCTACTACACTACTGGTCTGTCAAGCTAAAAATTGTGAGTTTGAGGGAAATAGAAAGACTATTAACTGTAAACCTCACCAGATATTCTAAATAACTGATTATGCTCAAGACCTATATTGTCCGGTTAAGTCAAGAGAGACGGCAGACCCTACAAGATTTGGTATCCATAGGCAATACTCAAATCTAGAGTTGCACATATATATTTTTCCATTAAGATAGATAATCCCTGTCTCGAAATTATTGCTCAAAGGGAATCCTAGCTTTTTTTTGGGTCAAAAAAGAGAGTCTTGCAACTTGTTACTCAAACTCATCTTTACTTTTTAAGTCTTAATACGGTTTAATAAGTATAAATTTATTTGTTTTACGGATAAAATGATTTAGCGATCGCAGGATCTGACAAAACCGCATAGCTCCCTGTCCGCAATGACCCGACAATGCCTAGATCGTCGGATTCCTGATCTCGAAACTTTAGAACAAGAAACAACGGCTTGGTATATTCAACGCAATCATTCACAAAGGTCTGTAAATTGGCAGTTCACAACAGCGGATGCCCGTATCCGTTTCAAGCGTCTTTATCCACAAATAGAAAATTGACAGACCACTACAGAATTTTTCTTGTATATTAGACATCTCCGAAAATGAATGTAGAAACGTCGCAAAGCAACGTCTCTACAAGGGTTTCAGGTAACGCATAATTAATTTCTAGAGATGTCTATTACATAGATTTTGTCAAGCTCAAATTTAGACCAGTGAAATGAAGAGCTGAAACTGAACTTGCTTACCTGATATCAAATAACTTCTAATTGAATGTGTAACTGCTAGTCCCCAGTAATATTACTGGAGGCGTACCAATAAGGCGATGGAAGATTTATCCAAATACCTTTGCCTTAACTAGATTTAAATCAAGGAGAAACTCAAATGGCTATTATTGAATGGCACTAAGAAAAGCTCTATAAGCACTACAGCCTTTAAAACTATTGAACAGTGTAGGGATGGATCTCCTTGATGCAGCGTCATGGAAGCGATCGCCGATGAAATGAGCGTGTTCTTTGCGCTCGTCTACACCATTGCTGTGCCTTGCTCCAGACAGTGGAATCAGATGTACAAGTTGTCCAAAAATTTCTTGACCCCTTAATGACCAAACCACGGCATGAATTACGCAAACAATTGCAAACTGCTTAAACCGCAAGTGTTTCAGCTTTTCTTAGTGCCATTCATTACAGAAGTCATGGATACAGCTGATCTAGACAAAGTTGCTCAAGTCGCAGATGTGATCCAAATTGGCGCTCGTAATAGGGTATCGGCCGAGATACGTGCAAATAGGGACACGTTGTAAACTTTTGTAAAGTAAATTATCAAAAGCCTTATTTACCGTTGTTTCAGCCTTAACCTCAACTTGACTATTCAAGTGAAGACATTCACATAGTCTCAAGCATAGCCCCATTATTTACCATATTTAAGGAGAGTTTTAAATTAATGATTATCGTTATGAAGTCTGACAGTCCATCAGCAGAAATTGAGCGTGTAAGCTCTGAACTTCGTCGTTGGGACATTACACCAGAAAAATTGGAAGGTAAGCATAAAGTAGTGATTGGTTTGGTAGGTGATACGACAGAGATTGACATGAGACAAATCCAAAATTTGAGTTCTTTTATTGAGCAGGTTCTTCGAGTGAATAAGCCCTTTAAACGGGCTTCATTAGAATTTCGCTATGGTGAACCTAGTGAGATCGTTGTACCAACACCCAATGGACCTGTAACCTTTGGTCAAAACCATTCTTTAGTTTTAGTAGCTGGGCCTTGTTCCGTAGAAAACGAAGAGATGATTGTAGAAACGGCACAGCGAGTCAAAGCAGCAGGAGCGCAATTTTTACGAGGAGGAGCCTACAAACCTCGTACCTCACCTTACGCTTTCCAGGGTCATGGTGAGAGTGCCTTAGAGTTGTTAGCTCAAGCTCGCGTTGTCACCGGGCTGGGGATCATCACAGAAGTCATGGATACAGGTGACATCGATAAGGTTGCATCTATTGCAGATGTGGTGCAAATCGGTGCCCGCAATATGCAGAATTTCTCGCTCCTCAAGAAAGTAGGAGCAACAGGTAAACCAGTTCTGCTCAAGCGCGGACTTGCAGCCACTATTGAAGATTGGTTGATGTCAGCCGAGTATATTCTGGCAGCAGGTAATCCCAATGTGATCTTATGCGAACGAGGAATTCGCACTTTTGACCGACAATATACTCGCAACACTTTAGATATATCTGCAATTCCAGTATTGCGAACCCTGACTCACTTACCAATTATGATTGATCCTAGCCATGCTACTGGTAAATCAGAGTTTGTTTCAACTATGTCTATGGCCTCTATTGCTGCCGGTGCAGATTCTTTGATGATTGAGGTACACCCCAATCCAGCCAAAGCACTTTCTGATGGGCCACAGTCTTTGACATTGGAAGCATTTGAAGAATTAATGCAAGAATTAGCCAGCATCAGCAAATTCTTTGGTCGTTGGTCTAAAAGCAATAGCACAGTTGCAACGCCAAAGTTCACTACACGAGTTTCTAGCTTCGTTTAACTTTAGATCAGTGGTGTTGCTGGCTTTACACAACATTTTTGCATAAAACCTTACCTTACCTCTGGTAAGTATAGAAATGTTTCAGTTAAGGTAAGCAAGTCAATCCAACTTCCGACAGCAACGCCGGATCGCACCGATCAAACAATATATTTCTACGACTAGCTGCAATTTTAGAGCCAAACAACTCCGATGAATACAGTATCCTTAAGCACAGACAAGACTTCTAAATATTCAGCTTCTTTCTCAGGAAAGATAGACGAAACAATTATTGTTGGTGAAAAAATTCTGACAATTGATGAAGTCGTTAGCGTCGCACGTCATGATGCTTTGGTACGCGTGACCGATAATCAGAATGTATTACAAGGAATCCAAGCTTCTCGTGACTATATTTCTCATGCCGTTGAAACTGGTCAGGCTATTTATGGTGTGACTAGCGGCTTTGGTGGTATGGCTAATGTTGTCATCTCGCCTGAGTGTGCACCTTTATTGCAGAATAACCTTGTCTGGTTTCTCAAATCAGGTGCAGGGCAGAGATTACCACTGGCTGATGTCCGCGCTGCCATGTTGTTGCGGATAAACTCACATTTGTATGGTGCATCTGGTATCCGTCTAGAACTGATTCAGCGTTTAGAAAAGTTTTTGAATGCTGGTGTTACACCCCATGTTTATGAATTTGGTTCCATCGGTGCAAGTGGCGATTTAGTGCCACTATCTTACATTACTGGGGCAATGATTGGTCTAGATCCTAGCTACACCGTTGATTTTAATGGTACAGAAATGGATGCTCCCACAGCCTTGAAAAAGCTCGGTTTAGAGCCATTGCAACTACTTCCGAAAGAAGGGTTAGCAATGATGAATGGTACTTCTGTGATGACTGCGATCGCTGCTAATTGCGTTTACGATACCAAAACTTTATTAACCCTAACAATGGGGACTCATGCCTTAGCTATTCAAGGTTTAAATGGAACTAATCAATCCTTTCACCCATTTATTCATCAGTTAAAACCGCATCCGGGGCAAAAATGGGCTGCTTCTCAAATGCTCAACTTGCTTGCAGGTTCTTCCTTAGTTCGTGAAGAATTAGATGGTTCTCACGATTATCGAGGTACGCATTTAATTCAAGACCGTTATTCGCTGCGCTGTCTACCCCAATATTTAGGGCCGATTATTGATGGTATTGAGCAAATTAGCAAACAAATTGAAGTAGAGATTAACTCAGCGACAGACAACCCACTGATTGATGTAGAAAACCAAGCTAGTTATCACGGTGGTAACTTCTTAGGACAGTACGTCAGCATCGGTATGGATCAGCTGCGTCACTATATTGGGTTGTTGGCTAAACATTTGGATGTACAAATAGCCTGTTTGGTAGCACCAGAATTTAATAATGGACTGCCAGCATCTTTAGTAGGGAACAGCGAACGTAGTGTGAACATGGGGCTAAAGGGTCTGCAAATAGCCGGAAACTCTATCATGCCGTTATTGACCTTCTACGGCAATTCCATAGCCGACAGATTTCCTACGCATGCCGAACAATTTAATCAAAATATCAATAGTCAAGGTTTTGCTTCTGCAAATTTAGCCCGACACTCTGTAGAAATTTTCCAACAATATATGGCGATCGCACTGATGTTTGTGGTGCAAGCAGTTGACTTACGCACCTATGCAGTCGCTAAACATTATGACGCTCGTGCTTGCCTATCACCTGCTACAAGAGATTTGTATATAGCAATTCGGGATGTAGTCGGACAGCCACCTGCTGCTGACCGTCCTTACATTTGGAATGACCACGAACAAGGCCTAGACTTACATATTGCTCGGATTGCAGCTGATATCGCCTCTGGTGGACAAATTGTCGCTGCTATTAACAATCTTGTGACCAACTAAAATTGAGTAGTTTGATTGATGATTTTATTGCCTAGAGCATCATCTAGAGGCTAATCGTCACCGCATTCAACAATCCTAATTACTTACAATTATGAACATCGCACATTATGTGGAGCGAGGACATCGCTTATTGCCTAATAAGATTGCCCTGATTTTTGAAGATAAATCTTTTACTTACAAACAGCTTGATGAGTTAGCAGGGCAAGTAGCAAACGGTTTAAAAGGATTAGGAATTAAAAAAGGCGATCGCGTGGCTTTGTTTTTGCCAAATATTCCAGAGTTTGTGATTTCTTATCTTGGCATTCTTAAAATTGGCGCTGTTGCAGTTTCCATCAACGTTATGTTGAAAACTGCTGAAGTTAGTTACATTCTCAACGATTGTGCAGTCAAAGCTATCATTACCACAGAATCCCAAAGTGAGCAGATATCAGAGGCAGACTTACCCGAATTACAACATATTTTCATTGCTGAAGGGAAAGCCAATAAGGGAACAACTTTAGCACAACTGATAGCTAATGCTTCTCCAGAGTCACCTGCACTAGAGATGGAACGCCATGCCCCTGCTTGTATTCTCTATACTTCAGGTACGACAGGCTTTCCTAAAGGTGCTACTCTTTCCCACGGCAATGTCATTTCTAACAGCTACGCAGCGAATCGGTGTTATCGTCTTAGTAATAGCGATCGCTTACTGCTATATTTGCCACTGTTCCATTGTTTTGGTCAAAACGCCATTTTAAATACTGGTTTTAGTGCCTGTGCAACTATTATTCTATACCGTCGCTTTGACCTCGAAAAACTACTTGAAAGCCTTCGTGAATATCAAGCTACAATGCTTTTTGGCGTGCCCACAGTATTTATCAAAATACTGAATAAAGATATCTCTGCGAAGCATCTCAAGAGCATACGTTATTACTTTTCAGCCGCTGCACCAATGCCAATTGAAATCGCCCAAAAATGGCATGATAAATATGGAGATTTTATCCATGAAGGTTATGGTTTAACGGAAACATCACCATTTGCGACTTATAACAATGACTTGAATTACAAACTGGGTTCAATTGGTACTCCAATTGATAATGTAGAAATCCAGATTGTTGATAGTTATGGTCATCAGGTACAACCAGGCAAGTTGGGTGAAATTATAGTTCGAGGGCCAAATGTCATGCTTGGCTATTGGAATCGTCCTTTAGAAACTGCGGCAGTAATTAAAAATGGTTGGTTCCATACTGGTGATATTGGCCGTATGGATGAGGATGGATTCTTCTATATTGTTGACCGCTTGAAAGATATGATCAATTTATCAGGATTTAAAGTTTATCCAACTGAAGTTGAAAATATCATTTATCAACATCCAGCAGTTGCCGAAGTTGCTGTATATGGTGTTCCTGACCCCATTAAAGGCGAGATAGTTAAAGCTAACATTGTGCTTAAGGCTGGTCAAATAATTACAGAAGCACAAATCAAGGAATTCTGTTCTCCAAAAATAGCAACTTATAAGATTCCCGAAGCTATTGATTTTGTTTCTGGAATTCCCAAGAATCCAACTGGTAAAGTTTTGAAAATGCTTTTGAGACAAGAAATAACGCCAAATCTTTCTCCAGCCAAGATGCTAACAAATAGTTAATTATATACAGGGCTTATTTATTATGTATGCCTCATTTTCCCTCTATCAATCATGGAAATAAAACATGACTCTTGATTTAATACAGCAAACTGAAGTTGCTACAAAGCTTACTTGTAAATTCAAAATTGCAAAATCTCCCCTTGAAAACCATCAATGCCAGTCTTTAATATCAGAGATATATTACAAAAAGCTGGGAATTACATTCTCGGAATCACACTATGATATTGAAGCTAAGATCGAATTGTATCCTCATCATTATTTAATGGGATTAGTTAATGATGAATTAGTAGCATGTATGGGATTATATCTACACAGTACTAATCCTGAAAGATACGCTAAAGTAACTGAAGAGGATATTGAACAGCTCTTGATTCCAGTTGGAGTAGCCAACAGATACTCAGGAAAAAATATTAGGGAATTGAGCAAATTTGTTGTCAAAGATGAGTGGCGCAATAAAGGCATTGGAAAATTATTGATGGGAGTAGCGCACTCTAAAGACTTCATTCACATGAACGAAGAAAAACCACATCTTTTAGTTGCTTGTGCAAATGTCTCAATCTTCAAATATTTTTCAGATGCTCTAAATATCCATACTCGCATCATCAAGCCAGTTCCTTTTTATAAAATTCATGAATTTTACCGAGCCGGTAGCGAACCTATGGAAAGCCGCCTCATAATTCCAGACATTGATATTCCGGCTCAATGGTATCAGCATTCTCCAATTCCTGGAGAGTATGAGATAAAAATATAGCTCTGGCTATAGCTATGAGAAAGCATCAATCTAGCTTTCTCATAATCACAAGTCTTACGGATGAACAAAAAAGTTCATCAGTAATGCTTCAATTGTCCATCAAACTTTAATCAAGGATAGATGTTTATGTTGGAAACACAAGTCAAACGAAATCTGTATGCAATTTATGAATCTCAAATTGAAAGTGCACGATTACGATTCGAGCAAAACTCTGGTTTAGAGAAAATTTTCTCTCCAGATATCGATTCTACAGTTTTGGAGCTGTATTTAATCTACTTCAATGCCCACGGTGTAGCCATGACTGATGCAGTAGAAGATTGGATCAATCGGGCTGGCGATCGCTGCTTACAATTAGGATACACAGAACTAGGTCAATTGCTGCGTACCCATGCCCAGCAGGAAGCCGGTCATCATTTGATGATGATTGAAGATACTCACTCTTTAGTTGCTAGCTGGAATACTCGCTACACACAGCAATTAAACGCAGAATGGTTCCTCTCACTCCCAATAGCTGAAAGTACCCATCGTTACCGCCAACTCCATGAAGATGTGATTGCTAGTAATACTCCTTTTGCTCAGGTAGCTATTGAATATGAAATCGAAATGCTATCCGTGCGCTACGGTTCGCAGTTGATTCAGCAATCTCAAAAAGTTCTCGGCTCAAAAATTACTGAAGGCTTGACCTTCATGGAAGAGCACGTAAGCGTAGATATCGGTCATACCCAACTTAATGCCAAACTTCTCAAGAACTTTCTCCAAGAATACCCTGAGAATGTGAACGTATTGGTTGAGATTGGAGGTAAAGCCCTTGATGCTTATGCTGGTTTCCTGAATCATTGCTTACGCAGCGCCCAAGAACATGCTCGTACCTTAGCTGGAATTACGCAAGTGTCATAGACATAGTGAATTGTTAATATTTTAGACTTTTGACTCTTGATCTTTGACAAGAAGGCAGAAGAGAAAAAAGATTTTCTGTTCATGTCCCGCCTCTTGTAGGCAGTCTTTTTTCCGCTATGCTCCCCACGTTTAGCTAAGGAATTTATTCATTGAGGCAGGCTGTTCTTGAGCAGGGGGGAAAGAGCTTATCCAAACCGTATTGCTATGCTCCCCATCCCATCTGCTCCTTTTTGACTCTAGCTATTTAGATAATCCACCAATCAAAATTTTCTCAATATTATGAATCAAACTGTTTCTGTTACCATTCCTAAACCCAGCACAGATGAACGGTTATTGTGGAACATTGTCTTCGCCAGTGCAAGAAATCGAGTGCTTCTTGTTGCTCACAATCTCAAATTGTTTCCTCTTTTAGCTTCAAAACCGCTTACTCTTACAAATATATGTGAAGTGATCGCTATTCAACAGCGTCCAGCAGAAGTCCTTTTAACAGTACTTACATCCATCGGATTGGTGCAAGTGCAAAATGGTTTTTATTCTCTCACTTCTCTTGCACAAGACTATCTCCTAGAAAGCAGCCCTACGTATTTTGGAGGCTTTTTAGAGATGTTATTTGCTAACGATCAGCTGTGTTCGGTTGAAAGCTTAAAAAAAGCTGTCCTTACCAATTCTGCCCAAGTTTACGACAATGGACAACTATTTGTTTCTCATGAAGAACAGGCTGAAAAGGCACGCGCTTTCACCTATGCTATGCACGGTCACAGTATGGGATCTGCTTTAGCTTGGCCAGAACTTATTGATTTGTCAGAACACAAATTGCTGGTTGATATTGGCGGAGGTTCGGGCGCTCATGCCATTGGTGCAACCTTAAAATGGTCAAATTTACAAGCTATTGTTCTTGATTTACCTCCAGTATGTGAAGTAGCTCAAGAAATAATCACAAACTATGGCTTGCAGAGTCGGATTAAAACACAAACACTTAACTGGTGGAACGATGATTTTCCAGTGGCTGATCTCCATTTCTATAGCGATATCTACCATGATTGGTCGCCAGAAAAATGTCGTTTTCTTACTCAAAAGAGCTTCGATAGTCTTGAATTCGGAGGTCGGATTCTTCTCCATGAAATGCTCTACGATGATCAGAAAACTGGCCCTTATCCTACTGCTGCCTATAACATGGCTATGCTTTTGTGGACTGAAGGTCAGCAATACTCAGGCCATGAGTTGTCAGTAATGCTAAAGGAAGCAGGTTTTACTGATATAAAAATTCAACCAAGCCGTGGTTACTGGAGTCTAATTAGTGGCAGGAAACTATAAGGTGAAAGGGGCTGGAGACTGGGTAATTAACGGAAAAATTATAGAAGAGGCTTTGAAGAATAAACATATTTTTGTCACATTTTTCTAGTCTCAAGTCTCCAATTTAAGGCTTTTACAAATATCTTAGCTAACAGCTAAACCAGAGTAATTATTATTATTCAAAAAATGCTATTTTTGAAATTACAAATTATGCTATATCTACATAATTTGTAATAAAAAAGTTACATTTAATTTGGGTAAAACTCTGGCAATCTGTAGCTTGATTTTATCAAATTCATCTAATCACGCTGACAGCAACTTCTGCATAGTACAGTTTTCTTTTTTACTTTTGAGGAAAAAATCATGGCACAAAATCTAGCTATAATTGAAGGTACTCCTGAAGGTCCAAAAGTTACACCTACTTTTGGGGACGATCTTCTTTTGGGAACTCGAAATAATGACCGATTTATTGGTAGTCCAGGAAATTACATTATTCAGGGCGAAGGAGGCATAGATATTGTTGACTACAGCAATTTAGGACAATATGTATCTGTAGGGATCGCTGGCGATATTCAAAAAGGAACTCTGGGAACTGACAAAGTTACGAACATTGAAACTATTATTGGTAGTATTGGTCAATCTAACATTATTGATAGTTCCACAGCTCTTCCAGGGATTTCAATTTCTACTGATTTGTCTCAAGATAAAGTAATTGTTTCTGGTATTCCCAATTTACAACCATTAACACTCAATGTTGAGAACTTTATTAATGTTATCGGCACATCTGAAAATGACACAATCATCGGTAATGATTTAGATAATTCCTTGCAAGGAAGGGATGGTAACGACATCATAAGTGGTAATGATGGTAGCGATGTCTTGCTTGGAGGTCTAGGAAATGACTTCATCGATGGTGGTGATGGTAATGATGGTGCTCTTGGCGGAGACGGAGATGATACCTTAATTAGTGGTTTTGGCAATGACGTATTCGACGGAGGAGCCGGAAACGATATTTTAACAGGTGGCGGTAATCTAGATGTGCTAATAGGTGGAGCAGGTTTTGACCGATTTCAATATTTTAGTCCAATCGAGGGGGGTGACTTAATCTTAGATTTCACTCCTGGTGAAGATAGGATTGATATCTCAGCTAGTGGCTTTGGTTCAGAATTAAGTATAGGTTCTTTAGCTACTAGTAGTTTTGTCTTAGGAACTTCTTCATTAGATGAAAATGATCGTTTTATCTATAATGACAGAACTGGTCAATTATTCTTTGACCAAGATGGTAGTGGCAGTTCTTCTCAGCAATTACTAGCAACATTGATTACTGTACCTACTTTGAACGCCTTTAGCATCGCTGTTATTTAGCTATTTCGTCATGCGTAAATAATTTATACCAAGCTTTATTTGTTCATAGTTATTGGCTTGAAAGTTAGTCTAGTAGCAATCTTTATTTCAAACAAGATTAGCTTTGATAAATTGGTATAACGCATGAAATAAATAGGAGAAAAAATTAAATTTTTCTTTTCTCCTATTTTAATAATATAGGGATGAAACCAAATGGGTTATCGCTTCGCCTAGTTGCAAAAGCCAAGCTTCATGGATGTTAAATTATTGTATTTTGAGGATATTTTGAACATTTAAAGAGTAAGCTTTATGGTATTTACGAGTAATCATTAGGAGTTATGAAGCACAATATGACTTGGCTATTAATCAGGTAAGCATTATTACAGTTTTCTAACCAATTTATACCTTAGCGATATTATATTTTGGTGTTTCAGGTGCTGGTTTGAAACTATATCGCTTAACATTCCTTCTGCTTGAAAATAACTTTTATTTAATAAGTTAGAGGTTTTAGATTTTATATATACTCAAACTTATGTCAATATAAAGTCCCACAAAATTATTTTTTTAGCTAAATTAAATCCAATGTTATACAAAGAATTAGAAAACGTCATCGACGCTAATATACAAAAAGCTATACGAAAGCATGAAATCATAGTAGCTTTCATTAGTAGTATTATTGGCTTAATTTTTTTAGTGGGTTTGTTCCATGCTATTTGGCTTAACCACACTCAAATTAACGCATTTTGCTTGAAGTGATTACTGATTGCATCAGATATAGGAATCCTATTTGAGTTTTGAACAAACTCCGTACATCTGAAGAATGGCAAAATCAAAAGTAGTGTGTCGAATAAACCACTCAAACATCCACTTTAAATGTGAGTATGTTGGTATCAACGCACAGAAACGCCGAACCCATGTTTTGGCTTGTAACCAAATATCCTCAATCGGATTTTGTTCTGGACAATTAGCAGCAAAACGAACACAGTGTATTTTCCATTGTTCAGTTTCTAAGCCTTGATTAATCTCTTCCAAAAAACCTCGAATCTCTTTGGAGCGATGATAAGTAGCGCCATCCTACAAAATCACCAATTGCTGCTCACCAGACTCATTTAACAGATAGCGGAGATAATCAATAGTTTTTCTCAACTGGCGATTTACCTTACCGCACTCAACTTATTCCTCTCGCCGCAGTCATGGCATCGCGTCAACGGATGATACTTACCAAAATTGAAGCTGCTATGGACAAGCCTGTATTGGCTGTGGATGATTCAGCATTTAGCGATGCCGTAGATGAAGACGAGTAATCAAAAATTAATTAACTTACCAATATGGCATACTGGCTATTTCAAGGCAATCCCAAGTACTATCGCATCATAGACGGCATCCGCGACTTTGAGCATATTTAAGTTTTTGGCTTACCACAGACTAAAGCTATAAGTTCTTTACTATCTCTTTAGATACTTTCTTGAAAGTTCATGATTAATGCTGATGTGGTTCTTAGCTTTGACGAGAGAAGCTGAACTAAATACTAAATTATCAAAACAACAGTTTACTCGAACATGGATTTCATCAACCAAGCACGAAATTTGGCAGATACGCTCAAAGATAAAGCGCAAGAAGCAACAACTAATACAGCAAAGGGGATAGAGGAAGTAGTTGATGGAATCAAAAATACTACTGTAGAGATTACTACCTCAAGTATTAATGCAATTAATGATTTACCTGCAACAGCACAGCAGGGTTTTCAAGCTGTACAAAATATCAGTAAAGCATTAGAAGGCACTGCTATTGGTGTGACAACTTCGAGTGTAGCTATAGCTGAGGCATTACAAAACTTGCCTAAGACAGCTGCAGAACTAGCCCTAGAGATGCCCAAGATTGCATATAGATTGAGGTATCGTGCTGGCCTGAGAACTGGGGATTTACCTCGCTCTGATACAGATGTCATGAAGCTGTTTGAGAAAATTCCAGGCACATCAAAGCTTGGAGGAGACGAAAAAACTATCCGTGAATTCTTGAGCGATAAGCATGGTAGCCATATCATTCCACGCTCCCAAGGTGGCTCAAATGGTGCTAACAACATCCTGTGGGAAGTAGGTATTGATAATCTCCGTCGCGGTGCCGAAGTTATGACTGTTGGAGAGCAGTTTTATATTCGGGTTTATAATGCGGTAGATTCTATTATCTGCAATTCTGGAACAATTGCTAAATTGGGGATCACTGCGACAGGAACCGCTATTCTTACCCAAGTTATAGTCACAGCGATTTCATATTCCTTGGATCTTTATCGGGGCGACATTACTGTAGAAGAGTATAAAAACTTAGTTTTAGAAGCTGCAAAGGCAGCAGGGATTGCGACACCAATTGTTTTTCTGATCTTAGTGGCTGTATTAGCGTTATTTCCAGAATTTACAGTTGTGTTGTCAGCACCAGTGGTTGTGGCAGGGTTCAATGCTTTATTTGGGATGAGCATCGCTATGCCAATCATCCAATCGCTGCTCCGTCATGTCAAAGCTGGTGGTTTTGGTACAGAAACTGCTGATGCTTGCAGAAATGCACTTGGTGGATCTGCGCCTGCTTGAAATCTGCGGCAAATTTTAACTGGAGTGCTGGTTTTAGCTTCAAGGCTACTCTTGTTTGGGCTGACTACACACATCAACCTTTAATGCGATCGCGGCAGGTGTTTTTAAAAGCCGTATTGAATTTTGAACAGATTTACTGATAAAGATTGTTTGAAATTAGCTTTTCAGCACTGGAGCGTAGTCTAATGCAGCACGATCCCATTGTGCTAAATTGGCTGTTGCTTCGTATGTAGATTGTAAAAACTTAAGTACCATTGCATCTGGGTCGTTAGCCTGGCGCACTACTTCGTAGGGCAGGATAAATTCTCTCATGTCTGAGCTATAACTCGCTTCTTGTGGCTCAATGGGGTAATTTTTAAATCCTTCAGGTTCTGGGTAAGCATAGGCATAGAATAAAGCTTCTTGTCCGCCACCGCCAAACCAAAAACCACAACTACTAACTTCATGCGAGTACGCTTCCCGCGTTACCCAATCAGCCATATTTGGTACACCACCTGGATGTTGTGGAGCGCGTCGCCCGGAAAATCTGGTCACTGCTAAGTCAAAACTGCCCCAGAAAAAATGTACTGGGCTACATTTTCCAGCATAACCAGAGCGAAATTGGGTCAAGATGCGCTCGGTTTGAACTAAAATTTGCCAAAACCGTTGAGCATATTCCCTGTCGTAGGCGGTATGTTTCTCATCCTGCTCAAAGGGAATTGGAGCAGCAACTTCTTGGGGCATTGTCCAGATCCGCACTTCAATTGAGATTTCTTTTAAAGCATTGATTACAGCTTGATAGAAGTTAGCCACAGATTGGGGAGCCAGTTCGATGATTCTTGTCGTACCATCACTTGTCTCAATTACGAGTTGATGAAGCACAAAATTAAAGGTAATTTGAAAATTGCGGCTGCCATAGGGAATTGTCGAGGTTGTGAGTCCACAGGGTGTGACATACAAAGTTGAGTGCCACCAATGATTGATTTTAGGAGTTAATGCTAACCGAATTTTGCCAACAATCTGAGTCCACAGATGCAGTGTTTCATAAGTATCCTGCCATGCAGCAACAGGTAACGTCAGCCAGTTATCAGTTGGTGAACGGTGCAGAGTAGCCATCAGCAGTACCTCCATGTAAAAAATTGGCGTTAAATTACGATCAACCAATAAAGGTTTATTAGATTGCGCTTCAATAATATGACTATACCAATCTGAGTTAACTTAATTTTCGTCTCTTGAAGATTGAGGTCAGAAATGCGTCCGCAATAAATGATGGGCAAGTAGATTATCCACAGTACACCATCAAATAATCTTCCTCTTGAGGAAAACCCAGCGATAGCAACAATCACCATAACTGTTATTAAAGTTCCAGAATTAACCGAGATAAAGAGCGATCGCGGGAGCTAGATGAGGCTAGTCCATCGTCTCCCCAATTGATTCTCTCTTTTTTGCCGAAAGGAAAGTCTTGCTGATGTGGGCTATTAGAGTGATGGGGTGAGGTGTTGGTAGTAAATCTGGTGCGAAGTCGCAGAAATTAGATGGAAAATGTGAATCATCTAGCTCAAACTGTAAATCGATGGAAATTACAATTTGGTATCATTCGTGAGAGGTTAACGTAAAATGCATTTTGTCAATCAGTCCAAATACTCAAAATCACTCAAATAAAAATGATAATCGTGCGTAGGATGCGAACGACGTTCGCCTCCTTCCCTCTCTATTTGATTATCATGATCAAATAAGTTTTTGACATTTAAGATGTGCAATGAAAAATTATTGTAACGACAGAATAACTTGGCAAAAATTAAGCAACATTTTTTGTCTCCTTTTCCTGCACCCTCTTGACAAATATGCAATCACTCTAACCTCTTACGAGTGCTTGTGAGCGACCTGATATGATGGAGCGCTCATTATCACAGTGGGACTGTACAGAATTATTTTACAATCTCTTACTCTTACACAGCAAGGGTTTTAGCTGTTATGTGGCGGCAAACGTCAGCTTCGGTGATCTTACCCGTGTCAACGAATTTAAATGTTGCGGACACTGACACAATGGTATTCTTGACCGTCCAACTCCAGATAATTGATGGTTATTTCCACGCTTATTTCTCGACCATCTTGAGTAAGGTGAGTAGATTCAAAAGTGAAAGAGTTTTTATATCTAAATTCTTGCCATTTTGACTGCCAAGTAACTGCTGGAAAATTTGGGTCAATATCATGAACAGTCATACTTAGCAGTTGTTCGCGGGTATACCCCAGAGTACGATAAGCTGCTTCATTCACATATACAAACTGGGCATCCGAATTCACAAAATAGATAGGATATTTAAATTTGTCTAAATAGAACTGGCTTAGTCGCATTGCTGACTCTGCTTTTTGGCGAGCTTTTTGGGAAGCTTCGCTAAGGATAATTTGCTGTTGCAGACGTACATTTTGCTCCGTGAGTTGCGTTTGTAGCCTGCGGATAGTCAGGTTATTCTCAACACGGGCAAAAACCTCTTCTTCACTAAACGGCTTGGTGATGTAATCCACTCCCCCGACGGCAAAGGCTTTAACTTTGTCGAGTACTTCATCCAAAGCACTGATAAAAATCACCGGGATGTCGCGGGTTTTCTCTGAAGCTTTCAGATATTGACAGACTTCATAGCCATTCATATCTGGCATCATGATGTCGAGCAAAATTAAATCGGGTGGAGCAGCTTGTGCTGTTTTTAAAGCTGTTTGCCCGTTAATTACTCTGCGAATTTCATACCCCAGTTGAGTTAGCATGGCAGATAAAAGTCGCAGATTGTCTGGAGTATCATCAACAAGTAGAATATTTGCTTTGGGTGGCTGAACCTGATTTTTATCCATTTTGTTCTGGTTGTGTTAAATCAATGACTTTATCAATGCGAAAGTTATTGACCCAATTAGCCAAGGCATTAGCTAGAGGTGCAGATTCTTCAGGAATTTGCTCAATCAGGCTGAAAATCAACTTTTCGTCTGTACGTAGTGCCGCTTGGTGTAACTGCGCTATCCACCCAGAGGGCATTTTAGCCAACGCTTTTTCTAATGAGAAAAGCTCAAGGTCAGAACTTTCTGCTAATTGGACTTGTTTAGGTGCTTCTTGTTCATAGGCATAACGCACCCCTAAATATTTCGCCATCTTTTTCAAAATTACTTCTTCTTGGAAGGGCTTACGCACAAAATCGTTACAGCCTGTAGATAAAACCACAGTTCGTTCTTCATCAAAGGCACTAGCAGTCAGAGCAATGATCACAGTAGCCTGACCTTTTAAATGAGCCTTGATCTGTTTGGTGGCTTCATACCCATCCATCACTGGCATCCGCATATCCATCCAAATTAAATGCGGTTCCCAGGTTTCCCAGATGCTTACTCCTTGTTTACCGTTTTCAGCTTCACGCACCTCGAAGCCAAGCGATACAAGCATCTTAACTAGGAGTTGGCGATTCTCCCATTTATCCTCTACTACTAAGATGCGGTATTTCGGTTGATTAGCCTCTAGACCAATTACTCGCTGATATAACTGTCGAGTTTGAACTTCAGTTATTTCTGCTGGGCTAATTTTGATTTCAAAAGTAAAAATTGTTCCTTGACCTAAAGTACTCCTAACAGTAATGTTACCACCCATGAGGCGCACAAATTGTTGGCTAATAGTTAAACCCAAACCTGTTCCTTGTTGAGATTTACGACCGGCTTCTGTTTGGACAAATGGTTTAAACAAATTGTCCAGCTCAACTGGTGCAATGCCAAGACCAGTATCTTCTATTTCAAAATGAAGGTGACTAAGAATTGAGAATTGAGGATTAGAAGTTTCCAAATTTTCAGTTTTCTCTCTCACGCGCAAAGTAACACCACCGAATTGAGTAAATTTGATGGCGTTACCAAGGAGGTTAATTAAGACTTGACGCAATTTACTTTCGTCTGTATGCACACATTGGGGAACTTTGGGACTACGCTCAAATATCAGTTGTAATCCCTTGGATTCTGCTTTTATTTGCAGCATCTCTTGGAGGGAGTCAAGTAAAGAATACAAATCAAAACTATTTTCATTCAATGTTGTTCGACCTGCCTCAATTTTGGACATTGACAACACATCATTGATCAAGGTCAGCAAATGCTCGCCACTGCGACTTATAATTCCTAGATGTTCCAAATGAGAAGGATTGATAGAGCGATCGCGCGTTATGAGTTGGGTGAAGCCAAGGATGCTATTGAGGGGAGTGCGAAGTTCGTGGCTCATGTTTGCCAGAAATTCGCTTTTGGTAAGGTTGGCAGTTTCGGCTTCTTGGGCTTTCACCTCCAATTGGTAGCTGTAATTTTCTAACTGTTCGCGAGAGATTTTCAACTGTCGCGTCAGCCAATACACTCCGATCAATAGTCCCCCCACAGACACCAACCCTACTAATACAATAGTCGCTGCCAGTTGACGAGCGGGGGCAAAGGCTTCTTCTTGATGCATTTCTACCAGTAAAGACAAATCTTGCTCATTGAGCCAGCGATACATTCCAATAACTGGCACTCCAGCATAGTTGCGATAAAGCCCAAAGCTTCTCACTCCACTCATTGCCTCATCAATGCCTTGACTGCTAATTCCTTCGGGGAAGTCTTGCGTGTTGGCTTGCGGTTTAGAAATAAAGGTGTTTTTAGTTATTAAGGAGCCAATTAAATAAGTTTCGCCACTTTTACCCAAGCCTGTGCGTTCCCGGACGATATTATCAATTCGGTCTAGGTTCAGATGAGCTAAAATCACACCTTGTCTTACCCCTGCGGTGTTACGCAAAGATGTTGCCAAGGTAACCGATGGTTTACCAGTCAACGGTGAAACGTAGAAATTTGGGTTAAAAGTATCTCCTGGTTCAACCTCCTCAATATAAGTAATGTTGCCTAAAATTTCATACTGACCTTCACGCTTTTTGTCAGTGCATAGAATAATTCGATTGCTGCGATCGAGAATGAAAATTTCTTTAAGATTTGGTTTAAGTTTGACGACTCTAATTAAATATTTAGAGACAACAATATAAGCAGCCTCATAATTTGCGTTACTTTTTTCACTACTTAAGAGTATCTTAAGATTCTCTTGTACATCTGGAGACTGAGTTGTAAGTAGAAAATCTCGCTGTTGGTCTTCAAACCACCGGGTTATTTCTTCCTCTTTAAGCGTTGCAGTTACATTGAGTCGATCAAAGGCAGCTTGCTTTAAAGCCTCCCTCGCTTTGATAAAGGCAACTCCTCCAACCACACCAACGCTTACCAGGGACAAGAGCAAGAATGAACTGGCAACTTTATTGGTCAGGTGCTGATTCCAGAACTTCATAAGTTATGGTCACTTTGCGACTCGAAAAAAAATAACCGAGAAAAAACACGAGAAGTTTTCAGGTTTGAAATCCAACAGACCTTTGGCAAAAGTTAGCGCTGCTGATGTCGATATAAAACTTACTACCTTTTTATCTGCCATTTATGCAAGAAATATATTCTTGAAGTTAGCAACAAATAAGTTTATATAATTAAACTTGCCTTTTCTCTGACTTAATGCCATTGAGCAAAAATTTGCTTGATTTGCTTAATTGCCTCATCTGCTGATTGCTCTGGGGTGATACGATCTACAAGTATTCGTTGGAGAGCTTTGCCCCAAACATTTTCCTCTAAAACTATGCAGTAGGCAGGGTTTTGGGCACTGTAATATGAGCGCGTTTGGCGCGTGATTAATGTCTTTGCCACAACCGAAATGTGCGGGTCGGTTAGGTCTGTCCAAAAAGGATCTTTCCAGACAGACTTAAGTACTGGGAAATTACGACCTCCACTAGCTTTAAGGTAACTTCCCATTACCTCTGGTTGGATTAAATAACCTAGAAAACTTTTGGCTATTTTCTGGTTTTTAGACTCAGCAAACAGAACTGCTTCTTTATAGAGGACTAAGTAGCGCATAGGTTTGCCATTGGGTTTATTAGGAAATTCTAGAGTCCCAAGTTTGTTAAGGTAGGTATCGCGATCTTGACGCACAGCAATAGGAATCGCTAGGGTGTTATTGGGTGTCATAACAACAGCACGATTTAGCAAGTTGCGATTATTGTCTGGATTTAACCAATTTAGCGCATCTGGGGGTACGTACCCCTGTTGATAAAATTTTGCATACCACTCTAAGCTCTTAATAATGCCTTGACGCACTTTAGGGTCATCAATGAGGAGTTGACCTTTGGAGTCTAGAAGCTGGACATCGTATGCTTCTAAAATCTCCTCAAACATGTAGTAAGTATCAGAAGCTCCAATGGAGTAAGTAAAACCTAACCCGTAAATATTCTGCTTTTGCAGTTGTTTTTGCTTTGCTTGCAGGTCATCTTGTACTTGTTTCCAAAACTCCCAAAATTTATCCCAATCTTTGGGGATATCGTTTTCACTCCGACCTACTTGCTTTAGTAAGTCTCGCCAGTAGAAGATGTGAATTGTCCCTTGATGAAGGGGGACTGCATAGTAACTCCGTTTTTTAGCGACATTATTGTAATAGTGAACATCTTCTAGCGTTGTCTCAGGATAAAAAGTTTTGACTGGTTCAATTACATCAGAGACATCTACTAATTTGTCTGCCCAGGCAAGTCGTGGATTCAACTCCGTTTTTGCATTGTAACCGACCAAGATATCAGGCGGATTGCCAGCTTTTATTGCCCTTTTAGTTTTTTTTGGTAGCTCATCATTGGTAAAAAAAGAAAGCTTGATTTTTTTGCCAGTTTGTTTTTCCCAGTTACTAACGATTTGTTGTAGCGCTTCATCTTCTTCTACAGTAAAGCCTTTATCCCACCATACTTTCAAGACTTTACTTTCAGAAGAGGACTCGATAACAGAGGATTGGTCAGATTTTGAGGTGTTAGTACAGCCAAAATTTATCAAGCTGAGTATCAATGCCATGAATACATAGCAATGGCTAGCTACTTTTGGCACTACGGTAAAAGTTTGTTTAGCTCTTTGGTGATTCTTAAAGCCTTTAGCAATTTGACTGGCTTTGGTTCTAAATAACATACTCGTAGAACTTACCTCTTACCTGAGTAGATATAGCCAATTTAATACTTTTTGTAGACTTTCTTATTAAAAAAACTAGAGTCCATAGACCTGGTTGGTGATTTGAGATAATGTTCAGATTTATGAGCCAAGAAATACTTTTGTGTTATGGAATAGCGACTGTATGAATGCCAATGTATGTTCAAAGATCCAGGTCAACTCTGCCCTAATCTACAATCCCATATTCTTGTTCAATAAAACCTAATAGTTTTTCCTCAAACTCAATCAAATACGGGCGCTTCAACTCTCCCAAACACTTCAAAACTGCCTAGAATGGTGCTTCTAGGTTGCCATCATCCCGTAACCTACTGATGCGTGTTCCGGCTCGATTAGCCCAGAGATTTCAACAGCCGTTGGGCTGACAGCCTCAGAATTATCATTTTTCACTCCCAATACCTGTAATATCTCCTTTACCGCCGCTTTCTTCCGCTCCATCTGCTGAACTCGATTCAGCAACCGCTTGGGAATGTACTTCGACGACTTGATCAAGCGATCGCCCTGACTCCAAAATTCATAATGATAGTACGCCTGTGGGTAATCTCTGCCGTTCTTGGAAATCATTCGCCAATGAATGCTCCCGCTACCTTTCCCCTTATACCGTCGTATTTTACTAGGGTTTACTGCAATGCTCAACAGCAATAATGTCGATACAATTGGGTGGTTGACAGCTTCAGTTTAATAATAGCGATTATAATTACTAGGACTTACGCACTGAAGCCTGAAACCTAGATCCCCCCTAGCCCCCCTTAAAAAGGGGGGAACTTCTAAAGCCCTAATAATAAGTTTTTAACGAACACGATAGACTCTCTGTGAGCAGTCCTTGCCATACTCGAAGAAAGTTACTATCCCCAATCCTAAAGCGAGTATTAATACCCAAACGAGTGCGCCCACAAAAAATAATCTTTGAAATCTGGCAGCTTTTTGCTCTTGAATTAATCGAGCTTTAACTTCTTTAGCACGCTCTGCCTCTAACCACGTCTCAACTTCTCGTCGATCACATTCTTGGCTAGCCGCTAAAAAATGATAATCCAAATCGCTCAAGCTTTTGCCCTGTGACCAAGCTAGAGCCTCAAGCAAAGCTGGCCCGCGCAATAGCCGTGAATAGTCATCATGCTCTGAGGCTATCCAGGCATCTAATGCTTGGGAGTAGGGTCGCAATTTGGCTAATTGTTTTTCAACCCAAGTTTGGTTGAAAACCTTTTGATAAATGCGGTTTTTGACTATTAGTTGCCCTTGCACTTTGGTCACTAACCCTGACAACAGCAGCTGGATTTGCTCTTCTCCATCATTAGAGGATATTTGAATACCCTGTAAAATTTGCTGATAAAGTCCCAACAAAGCTCCAGTACGTTGCTCATTTCTGAGTAAGCGATCGCGGATTGTCTTCAAATGCTCCGGTTCATCATTGGCTTCCCAATTATCAAGGATGTGCGTTTGCACTAATTTTTCTAAAATTAACGATGGAAATTGGTAATAAAAATTTATCAGATGATAATTAATAATGGGTAAATGATGATCTAACTTGTAGCGATCATCAGTTTCCAAGCTTCTATGCTTCTCCCCTCCTTCGCTATTTCTTTCCTGCACCACTATCTGACACAACTTTTGAGTGAGAAACGGCTGACCATTCGTCCAAGCCAAAATCTCTTTGAGAACAGCCATAGGATTAGCTACCTTACCCTCTAAACCTGCTGCTAATGGTTCAACTTCTGTCAACATAAAGCCGTGCAGATCAATAGATTTACCTATATTAAATGGGGTACAATTTTGGTCAGCAATCAAATCCGAGGGCGTTGCTACTCCGAACAGCGCCCAGGTTAAGCGGTTATATTCTGGATTTTCGGCTCGCTGGTTGTAGCAAGACCGAATAAGAGTAAAAAAATCGATAACTGGAAAATTTAGTCCCAGAACGCTATCAATTTCATCGACAAAAATAAAAATTTTTTCACTCTTGAGGTGGACTAACAAAATATCTTCGACAAATTGACTCAATCTCTGCAATGCAGATAAATCTTCTCGCTCTGACCACCAGGCTTTTAAATTTACTTTTTCCCATAGATCAAAACCTCTTAATAAATCAACTATTATGCCCTTATACCATTGAGAAGGAGTAATATTACTGCTGCCGATGCGGGTCATATCAATAGAAGCACAACTAAAACCTGCTTGTTCTAATCGATGCTTTGTTCGTAACCGCAAGCTCGACTTGCCCATCTGTCGAGAACTAAATACATAACAAAACTCACCGGAAATCAAAGTATTATAAAGTTCAATGTCAGCCTGTCGTTCCACATAGGTGAGAGCATTTGTTTTGAGACTGCCGCCAACTTGATATTCATACATATTCATTTAAAACCTCCAGAAAACGCCCACTGAAACTTAGGTGACTTAACACTTAATCAGGTATCTGGGCTTTAAAAACCCAGAGTATGCCAAGCATATTGTGGTGGGTAGTTTATAACTTAATTTAATTGCTCACGAAAATATAATCGATACAATTCACATCTAGGTATCGCCCGATTTCCCTTAAGTTTTACCAAACCCATACTTTCTAATTTATAGGCAGCGATCGCTTCTAAAGGCACACCTTCAACAGATGTAACTACCGATTTGAGTGATGCTGCTAGTTCCGGATGTCCTTGGAGGTTTGCTAGATGATGCCGTAAATGGTTGCTATAAATTCCGGCAATTGTGGGAGCTTCTTCCAGTAGCTGTTCTAGGGTTAGCTCTTGACATCCCAAGTTATAAAAAGCAATGCGAGCAAGATAGGGATGACCACCAATCATAGCGAGTAGAGGAGCTAAATTTTTCACTCCTGCCTCGTCTTTAGCCCAATCGAGTCGATGACGCAGTGCCAAATCCTGCATCTGCTCTAAACTAAATTCTGATAAATTGATCGCTAGCCCAACATTGAAAGGAGATTGATTAATATCTAACGGGATATAAGCTTCAGTGGCATGAACTACCACTAATCGGAGTTTTCGCCAGATTTCCAGTTCAGAAGCGTCCTCATACCAAGAGCGCAGCAGTGGTAGAAAGTCGCTACAAATTTCTGGATACTCGAAAATTCGATTCACTTCATCTAAAGCCAAAACTATCGGAGAATCGATTTGCTGTAGCACATATCCTTGTAAATATAAGGTGCAGCTTACTTTGCTGCCAATATCCTCATCCCAATAATCATCCAACCTTAGTTCTAGGTTTAACTGCCGACTGACATTGGCACAAAACCACCGGAGGAATTTTTCTAAGCTAGTGAAAACTTGACTATCTGCTCTCTGCAAACTGATCAGCACAGTTTGTACCCCAGTCTGTCTTGCATAACCAAGAATTCTGTGCATCAGGGAGGTTTTCCCCATTTGGCTAGGGGATTTGATTCGGATCAGGCTTCCGGGTTTATTTATTTCGGCATAGGTGCGTTCTTCTATAGGAGGACGTTCAACATAAAAATAGGAATTGAGCGGTACTGAACCACTAGGGATTTCTAAGAAATCGGAATTGAGGATTAGGGATTTTTTTGGCTCTAGTTCCCTGGTTTCTAAAGAAAAGCTTGATATACCCCTATTCTCAGAGATAATTTCAGGTTCGCCTCTTTCTTTGCTTAATTGCTGATAATTTCTCAATACTGCCTGTGCATTCTGAGATTTTATTTGAAAAACGCTACTTTGTGATTCTGCTGAGTCGGTGCGACGCGATCGCCTTCTTAAAACTGACCTAAAATTACTTTTTGTGACCTCTTCATCCAAAATCTGTGATAGTAACTTCCATAATTTAGAACCTACATCTTTTATGTAATTAGCGTCATAACCAGACGTTTCTGCTATCTCTGAATAAGTTTGCCCTTCCCAAGCTTTCCGAAATACTAATTCCTGAACTTCATTTAAGCTTTTTTTCAGAAATGTATCTAAAATTACTAATCCTTCTTCAGCACTCATCTGTAAAAAAAGTAATAAAGTTTATTTTAGATATGACTTTAACGGACTTTTTCATACTTTTTTTACTTATTTACTTAAAATTAATATAAAAATATGTCGAGGTAGAAGTAGGTAATCCTGACTCAACAGCAGATATCAAGTTGTTCCGTAAGTCTCAGAGTATGTTTGGAAAGTATTAAACGAATCAATAGACTTGTCCGAAAACTCCAAAGCCAAAGTGTTCAAAGCTTTGAGGCAAAATTTTGATATTTTTGCGAAAACGCAGTTATAAGGGTTTGAGATAGTTAGTGATAGTTTAGAGGCATAAAAATGAACTCCTTGTTTTTTAAAGCCAGGATTATTGCTAGCAGCTAATTTGATAGAACTAAACTGCCAATTCTGAGTCTAACTAACCCACACACTGTTAATATAATCTGTTCGTAAGTATTTAATATTAAGCGAAATCTTTGTGATGCTATACGAAATATCAAAAGCTTGCGAATCAAATGCTCGATAAATATGCGATTACTAGATAAAGCCTTATTTTCATCTTTTTGTTACTAGGTTAGTTCTTGTTTAGTTTTTTGGCTTTCTTATACTAGTATTAGTATTTTTGGGAATTTTATAGCCTGAAAGTCATTCATCGCAGTACTTTCAGTCTATCTTGCCTCTGCTGAAAGCTTCGTTGTATCTACGCCAAATTACACCTATCTCGGCTCAATTTCACTTACGGGTGTTCTTGAAAAATGGGTGGCTAAGATGCTTATGGGGGAAAGCTTTCAGCCAAGCGCGTACAACTTTCCCGTTTTGGTACGGTGATGCCAAATGCAGTGGGGAATTTTGGCGGTGATAGGTAAGACGATGGAAGCGACCGCAGTAGACGCGGCGATGCAGAAGGATTTGGATTGGTGACAAACAATCTGTCGCTCTGGTCAAATAATTTGTTGTTCTACAACAAAACAGACTTTTTGTGACCAAATAATACCAAGTAATTTGAATTTTCTTTTCGACTTCATACTATTAAAGTCTTTTTCTGGCTGTGTTTTTCTTATTAAAAGCTTAATTTAGATTCAGGTGTAGAGCGACGAATTATTTAACCGCAGCGACAAATTATAAGTCAAGTTCTTCATGACTGTAAGCTTTACTGTCTGGGCATCTAATTTTTAAGCTCTACACTAGCAGTTTTAAAGAAACCCACAACTAACAATCCGCTGTATCACCGTGACTGATAAGTTCTCTCGCAGTCAAATTCTTAAGGCAAGTGGTGCATTCATTGCTGGAGCCGCCGCCGCCAAAGGTCTTCCCCTTGTTGTTGGTAATGAGCCAGCACAAGCACAGACAATTGGAACATTCGCTGAGGTTCGTGTAGCTTCAAGTAATAATCCTCAAGTTACTATCGTACAGATTAATAATAACGATTTCGCCCGATTGCGGTTCTCGACGTTTGGTAAATCCGCTTGGGATATCGCTACTGGTGGTTCCAACAACGTGATGAATTTCTTTAACCCAGCAGTCAGGGGTAATGTGATGACCTTGACTACAACTGGCAATCTCTCAATCACTGGTGTATTCGCCCAGGGATCATCCAGAGAATTGAAGGAAAATATTACTGAACTTTCCAGTAAAGAAGCACTTGAGACACTAGCTGACCTAAGCCCTGTCAAGTTTAAGTACAAAGCTGACACAGAAAAAGTACAACATATTGGCTTCATCGCCGAAGATGTTCCAGAGCTTGTAGCAACCCCTGATAGAAAAAGACTCAGTTCTATGGATATTGTAGGGGTACTAACCAAAGTTGTTCAAGAGCAGCAGCAGACAATTTTGGCATTGGCACAGAAAGTAAAAGCTTTGGAAGAACACTAGTATTTTCATACTTTTCTTAAAACTGAACTACTAGTAGCTCATTGTTCACTTAGAAATCCAGAATTAGGAGAATCAATCATGGCAGTAATTTGGACCCCAGGATCAGGACCAACCAATAGAGC
>NZ_JACJTR010000018.1 GCF_014698795.1 Nostoc sp. FACHB-892
TGCTGCATCATAAGCGTTCCAATTCCGAACTTTATACTGGGCTTTCGTCTTCATCGTTGGGCTAGGCGGCAAGAGAATATAGGCGATAGGTAAAATTTACCATTTTCCTTATTCACGCAACAACGCCTATTCTATTAGTAAATCTGGCTCAACTGGCTTTCGGATAACTGCCCTGACTCTCACATCAGGGTGCTGATCGAAAACACCTCTCCATGTGCAGTAATGAACAAAATAGTCAGATTTTGTAGAATCGGGTTGTTTTGGATACGACGGGCGACTTCATACCCATCCATCTCAGGCATCATCACATATTAATATTTAAAGTACTTCCAGATGTAATGACTTTAGGTTGACACTTTTACTCCTTAAAAACTTGATATACAAGAGTTTCAAAGCAGTAATTATCATTTTGAAATAAATCAGATATTAACTGAGTAGTTGTAAATAGCCTTTTATACAAAGCGAGTATATTGTGTTCCTGTATACAAGTTTCTTGTAGGAAGAATCGTCCTTCAGGTTGCGTGCTATTTAAATCTAAAGACAGGGAATTTTTTTGTTCAGGATAATTATTATCGGAATATCAAAGAAATATTGAGTTTTATTGAGGAATATTAACAATGCAATCTAACACTGCTACTGAAAAACCCCCTGTTGCTAAAGCTTACAATGGCAAAGACCGGAATGACTTGATCTTTGGCTGGAATCCCCAAGCTGAACTTTGGAACGGGCGCTTTGCGATGATTGGCTTCCTTGCTTACCTACTTTGGGATCTAAGTGGCTATAGCGTAGTTCGTAACTTGCTCTACTTAGTTGGTTAGACTTTTTCCTTTATGCTTGGGTGTTAGGATTTATAGAGATGTTTAACCCTTCAAAACTTTCACTCGCTTATACGTGTTTACCCTTCTAATTCTGGGGAGGATACAGGGAGATTGAGATGCCCTCGCCTCGGATTTCACCACTGTAATATGAGCAATACCGTTGCCAAATTAAGAGGGTTCAACGCCTGTAGAAACGGGATGAATACGTCCTAAAGAAGTAAGCTTGGCAAAAATCTGGGTTAATAAAATAGGCTCAGGGATATCGGGAAGCATTTTTAGCATTTCACGAACATATCGAAAGCCACGATAATATGCTTTAAGGTCAATAATGCCGGAGCCAGGATTATGTTGACGGAAATCAGCGAGAAGATAATGGGATAAATTAACCAGAAAAAATGCGTGTTTTAGCAGCATTAGTCACCGCAGTTTGGCTCAGATTCATAAAATCCTCCAATCCCCAAAACTGCTTGGCATCTCGAAAGTTAAACTCAATTTGAAAGCGCAGCTTATAATAGTCAATTATTTTTTCAAATGATAGCTCTAGGTCGCTAGAAAACAGAATCACATGGCTACGAGTATTAGTTTTAAGATTGGTTTTGACTAAAATCACTACATTCAGTGCTTGGGCAAATTCCTTGTGGAGTAAAGTAACTTGGTAAATATCAGTTTTGATATCCTCGTCAATAGTACTTTTACACAAATATGCGTCAGGTATATTACAATAATCCAGCTTATCGCCGTATTTACGACGGGAGCGACGATTTAGGTCAGGGTTTTGATAAGGTATATATAATGCCGAATCATGGCGCAACTTGGAAATTATGTGCAAATTAACTTGTCGAGCCATCTGCAAGGCATTATTGTTGCCAAAGTGACCATCTAAGACTAAGTAAGTTAGAGGGATAAAGTTAGCTATTAACAAGACTTGCTCATTAATCATTTTCTTAATTCTGAGTAATTCAGATGTGAAAATTACTTCTGTTTTCTTTTTGTTTTTACTCCCTTTTGGTCGTCCACGTCCACGTTTTTCTTTGGTTTTGATTTCTGTATTTGGCGCTCCACTAGTTTTTTCCACATCGCTTTTTATGACCTGTTCTAAATGAAAAAGGAAATGAGTGTCTTCCTTCGACACTTACTAACGATAATGTAAAGAAAGATAGTCCTGATATTGGTTTATTTATTAAGCTGGAAAAGAACCTATCCAACCCATAAGTTTGTTTCCCTGATTTGCTGACTACAACTTCATCTCCTGCAAGCAAATATATCTCATTCGCACGGAACAAATGCTTGCGAAAAAATAGCCAAAACAATGTCGCCCAAGGGATTACTGTATGAAAGAATCTCAACATCGTCCGATAACTACCACCAGTGCCTGTCCAACGAGAGATTCCCAGCATCGTTACTCTCCCATCCATTGCTAGCATTGCCATTATTATCTGGTTCAATTGCCGCATAGTCGTAGCGTTTATCTGCGGTAGCAAGCATTGTAGAAGTGATAAAATATCGAACATGGGCTGATTGTGGCTTTTGAGTTGTCGTTGTGAGAGACAATAACTCTACTACGTCAGCCCTAACTCTTCATACTCTTATTTTGGCTAAGGTATTGGGTGTATGTATCACATTTAATTCATTATTTATATGAACATCTTAATGTTATCTTCCACCTTTCCCTACCCACCAACGCGCGGGGGAACCCAAGTCAGGACATTTAATTTACTGAAATACCTAAGTCAACGTCATAGTGTTACCCTCGCAACTCAACGCGAGGGCGATGTTACAGACGCAGAAGTAGCAGGATTACGCGATTGTGTGGATCATCTAGCCATTTTTGAACGCCCGCCAGATTCTGGAAATACCGGAATATTGAAGAAAATACAACGATTTGGGAGATTTATGCAGCAGGGGACACCGCCAAGCGTACTTAACCGCTACTCAGTTGAGATGCAAACATGGGTTGATAACTGGGTGGAAGCGGGAAAATGTGATGTAATTACCTGCGAACATAGCGTCAATGAAATTTATGTGCAGCCACATTTTCAGAAACAGCTAAAAACTATAGTTAATATTCATAGTTCTGTTTACGCTACTTGTCGCAACCAACTATCAACCGGCATTTCCGAAAATTCCCTCAGAGACAGAATTAATCTGCCACTTCTGCGGCGTTATGAGCAAAACTACTGTGCTAAATTTTCGGCAATTGTTGCAACAACAGAAGAAGATAAAATTCAACTACAACAGTTTAACCCCAATAGTGAAATTACAGTTATTCCCAATGGTGTAGATTTAGCTTCTTTCCCCAGCCGTACCACCGATCCAGGTGGACATCGCTTAATTTTTATCGGTGCAATGGATAATTTGGCAAACATTGATGCTGTCTGCTTTTTCAGCAACGAAGTTTTGCCAGAAATCCAAAAATTGTATCCTGATACAACTTTCGATATTGTCGGTTCTCATCCGGTGTCAGAAGTTTTAGCACTTGATAAAAAACCAGGAGTTAGTGTGGTTGGGCGCGTGCCTTCGATGGTTAAATATTTACATCAATCTACCATCTGCGTTGTCCCCATGCGGACGGGGTTTGGCATTAAAAATAAAACTTTAGAGGCAATGGCAGCTGGTGTACCGATAGTAGCTAGCGATCGCGGTTTAGAAGGATTAGCCGTAGATGGCGCTAGTCATCCATTACGGGCATTACGAGCAAATAAACCGGCGGAGTACGTCACCGCTATTAGTCAACTATTTGATCGCCCACATCTGCGTTCACAATTGTCTCACAACGGCAGACAACTAGTAGAAACACAATTTACTTGGGATATGGCTGGTAAAAGCTATGAACAAGTTTGTCTTGGGAGAGAGCAATAATAATTCGTAATTCGTAATTCGTAATTGATAAATTACTAATTTTTATTTTTTGTATATGTGGGACAAATGTGTGTAGAGAGGTTGCCATGAAACCTCTCTACATCGGTAGCGCACATTATCTTATCTAAATCAGATTGGTTGTTAATTAGCTTGTAAAGAAACACATCAATTATGATCAAACTTAGTCGAAGCACCTAACACAAGTAACTTTTTATGTTTACGTTTATTCTTATTTTTCAGGGTAGTCAAATAATTATCAACGTAACGAAAAGCAGCTACACCATCGTAATCAGCAATGGCTATAGCTTGTAAGAAAACCTTTGAAGGAATTTCAAATGCTAAAAACTTTTCTGTTAAAATTAGCAAATCTTGATCTGTGGCAGGAAAAGTAGTTTCTTCTGCCTCTTCTGGATCAGAGAATATATCTTCAATTAATGTTTTATACACTTTGTACCTCTCCAAATGCATAAGATGCAAAGCCTGTAATAAAGTTTAACTGCTGATCGCGAGTTTGTAAGTTGACCGGGAGTTCAGTAGCAGCACATCCTATCTCTCGCAAAATCTCTAAACAATAAGCACTGAGTTGAGTGTATGGAGCTTGCTCCAATTCTTGAGCTACTTCTAGAGCCATCTTCAGATTGACTTGGATAACTGTCTTTACAGGGTTGGTCATAAACACGCCCTAATAAACTGGATGCTCTAAGTTTTGATCACAAGCACAAATAGCGTAACGGTGTTTTTGCGGAATTTATGAAGAGGGGAAAATAAATTATCAGCGCATTTGCGGTAATGTATCCGAAATTATGCAAATAAGTTTGGAAACTAGGTAATTTTGATCCAGGTGCGATCGCTGTTCGCGTAACAGACGCACTAAAAAACGCTGGTATAACCCTTTGGGAGTTTTGCTACGCGCGACACGCTGTTTGCGTTCGTAGAGAAGTGCGGATTAGACTTATGCAATCAATAAATAAAAGGTGATTAGTAAAAGGCTGAAACGACCATTTGCCCTCATACATAGGATGCTATTTTTGTAAAGTGTATAAATCCTAATTTTATTACTTCTCAATATTTTCGACACAAGAACGCATTTTTGGAAAAACTGAACCCTTATGCATCTTTAGTTGATCAGATATATAAAACAACATTAATTCTGTTTAAGGTGATTTCATCAGAATTTTATAATTCAAGGGGTTCTATTATGCAAGTATTACAACGATCAAATACATTTGATCGTTGTAATACTGCAAGAGGTCTACTATGTCTATTGTTATTGGAATTGCTGACAATAATTTTTTGTCGATCACAGATGGTGAAGATCAGATTTTTAGTAGTGGAAGCAATGACAACATCTCCATTAGCCAAGAAAATAATGTAATTGTTGGTAGTGGAGGCAATGTATCATTGCTAGGTAGTGGAGGCAATGTGTCATTTGTAAGTGGTGCAGGCGATGACACATTGGTAGGTGGTGCAGGCGATGACACATTGGTAGGTGGTGGAGGTGATGACACCTTCAAGGGCAGTGGGGGTAACGACAGCATCGATGGTGGAGATGGCTTTGATACCGCAGACTACAGCCAACTGGGTAAAGCCATCACCCTCTCAGGTGTAGGGACAATTACCAAAGCTGATGGATTTGGGACAGATCAAGTCTTTAAAGTAGAAACAGTTATTGCTGATGCTAGTGTTGCCAATAATACCATAGATGCATCTCAATCTTTGTCTGGAGTATCTGCCACCGCTAACTTAGAAGCCCAAACTATCTCTGCCAACAACGTTCCCATTTTGGGGAAATTGACATTTAATGTACTCAACTTTGACAATGTGATCGGTACAAATGAAAGTGACAGCATTACTGGCGATAGCCAAGATAACCGATTAGTCGGTAATGCTGGCAATGACACTATCTCAGGTGGCTTCGGTAATGACACCATCATTGGTGGAGAAGGTAACGATGTTCTCACAGGTGGCTTTAGTGCAGATAATTTTACTTACAACAGTGCTAAGGAGGGTTTTGATATCATTAAAGATTACAACTTTGCTGAGGGCGATGTAATCCAAGTTTCTAAAGTAGGGTTTGGTACTACTAAAATTAGCGACTTTTCTTACGACACCTCTAGCGGTAACTTGTCTTTCTTAGGAAATCAATTCGCTTCCCTCGAAAATCTCCCATCCGATGTGAATATTCAATTGGTATAAAATTACTTCGAGTCACGAGTCCACGACAAATTAAAGCTTTTTGCAGTTTGTTACCAGGATAAAAGTTCTGTTGTAAAAAAAGAATGAGGTTGGGCTGATAAAAGTATAAATTCTATCAGTTTTCATCAGCTAACCTTCAAACAGTTTTTGCAACATAACCATTGAACACGGCAGTTGCTTTAACTCTCTCGACCAGAGCAACGCACTGCCTCATCCTGGGTATTGAATTCTTCCATTTGGATGATATGATATTTTCTACAAAATTAAGGAGTAAGCCTTGTGATATTTACGATCAATCAATTATTCAACTTATCTGTTAAATACTTAACAGCAATTACAGCAATAATAACGGTTCTCCCATTACCAGTTAAAGCAGCTACATTTTTAGTACATGAACGCGCTCTTTTAGGAGGTAATGATCAAGTTGATTGGGGAAGTTTAGGTAAGGTATTTAATCCCTCTGCGCCTGACTTTTCTGTTTTTTTACCTAACTCTTTTTCAGCAACATCTCAAGGTGGTTTAGGCTTAGATGTAAATATAACTCCAACTAAGAATCCTCAGATTACTCCACCATTTATCTTTCAAACGTTACCTCCACCTGGCATTCGGACTAACTTCGCCCAAGGCGATTTTATTCTCTTCGGAGGTATAAACCCAACAGGATTTCAACCTCTTCCTCCTGGTTCTCCTGATCCTCGTACTCAGGGTAATGGAGGCCCTTTGAGCATTAGTTTTGCCCAGCCGGTTTATGGCGCTGGTACTCAGATAGCTGTAGATATTAGTAATTTAGAAGTCGAAACTTTTATTAACGCTTTTGATAGCAGCAATAAGTTGTTAGGTAGTTTCTCAGTTCTCAGTACTTCGTCGCTAGCATTAGATAACTCAGCAGTATTCTTGGGAGTTCGTAGTGACACTGCAAACATCTCACGACTCGTTTTTAGCAGTTCTAATCCAGAATACGGTTTGGCTATTAATAAGGTCACTATTGTTGCAGCTCCTGAACCAACTTTGACCTTAGCTATATTAGCTTTTAGTATTTCAGGTGCTGTTTTAAAACTACGCCAACGCTCTTGACCAAATAATTGCTAATTCGTAACAGTCACCTCCAGGTAGAAATAAGGTACGTAATTCGTAATTGAAGAGGGTACAGCAACCCACATCAAAATCTCTGAATTGGGTGGTCTAAAAAACCCTCTCTACAAGACGATCTGGTTAGCAAGATTGTTGTAGGGGTACGCAAACTTGCTTTTTCGTTAGGTAGGGAGTAGGGAGTAGAGAGTAGGAAATCAGACGTTTCAACTTGAGGGCGAGTTTTTTTACGCAATCAAATAAAAATCTTATATCAAATAATTCATTTTCCGGAAATCGCCTAACAGTGATTGGAGTCAACAATTACTTAGCTTGTTTCTCGCCAGAGGCGGGTATTATCACTGAAGAATCATTTTGACACTCCTACAGCGAGCGTCGAAATAATTCTTCATTGAATAAATTCGAGGTTCCGGGCATACTCAAACTTGTGTCAAATGTAGGCTCAACATAATTTTTATCAGCAATATTAAAGTCGATGGCATACAAAGAATTAGAACACATCATAGACGCTAAGATACAAAAAGCTATACGGAAGCACGAAGTCATAGTTGCTTCTATTAGTAGCATTATTGGCTTGATTTTTATACTCGGTTTGTTCCACGCTATTTTGCTCAACCACACTCAAATTCAATCATATTGCTTGAGATGATTACTGGTTGCGTTCAATAGGTTTTTATGATCAAGCGTTTTCTAATGTCTATAAAATTAATCAAAGTTATACATATTTTTTATAACAATGAATTATACTATGGAGACTAAAAATAATAGCAGAGCTATATTCGTCTTATTTTTGACTGTATTTATAGATTTGCTCGGTTTCGGAATTATCCTACCGATACTGCCTTTGTATGCTGAACAATTCGGGGCAAAACCTAATGAAGCGACACTACTTGTAGCTATTTATTCTTTAATGCAGTTCTTATTTGCACCATTATGGGGTAAGTTTAGCGATCGCTACGGTCGTCGTCCGATTTTATTACTTACTTTATTAGGTTCTGTAATTGCATACACTGGGTTAGGTTTTGCCAACTCATTATGGATTTTATTTATTGCTCGTAGTCTTGCCGGAATTATGGCAGGGAATATTGCTACTGCTCAAGCATACATAGCAGATATTACCACGCCAGCTAATCGAGCGCGTGGCATGGGGATAATCGGAGCAGCTTTTGGCCTTGGTTTCATTCTTGGACCAGCGATTGGAGGTCTTCTTGTCGGATCTGATCCAGACAATGCTAACTTCCATCTACCGTCGTTGTTCGCAGCCGGATTATCTTTATTAGCATTGCTTTGTGCTTTGATGTTACTTCCAGAATCTCTAAATTCTGAGACTAAAGCCAAAATCCAAGCTTATCGCTACCGTCAGCGACGGCTGAATTTGCTACAACTGTCACAACGTCCACAGTTCTGTATACTTGTCGGCATCTATTTTTTAGTAACCTTTGCTGTTGCAGCTATGGACTCTACATTAGCTTTATGGTCTAAGCAGCAATTAAACTGGGGTCCTCAACAAACTAGTTATCTTTTTGCTTTCATGGGGATTGTCAGCACAATCATTCAAGGAGGACTGCTCGGATTCCTTAAGAAACACTTAGGTGAAATAAAGTTACTTACCTTGGGGATATTAGGGTTAGGTGTAGGACTACTGCTAATTGGATTCTCACAAAGCTTAATTTTATTATTGGTCGCCACCACCCTTGTGGCATGGGGAATTAGTGTCAGCCAACCAATATTAAACAGTTTGATTTCCCAAATGACAGCCGCAGAAGAACAAGGAAAAATATTAGGAATTGCCAGTTCTTGCTCTGCGCTGGCACGGATTGGTGGCCCAATCTGGGCAGGGCTGAGTTTTATGAAATTTGGGAGTTATGCTCCTTTTTTGAGTGGATTTTTAGTAATGCTAATAGCTTTGACTCTTAGTTTGCGAGTAACGAAAAGTGCATCTGAACCAAACACAGAACGTGTAGCCTGAGAATCTTGATTTCAAAACTTAATAATTTTTTGAAACAGCCTTGTATTAAAGATTTTTAATCCCAAATCCAAAATCTAAAATCTAAAATCTAAAATTACTATGACTGGTCGTCGAGTATTGTTTTTAGGCATCTTTGTAAGCATCCTCCTCACCTACGCAATTTGGGTAGGTGGGAGCATTCCTGCAAGCATCATCAAACTTCCTGACCAAGGATTAAACTGGTACTACTGGAAGCTTCCCCAACCAACGTTTTGGAGTCGAGCGACGGCTTGGGGGATGTACCTTGGGCATCAGTTTAGCATCTGGGGGTGCATCTTATGGGCGCAGCGATGGCTACGCCCGCCGCAGGCATCGCAGTTGCAATACAAATCAGCCTTGCACCCGATAAACTACCTTATGCTTGCTATTAATGGTGCATTCATTGCTCTACACTTTCTCCAGACCTATATTTGGTACGATGCTCTAGCTCAAGATACTTCAATTTGGGCTTCTCAAGGTGCGGTTGTCCTGCTACTGGTGTTCGTACTGATTTTGGAAACGCCTCGACGCGGTTTGTTTTTTGGCAATTCTGTTCCCTTTCATCAACAGTTTTTGCAAATTATCAAGCTGTACCACGGCTATTTTTTCTCCTTCGCCGCTATCTATACCTTCTGGTATCACCCAATGGAAGCGACTGTGGGGCATTTAATTGGTTTCCTCTATATGTTCTTACTTCTGCTCCAATCGTCATTGATCTTTAACCGCACCCATGTAAACCGTTGGTGGACATTCACTTTAGAAATTTCAGTGCTTTTACATAGTGTCGTTGTGTCGTTGATGCTAGGACAAAGCAAGTGGCCAACATTTCTCTTTGGTTTTCTTGGCATTGTAGTACTTACCCAACTCCACGGTCTACCTGTGGGGATATGGACTAAACGTACTATCTACGGAGCCTTTTTAGTCAGTGTACTGGTCGTTTATGGGTTGACTGAACGCGGCTTGGGCAGAATTTACGAAATAACTTATATTCCTTTGATTGAGTTTGGGCTAGTTGGGATAATTTACTTAATCTTCCTGCTTATTTTATGGACAATTTCTCGTTTACCTGTCAAGGCGTAGGTAATATAATTAGGACTCACGCACACTCTACGATTCTTGGCTTCTTGGCGTCTTCTCTACGAGACGCTACGCGAATGTGTAGCGTTCCGTTCGCGCAGCGTCCCGTAGAGAAGGAAAGGCGATTCGATAAATTAAGCTTTTTGGCAATTTTTGCGTAAGTCCTAATGATGTCCAGGCAATTAAGCATAATACCGCCAAGCCTACCCCGCCAAAGCTGCGCTTTAGCTCATAATTCCTCTTTTCTCTGTGTTCTCTGCGCCTAATAAACCTGAGTTCGGGTTAAGCCAGAAGCTAAAAAGCTTATTCTGTCAGGATTGAATAAAACTGGAATTGATCAAAGCAGGGATAAAAGTGGAATCATTTTGTCAATAAGGTTCATAAATGAAACTAATCTCAGCAATATGTCTTATTGACAATAGATGAAAACAGAGCTTTAGACCGAACAACGATAATTCAAGGCTTTTGAGTATTTCTTATCCCGAACTCAGGTTAATAAGGTTTATTAAAGGAGGCAGAAAACAGGGAGCTTTCTAGCAAGGGGGATAATAAATTCAAATTTGGACAAAGGGTACGAACCGACGCTCTAGTTTTGGTCAGCAGTATGAAGTTAGACAACTGCTAAATTATTCAAGCTGCCTTTGTAGCTACTAATCTCAATCACAGCATCCGTGAGGGCAGAGAATCCATTAGTGTTATCGTTGAGTACCAGAAAAGTCTGCTGATGATTGTCTTTACCAAAGGTAAAAGTTGCCGCACCTTTAGCTACAAAAGCAGTTGCAGTCAATATCTCTTGTATATCTGAGAGATTTAGACTCGCAACAGTGCCAAGTTGAACTAAATTAGCCGCGCTAACTGCATATAGCCCATCAATTTTATCTTGAGAAATGTTCAAGTCAGTTATTTTATCAAAGCTAGACAGCAGCGAATCACTTAGACTACTGAACACAAATTTATCAGCGCTACAACCGCCTGTGAGGGTATCACGCCCAGCGCCACCATTGAGAATGTCATTACCATTACCACCAACTAGTTTGTCATTTCCGGCTAATCCAAAGAGTTTATCATTGCCATTTTTGCCGGAAATTTGATCATTACCAGCCCCACCACTGAGTTCATCTGCACCGTTACCACCTTTTAAAGTAATCTTTGGCACATTTTCGTCTGTAGTGATTTTACTGATTAATTGACCATTGGTATCATACAGATAAGTGGCAACTGCATCAGTAATGCCATCACTGTTGTTGTCAATATCTGCGGAAATTAGTTTGCCATTGCGATCGTAGTTGAAAGTGGTAATCTCATCAGGGATGCCATCATTATTTTTGTCAGCTACCTGTGCAGTCTGTTTGCCGTTAGCGTCGTAACTATAAGCGGTGACTTCATCAAAGATGCCATCATCATTATTGTCAATTTTTTGTGATTTCAGGTTGCCGTTAAAATCGTAGCTGTAGATGCCAACTGCATCAATTACACCATCATTGTTGAAGTCATAGCTAGCGGATGCGCGTCCATAAGTATAGGAAGTATAGGTTTGGAAAGGATCAAATCTGTCGTCGCCGTTGTTTTCAACTCTAAAGGATGTCAGGTTGCCCTTGGCATCATAAGTAGAGGTTTCGACATAATCAACTTTGCCGTCACCGTTGAAGTCACGGCTAAAGGATGTTCGGTTGCCCTTGGCATCATAAGTAGAGGTTTCGACAAAATCAACTTTGCCGTCGCCGTTGTCGTCACGGCTGGTGGATGTCAGGTTGCCCTTGGCATCATAAGTAGAGGTTTCGACAGAATCAACTTTGCCGTCGCCGTTGTCGTCACGGCTGGTGGATGTCTGGTTGCCCTTGGCATCATAAGTAGAGGTTTCGACAGAATCAACTTTGCCGTCGCCGTTGTTGTCATAGCTGGTGGATGTCCGGTTGCCCTTGGCATCGTAAGTATAGGTTTGGACAGAATCAACTTTGCCGTCGCCGTTGTTGTCAAAGCTATTGGATATCAGGTTGCCCTTGGCATCATAAGTATAGGTGGTGACATAAATAGGTATGCCGTCGCCGTTGGCAAAGCTACTAAATGTCACCTTGCCCTTGGCATCATAAGTATAGGTTTGGACATACTCAGGTATGCCGTCGCCCTTCAAGTCAACGCTATCAGATGTCAGGTTGCCCTTGGCATCATAAGTATAGGTTTGGACATAATCAACTTTGCCGTCGCCGTTGCTATCAGAAGTAAAGGATGTCCGGTTGCCCTTGGCATCATAAGTATAGGTTTCGACAGAATCAACTTTGCCGTCGCCGTTGTCGTCACGGCTGGTGGATGTCAGGTTGCCCTTGGCATCATAAGTAGAGGTTTCGACATAATCAACTTTGCCGTCGCCGTTGTTGTCACTGCTGGTGGATGTCTGGTTGCCCTTGGCATCATAAGTATAGGTTTGGACAGAATCAACTTTGCCGTCGTCGTTGAAGTCACGGCTGGTGGATGTCAGGTTGCCCTTGGCATCATAAGTATAGGTTTCGGCATAATCAACTTTGCCGTCGCCGTCGTCGTCAAGGCTATTGGATGTCAGGTCATAGCGGTAGGTAATAACTGAGTCTATTATCCCATCACCGTTGTTGTCTGTCCTCTCAGATATCACTTTGCCATCGACATCGTAAGTGTAAGTTGTGGTTGAGGTCATAAATTGGTGTTCCTTATCTGTTTGATTCCAGTTGTTTTACTACCGCATTTATTATTTCATTTGTCAATGCGTTAGAGAGACGTAGCAGTGCTACGTCTCTCGTCAATAAGTAGTCCGACAAAAATATTTACAGTCATTGCGAGCGATCGCAATGACATTGTGTAATCAATTCTGTCTGACTACTTATTTAAATGCGATCGCCCAGCAACACAGGGCTATTTCGTTCTAGACATAAATCGCCCAGAACTAAAGTTCACAGGCTTTTAACTAAAGTCCGTTTTAACGGACTATAACCTTTTATTCAATCGTCTAAAGACGACTTTCGCTATAAGAGAGGTGAATTCATTCTGAGGCGGGCTAGATGAGAATGAAATAGCCCTATAGCAAGATTCTTATTATGATACAGTATCAACCTAAATAAACATTAAAAAATTCACAATTTTACTCACCACCATTATTAACGGTTTTTTGCTGTTGATAACGCAGTTTAAACTGCTGTTGTTGTATTTTATGATCCACAATAGGTTCAGGATAGCCAACAGCATGACGTTCTAAAGATGGAATTTTACCAGTAACTAAATATTCTGTATCTACAGACCGTAATTCTGACACCCATTGCCGAATATATTCCCCCTCTGGATCAAATTTTTGTGTTTGACTGGCTGGGTTAAAAATTCGCACAGGTTTAGGGTCCATACCGCTAGAAGCACTCCATTGCCAACCGCCATTATTAGCAGATAAATCACCATCAATCAGGTGCTGCATAAAGTATTTTTCACCCAATTGGGGATTAATTAGCAAGTCTTTGGTAAGAAAACTAGCAACAATCATTCGACAACGGTTATGCATCCAGCCGCTTTCATTCATCTGGCGCATTGCTGCATCCACAATAGGATAGCCTGTTCTCCCTTCGCACCAAGCTTGGAAATGTTCTTCGTTAGTTTGCCAAGGAAAGTTTTTAAAGGTATCGCGGAAAGCACCATCAGCTAATTCGGGGAAGTTATACATTGCATGTTGATAAAACTCCCGCCAAGCTAATTCTTGTTGCCATGTGCGAATATTAACAGCTGTTTCTTCACTACGGCTGTTTTCTAGTGCTTCTATCGTGGCTTTCCAAACGGTGCGAATGCCAATTACCCCAAATTTTAAAGCTGCACTCAGTTGTGATGTTCCATCAACTGCGGGAAAATTTCGCTGTTCTTGATATTCAGTAATGGCTTTAGCAGTAAATTCCTCTAGTCGTTCTTGTGCGGCCGCCTCTCCGGGTGAAATAATCAATTCTCCATCCCAAATAAACCCTAAATCTTTTGCTGAAGGTAGCGTTAAGGCTCCTGCAAGTTTAGCAATTTCCTGTTCAGCTTCTGTTAACCCTTCAACATCTTGCAGAGTTTCTACTGGGTTTGCTTTCGGTTTGGTAATCCAATTTTTCCAGAAAGGGGTGTAAACGGTATAAGGCTGATTGCTACCGGTGCGTAATTGCTCTGGGGAGTTGAGGATCTGATCCCAGTTTTGGTTAAGAAACTGAATGCCTTTTTCTTTGAGGGCATTTATAACGGTGCGATCGCGTTCTTGCGAATAAGGTTCTACATCCCAATTCCAAAAAACAGCTTTGGCATTTATTGCTTCTGCTAAAGCTGGTATCGCTTGTACAGGATTGGCGTGGAGTATTAATAACTGGCTACCAACTTCAGCATATCGCTCTTGGAGTTTCTGCAAGCAGCCAATCATATAAGTTACTTTCACAGGAGCAACATCATCCCGTTCCAGAATATTCGGATCAAGGCAAAACACGCCCACCACTTTCGGACTCTGCTGTTTTGCCGCAGCCAGTCCCGTATTGTCAGAAATGCGTAAATCGCGCCGATGCCAAAACAGAATTAAGTCAGACATTCCCTATTGGATATAGTTCACCCGTACTAGCTTAAATGCTAGTGGTACCAATGATCATCACTCTGGCGATAAATTTCTTCTGTTAATGGGCATGAGCATTGATTATTCTGAAGCTCCATTTCCTTCATCCCCCTCATCTCACCATGCCCTATGCTCCATTCCCACAAACCCCGGTTTATCAGTCGGGAATAGTGGTTTTTTAACTTAAAGTTGAGTATACTCTTCTTAACAGTTAATTAGTCTTTTTGGTCATGGCTAACCTACTACTTGATGACGGTAAGATTGAGAGCGATTTAGGCGAAATAGCTCGTGAACTTGAGCCTCTTGGGATTCAACTCAGACATTATGACCCAGGAACATCGCTTCTCTTCCCCGATATGCTAGACCAGGACATTTTAACTGAGTCTGAGAAACGTTATTGTGTAGAACTCCATAACAGCGTTTTTGAATTTATTCAGCAAGAAAATGGCGCTCTCTGGTGTGATTTGCTAAATGTACATCCAGGTTCTTTCAATCTTCACCACCTAATAGCAACTTACGGTCGTTACCATACTCATCCTGCTGCTGAACCCCTCTACGTGTTGGCAGGAGAAATGATTTATGGCTTTGTGCGACCTGATGGCAGCCAAGTACAGCTTTTAGTTCAGGCACAAGACTATCTTTATATCCCCGCCGGCGTTGAGCATTGGTGCAGTCCAACTGCATCGTTGAAATTCAAAGGGATACGCTATTTTGCAATTGCAGAAGGTTGGGTTCCAAATTATACAGGTACTCAAATCAGTGATTCGCTCCAAAACCCGCGTTAAATATTATTGCTCTTGTAGCCATGTGTGATCTTTATATAGCAGATGCACAGAGAACACGGAGGAATAAGAGTTTGAGAGGTATTTTGCGTAAGTCCTGACCAATTTTCTCTAAATTTGCACCGAATAATTCTTAACTTTAATTTTGTAGAACCTGTGCGATCGCCTCGGAAATGGGTAAGCCAGGACTGCGTTCTAACCAGAAAAACTCGCCAACTGGGTTAACCTCAAGAAATACATGACGACCATCAGGAGTCAAAATAATATCAATAGCTCCATAGTTCAAACCAAATTCTGCCATGAGTTTGAGCAGTTTCTCTTCAACATCTTCAGGCAGAGTGTACGGTTCCCAAGCGTCAAGTAAGGCAATTCCCTGTTTGCGCCAGTCGTAACGCGCCTTATCCAAAGCTTGAGAATCAACCGCAGCTGTCAGCACACGTTTGCCTACAATAATTGTCCGCAATTCCAATGCTTTAGGAATTTTTTCTTGAAATGTCATTGGGCAGAAACGTAATCCATCGAGGTTGTCCAAATCCTCAGATGAAATTGGATTCGTAAATACAACTTTTTCTCGTCCTTGTTCATCGTAAATGGCAAAGGAAGAGAGCATCTTTGTAATCATTCCCTCCTTACACTCTTGGGCAAATTGCTTTACTGTCACTGAATTGTTTGTAGTCAGAGTACGTGGCGTATCTAAACCGATCTCTCGTGCTATTCGTAATTGCAGTTGCTTATTTTCGGCTCGGCGAATATTTGGCAGAGGGTCGAGATGGAAACCCTTAATACTGGCAATCATTCCCTCAATGGTGACGCGAGATTCTTTGAGCGAGGCTTGTCTAAGTTGCTTGTCCATTGAGTCGGGAATTCTTGACCCAATTGCGATACGGCGATACCAAACTGCTGACACTTCATTCAAATCTAATGTCTGGTTGTCAACGCTTAGAGTAACTCGCTCACTTTTAGCATAGTAAACATCTAAGGTGATTTCTGTAGGAAATCGGTCTGTGTCAAAACGAAATGCTTTTCCTCCTTGGGCTTCAATTGCCTGAATAACTAGAGGAATACTTTCGTTGTCTTGGCTGTGAGTAATGATTAAAACAGTCACGTTGCTTCGCTCCGAATTAAAAATTAAAAATTAATAAGTTACTAAATTTATAAAGGCTGTCAGTTGGTTTTAAGTAAAAGCATTTTGCTTAGGACTTGTTGAAAGTAGTGCATCTGCGATCGCGTCTGCGATCGGGTAGTCCAAATCTCTCTCCAGCATTCCCCACTCTCCTGTAGGATTAATTTCTAAAAAAACGTATTCCCCTGATGGCGTTTTGATAAAGTCAAATGCTCCAAAAATCAGTCCAAACCTTGCCATAAAAGCATCGAGGCAACGGATTAGTTTATCAGGTAATTGATATGGTTGCCAGCTAAGAGTCTCTTTTGTTCCCCGTCGCCAATCTTGGGTAGATGCTGCATACTCAGACGCATCCAGTGCGCCAACAAAGAGATTACCATTTACATACACTGCACGTAGTTCTAACTGTTTGGGGATTTGTTCTTGAAATACAACAGGGGAATAGCGCAGTGTTTCAGCATCAAGTAAGTCTTCTTCTTTAACCGCGCTGGTATACATGAAAAAAGACGAGGCTTGCATCCCGTAAGAAAGAGGTCTGAGTAGCTTGGCAACCATTTTTCCTTTAACTTCTCCAAAAAACTCTCGTGCTTGTTGAGGATTATTAGTGACGAGAGTCTGAGGTATGACAAGACCAACTTCCGATGCAATTCTCAGTTGGCGTAGCTTGTTTTCAGCTGCACTGATCCGTTGTAAATCATCCACCCAGGTAGCTCCCCTCAGACTGTCCCAAAAGCCATCTAAGACTGCGAGTGATTCGCTAGAGCAGGCTGCTTGGAATTGTGGAGCCAATTCTTCACCTAAATCAGGTTGCCAGATCCGTCGCATCCATACTGCTTGCACCTGCTCAGTATTCAGGGAGCGTAGACGCGGAGCGGCTTGTCGCAAGACATCGCCATATTCCAGTTTATGATTGTTCCCAGAGTTACTGAAATTCGCCTCGATTTGTACTGTCATCGGAAACTTATCAGTATCAAGGCGAAATGGCTGTGCGCCTCGTTTTGATACAGCTTCTGCAACTCTATCTATTGTGAAGTAATCACCACTATGGGTGATTAATAAAACCACATCACGGTCAAGGTACATAAAATATTTTCATTAGGTTTTTGTATTGTCACTACTGCCAACTATAAAAAAATAAACTTTTTTAATGGGAAACCAACCCCTAAATGGAGTTGGCAAAGCTAACAGTCTTTTTCTTCTCAGGATATTTTTAAAACTGCATCTCTGGTGTACTTAAAAGTATGCAGTTATTTTATTTTTAACTTGCTGATCCCCCTCCATTATCCTCGGCGTCTGAAGGGAACTTCAGAGTAACAAATATCTGTTCATCATCAGAGGGATGCTTTTTTGTTACTCCATCTTCTTGATCGGATGGGTACTTCCGAGTTTCGATCAATGGATGTTTCTTCTTCTGATGTTTTTTGTCCCTGGTTACACCACAATTTCCGCCGCCAATCCCTTCTGATTCTTGATCAGATAAATCTTCAAAGCTTTGCCCTTCTAAAAATCTGGCAAAGAAGGGTACTGCTTGTGAATTCAGTTCTTCTGGTTTTTTTTCAGACATAATTTCTCCCACGTTTAAGTAAAGATACACATATACTTAAATCAATAATACTACATAGAATTTCATTTATGTAAGCATAAATTTCATTTGTAATCATTTGTAATAGTTGTATGAATATAGTGACATTATTGTTCCATTTATGGACAATTAATACCAAAATTCCAAGTTAATAAACTTTGTAATTTAAAATTTTCAAAGTTGTGAAAGCCATAGCCTAATTTTTTAATTAGCTTAAGTTTATTATTAATTTCTTCGTAAAGATTGAGGTCATTCATCCCTGCTAGGTTAATCATTTGCTCTACGGGAAATCTTATCACTAGCATCCTGAAACCTAAATTTTTATGTTTTAATTACAGATAAAACATTCTTACTTCAGTCTGAAAACGCTAAAAATGTTTACTAAGTAGAACTTTGACAGATTATGAGATGATTTTATTCCATAAATTCAAGAATTTTTCTCTTCTGTACATTAACGGAGCGATAGAACAGATTTAACTTAATCTTATCCTTATTTTTATTTGTTCTTAGTTGTCTCAATACTTTTAATGCAATATATTTTATTTGATGAGTATTAAATCTTCTATAAAAAAACGATTTAATTTTTGAAAAGCTTTACTACGGGTAGCTTTGAGTAAGGTAAATTAGACATAAAGTGTACTTAAAAATATTAATACCGGACTCTCAGTAGTTGTATGTAATATTGTCAAAGCAGGTTTAAGGATTCAGTCTGACCGTTTGGTATTGTACTAACTAAACTAGGATAAACTCTATGTATCGATTCCAGATCAGTGCATACACACAAACGGGTGAATCCATCGGTGTTGTCGGTTCGGCTCCAGAGTTGGGACTGTGGAACATAGTGAAATGTGTCCGCCTGCGTACAAGTGGCGATCGCTATCCTTTATGGTGGACAGATGAAATTGACATTGAGCAGCCTTTATCGGGCGATGAACAGATTGAATACAAGTACATACATCTTGATGTAAAGGGTAATGCCCAGTGGGAGAGTTTACTAAATACAAATCGCTGGATTCCGATTAATCCTAACGATAATTCCAGCACAATTATTGTGGATGATGGCGCATTCGGTTATTTGCAACCTTACCCCTTTGGATACATTGAAAAGTCATCTGTCAAAATGCCCGTAGAAGAAGGGGCTGAAAGACTCAAAATTGTGGTCATTGGGAGTTCCGTTGCATTAGGTCATAAAGCCTGGTTTTTGAAAGGTTGGGTTTGGCTGTTGGCAGAGGCTTTACAGCAAAAATATGGGCATAAACTCGTGAATGTGTCGGAAGTGGGGGCGAATGTCAGCAGAACGATCGCTCGATTTGGCTCAGTTGTCACCCCAGAACAACCGGATGTTGTGATCGTTGCCTTGTCTCTGGGCAACGAAGGATTAGCTTACTGTCCCCCTCACGAACGACGAGCAGTACAGCGACGGTTTGAAAGAGGCTTGCAGCAGCTTGTAAAAATGACGCGCGACATCGGGGCAATTCCAATTCTGGGCGGAGTCTATCCCAATGGCGATTATTCCCAGGAACATTACTGGCTGATCCGAGACACATACAACCGAATGCTAAGTTGGGGTGTACCTGTACTGGATTGGTTAGCAGCTGTGGATGATGGGCAAGGACGATGGAAAGCGGGGATATCCTTCGACCCGGCTCACCCGAACACAGTCGGTCATAACCTCATGTATCAGCAGATCGACCAGCGCCTCTTCGATATCGACAAAGATAAATTAGCAAAAGAAAAACAAGGCTTTCAGCAACCGAAGGAATTTCCTATCTACTTTGACAATGCGGGCTTTCATGTCTCTGTCTGTATGGAAGAGAAGCGTTTACGGATTGTTAATCGATCGCAATACAGCTACACGATCGCTCCCTATTGGCAGGAACTACAAACCACACTGCAAAGTAAGGCTGGATTGATACCGGGTATCTACATTGCGAAGGATGTCCAACCAGGGACGCTCCCCTTCTTTGCTGTAGAGGATGGCGCGATCGCAACTACAATAAACATTCCCCCTGGTGCCGATCTAAAATATACCACCGCCTTTAATCTCTTTTCGCCGAACAACGTTTTATTCTATGACGGACATCTGGGGATTTTGCAAGCAGACGAACGCCACCTTTGGGTGATCAATGAATCAGATAACGAGTACAACATCCAGCCGATGTGGACGGAGGTTTGCAACGCACTTAAAGCCATGCCATCGGGTGTCTATGAAGATCCGCTTTATCCCGATTCCCCCTTTCGTACCATGATGATTGGCAAAGATGGGCTAGAAAGCCGGGTGAAAGCACCACCTAAATCTGCGGTGTTTTTCCAATACAAATGCAAATTAACGGATATCAGCCGTGTAGCGATTCTTCCCCTTGGCGATCGCTGTGCCGTCCGCATGATGCTATATAAGATGGAGTACGATGGCCCCGCCTTTCCTTTTGATTTAACGCGCACCACCAATATTGGAGATGTCGCCGATGCGATCGAAAACGGTTTTGATGATATGTGGAACCCTGCTTTTCTGCATTACAGTCCTGATGCAGGCAGAATTTACCACAGTAAGTGGTCAGGTTTATCATTTGCCCATGAAGTCGAGAAGACAGACGACCCAACCAGCGATATGTCTCCCGTCCATGAACGGATGCGCGTTCGGTACACGGCAAGGTCTGAAAGGTTTTGGTACGCACTGCGGCACTGCGATAAAGTGCTTTTTGTTCGCACAGGAATTAGCGATCGCGGTGGTGTGATTGATCTGGTTAACAAGCTGGAAAAACAATGCCACGGGAAGCCATTTCATCTCTTGCTTCTTTCTCCCCAAAGCGATGATGAGTTTTTAGAGCTTCCTAATTTGCTGCATTATAACGTGGAGTTTAATCCTGATCGCATGTATGACGATTTAGGACACTGGATGTACTGCACAGAGGTAATGCGAGGAATTCTGGAATCCCTTGGGGTGTCTAGCAAAAACCTATTTTGGTGTCCGCCGAAAATACCGAAGGGGTGAAAAATTAGGTAGGAGCGGAGCGATCCCAATACGGTTCGGTTAAGCTCTAAGCGGTGTTGAGTATAGAAAAAGTGAGTGTTTCTAATTTAGCTGATTGCCTAGTGGTTGGATTTGAGACTCCTGAAAGTGGAATAGTTCGTCAGAGTTCCTATTAGACATCAAGGCATAACGCCAGCCATTACCGAATTGTTCAGCTAATTCAGTACCATTCGGCTAGTATTGAAGCCCCAGAATAACGCCATCTTTAGTACGCTGATCCAAAGCAAAGCGAGAGTAGCCCCAGTGTTTGGGAATCGAGATTGTAGATTGCATATTGATTGGTGAATGAAGAGAAAGAATCAGTGAGCAGCTACCAGTTCAAGGTTTTTGGAGTCGTTAGGGAAGCTGAATCGGGCTTCTTTGAAGGCGTTGGAGGAGAAATTGTTGACTGTTGTATCATAATAGTTTAGTCATTTATTTAATCAAATTTATTCTCGATTATCAAACAGCAAGTATTGCTGTATAGTTTGAGGTATGCCAGATCATACTCCTTGCTCTATGATTGCTCTACCTGGTATTGCCATTCAAAACAAGATATATGAAAGTTCTAATTCTCTAGTTTATCGGGGCATCAGAGACGATGGAGTAGGGATCGTTGCCAAAATACTAAAGCTTGATTATCCCTCACCTCAAGAACTAACCCGCTACAGACAGGAATATAAAATCACCTGTTCCCTTAACTTGGAAGGAGTGATCAAGGCATATAGCCAACAAGACTATCAACGCACTCTGGTGATTATCTTAGAAGATTTTGGGGGAGAGTCCCTAGAGCAATGGATGCACAAGCGCCCAGATATCTTTTGCCCCATGCCTTTATCCACTTTTCTAGGTCTTGCGATCGCTATTTGCGACATTCTGGGTAGAATCCATGCAGCCAATATCATTCATAAAGATATCAACCCTGGAAACATAGTTCTAAACCTGGATACTGGCGTTGTCAAAATTATTGACTTTGGGATTGCCACCCAATTTAAGCGCACAAATCCAACCTTCAAAAGTCCTCATGTATTAGAAGGAACACTCGCATACTTGTCTCCAGAGCAAACCGGGCGGATGAACCGTTTGCTCGATTACCGCACCGATTTATACTCCCTTGGTGTAACGTTCTACGAACTGTTAACCGGACATCTGCCATTTCCAACAACAGACATCCTTGAGCTAGTCCATTGTCATATTGCTAAAGTGCCTGTTCCACCTCACGAACTGAATGCAACGATCCCTAAAGCAGTTTCAGATATCGTTTTGAAATTGATGGCGAAAAACGCAGAGGATCGTTATCAGAGTGCCTGGGGCATCAAAGCAGATTTAGAAATCGGTCTTCACCAGTTCGCACAAACCGATAAAATCGATGGCATTCAACTCGGTCTTCAAGATGTTTCGGATCGGTTTCAAATTCCCCAAAAATTGTATGGACGCGAAGCAGAGATTGAAACATTATTAGCAGCGTTTGACAGAGTAGCAGAAACAGGGAATGAAGAATTAAGAGTGAAGAATCAAGAAAATTCTCAATTCCAAGTTGAGATGATGTTGGTATCTGGCTACGCTGGGGTTGGTAAATCAGCGTTAGTACAAGAACTCTACAAGCCCATCACTGCAAAACGCGGCTATTTTGTCTCTGGTAAATTCGATCAATTTCAGCGCAATATTCCCTACAGCGCGATCGCAGATGCCCTGCAAAAATTAGTACAACAATTGCTCGGTGAACCAGAGGAGCAAGTGCAACAATGGCGATCGCGCTTGCTAACGGCTTTGGGAACCAACGGACAAATTATCATTGATATCATCCCGGAAGTTGAATTAATTATCGGTAAGCAGCCGCCTGTATCAGAAGTTGGAGCAACTGAAACTCAAAATCGCTTCAATCTAATTTTTCAAAAGTTTGTGCGGGTGTTTTGTTCATCACACCCGCTTGTTATCTTTTTAGATGATTTGCAATGGATAGACTCAGCAACGCTGAAGTTAATCGAGCTGATGTTGCTTGATGAACAAACCCAATTCCTATTTTTAATTGGAGCCTATCGAGATAATGAGGTAAATCCAACTCATCCGTTGATGTTAACGCTCTTAAGACTGCGAAAACAAGGGGCAGTGCTTCAGGAAATTATCTTAGCACCCTTAACGCTCTTGCCATTGAATCAGTTGATTGCCGAGACGCTACATCAGAATGCAGACACAGTTTGTTCCTTAGCCGAGTTAGTACTGCGTAAAACCGAGGGCAATCCTTTCTTTGTCGGTGAATTTTTGAGAATGCTGCATAGTGAAAATCTGCTGACATTTGATGCACAACACTTATGCTGGCAATGGAACATTGCTGATATTCAAGCCCAGGATATTACCGATAATGTGGTGGATTTGCTACTGATCCAGTTAAATAAATTACCAGAAAACACACAGCAAATTCTCCAGTTAGCAGCTTGTATCGGTGCTGAATTTAATTTAAATACATTAGCGATCGTTTGCGAACAATCTCCTAAAGCAATTTCTCTAGATTTACTAGTAGCCATTCAAGCTGGATTAATTCAACCTATATCTGAATTAGATGAAAACTTGTTAGTTCAAGAATATAAGTTTTTGCACGATCGCGTACAGCAAGCAGCTTATGCCTTAATCGATGAGTCGCAAAAACTTGGGGTACATTTGCAAATCGGTCACAATTTACTCGAAAAGACTTCGCCACAGCAGCTAGCAGAGCGGTTGTTTGAAATTGTTGACCAACTGAATTATGGAACTGAGTTAATCAGTGAGCAATCCCAACGGAATGAGATTGCCAAACTGAATTTGCAAGCAGGTCAGAAAGCGCTGGCAGCGACGGCTTATGAAGCAGCTTTCAAGTATTTCAATGCAGGGCTTAAACTCCTTGATGTGGAAAGTTGGCAGCGTAAGTATGACCTAACTTTGGTGTTGCATTCAGAGGCAGCAGAGGCAGCATACCTCAGTGGTCACTTTGACCAAATGGAGCGGCTTGTAGAAGAAGTTCTCAACCGTGCGAAGACATCGCTCGATAAAGTGAAAGCTTACGATAGCAGAATTCAAGCATGGCTGTCGCAGGGAGACCCTAAAGAAGCACTTAAAACTGGCTTGGAAGTGCTGCAACTCTTGGGAATTAGTTTAGTAGAAGCTCCAAGTCAGTTAGACGTTCAAGCAGGATTAAAGGAAACAGCTTTACAATTGGCTGGGCGGGAAATTGAAGATTTAATTGATCTGCCAGAGATGACTGAACCTGTGCCACTGGCAGCAATCCACATTTTAGTAAGCACAGTGGGTGCGGCTTTTAATGTGTCACCTCCTCTCATGGTGCTGATTGTGTGCAAAATGGTGAATCTATCGATCGCCAATGGAAACGCTATCTGGTCGATTCTCGGTTATGCTGCCTATGGCATGATGCTATGTGGAGTTGTACAAGACATTGAATTGGGCTATCGATTTGGCAAACTATCCTTAAATTTAGCGAAAAGATTAAGTAGCAAGAAAGTTAACTGCAAAGCATTGCTGATGGTGAATTTCCATATCATTCACTGGAAAGCCCACCTTAAAGAGACGTTCCCCGCTTTAGCGGATGCTTATCAAAGCGGGATAGAAAGTGGAGAGTTTGAATTTGCAGGTTATTGTGCATTTAGCCTATGTTATTGCCCCTTTTTTGCAGGACAAGAACTGACAGAACTGGAACAACAAACAGCGATTTATCGGAAAGCCACCAATCAAATTAGACGAGAAACTGTTTCTACTTGGCTGGCAATGTTGCAGCAAACAATCCTGAACCTGCGAGGTCAATCTGAAAATCCAAGTCGCTTAGTGGGTTGTATTTATGATGAAGAGCAAGCACTAGCACAGGCGATCGCGGTCAAGGATGGAACTAGCCTTCACTATTTTTACTTAAATAAGCTGATTTTATACTATCTGTTTGGGGATTATGAGCAAGCTGCAAAAACGGCTACTTTAGCAGAACAATATTTAAGCGCAGCCACAGCATTAGTCTCTGTACCTCCATTTCATTTCTATGATTCCCTCATATTTTTGAGCTTGTTTGCGGATGCTTCAAACTCTGAAAAAGCAGCTTGGTTGAATCGTGTTAACGCCAACCAAGAGAAGATGCAGAAATGGGCAAACCACGCCCCCATGAATTTTTTGCATAAATTTCAGTTAGTTGAGGCAGAGAAAGCACGAGTTTTGGGTCAGTTTTTTGAGGCAGAGGAGTTTTACGAACAAGCAATTCTTGGTGCTAAAGAAAACGAGTACCTTCAAGAAGAAGCCTTAAGCTATGAGTTAGCTGCCAAACATTACTTAGCTCGTGGTAGAGAAAGGTTTGCTCAACTCTATATGAAGGAAGCGCATTACTGCTATGAGCGGTGGGGAGCAACTGCAAAAGCCAAAGATTTAGAGACCCGCTATCCACAGTTTTTTCCTCAGTCACTGAATCTGGCTCTCACACAAGTTCATACCACTGCTGGAACTACTTCTAACACCTCACATATTGCTTTCGATTTAGCAACAGTGATCAGAGCATTCCACACCATCTCTCGCGAAATTGAACTGGATCAGCTACTCAATTCTTTGATGCAGATATTAATTGAGAACGCTGGCGCACAAACTGGATGTTTGATTTTAGAAAATGCAGGAGAATGGGCGATCGAGGCTGCTTGTGAACTCAATGATGGAGCGAATCTTTGTACTACACAAGTACTGCAATCGGTTTCAATAGTAAATCGCTTACCCGAATCTATCATTCATTATGTGATTCGGACTCATGAATCTGTAATCTTAAATGATGCAACTCGTGAAGGTAATTTCATCAATGAGCCATATATTCAGCAGAACCAAACGAAATCACTTCTTTGTTTGCCGCTGTTGAATCAAAGTAAACTTGTTGGTGTGCTGTATCTGGAAAATCAATTAGCAACTGGAGCATTTACACCGGAGCGATTCTCCGAAGGAGACGCTATGCGAACACAACTTCTAAATCTACTATCTACTCAGGCAGCAATTGCGATCGAGAATGCCAAACTCTACTCAAAGCTACGCACGAGCGAAAGCCAGATGGCTCAATTTCTAGAAGCGATTCCAGTTGGAATTGGCATCGTCGATGCGGCAGGTCGTCCTTATTACGCCAATCAACGGGGTATCCAGTTAATGGGTAGAGGGATTGATCCTTCCGTACCACCTAATCAAATCGCTGAGGTTTATCAGTTCTATGTGACCGAAACGAATCAAATCTATCCAACAGAGAGACTGCCAGCCATCCGGGCGTTGAGCGGGGAACGTACTAAGATTGATGATGTAGATATCCGGCAGAACAATGCAACCATTCCAATTGAGGTATGGGGCACTCCTGTCTTTGATGAACAGGGCAATGTAGTTTATGGAATCGTTGCCTTTCAAGACATTACCGAACGCAAGAAAGCTGAGAGACTACTTGCTGATTATAATCGCACCTTAGAACAACAGGTTGCAGCACGGACAGCAGCTTTACAGCAAAGCGAAGCAGAACTACGCCATCGAGAACAGGAATTACGAGTGATTACGAACGCTCTACCTGTTTGTATCACCTATGTAGATGCCAACCAGCGTTATCGGTTTGCCAACCGCACTTACGAGGAATGGTTTCACCGTAGTCCAGGTGAGATTCTAGGCAAGCATGTTTGCGAAAACTTAGGTGAAGCGTCTTATCAAGTTGTACAACCATACATCAATCAAGCACTGGCAGGCCAAATCACAACCTATGAGGCAGAAATTCCTTGTGTGTTTGGCAAGAAATATATCAGTAATTCCCTCATCCCTGATTTCGATGACAATGGTCAAGTGAAAGGATACTATGGTCTGATTGCAGACATTAGTGATCGCAGACGTGCTGAAGAAACTTCAATTCTGGAAGAGCGCAACCGCATGGCACGAGAAATTCACGATTCGTTAGCACAGGCTTTTACAGGCATTTTGCTTCATGTAGGATCTGTAACACAAATGCTGGTAGATGATTCAGGCTCTGCTCAGATATATCTGGAAAGGCTGGAAAAGATTGATGAATTAGCTCGAACTGGACTTGCTGAAGCTCGTCGTTCAGTGGTAGCGCTCCGTCCCCAGTTGTTAGAAGAGAATACTTTACAGAGTGCTTTACATCGCCTTGTGACTCAAATGCGCTCAACTACTAAGACGACTTTAATCTACGAAAGCAAGGGTATAATTTACTCTCTTCCAACTGAAGTGGAAAATCATTTACTACGGATTGGACAGGAAGCTTTAACAAACGCCATCAAGTACGCAAATGCTAGTATAATTCTGGTTGAGCTAGTGTATGAGGATACTCAATGTCTTCTGCACATTAAAGATGATGGACAGGGCTTTGGCGTTGGGAGCCTTTCATCACTTGGTGGCTTTGGTTTGTTGGGAATGAGCGAGCGAGCAGAACGGATTGGCGCACACCTGGCAATTCAAAGCCAACCTGGGCAAGGAACAGAAATTATTGTCACTGTCAATCGGGAGCGAGAATCATCATGAGTCAATCCACTAAAATTCGGGTTCTGATTGTTGACGATCACTCCCTCGTTACAGAAGGATTGGCAAACATCATTAACTATGATCCAGAAATGACAGTGGTTGCTCAAGCAGAGGACGGACAACAGGCGATCGACCGTTATCGTGAACATCAGCCTGATGTCACCCTCATGGATTTACGAATGCCGAGAATGGCAGGGGTTGAAGCCATTACTGCGATTTGTGCTGAATTTAAGTCAGCTCGAATTATTGTGCTAACCACATACGATGGTGACGAAGATATTTATCGAGGATTGCGAGCAGGTGCTCAGGGCTATCTGCTTAAAGATGCAAAACCAAATGAACTTTTGAATGCGATCCGCATCGTTCATAATGGTCAGCAGTATGTTTCTCCGACCGTGGGAAGAAAATTGGTAGAACGGATGAACAACCCAGTACTCAGTGAGCGAGAGCTAGAAGTGCTCCGTTTAATGGCGCAGGGATTGAGTAATCAAGACATTGGAACTGCTCTAAATATTGGTGAAAGCACTGTTAAATCGCATGTGACTCGTATTTTGAGCAAGCTGGGAGTTAGCGATCGCACCCAAGCCGTCATTGTTGCTGTTAAACGTGGGCTTGTTAATTTATAGGTTTCACTTTAGTCGAGGCTTGGATTCCGACTTTAGTCGGAGTCAATCTACTACTTTTGATGGATTACTTCATCCATCCTTATGTTGTGCCAAATTATGGACTTTCAGTGGATGACATGTAAAAGTAAATTACCTATATTGACTTCATGCAAACGCTAACAGCAATTTAGTTGCAGGGTTTAAGTTTGCTTGACAGGTCTGAAAGATGGCTGACGATCGCAAGCATCATTCCTTGTTTGTCCCGCCTTTAATTCAGGATCACATTCAAGGTGTGCTAAGTGCCAGTGTTGTACTCATCATGTATGGAGATTATGAATGTTTTCAAAGTGCAAACGCCTATCGGTTGATTAAAGCCGCTCAACAGCAGTTAAGTCATTCTTTGGCGAAGAATGATGTGTGTTTTATCTTTCGTCATTTTCCCCAGAAACAGATTCATCCTCATGCTCAACGGGCAGCAGAAGCAGCGGAAGCAGCAGCAATGCAAGGTCAGTTTTGGCAGATGCATGAGATGCTCTTTATCTATCAACAAGCGTTAGAAAACGGATACCTTGTGGAATATGCGAATCGTCTGGGACTTGACATTCCTCGGTTTTTGCAAGATTTATCCAAAGGAGTTTATATCGATCACATCATTGCAGACATTCAAGGTGGATATCGAAGTGGGGTAGAAGCTGCACCAGCTTTGTTTGTTAATGAGATTCGTTATCGCGAACGTTGGACTATTGAGCAATTGATAGTAGCCATTGTGGCAGCAATTAACTAACGTTTTTGATGTTTATCCCAACAAAGGTTTTCATGAGGAGCGCTTCATGACTTTAACTTCAAATCAGATGGATTAGAGGTATTAGTTCAATTCATCCCAACCTTTGGTACACCGAAGCTAAATTCACTTGAATGCTGAAAGTCTAGGAGGACACACATCACCGAAGAGGCAAAGGGGAAGGGGGCAGGGAGCAGGGGGAGCAAGCCCTTTCCTTTGGTGCGGAGCGTAGCGGAACATAGGTATGTTCGTGGAGCGTTTCGTAGAAAAGCCCCGCCCTTCTAGGGCGTTCATCTGGGGTGGAGTACAAGCTCTGTCTCAGATCGTCTCCCTTGCTCCCTGCTCCCCTGCCTCTTTTGACAATTTCCTGCTGCTTTCCTCCAATACCGAACGATTAAATCACGTTTTAACTCAAAGAACTTGAGTGGTCTAAATTGAGCGATCGCACAAGAATAAAAAGTAACGAATCTAAACAGCAAATCCACCAATTTAAAGGAGAACAAGATGAGTAGCAATTCTGTAACTAGTCAAGACATGAAACTCGAAGTTGTGGTGATACCCGTTGCCGATGTTGATCGCTCCAAAGACTTTTACAAAACGTTGGGATGGCGACTCGATGCTGACTTTCCTGGCGAGAATGGTTTCCGAGTCGTGCAATTTACCCCGCCTGGATCGCAAGCATCAATCATCTTTGGGAAAGGAGTGTCGTTAGCCGAGCCAGGCTCAGTTCAAGGCTTGTATCTCATCGTTTACGACATCGAAGCAGCCCGTGCCGAACTTGTTGAGCGGGGTGTGGAGGTAAGTGAAGTGTTCCACGACATCGGCGGGATCTTCCACCATGCAGGAACTGAGGGACGAGTACCAGGTCCCGATCCAAAGCGTGGCGATTATGCTTCCTATGCCTCGTTCAGTGATCCTGACGGCAATGGTTGGATACTCCAAGAGGTCAGGGTGCGGCTTCCCGGACGGTAATGGAACATCGATCGCTTAAGAACAGAAGCGAAGTTCACGACAGAGGTTTATGAAGGAAATAGGTGGAGAAGTAGAGGAATGAAGGAGTTATTTATCATCCCCTCTACTCCCTTACCCCTCTACCACTTCCGCTATCAATGCAATGTAGTACCATACTAACCAACAAGTTTTGGAGGATTTACAGATGAAGATTTTTGTTGCCGGGGCAACAGGAGCGATCGGTCGCCCGTTACTCGACCAATTACTTGCCAAAGGACACAACGTTGTCGCGCTGACCCGCTCCCAAGAAAGAGCAGAGTCATTAACGGCACAGGGAATCGAACCAGCGATCGCAGATGTATTCGATGCAGATTCAGTTAAAGCAGCGATCGCCCAGGCTCAACCGGAGGTGGTGATTGAACAACTCACCGCCTTACCCAAAACTTACAGCCGCGAATCAATGAGTGCAGCAGGGCCTCTGAATACGCGCATTCGATTAGAAGGCGGAGCCAATGTGCTGGCGGCAGCGCAGGCAGCAGGGGTGCGCCGTTACCTGAGACAGTCGGTCGCCTTCTGGGGAATTCCTGGTGCTGGATTGGCAGATGAGGAAACACCGTTATCGCTTGATGCCTCCCCCGCCGTTGCCGCAGATGCTCACCTCGTAACTGAGATTGAACACCGTTTATTGGAAACATCCAATCTCCAAGGAATTGCCTTACGCTATGGTTTCTTCTACGGATCCGGCACCTGGTTCAATCCTGATGGTGATGTAGGGCAACAGGTGCGGCAGCAACAGTTTCCAATTGTTGGAAATGGTGATGGCGTTTGGTCGTGGTTACACATTGAGGATGCAGCGATCGCAACAGTTGCAGCCGCAGAGCAGGGCAACAGGGGCGTTTATCTGATTGTGGATGATCAGCCTTTAGCGGTGCGCGATTGGCTGCCTGCGTTTGCTCAATCGCTGAATGCTCCACCCCCGCCGCGAGTATCCGTTGAAGATGCTCTCAAACTGGAGGGGGGTGCAGACATTGTTTACTACCAAACTCAAATGCGAGGCGCATCGAATGCCAAAGCAAAACGCGAACTAAATTTTCAGCCTCGACCGTTGGAATGGATGGTTAATACCGTTGCGGCTCATGCCAGTTAACAAGTTAAAGGAAAAGTAAGATGAAGATTGCTCAGTATGGAACAGCGATCGTCGTTATGCATGTAATCGTTCATGGACTGCACGGCTTCGCGCATAACGAAATCCCAGTTTCCCTTTCTCTACTTCAGGGTTTGTTTGTAGGTGTTGTGGTGATATTAGCTCCCATTATTGCAGCCGGTTTACTCTGGACACCGTTCTACCGCATCGGTAGCTGGCTCTTGCTAGGTTCAATGGCAGGCTCACTCCTTTCTGCAATCTACAATCATCACTTGGTCATTAGCCCAGATCATGTTTCTCAAGTGTCCTTTGAAGGGTTTGGCTTGCTTTTCCAAGTCACCGCTTACCTGATGTTAATTGTCGATGGATTGGGATGTTGGATTAGTGGATTAGCGTTGAGAACAATTCAGTCACCAGAGAAGGCAATATGATTTCCTCTCAACGGTTTTAACCACTCTCGTCCCCTACTGTTCCGGTTTGCATACCTCTGTGAAAATGCCATGAGTGAAAAACACGCCTGAACGAGGGTAAGTTCTCATGTTTTCACAATTTAACTCAACAACCATAGACTCATCACGAGAAAACTAGAAGGAAAGGAGGAATTCATGATTACTGCCAAAATTCTCGCTTTTGCTGGGAGTGCTCGCCAAGATTCTGTCAACAAAAAACTGGCGAAAATTGCCGTTGAAGGAGCTAAAGCCGTAGGTGCAGAAGTGTCCTACCTGGATTTTCGCGATCTGCCCTTACCGCTCTATGATGAAGATTTGGAGGAGGCTGAGGGACTGCCAGAGAATGCCCTCAAGCTCAAGGCCCTCATGAAAGCGCATCAGGGATTCCTCATTGCCTGCCCAGAATATAACAGTTCGATCACCCCACTGCTGAAAAATGCGATCGATTGGGCATCGCGTCCTGAACCGGACGAACCTTCATTGGTGTGTTTCAAAGAAAAAGTTGCGGTGTTAATGAGTGCTTCCCCTGGGAATTTGGGAGGCTTGCGAGGATTAACTCATGTCCGTTCCATTCTTGGCAACATTGGAGTTCTGGTATTGCCAGATCAGCAGGCAATTGGCAACGCTTATCAAGCGTTTGATGAGAATGGCAATTTGAAGGATGAAGCCCAACAGACAAGTATCCTGCAACTTGGCAGCAAACTCGCAACAGTGACTGCCAAACTCAATCTTTCTGTCTAAACAAAGTAGAGCATTTCAACATTCAGTGATTTAGACGGTAAAAGTGTGGCTTCCCAGGTTCACACCACTGTGGCTCTTGGTTAAAAAGAAACCTGCTACTTGCCTGAGCAGCATGGTTTCATCGCAACTTGACTGCGTCTGGGTATGAAAAAGTTTGACCAGTAATTTCAACAACCTTGGAGAACAATTATGACTCAAGTAAAACATCCTGCTGATCCAACCCCTCCAACCCTGGAAGGGAAACTGGCTCTGTTGCGGAAATTAAGGGATGAATTAGGCAGCGGTGATACCATTCGTCGCCTCTTTTTTGGCGACCTGGAACCTATTGCCCTTCAACCTGGAGGAGCGAACACGGTCGTTCATCTTTACAACAAAGCTGATGATGTCACGATTGCCTATTGTTCTTCCTACGATGTATTTCTGGCTGCCCGTCCGGGACGAGTCACCGAATTCGACCCCGCCGAAATCAAATAGAGATATGGTTAACGCCTTATCTAAGGGAGCGTGGCATTATGTCGTCAATTGAGGAAGTGACAAAGACAATTGACCTGATCATTGCGCCTGTCGTCATGATCACGGCTTGTGCCATCGTGGTAAATGGGTTGATTGTCCGGTACGGTTCCCTTGGCGATCGCCTACGTACCGTCAACCACGAACTGAGCGACTTGCAGGAGTCCGATCTGGCTCACAATCAAAACAAAGCTCAGAGGTTACAAGAACTTGAATCCCTGCTGAGGGATCTGCTGAGACACCATCATTTCGTGCATGATGCTCTTGTTCTTACTTATACTTCCATCCTAGTCTTTATGCTGGATATGCTGGTCATTGCTATAGCAGTCGCCATTAATGCCAATTGGCTATCACAGATGGCACTGATAGTCTTTCTCGGCGGAGTTGCCGTTCTTTTTGGGGGCATAGTTTTGATTGCTTACGAGCTTCGCACATCTCACTATTCCATTCAATTAGAGGTGCATCGTATTTGTCGCCTGTGCCGCCACCAACACACCAAACTGGCAGGAAATTGAGCTAGGAGCAAAATATTGGCAAAGACCTACGCATTCAATCGAGAGTAAGTTCTCGTTTTTTCACAACTCACTGCGGATGGCTCAAAACTCAACAACTCTGTTCTTTAAATTATCAGAGGTTTTGTCATGAAAATTGTTGTCATTGGTGGCAATGGACTGATCGGTAAGAAGCTTGTCAGTAGGCTACGTGAGCGCGGACATGAAACGGTGGCAGCGTCCCCTTCTTCAGGTGTCAATGCCGTTACAGGTGAGGGACTAGCTGAGGTGTTAGTGGGCACCCAAGTTGTTGTCGATGTGACGAATTCACCCTCCTTTGAGGATGCGGCGGTGTTGGAGTTCTTCGAGAAGTCATCCCGAAACCTGCTTGCGGCGGAAGCAAACGTGGGTGTGGCTCATCACGTTGTGGTGTCAATAGTCGGTGCCGATCGCATCCCTGATAGCGGCTATATGCGTGCGAAAGTCGCTCAGGAAAAGTTGATCCAGTCCGCAGGAATACCCTATACTATCGTTCGCGCTACGCAGTTCTTTGAGTTCATCGAGACGATCATTGCTCAATTTCCCACGGATGGGCAAACAGTTCATTTGCCCCCTGCCTTTATCCAGCCCATCCTGTCAGATGACGTTGCAGATGCGCTGGTCGATATCACACTGGGAGCGCCAGTCAACGGCATTATCGATTTAGCGGGTCCAGATCGGTTTCATTTTGAGGAAATCATCCGCCAATTCCTGAGTGTAACTCACGACTCACGTCAGGTAGTTGTAGACAGCCACGCCCGTTACTTTGGTGCAGCGTTGAACGATCAGCTCGTTCCACAGGGCAACTCGCTCATTGGCTCGACCCGTTTCGAGGACTGGCTCAACCGCTCTATCGCTTAAAGATCAGCAATGAGAATTCAATGCTGACATCGGTTGAGTTGAGGACACAAAGCCCAGCATCCCGCAACTGCTAAGTTTTGCAAAGCTCAACTCAACCTACATATGTCTAATCCGCGATCGGCTTGATTCAGCATGAGGGCACATCATACGAATTTATATCTACCAGTTTGTATTCACGCAAGGAGAACGGAAGTGTTTACTCTTATTTTCTCGCGAGTTGCATTCATGACTCTCTCCATATTCATAGTACTCTCCATATTCACAACTCTCCCTGTTTTTGCAGCTTCAGCCAATGATTTATCTGCTGATACGTCTAAGGTAACGCTGGTCTTTGATCGCGCCCTTCCCAATGTGTCTGGAAAGAGTGTCAAAGGCTTGCTGGTCGAATATGCGCCAGGTGGCTCAACACCCGCACATACCCATGCAGCCTCGGCTTTTGTCTATGCAACAGTGCTGGAAGGTGCGATTCGTAGCAAAATCAATGATAATCCGGAGCAGGTGTATCACGCTGGTGAGAACTTTTTTGAAGTACCTGGCGATCATCATCGTGTCAGCGCAAATGCCAGTAATACTCAACCCATGCGTATGCTAGCCGTCTTTGTTGTCGATACCAATGAAGAGAACCTGACCACACCGGACGACGAGTAAGACGCAAAATTGCACACAAAGATTTTTATGTATCGACACTACCGAAGTTGGAGCCGGAGACACTTTAGAGCTAGTGAATTGGGATGATAATATCATCGGCAACGGTGATATTACTCAACTTTATATGCGTGAGGAGGACAATCCAGAATTACTTCATCACGCAGCTCACCTAAAGCATATCAGGTCTAATGACTTCCGGCTCAGTTCCTGATAATTTCCGCCAAGCCGAATGATTAAGTCGCGTTTTAACTCAACTAACTTGAGTGGTGTAAATTGAGCGATCGCAGAACAATGAAGTTAATCGAGGTGGGCATTGAGCTTCACCAATCTAAAGGAGAACAAGATGAAAACGCAGAAAGTATGGTTTATTACCGGAGCCTCCAGAGGCTTTGGGTTAGAAATTGCCAGAGCAGCCCTAGCGGCAGGCGACCAAGTAGTAGCAACGGTTCGCTCTCAGCCCGCACAACTCACCGCTACCCTGGACAACCACCCGGATCTTTACGTTGTGCAGATGGATGTCACCCAGGAAGACCAGGTACAAGCGGCTGTCAAGCAAGGCATTGACCGTTTCGGTCGGCTCGATGTCTTAGTCAATAATGCCGGGTATGGCATGGTGACTGCCATTGAAGAAGCCACGGATGCCGAAGTTCGCAAACAGTATGACACCAACGTATTTGGTTTACTCAACGTGACTCGTGCCGTATTGCCGTACCTGCGCCAGCAAAAGTCCGGACACATCATCAATATCTCGTCTTTGTTTGGCTACGATGCAATTCCAGGCTGGGGATTGTATGGGTCTACTAAATTTGCAGTCGAAGGTCTTTCAAAAGGGCTAGCGGTTGAACTGGCACCGCTCGGCATCCACGTCACCGTAGTGGCTCCCGGTCTTTTTACGACCGACTTCCTGAGTACTGAATCCTATGTTGCCGCTAAAACCATCATCGCCGATTACCAGGCAACAGTAGGGCCGATGCGAAGCGGAGCCGATGCGCTACATGGGAACCAGCCCGGTGATCCGAAAAAGTTTGCGGCTGTGATGATTCAACTCGCTAATACAGACCATCCACCGCTGCATTTGCCCGTTGGCAACGACACGATCGCGATGTACCGAAGCAGCGCCGCGAAAATGGCACAGGACATTGAAGCATGGCTGCCCGTCGCGACTAGTACCGACCATGACCAGCGCATCGCAGCTTAGGCCATTGCCTGACTTGTAACATTCATACATTCACACAGTATTTCCAAAGGAGTTTTATCATGGGTACCGAACAGAAAGTCGCTATTATTACCGGCGCATCGCAGGGCATTGGCGCGGCTCTTGTTAAGGCGTACCGTGATCGCAACTATCTGATAGTCGCCACCTCGCGCTCGATCGAGCCATCGAACGATGATGCAATTCTCACAGTACCTGGCGACATTGCCGATCGCAAAACCGCCGAGCGTACTATTTCCGAAGGCGTGTCCCGCTTTGGCCGCATCGACACGCTCATCAACAATGCTGGTATCTTCATCTCCAAACCATTTACCCAATACACCCAGGCTGACTATGCGGCTTACCTGGGTACAAACGTCACTGGCTTCTTTCACATGACGCAACTTGCGATCGCCCAGATGGAGAAGCAGGGGAGGGGTCATGTTGTGCAGATATCGACAAGCCTGGTTGACAACCCGATCGCTGGCGTACCATCTGTACTTGCATCACTCACAAAAGGCGGACTGAATGCCGCGACCCGATCGCTGGCGATCGAGTATGCCAAGCGCGGTATCCGGGTGAACGCGATCGCGCTAGGTAACATCAAAACGCCAATGCACCCTGCCGATACCCATGCACAGCTCGCTGCCATGCACCCAATTGATCGTATGGGCGAAATCTCTGACATCATTGATTCAATTCTCTACCTCGAATCAGCTAACTTTGTGACGGGCGAAATCCTTCATGTAGATGGTGGTCAGAGTGCGGGACACTGATATCGCCTTGCGATTAGAAAAATGACTCTGACGCTCTCAAGCAAAATTGCGTGATCGTCTAACCTGTTGACCAAGGAGCGCATACCATGACCCCACTCGAAAAAGGTATGATCTACGAATTACGTATTTATGATGCCATGCCCGGACGACTACCAGCGCTGCTTTCGCGCTTCGAGAACCACACATTACAGATTTGGGAAAAGCATGGCATCCGCCAGGCAGGATTTTGGACAACGCTAATCGGCGCGAACGAGAGTAATCGGCTTACCTACCTGCTTGCCTGGAACAGCATGACTGAGCGCGAGGAGCGCTGGAGTGCATTCCTCACCGACCCCGAATGGATCGCGATCAAGGCCGAAACCGAGAAGGACGGTCAACTTGTGCAGAACATCAGCAGCGAGTTGCTGGCAGCGACTGCCTTTTCCTCGGTGGGGGGAGTGAGGGAACTTGAATCCGTGGCATCTGGCATGCAGACTCCCCTCCACCGTCACAACTGAATCATGCAGACAATCACTGAAAGACATATATCTTGCTGCTTCTATTAGCAGGCGTAGGAGATACTTATGTGGGCTAAAACAGAACTGATAGATTTGCTCAAGATCAGGCATCCAATCATTCAGGCTCCGATGGTTGGTGCTTCCACACCTGAGTTGGTTGCGGCTGTTTCTAATGCAGGAGGTCTTGGCTCGTATGGTGGTGCGGCCACCCCACCAGCCAAACTTCGCTCCATTATCAGGCAAATTCGAGAGCTGACAGACCAACCCTTTGCCGTGAATTTGTTTGCCCCAGCCGTTGAAGCGTATCAACTGACGCCTGAGCAGCAAACACCGATGTCTGAGCTATTAACAAAATGGCATAACGAATTAAATGCCGGACCTGTGCCCGAACCAATACCGATACTAGGACCATTTCTAGATCAACTTACTGTCCTGCTTGAGGAGAAAATACCTGTTTTTAGTTTCCACTTTGGGCCTGCGCCAATTGAGGCAATTCGTGAGATACATGCGATCGGCTCAATTGTATTAGCAACCGCCACGACCGTCCGTGAAGCCAAAGCGCTCGTCGAAGCAGGAGTCGATGTCATCATAGCCCAGGGCTTTGAAGCTGGAGGTCATCGCGGCACCTTTGCGGTACCTTATGAACACGGATTGATTGGAACAGCAGCGTTAGTGCCGCAAATAGCCGATGCGGTATCGGTTCCGGTCGTTGCGGCGGGCGGAATCATGGATGCTCGAGGAATCGTTGCTGCGTTTGCACTTGGGGCAAGCGGGGTACAGATGGGAACCGCCTTTCTCGCCTGCCCTGAGAACAATATCCCAGAAGTCTATAGGCAGGCGGTACTCAAGTCTAAGGACGAAGACACGGTTATTACTGAAGTATTTTCCGGCAAACCCGCCAGAGCAATCCGAAATCGATTTATCCGTGAAATGGAAAATAATAGGGATAAAGTACTGCCATTCCCGGCTCAGATGTCTATAGGACGGGTTTTGTATCAAACTTCTGCTCAACAATCAAGTCCAGATTTTGTCAGTATGTGGGCAGGACAGGGAGCAGCATTAGCCGAAGCTCTCCCAGCAGGTGAACTGATCGAAAAAATCATACAAGAATTTATTGCCGTAACTGCTTCTTTACAACTCAAGTAAAAAGTTAACAGTTCAAACCAAACTCTATCTCTGAACAACTGCTTGCAAATCAAGATAACTGGTTTAGAACTATATGACTCATTTTGCTATTGTCTGTCCAGCGGTAACGGGTCACCTCAACCCAATGTTCGTATTAGGTCGTGAACTGCAACGGCGCGGTCATCGCGTTACCTTTCTCGGAGTTCTCGATGCCCAAGCTACGACACTAGCAGCAGGATTGGAATTTCGGGCGATTGGGCAGAGACCACGCTTCGCGATCGCAGAAGAATTGAAGTTAACCGAGGTGGACAGCAAGCTCACTAATCTAAAAGAGATTACCCTCCACATGATTCTCGGGCGTAGGCAGAACTTCAAGTTCTCCCAAAGCAGGGGAAACGGACAATAAGCAACCTGAGTTAATTCGATTTTGAAAGCGAGGTAGGCGCGATGAAGACGAATTTTGAGAACAAGTCCTTTGAGGATGAACGTGAGAACTATCAACGTGGCACTGATAACCGTGATATTTTTGCCGAACGTGTCCGCAGCAACCAGCACCAGATCACCTCCCAGTTAAGGCACCAGTACGATTTTATTGTTTGCGGATCTGGATCTTCTGGCTCGGTGGTTGCCCGCAGACTTGCCGAGAATCCCGATGTCAGCGTTCTGTTGCTTGAAGCTGGAGGCAGCGATGATGTGCCAAATGTCATGGAAGCGAATCAATGGCCGATGAACCTGGGAAGCGATCGCGACTGGAGTTTCCAGGGTCAGCCGAATCTACATGTGAACGGTCGTTCGATTCCGTTCTCTATGGGCAAGACACTCGGCGGTGGATCGAGCATCAACGTTATGGTTTGGGCACGCGGACACAAGCATGATTGGGATTTCTTCGCATCCGTTGCCAACGATCCGGCATGGAATTATGAATCCGTCTTGCAGATTTATCGCCGCCTGGAAGATTGGCATGGCGTACCAGACCCAATGTATCGCGGAACGGGAGGGCCAGTATTTGTCCAGCCCGCGCCGGAGCCAAACCCACTTGCACCCGCAACAGTCGAAGGAGCGCGGGTGGTGGGTATTCCTACTTTTGAAAATCCGAACGGACGCATGATGGAAGCGGCGAAGGGTGCTTCTATCAGCGATGTGCGAGTCCGCAATGGCAAACGCGAATCGATATTCCGCTCCTACGTTTTCCCTTATATGGATCGGCCAAACCTGACGGTTCTTAGTCATGCACTGGTCACACGGCTGACGTTCCAGGGCAAGCGGGTGACTGGCGTGGAGATTGCTTATCGTGATGCGATCTATCGCATTGGTGCGGCAGTCGAAGTTGTGCTGTCGCTCGGTGCAATCCATACGCCAAAAGTGCTTATGCAATCTGGTATCGGCGATGAGTCCGAGTTGCGACGATTTGGAATTCCTGTCGTGCAGCACCTTCCCGGTGTGGGGCAAAATTTTCAAGACCACGTTGCATTTGATTGTGTCTGGGAATATGAAACCGCTCTCGAACCCAGAAACAACTTGTCCGAGGCAATCTTTTTCTCAACCAGCCAGTCCGGGCTTGATAGTCCAGATTTATTTGTCTGTCAGGCCGAGGTGCCAAAAACCACTGCTGAGAATGCCATCCGCTTTGGGCTACCTGATGCAGGCTGGACGTTATTTGGGGCGATCGCAAACCCCAAAAGTCGAGGTCGTCTGCACCTGACGGGAGCCGATCCATCCGACCCGATTCTGATTGATGCAAACACGCTGTCTGACCCGGATGATCTCAAAACTGCGATCGCCTGCGTAGAACTCTGCCGCGAAGTCGGTAACTCTGCTTTGCTTCGTCCGTTTGTCAAGCGTGAAGTCATGCCAGGTAATTTGAAAGGGGCCGAACTCGAACGCTTTGTTCGAGATGCGGCGACAAGTTTCTGGCACGAAACCTGCACCGCGAAGATGGGTCGAGATGACCTGTCGGTGGTGGATAGCAACCTGAAAGTGTATGGAATCGACAATCTCCGGATTGCGGATGGATCGATTTTGCCGCGAGTAACCACGGGCAACACGATGGCTCCCTGCGTGATCGTTGGGGAGCGGGCAGCGGAAATTCTACAGCTCGAACACCAACTGCAAACCACTGTAAAAACAGTCTCAGGCGCGCCATAAAATCACCGCGCTTTTCATTGGCAGACGCACATCTAAGTCGCGTGTTAACTCAAAGAACTTGAGTGGTGTGAATGGGGCGATTGCAGAAGAATGAAGTTAATCGAGGTGAGCAGCAAGCTCACAATTCAAAGGAGAAAAAAGATGAGTAGCAATCAAGTAAACAGTCCAAACATGAAGCTCGAAGTTGTGGTGTTCACAGTTTCCGACGTTGATCGCACGAAGGCATTCTACGAGAATCTCGGCTGGCGACTCGATATTGACATCGCGGAGGGCGGCTACCGCAACGTGCATGTAACGCCACCCCACTCGGATGCCTCGATCATCTTCGGCAAGGGAGTCACTCCAGCCAATTCCGGCTCGGTGCAAAACCTAGTCCTTGCCGTTGACGACCTCGACGCTGCCCGCGAAGACTTGATCGCTCGTGGTGTCAACGTTAGCGAGATATTTCATTACACTGGCGGACCATTCAACAACGCCGTGGAGAACCCGCGCGTCAGCGGACGCGACCCGGAAGGTCGTTCCTACTTCTCATTTGCCTCGTTTGAGGACCCGGACGGAAACATTTGGCTGCTCCAGGAAATCACAACGCGGTTTCCTGGTCGTCTGTGGGACTCCATGCCAGCACGAGACATGGACATTGCAACCCTTGCAACCCTTCTTCACGAGACGGCAGAACGCCACGACCATTACGAGAAGACTCACGGCGAGCATAACTGGTGGGACTGGTACGCGCCTTACCTGAGTGCGCGTCAAAATGGCAGTAGCCCAGAAGAGGCCGCCGCCGCCGCTGACCGTTACATGGAAGAGATTTTGCCTGTTCTTTCCAAATGATGCGCTCACAATGGCATCCACTAGGCCGAGTTCTGGACGACGCTAATCGGTGAGAGCAACTAGCTCACCTATCATGCAGAACATCAGTAACACGTTGCTAGCAGCGATCGCCATTTCCTCGCTGCATTGAGCGATGGGGCGAGCGACGGAACTTAAACCCAAACTCGCCCCACTATCACAGCTGAATCATGTGGGCAGACCATAAGTAACCTCAGTTAAACCCAATTCGAGCAAGATCAATGTCTGAAAAAATCAACCCACTACGCCGCCGTTTTTTGGGCATTGCAGCCATGACCATTGCAACTACACAGCTAAGTCGATTCGGTTCTACGAACGCACAATCGAGCCAAACAAAACCAAAGGAGACTGCCACACCTCAACCTAGAACCGTGCAGTCCACTGACCCAAACGCAATCCGCCCCTCCGCCCAGAGCGCGAGGGACATTCGTGGTGCTTCACCGTATGTCGCGATCAAGAACGAACCCGCACCCAAGCTGATCGTAGATCCCCCGCTTCCTGAAGGGCTGGCCCAGGGCATCTTCTGGGCCCAGTACCGAGTAGAGAACTTACGCATCGTACCCGTGTTCGGGGCGGGTGCTGTCCAGGTATCTCCACGGGTCGGGCATCTGCACATAACCGTCGACGACCTGCCCTGGTGGTGGGCGGATGCGAGTGACAACAACACAATCGACATAGCCGGGTTGCCGCCCGGACAGCACAAGGTGAAGATCGAGTTGGTTGACCCTAACCACAACGTCTTCCCCGGACAGGTGGTGACGCTAAAGTTCATCGTACCTGATCACAACAGCGCGCACGCGCACTAACGGAGCCTTCATGCCCGGCCTATCTCGCCGGAGTAGAAGAAGCACGCAAGCCAAGCCTACTTCCAGCTTCGGCACAGCAAGTGATCGGGCCAAAGCACTAGAAGTGAGAAACCTTCGCTGTCAGCGTAAATCGAGTCGCCCACCAAGAGGTATCGGTATTAATGAAACTAGTCTCAGCACGAGAAAGGAAGACGCAATGAGTACGATCGTTAAAGCAGCAGCCGTGCAGATCAGCCCCGTGCTGTACAGTCGGCAGGGTACCGTCGAGAAGGTCGTGAAAAAGATCCAAGAGTTAGGTCAACAGGGCGTTCAGTTCGCAACCTTCCCCGAAACCATCATTCCCTATTATCCCTACTTCTCATACGTGTTAGCCCCATTCGCGTTAGCAAAGGAACATCTGCGGTTGCTTGAAGAGTCGGTTAGAGTGCCGTCTATGGAAACCCAGGCGATCGCCGAAGCCGCGAAAGAAGCAAATATGGTTGTTTCTATCGGTGTCAATGAGCGCGACGGTGGCTCTATCTACAATACGCAACTTCTCTTCGACGCAGACGGTACGCTGATCCAGCGCCGCCGCAAGCTTACGCCGACTTATAACGAGCGGATACTTTGGGGTCAGGGTGACGGCTCAGGACTGCGCGCCATCGATAGTGCGGTTGGGCGCATCGGACAACTTGCGTGCTTTGAGCATAACAATCCTTTGGCACGTTACGCCCTGATCGCCGATGGTGAGCAAATCCACTCAGCGATGTATCCCGGATCGTTCGTCGGTCCACTGTTCGCGGAGCAAGCAGAAATTAACGTGCGCCAGCACGCCCTCGAATCCGCCTGCTTTGTCGTCTGTGCAACTGCGTGGCTGAATGCCGATCAGCAGACTCAGATTATGCAGGATACGGGTTGTGCGATCGAGCCGATTTCGGGTGGCTGCTTTACGGCCATTGTCAGTCCCGACGGACGGATCATCGGTGAGCCGCTCAAAGCTGGCGAAGGTGAAGTAATTGCCGAGCTTGACTTTGCTCAGATCGATGCCCGCAAGCGGCTTATAGACACGCGCGGTCATTACAGCCGCCCTGAACTGCTCAGTTTACTGATTGATCGGACACCCACGTCGCCCGTCCATGAGCGCATCGCACACCCCAAGTCTGATGTCGCGCGCGCAGCCGTTGATGAGGAGAGAACCGTCGAGGTTCTCTAATGCTACCGTACCTATCGGAACGCAACTACAGGAAGGCCAGCACGTGTCCAAAAAAATCAATCATAATCGCCGCTACGTCTTAACAACCATGCTTAAAACTATTGCTGCCACTCAGCTTGGCATAATCGGCTGCACCACACAATATGCTACGTCAGCAACGACTGAGTTACCGATTGAAGGCGAACTACCGTCTCTTGCCGGCGCGATCGCGTGGCTCAATTCACAGCCATTAACAGTTGACGAACTCCGTGGAAAAGTCGTGCTGATCAACTTCTGGACTTATACCTGCATCAATTGGCTACGCCAACTCCCTTATGTTCGCGCGTGGGCCGAGAAGTATCAGGATCAGGGACTAGTAGTAATTGGTATACATACGCCAGAGTTTGAATTCGAGAAGAATGTCGATAATGTCCGCCGAGCCTCAACAGAAATGAAAATTGATTATCCGATCGCCGTGGATAACGATTATGCGGTATGGCGTGCTTTCGGGAACCATTATTGGCCGGCCCTTTATTTTATAGACACGCAAGGACGCATTCGTCATCACGAATTCGGCGAGGGCGAGTACGAGCAATCGGAAAGGGTCATTCAACAGCTACTGTCTGAGTCCGGAACTGGCCGTGTTGGTCAGGAAATAGTCAAAGTCGATGCTCACGGTTTTGAGGCTGCCGCCGATTGGAACAGCCTGAAATCGCCTGAAAACTACCTTGGCTACGAAAGAACGGAGAATTTTGCATCCCCCGACAGCGCGGTGTTAAACAAGCCTCATTTATATACCGTCCCCGCGCAATTGAAACTTAATCAATGGGCACTTTCGGGCGATTGGACAATCGGAAAACAAGCCATTGTACTGAACAAGTCCGGCGGGCGGATTGCGTACCGCTTCCACGCACGCGACCTTCATCTCGTCATGGGGCCGTCCGAGCCAGGAACGTCCGTGCGGTTTCGCGTGCTTGTAGACGGGCAGCCGGTAGTTGCAGCTCACGGACTTGATGTCGATGTGCGAGGCGAAGGAACAGCTACCGAACAGCGGTTGTACCAACTGGTTCGACAGCCGAAGCCCATCACTGATCAACAGTTCGAGATCGAGTTTCTGGATTCTGGGGTAGAGGCTTTTGCATTCACGTTCGGCTGATAACGCAAACAGATACGCCTTCGCAACAAGGGACAAGAAAGTGAACGCAAGGTAAATGATATGACGATGAAATCCACACATGACAGCCCAATCCTCGTGACCGGAGCGGCTGGCGATCTCGGTGCGATCGGCCGCCACCTCACCGCAATGCTGCTCGCTAAAGGGCATAAGGTGCGTGCTTTGGTACGACGGGAGGATGAACGCGCTCTTGGCCTGCGCCAGCTTGGTGCCGAGGTTGTGCAGGGCGATCTGACCGACCTTACCTCAATGCACCGCGCGATCGCAGGGGTTGCGCGCATCTATTTCGGAATGTCGGTCTCGGCGGCTTATCTCGAAGCCACGGTCAACACTGCTGCGGTGGCGCGCCACCACGGGGTTGAAGCCTTCGTGAACATATCGCAGATGACGGTAACGCAGATGAGCATCACCGAGACTACCCCAAGCCCGCAGCACAAGCTGCATTGGCTTGCAGAACAGGCATTGGCGTGGTCGGGGCTGCCGGTCGTTACGGTGCGGCCGACAGTCTTCCTTGAGGGCTTCTTCCTGCGTCTCGCCGCTGCTAGCATCCGGGACAGCGATGAACTGGCGTTGCCCCTGGGTAACAGCAAGACCTCTCCGATATCGGCTGTTGATGTGGCGCACGCCGTTTCCGTGATCCTCGACGATCCTGCCTCGCACATTGGTCATGTTTACAACCTGACCGGATTTGAGTCAGCCGATTTGGAACACTACGCACGCGTCTTTTCCCAGGCACTCGGCCGAACGATCCGCTATCGTAACGTGCCGCTCTCCGAGTGGGTTAATACGCTTCGTAAGTTTGGGGTGCCGATGCACCTCGTCAACCACCTCGCAGTGATGGCTGAACTTCACGCGCAGGGGCGGTATGACCGCATGACGGATGACCTGTTCAAGCTTACCGACAAAATGCCGACGAGCATGTACGACTTCGTGAAATTGCACGCCGCTGAATTCACGCCCAGTAAAGCCACGGCTTGAGGGGCTTTGTCGGTTCCTTATGCTGAGGTTGTCAATTTCAACAAGAAAGAAGGATTTCAAATGCGATCTGACATTGTTCCAGGGGCGGTCTTCCCCGACTACGAACTGCCCGACCATACTGCGAAACGCCGGAAGCTCTCCGATCTGCAAGGTCAACATCCGATGATTATCGTCCTTAGCCGCGGAGGGTACTGCCCCAAGGATCGCCGACAGGCTGAAGGGCTGGTTCAACTCCATCGTGAGCTTGAGGTCGGCTATTGCCGCCTGGTCACGATTAGCACCGACAACATCACCGAGACGAATGAATATCGCAGTGGTGTCGGGGCCCACTGGCCTTTCCTCTCTGATGCGGGACGCAGAATCCAAAAAGACCTCGACATCGCCGAATACACTGACCCTCTCCACAATCCCATGATCCCCTACACGATTGTCCTGGAACCGGGTCTGGTCATTTATAAAATCTACATGGGTTACTGGTTTTTCGGGCGACCCACTCTAGAAAATCTTCGCCAGGATCTGCACGCTGTTCTCAGGAAATGCCGACCGGACTGGGACATCACAACACCTGAACTGAAAGCAGCATGGCAGGAAGGACGCAAAGAACTCTTCTACCCGTACGGCAAAACCTACGCGCAAACGTTCGGCGAACAGGATTAGAAATGGATTTGAAAGAGCAGATGGCAACCCGCGAAAGCTCTGGGACGTTCAGCGCCGAGCAGCAGTTGTAAGCAATTGGCATCAAGCTTCCGGTGCTACCTGAGTCGTTCGGTGCTGATGTGGAAGCTATGCAGACGGGCAATCTGCTGTTTCTATGGGCTGGACTCTCTGGTGGAATATCCTGCATAGAATTTTGTCGTCGGAAGATAAGCAAGTTGAGTTGAATCCAATTGGAAGAAGATAAATGTCTGAAAAAATCAACTATCAGCGCCGCCGCTTTTTGGGTACTGCGGCTATGACCATTGCTACTACACAGCTAGGCATATTCGGTTCTACCATCGCACAGTCGAGCAAAACAAAACCAGCAGTTCTGTCCATGACTAAGCCAGGGACAAACACGTCGTTCAGCTCACTAAAGCAGATCGATGCCGGTGTGCTGAATGTCGGATACGCTGAAGCTGGTAGCGCGAATGTCCGTCCGGTAATTCTCCTACATGGATGGCCCTACGACATTCACAGCTATGTCGATGTCGCCCCGTTGTTGGCATCGGCGGGGTACCGGGTGATCGTCCCGTATCTGCGCGGCTATGGCATGACGCGCTTTCTTTCGAGCGAGACGTTCCGCAATGGTCAGCAGTCAGCGATCGCTGTCGATATTATCGCACTGATGGATGCGCTCAAGATCGAGAAGGCGATTCTCGCTGGTTATGATTGGGGGGCGCGAACAGCCAACATTATCGCGGCACTCTGGCCGGAACGCTGCAAGGCACTCGTCTCCGTGAGTGGTTATTTGATCGGCAGCCCTGAAGCTAACAAGACACCTCTGCCGCCGCAGGCCGAACTCGAATGGTGGTATCAATTTTATTTCGCGACGGAGCGGGGGCGCGACGGCTACGAAAAATATCGGCATGACTTTAACAAGCTCATCTGGCAGCTCGCTTCGCCGCAATGGCACTTCGATGACGCGACGTTTGAGCGTAGTGCTGCATCCTTTAACAATCCGGATCACGTCGGTATCGTCATCCATAACTATCGCTGGCGGCTCGGCTTAGCCAAAGGGGATTTGAAGTACGACAATCTTGAGAAGCGACTCGTCAAAGCCCCCGCGATCGCCGTACCCACCATCACTCTTGAAGGTGATGCCAACGGTGCGCCGCACCCAGATGCCAGTTCCTACGCAAGGAAATTCTTGGGTAAATACGCACATCGGATCATCAAGGGCGGTGTCGGTCATAACCTGCCCCAAGAAGCACCGCGGGAGTTTGCTAAGGCCGTCGTCGAAGTTGACGGTTACTGATTGGGTTTAGCCTAAGTTGTGAAACGGACAATTTGCAGCAAAGAGAAAACACTATGACCAAACTGAAAAAAGTACACTACAAAACCAAAACCCGCACCGCAGGTACCTTCGTCCTGCTCTGGCGACTCCTTGTCGCGCTCTTGGCGGCAACGGTGTTTCTGACACCGTCCGCTCGCCTGCTTGCACAGCAATTCGCCCAAACCGGCGCACAAACCCAGGTCGCGGGCAAGGCGAGCGCGACCGAAGACAACGCCATCCGTCCCTTTCGCGTCCACGTCCCGCAAGAGGCGATCGTCAATCTCCGCAGGCGCATTGCGGCGACCCGCTGGCCTGATAAGGAGACTGTTGCCGACCAGTCGCAGGGCGTGCAACTGGCGACAATGAAGGAACTTGTCCGTTACTGGGGAACGAAGTACGACTGGCGCAAAGCCGAGGCGAAGCTGAATGCTTTGCCGCAGTTTGTAACGAACATCGACGGATTGGACATTCACTTTATCCACGTCCGCTCCAAAAATCCTCACGCTTTGCCGTTGATCGTCACGCACGGATGGCCTGGATCGGTATTTGAACAGCTAAAGATCATCGGCCCTCTGACCGACCCGACGACCTACGGGGGCCGCCCGGAGGATGCCTTCGACCTAGTTATCCCGTCAATTCCCGGCTACGGCTTCTCCGGCAAGCCGACGGGCACAGGTTGGAACCCCGACCACATCGCACGGGCCTGGGCCGAGCTGATGAAACGCCTCGGCTACACCCGCTACGTCGCCCAAGGCGGCGACTGGGGATCCCCTATTTCTAGCGCAATGGCGCGCCAGGCATCGGCAGGATTACTCGGCATCCACATCAACTTGCCGGCGACGATACCGCCAGAGGTGGCCTCGGTACTCGCCGACGGCGGGTCCGCGCCAACGGGACTCTCCGAGAAGGAACGCGCGGCGTTCGACTCACTCGACAAGTTCAATAAGAAGGAACGAGCCTACGCCGTGATAATGGGTACGCGACCGCAGACGGTGGGGTATGGACTGACGGACTCGCCGACCGGACTCGCGGCGTGGATGCTCGGACATCCAGGTTTCGCGCAATGGACAAGCAGCAACAGCGATTCCGAAAAGTCCCCGACGAAAGACGAGGTGCTGGACGACATCACGCTGTACTGGCTGACAAACAGCGCCGTCTCGTCAGCTCGGCTCTACTGGGAGAACAACAACAGCATCTTGAACGCGGTCGCGCAGAAGACCGCCGATATCTTGCTCCCGGTGGCCATCACAGTATTTCCGGGGGAGATATATCGAGCTCCAGAAACGTGGGCTCGGCGCGCCTATCGCAACCTGAGCTACTTCCATGAGGTCGACAAGGGCGGTCACTTCGCGGCGTGGGAGCAGCCGCAGCTCTTCTCTGAGGAGATCCGCGCGGCGTTCGGGTCACTGCGTTAGCTGAAGACCAATCGATTCACACGACAAACAGCAGACAGTGAGAATCGGATGACTCAATATAAGGGACTTCCAACTAAAAAAATATCCGACCGCGTTTAGGGCAAGGGAGCAGGGAGTTCTTAGCTGGGGGAGGAACAGTCGTATTGAATCCAGAAATTGGGATAATTTATTTTTTGGAGTTTCCTAATTACATCGTAATTGGTGCAGGGGCGGCTAGCTGCGCGATCGCCAACCGTCTTATAGAAGACAGTGAAACAACCGTGTTACTCCTCGAAGCGGGTAATCCAGATACGAAACCAGAAATTCAAATTCCGTCAGAGCATTCAAGCTTACTAGGCTCTGAGGTGGAATGGAGCTACTTCTCCTAACCGGAACCCTACCTCAACGAGCGCAAAATCTTTTGTCTTTGTGGCAATATCTTGAGGGGCAGCAGTGCGATTAATTTCATGATTCATCATGCCAACGCTAAAGATGTACAAACCGTATTGGGTTATATTCGAGTTAAGAGATTCCCAAAGAAGACTTGTAGATTCAGTTGATATGTGCAGTTACCAGTTAATGAACTGTCTCTCTCAATGATTCAGCATCAACGGGTTTGATTAGGTAAGTCTGCAATAGATGCCCAATAATGGAAGCTATCAAGGGCAATTTTTGGCAGAATTTGACAACTGGTGAGCGATTGCTATTGTTAATCTCTGTTAGTTTCAAATTAAGGTCAGAACACTTTTCCAACCGCCGGAAAAACTCTGGATGATTTGCATTCAAAATCAGGGGAAATGCCCGTGCAGCAGTGTTATTCGTCTCTTGAATAACTCTGGTATTATATTCGCGCGGATCTATCCCAATGGATTGATAAAACGTGGCGCGTTCAAATACTGTTAATGTGTGAGTAGCAAAAACACTTAGCAAAAAGAAACGCACCCATAATCTAGCTCTCCAATTGTTCCATAGTTGAGGCTGCGATCGCAGCAGTGCTTTAAAAAAGTCTCCATGTCGATTTTCATCCTGACACCAACTTTCAAACTTACGAAACAAAGGATAAATTTGGTGTTCTGGATGTTTTTCCATGTGGCGATACACCAAGATATAACGCCAGTAGCCAATTTTCTCAGACAGGTAGACTGTGTAAATAATCCACTCTGGCGGAAAGAAGGTATAAGTGCGATTTTTGGTTAAATAACTTAAGTCGAGGGAAAGATTAAAATCTGCCATTGACTTATTCAAAAATCCCGCATGGCGTGCTTCATCTCGCGCCATAAAATTAAAAGCATCCGCCAAAATCGGATTGCGGTTTTTCAGACGGCGTGATAACTCTTTAAACAGCAGAAACCCAGAAAACTCTGAGGTACAGGAACGTTCCAAAAAGTCAATAAAGGCAACGCGTGTTTCCCCATCAATGTGATCCCAACACTGCTGAAATTCTTCATCACGGACAAAGTGATGACGGTTATAGTCTGCTCGTAACTCCTCTACAATTGCCAGTAACTCAGCCTCCTGGGACGAAATATCCAATTGCGCCGCAGCTTCAAAGTCAGTGGTATAAAATCGGGGTGTTAATAATGTTTCTTGAACAGGCGCTTTTACACCTGGTTTTAGCAACTCAGGTTGGGAAGTTTCCAGAGACTTAACCATAAGAATCCTTTGATTATTTCATCCTTTAAAAGTTATATAAGCATAAATAGCTGTTTGTAGACATCAGTTAAATTATTGAGAGTAAATTGTGAGAAATAAACTTATTACCCGTTGTTTCAACAGAGTTTAAATGCCTATTCCCCAATCAGTTTTGTTACTACTCAACTAAGATATGTCTAAGGGTGAAAATCAGAAAAATATAAATAAATACTAATATCTTTATAGTTATATATAAATTAATAGTTAAATAATCTTAGGAGAAATAAAAATAGTTTGGATCGACATCGGCAGTGGTACTTGCCAGATAGAGTGATGCAGATCCTCTCTAAACCTAGAATAACAATTTTTTAGCTGGCACTGGCAGGCATCTTGAGTCGGTGACTGCCCAGAAACCTTGCCCTTGAACATAAAGGAAGCAACAATGAGTAGTAATCTAGCCATCAAACTGCGCTCTGGAACTCAACAAGCCCACACCTCAGCAGAAAATGTGGGATTCATGAAATGTTTTCTGAAAGGAGTTGTGGATAGAGACTGCTTCGCCAAGTTCTTAAGCAACTTGTATTACGTCTACAGCGAACTAGAAGCGGCATTAAAGAGCCATGTAGAGCATCCTGTGATTAGTACGGTTTACTTCCCCGAACTTAATCGCCAATCTTCGCTCGAAAAAGACATGGTGTTTTACTATGGGGATAATTGGAAAGAGCAAATTATACCCTCACCCGCTACCCAAAAGTACATTGACCGCATTCGGGAAATTTCTGTTAGTGAACCAGCTTTATTGCTAGGTCATGCCTACACTCGCTACATGGGCGATCTTTCTGGGGGTCAAATGCTACAAAAAGTTGCTCAGTCAACCCTGAAGCTTTCTGACTATGAAGGCACATCCTTTTATAATTTTGAGCAAATTCCTGACAAAAAGGCATTTAAGGATAAGTATCGTCAGGCATTAAATGCATTACCCATTGATGATATAACAGCAGAACGGATTGTTGCAGAAGCTAATAATGCCTTTGGGTTCAATTTGCAGATGGCTCAAGAGTTAGAAGGAAGTTTAATTAAAGCACTCGGTCAAGTTATGTTTAATAGCCTAACTAATTAGTCATTTGTCATTTGTCATTCTCCCCCTGCTCCCCCACTCCCCACTCCCTACTCCCCTCATTCACTGGAAAGCAACTCAATGGTTTTTCTATTACCTGGTGTCAAGTTTGATCTGGATTTGATTCAAAAGTACGACACTCGCGCACCTAGATACACCAGTTACCCGCCTGCTACAGAGTTGAGCGAAACATTTACTGAAACTGATTTTAAGGCCGCGATCGCAGCCTCGAATCAACGCAGAACTCCTATGAGTCTATATTTCCATATCCCCTTTTGCCAAAGTGCTTGCTATTTCTGCGGCTGTAACACGGTAATTTCCAACAACAAGAATATTGCTAAACCTTATGTGGAGTCTTTGGCTCAAGACATTAAAAACACCGCAGCTTTAATTGATCCAGACAGAAAAGTGCTACAAATCCACTGGGGAGGCGGTACTCCTAATTACTTGGATCGTGACCAAATAGAATTTTTATGGAAAAACATTAATCGTCATTTCAACATCGATCTACAAGCAGAAATCTCAATTGAGATTAATCCTCGCTATATTGATAAAAATTACATTTTCTTTCTGAGAGAAATTGGATTTAACCGGATTAGTTTTGGTATTCAAGATTTTAATAGCCAAGTTCAAGTAGCCATAAATCGTGTTCAACCAGAAGAAATGCTATTTGATGTCATGAGTTGGGTTAAAGAAGCTAAGTTTGAAAGTGTGAATGTAGACCTTATTTACGGTTTACCTTATCAAACCCGCGAAACATTTCGGGAGACGTTGAAAAAGACTGTTGAGTTAGATCCTGATCGAATTGTTGTCTTTAACTTTGCATATATACCGTGGATTAAACCTACACAAAAAAATATTCCTCAAGAGGCGCTACCCCCAGCAGAGGAAAAGTTAGAAATTCTGAAAATGACCATTGAAGAATTAACGAATAACCAATATCTATTTATTGGGATGGATCATTTTGCTAAAACTAATGATGAACTAGCGATCGCTCAACGCAATGGTACTCTAAAACGCAATTTCCAGGGCTACACTACCCACGCCGAGACGGAACTGTTTGGTTTTGGTTCTACATCCATCAGTATGCTAGAAGATGCTTATGCTCAAAACCACAAGGAATTAAAAGATTATTATAACACAATTGCAACAGGTGCTTTACCTGTTAGCAAAGGTATCAAGCTTACTCAAAATGACATCATCAGACGGGATGTAATTATGGGGATTATGTCTCACTTTCAATTGCATAAGCAAGACATTGAAAACAAATATGATATCAATTTTGATGAATATTTCTTTGAGGAACTAGAGGCGTTAAAGCCACTAGAAACCGATGGTTTAGTTACTTTATCAAATAGCCAGATCCAGATTACAGATATCGGTAGATTACTAGTAAGAAATACTGCTGTCATATTTGATACTCACACAAGAATGCGAGAGACAAAATTTTCCCGCGCCATTTGATATCAGTTTGGCAAATTTTTGTTACATATTAGTCCCTTAATCTACTTTAAAAATAACGGTAAGGGGATGTAGTTTCTCAGTACCCTTAGTGCCAGTGATATTTGCGGAAGATCCCCTAACCCCCTTTAAAAAGCTATCTATTACAGGTTGGGGGATCTCTCCTGCGTAACCTGGATTTCTCACCAAATTTATGAAACCCAAGTCTAGAGACTTTAGGGGCGGGTTCACGAATATCTCGTGAACCCGCCCCTACCGTTTTGTGAGAAATGCGGGGTAAGTATTATGAATTTGTCATTTGTCAGAAGATGCGAGTATTACAGTGATTCAAACAAATGTATGAGAGTATACTATTAACTTATCCAAAGACATAATTATGGTTTTTGCTGGCAAACGACCAAATAATTTAGGTATCAGCAACGGTAAATTAGCACCCTGCCCTAATTCTCCTAATTGCGTTTCTAGTCAAAGTACAGATGAAACCCACAAAATTGCACCACTGACTTTTACATCTACCCCAGAAGAAGCAATCGCTAATCTTAAAGAGATTATTCAGTCCTTACCAAGAACCAAAATCATTAGCGAAAGCCAAGATTATTTATATGCAGAATTTAAAAGTGCCTTGTTGGGATTTGTGGATGATGTAGAATTCTATCTAGATCGGAATGCTAATGTAATCCAAGTACGTTCAGCTTCACGTTTAGGCCAGAGTGATTTAGGTGTAAATCGTCAACGGATAGAGACGATCAGAGGCAAATTAAATTGACATTTCCCGCTAACCGCTTTGCGGTTAGTGGGAAATTCTTGCTTCTTAGAAACACAGTTTCAAAGGTTTGCTTTTTGGTCGAATAATAACCAATGGTTAACACCCATTAACTAAATGGTAAGCTATCGTCTATCTAATGTTGCACATTTTTCTGTGTTGACTATTGACTTCTGACTGTTGACTCTCAGCAGTCAACAGCCTGATGAGTTATTGTGTAATTTAAAGGCATAATAGCTTATTGTATTAAGCTTAAGGTTCATTTAGTGGGGAAGCATTTGATTGCTTACTAACATCCAGACTATTGCCAATGTTTATATTATTCATTTGTAATTGGCATGACCAGTCAAGTTTCAGATGTGCAGACGACATCCCACAAGGTGAGGCGCTTGACTCGATTACATAGCATATTATGCTTCTTTTTCAATATACCCTTTTAGCTATGAGTATCAATATAAATAGTTGTACCGCTGATTTAAAATTTGCTTGACTCAGCCAAAAGTATGATTATTTACTTCTCTACTTCCAGAAAGAGGAAATTATATTGCCAGTTTTTTAACATGAACTATAAGTTGAAATAATTGGAGTAAGTTTATGCCTGATCAAACAATAAATGAATTGCCTGATGATATTAGAGAACAGTTGCCTGAACACGCACAGCAGATTTTTGCAGCAGCCTTAAGTGCTGCTCAAAGTGATGGTATGAGTGAAGAGGGTGCCCGTGAAGTTGCTTGGAATAGTGTAAAGAATGAATACGAAGCAGGCGACGATGGAAAATGGCAGAGAAAGCCTGAAGACACTGCTATACATAATAAATCTGTTGTGTCTGGTGGAAATTGAGTAAATTGAAGCTCGACATAGGTATTTTTTGTTAGAGGTAAGGCAAAAATCTAAGGGAAATTCCATCTTTACAAAGCGGACATGGAATTTCCCTTTGCTGTTTCGTAATTTTTGCAAAATGATATACATTTTGAACGAACTCAAACTATCTAAAACTATATTTGTAAAAAGGCATCGGGAAAACCCAATATTTTAAAGAGAGAGATCCCTCGACACCGTTAACAGTCAACAGTCTTTCGTGTTATCTCATCTCCTTTTAGGGGTGGGATAAGCTTAATAAAAGTTTTCATCATCCTTATTTATTAATTACTGCTAAATTGACCACAGATTCAGGAAATTGACGCTTTAATGCTGGAAACACAGGGCAAGGAGCTTGTTCTTGCAAATTCTCCGGTTTACTCCAAGTAAAAGGGGCTTTCTGTGATGCTGACATCCACACCAGACGCTTTGCTCGTGTCATGGCAACGTAGAGTAAACGGTACTCCTCAGACATTTTCAAGTGCTTTGCTTGTTCCCATGCTTGTGTGACATCTGGTATTGTAGATTCTCCGTGGAGAGCAGCACGAATTTGGGCACGGGCTACTTCTGCTAAGGTGAAATCCCCTAAGAATTGGCTTTGGGGAGGAACCCAAAATCGACCAGGAATCAAACTTTCGTGGAGGAAGGGAAGAAATACATAGTCCCAATCCAGCCCTTTGGCTTTGTGCATGGTAATAATGGTCAGTTGACCGCGACGAGTGTAACGTTCTTCCGAATCTTCGGTTTCTACTGGTTCAAACCGTTCGGAACTGACGATTTCACTTAAAGCAGACAGCATTCCCCCCATTGAACTATTGCCAGCTATTTGCTGGTTGACCCGTTCTGCGAGTTTGTCAGCAGTTGCTAATTCTGCCTGGTCATAATTTAAAGTCAAGGCGAGAAAGGAAATTAGCTGGTACAGAGGCAATTCCAAGCGGGCGCGAAGTAAATTGCGACACAAACGAGCGGCTTTTTGGACTGTTTCTGGCTGGGGTGCTGCTAGGGGGCCAGGATACAAAAATTCTTCTGGGAGACTAGCAAGGGCGTTGAGGTCTTGAGTAGGAATTAATTGGCGTTGTACTAATGCTTCTAATGCGGCTTTGAGATAATCGGGGGAATGAGGACGATCGCAAAATTGCAGTAATGCTAAAATTTCTTGGGGAACATGGGAACGGCGATCGCGTTCTCCTACATCGTAAAGTGTAATTTTATACTCTTTGCATATAGGGGTTAAAGCCTCTGCTAACCATCTTCCTTGGCGATTTTCTCGCACTAAAATCGCTGCACTATTTTGTGTTGGGTCTTCGCCAAATAACTCGATTACTCTTTGAGATAACAATTCAACGGTGTGATGAATGTCACGCGGGGTATAAAGTTCCAGTCCTTGTCCTACTGGTGCTGGGTTGGCATTCTTTTGTGGATCGCCTGTTTCAACAGGGCGAATTGTCTGCAAGCGAAATGGTACTTGTCGGTTGTCAGGAATCTGTTGTGCGTTATTGGTTTTTGCTAATGACTGATTATTGATCCATTTGAGGGCAAAGTTAGCGGCTTCAATGATAATTCTAGTACTGCGACCAGCTTGATCCATTGTTGCTAATCGTTCGATGCGATCGCACTCTTCGCAAAAGTGCCGAAAATAAATCGGATCGGCTGGGGTAAAGGTAGAGTTAATCGCTTGGTTGGGGTCACCGACTCGGACTAAGTTGAGTGAGGAGTTAGGAGTTAGGAGTGAGGAGTTACCTCCTTTATCCCCATTACTAGCTAAAATTTCTAATAGCTGCGTCTGTAGGGGGCTAGAATCTTGGGCTTCGTCTTCAAAGACGGCGAAAACTTGGTTTTGCTCGATGCGACGGGCGCTGTCGTTTTCTAAAACGCGTAGTGCGGCTAAAATCATATCGTCGTAGTCAATGAAATCACGCGATCGCATTAAGTTTTGATATTGTTCATATAATCCCGCCGCTACACTCAAAATTGCATATTCGTCTGTAGTTTGTTTACTCCACTCTCGCAATTTCTTTGGCGATATCCCAGAACTTTTTGCCTCATGAATTACTGTATTAGCTAATTCCGGTAATACTTCTGTTCGTAGCACCGATTGGCGACGCAACCTTTCTGTCTCTTCTCCGTCGAATTGATGACCTTCTAATAACCGCAAATATATTCCTGGATTATTTGCAATCCATTGCTCTACAGCTGTTCGGATAAAGCGATGACTTTGGGTTGGTGTAATTAACGTGACATTGTCTAGTTGCAAACCCGATAAATCAGAATGGCGACTGGCAATGTTCAACGCTAGACCATGTAGAGTATAGACAAAAAAGCCTGTCTGGGGTAAAGATAAATCATCTCGTAAGAATTTCCGGATCTTCGCTTTAATGTTGGCAGCAGCAGAGCGAGTAAAGGTGACAACCACCAATTGACGACGCGAGGATGAACCTTCATATTGACGGGCGATCGCGATCGCTGCCGCCGCCGCCATACCAGTAGATTTGCCTGCGCCAGGAACGGCAGAAATAGCTAGAGGGCCAGATTGCCAGTCAGCCATTTGTTGTTGTCCAGGACGTAGACTGTTGCGAATTGCTAGAATCTTCTGTCGCAGGTTAGGAAGAGGCGATCGTTCAGACAATTCTGAGTGGAGTAACTCTTGAGACACAGTAACGGTAAATTTAGACTCTGACATATCAAATTTTATATTTTTAAGAAGAATTCTCCAAACAGAATTCAGCAATCTTTTAGTGGCAATACAGTTCAGTTAAGAATTTCTTTTTTCTCTTTACTTCTCTTCCTTTGCGTTCTTCTCTGACGAGACGCTGCACGTAGCTTGCTTCTCCGTAGGAGTATGCGGTTCGTTAAAAAAATTGACGGTACAACAGGGAAAAGTAATTGACTCGACTCAAATAGTTTAAATATTTAATAATATTTTTAAATAATGTAATATTAAATAATTTTTTATGAACCAGATAAGGATCATAGTTTTTGTGTTTTTATTAATACTAGTGTTAAGCGTAGCACACCCGGCTTTTGCATCTGTATGCCGCTATTATGTCTACGATGGCCAACGCCACCAGATTTGTATTCTCAGCATCAACCGAAGTGCTAAAAATTATTGGGAATACAGGGCAAACGTTAGTGTGGATGGAGTGAAAAAACCCACTGAAGTCTACAATTGTCATCAAAGAGTCAAGGTTCAACAAAATGGGACTATTTTGTCCTTTGAGCAAAAAGCTCCTGGTGAGATGATATGCAGCTTTTTTAATTCTTCTCGACGGAAAATACGCGCCAAATAATAAAGACCGTAAAACCTAGATAGGCGAATACTGTCAACCATTCTTGCCAGTTAGCAAATTCATTATTCATCAATAACAGCCGAAAAATCAATAATATTTTTAGATCCTACACGCTGACGCTGCCAGTCGCTTGCTGTATTTTGAAAGATAACAGGTTACTCAAAAATTCTTAGCGGATTTTCCGGAATCGATAACAGCAAAGTGGTATCACTTATCAGAGCATCGATATTATACTTAACCTCTATAACTAACCTTCGGGGAATATAGCCCCATTATTTCTGCTCAAAAGCCTGGTTTTCATGACCGGGCTTTTGATGTTTATACCAATTAACTTACGCATGAGTAGCGGAAAAACGTAGATATAAGGTGGTTACTATAGAGGCATAGAGAACACAGACAAATAAGAGTTTGAGAGAGTTTTGCGTCAGTCCTCAGTTGTAGTCGAGCAAATCAGGCTCAGAGCTGATCACAACCCTTGTTTAAACTGTCAGGGTATCAAATAAAACTTTTTTCCAGAAACTTTTAAGAGATTTTATCGGTCTGGTTTTCCAAATTCTACAAAAATCTGCTAATGTTCTCTTCTGCTCAAGGTATTCCCGGATTACCCGATTTGACGCATCCAATTGAGCTTGTCCAATTTGGAACCCAAGCGCTCAAAGCTTCACTATTGTTAGTATTTTTGGTCGTAGCTTTGGGAGTTGCGATCGCTCTGATCAGTTTTTCTCTCCGTCGAAGCCAGCCGGAACAACTTATATTCATCGGCGAATGGGCTGTTCGTTATTCCCAACTATTGCGGGGATTACAACATTTAACCCTGATATTAGTTTTGTTAGTACCGGGATTTTTTCTCTGTTCAACTTTAAGCAATCGCTATCACCACTGGGAACAAGCAAGGGTGGCTCAAGTGGCTCAAACTGTTGCAGGTGAAAGGCTCGAACAATTTGCTCCCCAAGTCCGCTACTCTATTCAAGAGCCATACTCCTATACCACTCAAGTTGATGGCAAAATAGTCAAGGTAAATGAGACGCGAGAGACTACCCGCTTCTTGATGCTGGCTGGCTCACAAATTCAAGTCAAGCTTGACCAAAGCGTAGATGTTCCAGGCCGCAGCTCAATTTATGAGGCAAATTATACTGCTGAGTATAAAGTAATTAACCAGCTCAAGGATATTAATAATTTCTTTTTTGAAGCACCGCCACCCAACGGCTACACACTGCTTGAGAGCTATAAAATCGAGCGTGATGGGACTAGGCTACAACCAAGCAACGCGGGTAATTATAATTTTCCCTTCCGCCTGCAACCAGGGCAAGAAACCACTTTTCGAGTCAGTTATCAGGCTCAAGGAGGGCCACGTTGGGTTTATAGTGCAACGGGACAGTTGCTATCTAACTTCAGCCTGACGGCAATTGCCAACTTTGCTCCGGCTGATTTTGCCAGTGGTATTAAACCTGATGAGATTAAATCTGACGGACGCAGTACGCAATTTACTTGGAAATTTGACGATAATGTTTCAGTCAAAAATCCATTTGGGGTGTTTACCAACACCGAACCTATTCGTCACACTGGCATAATCCCGCGTCTTTTATTGCTAGCACCAGCAATATTTTTGTGGTGGATACTATTGTTATATTTGTCACTGCCAATGAGTTTCAAAAATATTGCGATCGCTGGTAGTATTTTCTTTGCTTGTCTATTAGTTTTGACCTATCTAGCTCGCGTGATCAATGCTCAGTTGGCTTGGACTTTAATTTCCATCATCTTACTGATTTTGACATGGGGATTGGGGGCAAGTCGGAGTGCTTCCCTTGCTGCGATTATCTGCACTATTGCTGGAGCAGTGCTACCTGTCTTTGGATTATTAGTACCATTCAGTGGACTCACCCTCAGCCTAGCGGGTTTGCTTTCAGCCGTTTGGCTAGCAGTTCGTCACTGGTATGGCTGGTATTCGCATCCAGAAGACCAAAGATTACAGCTTCAGAAAAACGCTAAATATTAGGTGATTCCGCTATGATTAGCAAAGTTTTAGCAAATAGCACTTATGGATAACGATTTACTGGCTTTTTTTGCGGGTGCTGGGTTACTCGTTTTGTATCTCATTTTTTCTGCATTGACTGAAATGGGAACTAAATTACCCTGGAAGAAATAAGTAGATGGGGGGATGAAGAAGGGATTAACACTTATTAAAATCGAAAAAATGTAAATTTAATGTATTAGTACAGTACGGTGTAAAAAAGTAGACCATTGAAAAGCCCTAAAGAGCTTATTCCAAAATGCGTGATCCACAAAAGAACCAGATTAAAATCGAGCCGGCAACCCTAGTATTAATTGTGTCTCTACTAATACTTTTGCCTTTATTGTTTGTTGGTTTTTTATCACAGTGAAGCTCGTGAAGAATACTCAACAGATATATTCTCACAACGTTTCTCACAAATTTTCAGACAATGTAAGGGCGATGCCTACGCCTTTTTATATCGGTGCGTTAAGCTACTTTTAACGCACCACCTTAACGCCAAAACTACTTAGGCAAAACCTGCCGTAGTGCTGCTAAAAGTTGGTCAACACTTTCTTTACGACTATTAAAGCCCATTAATCCGACGCGCCAAACTTTACCAGCGAGTTCGCCAAGACCACCGCCAATTTCAATATTATGTTCATTGAGTAACTGCCGGGCGATCGCTTTACCATCTACCCCTGTTGGAATGCAGACAGTGGTAAGCGTTGGCAGTCTATACTCTTGCTCAACGTGCATACTCAGTCCTAAACTCTCCAATCCTTCCCAGAGATATTCTACGTTTTTCTGATGACGCTGCCAGGAGTTTGCTAGCCCCTCTTCTGCAAGTAAACGTAGTGCTTCCCGCAATGCATAATATAAATTAATGGGTGCTGTGTGGTGATAGGTGCGTTCAGCACCCCAATACTTACCCAATAGCAGCATATCCAAATACCAGTTTGCAACCTTTGTTTGGCGCTGTTGCAATTTCTCAACGGCACGCGCACTCATTGTAAAGGGGGAAGCACCAGGCGGGCAACCCAATCCTTTTTGGCTACAACTATAGGCTAAGTCAACTCCCCAAGCATCCAAAAACAAGGGAACGCCGCCCAAACTCGTCACCGTATCCACTAACAACAAAGTGCCAAATTCACGACACAAATCAGCGACCCCTTCCAAAGGTTGACGTGCGCCGGTGGAGGTTTCGGCATGAACTAGAGCTAAAATGGTTGGACGATGAGTTTCTAGGGCTGTTTGGAGTTCATCGAGGTTGAAAACTTGTCCCCAAGGTTTAGTAATGGTTCGTACATCCGCACCATAACGTCCAGCCATATCTACGAGGCGATTACCAAAGTAACCAGCTACACCAATCAAAACCACATCACCAGGTTCTACAGCATTGGCGATAGTTGCTTCCATTGCGGCTGTTCCCGTACCACTGACTGCAATGGTAAGTGGGTTTTCTGTTTGCCATACATAGCGTAGCAATGACTGAATTTCATCCATGAGTTCGAGAAACGCTGGGTCAAGATGCCCAACTGGTGAGGTATTCATCGCCTGGAGAACTGTGGGATGGGCATTGGAGGGTCCTGGCCCTAACAGTAGACGGGATGGGATTTCTAGGGGTGTGAGTTGCAAGCGCCCAGAGTCGTTGATTGAAATTGTTTGCGTCATAATCTGTCTTGCCTAGAGGATACTTACCGAATCATAAAGCGATCGCATCACCGATGTTTTAGCAAATCAGAACTTACGCATTGGAAACCTGAAACCTCGTTTGCATAGCGCACTCCCCCCTAACGCCTTTTCAAAAATCCATTACCCACATCTTTCTTAACATTGCTGTAATTAGATGGTAGGCTTGCCTAGTTATTCTGAATTTTAAGGAATTTTACTGATATTTTAATCGACTTTCTTGAAGCAGAAAAATAGTTTCGTAAATTTACGATGTTTTTCTATGAAGATAACTGTCATTTTAGAGAGAGAAATTTTTGAAAAGAGAGTTGATATATGAATTCCTTCAATAAAGACTGTTCAAATAACAATTTATTAAACCAGATACGTTATCAGCTTGATAGATTAGAAATACATAATCCTAATCTTGCCAAGCTTTTATGCAAAATCATTCCATCTAACTGTCCTTTTGAAAGAACTGTGAAAGTTTTAGGGCGAACTCTTTTTCACATTCCACCATTGTGTAAAATCAACCCCCTTTATGAACAAATAGTTGGTCTTCGTTACAAGTGTTTATTATATTTAGTAGATGAATGTGGTGAAGATGCGACTAGGTATTGTTAAATTGAGATTTTCTTTAAAATAAATATAAAGTAGTTAGGAACAATATTGGAGTTCTGTAAATTATAACTCCTAACAGGATTTTCAGTATTTGACATCAATTTTCATCAAGCTTGCGCTAATTGGAATATTGACTGTAAAGACCTCTACTTTAACTGTCATATCAGGTTATATCCGCTTAATGAGTAAGAAGGGCGATCGCTTGCAAGATATTGGCTATGGAGCTTATAAGTCTATGTTTTAGCTGATTTCGTTGTCTACTCAGCTAAAACATAACAATTATCAAAATAATTGTTAAGAGTAAACTGTAATTTTAAATATAATAAGCTACTGGCATTCGATTTTTGAATTATTCGTAAAAAGTTAGCTCCCCGACAATTTTTATGAAGTTTATGAAGTAGGGGATCTGGACACCGGGGATTTTCACAAAATAATCAATGCGTAACGAAACTTACCCCGTTATCATGTATTAGTCATATTTTAATGCATCGCCAAAAAGAGGGATACTATTTTTCCATCTTAAGATAGATATATTGATAAAGCTATTAGTATTTACTTCTACAGTCAATAAGGCATAGGCTTTAGACTTATATTATTATATATTTAATAATTCCTGATTTATATTGCAAAACTTCCACTTATGATTATTATGCTCAAAATCTTCTGGTAAACTCTTTTGTCTAACTTTTGGATTCAGCATTTATCCCATATGGTAGAAAGAATTGTTAATAAAAGTTGATAACTTAGACACAAGTGAGATTATTGAGGCAGTAATGAGTATTATTGCTTAAATAATTTTAGGGCTTTTAGCAGGTGCGATAGAGTATCCGCCCGCCATAGGCGATGTTTATCAATTCTGTAAAATAATAATTTCTGGAAGTGTAAATCTATGTTTTTTCACAAAAAAGAGCCTATTCATGCAGTTAACGTAACTGAACCAAACCCTCGTTTTGCTCAGTTACTTTTAGAGCAGTTTGGCGGAGCTACTGGAGAACTTAGTGCAGCACTTCAATACTGGGTTCAATCATTCCATGTAGAAAATGCTGGAATCAGAGATATGCTCCAAGACATTGCAATTGAGGAATTCAGCCATTTAGAAATGGTTGGCAAACTCATTGAAGCTCATACTAAGAATACGGATCAAACAGAGGCTTATAAAAGTACTTTGTTTGCAGTCCGAGGGATAGGGCCTCATTTTCTAGATAGTCAGGGTAATGCTTGGACTGCAAGTTACTTGAATGAAGGCGGAGATGTAGTGCGTGATTTGAGAGCTAACGTTGCAGCTGAAGCTGGCGCTCGTCAGACTTACGAAGAGTTAATTAAGTTGGCAACTGACAAAGGAACCCAAGAGACTTTAGTCCATCTGTTAACACGAGAAATTTCTCATACCCAGATGTTTATGAAAGCTCTAGATTCGCTAGGTAAGTTGACAGATCCGTTCTTTGGTAATATTAAGCCAGATGAAACTGTTGCTCTCTACTACAACCTATCTACAAACGGAAATGGTCAAGATGAGCGTGGCCCTTGGAATTCTGAACCAACATTCAAATATATTGCTAATCCCTTAGAAAGCCACTCTTAACTCCACCAGTTAGAGCTTAGGTTAATTTCAGGTGAAGGGATTTTGGTTAAATTATTTGAAAGCTCCCTATTCTCTGGTGGGCAAACAGCCCACCTTCTTTTCTTTACCAATGTTTAAACTATTTGTCTACATTAGGTAGTTTTTAGGGAGAATTTAGCTTTATCCAAACCTATGGCAATCCTAAATCATCCGTGAACAAGATTCTCCGGTTTTAGAGAAGTGGAGAATCTGATTCGAGAAGCATTTGCTGATATTCATTACCTTGAACATATATCTCTGGATCACAGAGAATAACTATTATTAATTAAGCCATACTGAAGAAGTCAGAGCGATCGCCTCTTCAATATCTACCCCGACGTTTCTGAATTCAGAAATAAATTCAACTCAAAATCAAAACTAAAACTCAGGAGATTGATTTGTGATTGTCAACGCTACGCAAAATGGTTGGGAAGTCATTTATCATCGGGCCCATGCTTTATTAGCGGCTCAACTGGCGGGCCAATGGCGACGCAAGGATGCGCCAGCAAGGTTATATGAAACGATAGCTGCAATTTCCCATCACGATGATCTAGAAAAAGAGTGGGAAGAAGACAATCTTACTGAAGCCGGTGCGCCAAAGGACTTTCTGCTGTCCTCAAAGGCCGATGTACGTGCTGGCATCCAGAAATTGGCTAATTTGGCAAAGAATGCCCTTTATCGTGGACGATGGGTAGCTCTATTAATTTCCATGCATATCAGCCGTTTAAATGAGCCAAGCCGGGGTCAATTTCCAGAACTAGACAAACTGTTGGATGAGCAACTTGAAAATCAGCAACGTTTGCGGAAAGGACTAGGCATCAAAAAGGAAGAAGTTGATGCAGCTTATGCATTTATGCAGTGGTGCGATCGCCTTTCTCTTATCTTATGTCAGCAAGAACTACCTGATGATGAGCGGTTTTTAGAAATTAGCAAGGGTCCTGAAGGTCAACGCTATGACATCATGCAACGCAGTGATAACTTGGTTGTTGTTAAACCCTGGCCCTTCCAAGACGATAAATTTACAGTCAACGTCGAAGCTTGCGAACTCTCCCAGGTGAAATTTGATAGTAATACCGAATTAACTCAAGCACTACAAGAAGCTCCCATCAAGGTACTAGAGTGGACATTCGTTAAGAGTTAGATAGTTGTCGCCACCATAGTCAGTAATTCAAGCCTCCGTCTGGGGGCTTTTGGTATTGGAATTTCTCTGGTATTCACTGTAGAAATTTACTCACTCATATTTGCAAATTCACTGAAAATGATTATCATTTGAAAATGAGTGTACCAATCATAACTGTCGTTGCTGGCCCAGCTGGATGTGGCAAAACTACTTGGATTTGCCAACAAATGTCTAATACTGCCTCTAGTGAAAACGTAATTTATTTTAGTCTTGGCACTGGGAATATTCCCATTGATCAGACACGCGTGGCTGCGGAATTCCCAGAGTTAAAAGTCTTTGGGGATGGGCAAGAAGTTGAGTTTCTCAACCAGCTAGTAGCAGCAGAAATTGTCTACATTGAACTTGGATTTTACTTGGAATTAGGGGCAATTGAGCAAATATTAGACAACTTATCTTACAAAGCGATCGCCATCCTACCATCCCACCTCAAAGATTCCGAATATCATACCTGGGCAGAGAAAATTATCACTGGCGCAGATGTAGATAGTAGCATTGCCCAAACCCAACTATGGCGTGCGCCAACCAGTAGTCAAGTTATCGACGAGGACAGTTTAAACGAGTTTTGGTACGAAATCACCCACGGCGCTTACGGCCAAGTTTCCCGTGCTAAGGGAATTTTTGATGTTGCTGATGGACGTTCACTATACGCAGATTTTGTGGCGGGTATACCAGCAACTGATTTTTTAGAATTAGACTTACCACGCCATTTAGAAGGTAGACCACAGCGCTTTAGTGGAATGGAAGTATTGGGACCAAGCTTGGATAAATCTGCAATTAGACAAACCTTGCAAGATTGCTATTTATCAGAAACTGCGATCGCACAATACCAAGAACAGGTAAAACAAATTTTAATTGAGGAGAGTATAGAGTGAAAATCGCGGTCATGTCATGTATTCATGGCAACTATGAAGCATTGGATGCGGTATTGTTAGATAGCGATCGCCAAAAAGCTGAGAAAATCTTTTGTCTTGGCGATTTGGTAGGATATGGGCCCTATCCAAATGCTGTAGTTGAACAAATTCGTTCCCTTGATATTCCCACTTGCGCGGGATGTTGGGATGAAGATATTGTAGAGGGGCTGAATGCTTGTGATTGCAGTTATCCCTCCTTATTGGCTGAAAAACGTGGCAAAATTGCTCACGAGTGGACAAATAACGAAATTTATTCAGAACACCGCGAATTCTTAAGCCAATTACCCCATAGTTTACGTGAGGGAAATTTGGCATTTGTTCATGGTAGTCCTCACAGCAATCACGAATATTTATTACCAGAACTTGATGCTTATGCAGCCTTAGAGCGAGTACTTTCCACAGAAGCGGATGTGCTATTTTGTGGACATACTCATGTACCTTATGTGCGTAACTTGGATGCAGGTAGTTTACAAGTTCGTATCAAAGGTGAGGCAGCTGATGAACAGTTACTCAATTTCACTACGTCCCTCAAGCGAATTATTAATGTAGGTTCCGTGGGAGAACCTCGACACGGACGACCAAATGCGACATATGTGATTTATGATACAGATAGTCAAGAAGTGAATTTGCGGGAAGTACCTTACGATTATCAAAAAACCTGTGCGGCAATTATTGAAAAGGGTTTACCGCCAGTTTTTGCTTGGCGTTTGGCGCAAGGATTGGAATTTGCAGAAAGGGCTGATGACCCGACTCATGTTTGTACGAGATAAAGGGAAGTCGGGAAAATGCAAGGGAGAAGAGTTTTCCCCTCTGCCTTTTTTCAATGCCTAATCTAAAAACTAAAATCTAAAATACCAAAATTGATATGAGTAAATGGGCGATTTTGAGCGGTATTGAAGGGAATCTGGCAGCTTATGAAGCTGTGATGACAGATATTAAGCGTCAGGGTAATGCTGTAGAGGCTTTGTATATTTTGGGTGATTTGGTGGGACCCAGACCAGAAGCGGAAAAATTAGTAAACCGGGTGCGTAACCCGCAACCTGGAGAGTTAGAACCTTTGATTTGTAAAGGTTGGTGGGAAGAACAGTGTTTTATCCTACATGGTCTTGGCCCGACTAAAGAAGCGACTGATTTGATGGCTAAATATGGGGGAGAAACAGTTAAGTTGCTGTGGCAGTCTGTTTCTCGCCAGACGGTGCAATGGTTGAGAACACTAGACTTTGGTTTTTTTGAACTGGATTGTTTACTAATTCACGGCACAACAGTAGCGGTTGACGAGGAACTAACACCAGAAACTCACCCTATTATCATGTGCGATCGCCTATCACGGATGCAAGCAAATAATTTGTTCTGCGGTCGTTCTAGTTTAGCTTTTCAATATCAATTACAAGCAGGTTCTATCGTTACAAGCATAATTACTCTTGATAGTCAAGCATTTCCCAAAACCATGAAAATTTCCCCGCGTCAAGTGATTGGGGTGGGTAATGTGGGACGAATACCTACTGAAGCAAAATACACCCTTTATACACCAACTACAAACCATCTGGAATTTAGGACTGTGCGCTACGGTGTCAGCAAGGGATTTCAGGTATCAACTAAAGCAGTTTCTTACTAGGCAAGAAAGAGCCAGAGAAATAACTCTCTGGCTCAAAGCTGGAGACAAAATAATCATCAAATAAAGGCTAACTTGGGTAATAACCTAAATTCTTCCCAGGTTATGCAGCCCTAAGACAACGCCCACTCCTAAAATATGACCAAAGGCGGTAGTTGCTAAAAGGGCTGGTAAACCAAAACCACCAAATAGATTGGCTGAGGGTAGTCCTGGTTCTGCGTTAGGATATTTGATGGTAGATTTACCAAAGGCAATGGCAACGATATTAACGATAATGATAATCAGAGCGACCGTTGGACTCCATTGCAGAGGTGTGGTTGCAGCAGCGAGTAAGGTTGAAGTAAACACCTGGTTTGCTCCTGAAATTTATTAATGATTGAAAACATAATCTGAAACTTTCCGAAGCAAATTCCAGAAAGTACCCGATTTTGCATCAATATTTAACAGTTATTCTTATTACTTAATACAATATGAGTTCAGTGAGATGAATTCAGGACTTATATCAAAATCGCCAAAAAGTTTAATTTATTGAACTAGTGTTTCTACAAAACACTGTGCGATCGCATAGTCTTTTCTAGAGAAGAATTCGTAGAATATGTCAAAATCCTGGAATTGACTGTGGTAGATGATTGGAACCTCAGCAGCAGTTCTGCGTGTGGCTGCTTTTTCACTTCATCGAACTTACATTAATTTATGCATCTATGGGATTATATCTGCACAAACAAGACGAAAACTATAAGACTTATCTATCAAAGGTATTAGATATTCTAAATTAATATAGCAATCTGAATTGAAATGAGAGAAAGTAGGGGAGCTAAAAGTACTTATTTCTATGCTTTTCAGCAATTTTGCTTCTTAAAAAGAATTTAAAATGTATGCACAACATTACATGATTTACATCTATCAAAAGTATGAAATAGTAGTATAAATATTTTCTATATCTAAAGAAATTAAATATTTCTATTTAATCTAATAGTATACTTCTGGCAGAAGATGTAAAAGAATATTAGGCATAGTAAATTAAAATCAATATTAATCAAGGTTCCTAAAGAATACAGGCAAGTGTGCTATACACGAGTTTGGAACAGCTTAAAACTTTGTTAAAATCAGCAACACACAAACTATGAACTCTATCACCGAAAAACGTATCGCCTTGATTTCCGTCCACGGAGACCCGGCGATTGAAATAGGGAAAGAAGAAGCTGGGGGACAAAACGTTTATGTGCGTAATGTGGGTGAAGCACTAGCGCAGCTGGGATGGCAAGTTGATATGTTTACTCGCAAAGTGAGTCTGGAGCAAGACTCGATTGTTGAACACAGCGAGAATTGCCGCACTATTCGTTTAAAAGCTGGCCCCCTTGAGTTTGTGCCGCGAGATGATATTTTTGAATATCTGCCAGAATTTGTAGATAATTTCCTCAAATTTCAATTAAAAAATGACGTTACATACCAGTTAGTTCACACTAACTATTGGCTCTCTAGTTGGGTAGGGATGGAGTTAAAGAAAATCCAAGAGAGTAAACAGGTTCACACCTACCACTCATTAGGAGCGGTAAAGTATAACACTATAGAAGATATTCCTCTGATTGCTAGTGTGCGATTAGCAGTAGAAAAAGAGGTGTTGGAAATAGCAGAGCGAATTGTGGCAACAAGTCCGCAAGAACAGCAACATATGCGATCGCTAGTTTCCACTAAAGGCAATATCGATATCATTCCCTGCGGTACGGATATTCATCGGTTTGGTTCGATTGCACGAGAAGCAGCCAGGGCTGAATTAGGAATTGACAAAGAAGCCAAAGTTGTATTATACGTAGGACGTTTTGATCCACGCAAAGGGATAGAAACCTTGGTGCGGGCAGTAAACCAGTCTGGGCTACGCGATTCTAAAAATCTCCAGCTAATTATTGGTGGTGGTAGTACTCCAGGTAACAGCGACGGGATTGAGCGCGATCGCATTGAGGCTATTATCAACGAATTGGGGATGAACGAATTTACCACCCTTGCTGGTCGTCTCAGTCAAGATATTTTGCCAACTTATTACGCAGCTGCTGATGTTTGCGTTGTCCCCAGTCACTACGAACCTTTCGGACTAGTAGCGATCGAAGCAATGGCAAGCGGTACACCAGTAGTAGCAAGTGATGTCGGCGGACTTCAGTTTACTGTAGTTAATGAAGAAACTGGTTTATTAGCACCACCACAAGATGTAGATGCCTTTGCATCTGCCATTGACCGAATTCTTTTAAATCCAGAATGGCGAGATGAATTGGGTAAAGCTGGTAGAAAGCGCGTCGAAACTAAGTTTAGCTGGGATGGTGTAGCACATCAATTGAGTGAACTTTACACCGAACTGTTGCAGCCACAATCAGTAGCATCAACAGCGAAAGAACTAGTGGAGTCAACAGCCGAATTAGTGCAGTCAACTGCAAAAGAACTAGTGGAATCAACAGTTGAATTAGTGCAATCAACAACAAAAAAGCCAGCTTTGGTTGCTAAATAATTCTCTTGCGTAACAGATAATGGTGAATGGGTAACTCGGAAGTAAGCAATAATTTTATTTTCCTAGTCCTCACTCACCATTACTCAATCATTTATTGTGAACTACCTACACTGACTCTTTGAGTACAGTGTAGGCTTCCTGTCCAAAAGAAAGCGTAGTAGTAGATTTCTTGCGTCCTCTATTACTCCGACTTACATCTGGACAACAGGCTTTATCCCCCGTCCCAGAGGTCAAAATCCGTAGTCCTTCATCTCGAAGGTTAATACTTGTGTTCACACCCCTATCATGCTTAGTTTGGCACTTTTCACAAGTCCAGAATCTTACATCAAGCGGCAAGCTACCAATTTGACTTAGGCACACATGACAGGTTTTTGAGCTAGGGAAAAATCTATTTACTTCTTGATAAACCTTTCCTTCCATTTCTGCCTTGTACTTCAGCATTGTGCAAAACATTCCCCAGCCAACCTGATGAATAGATTTAGCAAGAGTGTGGTTTTGCATCATGCCTTTAATATTGAGATTTTCGTTAACTATCCTACGAGATAGCTTGTGTATTAGTCAGAGAACTGTCGTCAACTCACGCGCAATTCATCTCACGCTCCCCTAGCGGGTGAGACGCGAGGCTTCTTGCTGTTTTAGCTAAATATTTCTCTGGGCTGAGTGATTTCCATTATTAGTTTAATTAGTGTAAATTACTTAGCCTATTTATATATAAGTTGGCTGAAAAATAACACAATAATTTGGGCTTAACTTTGGCAGCGATCGCTTTAGCTTACAAAAACTCGACACTAATAAATGTATAACAACGTAAGTTATCATCTAAGTGCTGAGAGTCTATTTGAATCATAAATTTCAGTGTTTTTTGATTCGCAGCTATCACCAAACCAACTAACCGCTATGATAGTTGAGGTCTGCTATGCTTTGACTAAACGAAGATAAAAGCATAGCGATCGCTACCATTTGAATGTTAACAACTAATCGCTTTGCAACCAGTTGACTTTACCACTCTCACAGCTGCTTGTAGCGAAATCCGCGCTAACTGGCTACCATCACGCTTAGAACAGGTTTACCAGCGCGATCGCTACACGATCGCGCTGGCATTACGCACCCTGAAACAGCGAGATTGGCTACAAATTTCTTGGCATCCGCAAGCTGCACATATTTGCATCGGCGATCCACCACCGCGATCGCCAGATACCTTTACCTTTAGCCAACAACTGATACACCAATTGAGTGGTTTAGCACTGGTAGCTATTGAAGCGATCGCCCCTTGGGAGCGAGTTATTGATTTGCAATTTGCCCGTCGTCCTGGAGAAACCGCCCTGTATCATGTCTATGCAGAAATCATGGGCAAGTATAGCAACGTCATTCTCACCGATGCCAACAATATAATTATCACTGCTGCTCATCAAGTCAGTCAGCAACAATCTAGTGTGCGTCCTATCCAAACCGGACAACCTTATGAAACACCACCAAAACTGACTGGAACTGTCCCCAGTTTGAACGAATCCCAAGAACGTTGGCAAGAACGGGTCAGTTTAGTACCAGGAGCAATCAAGCGGCAATTGCTCAAAAGTTATAGTGGCTTAAGTGCAGCACTGCTAGAGACAATGTTGTTAGAAGCAAATATCGCACCAGAAACATCCACTGATACTCTCAACCCTGACGATTGGCGACGGCTATTTGAACGTTGGCAAGAATGGCTGCAAGCCTTGGATTCTAAAAAATTTCAACCCGCTTGGACAAAAGATGGCTACACCGTAATGGGTTGGGGTGCGGTTGAAAAGGTCAAAGATATCCAAGAGTTACTCAACCGCTACTACAGTAACCAAATTAATCAACAGTTATTTTTACAATTGCGCCATCAGTTGAGTCAGAAATTGAATAATATTCTGGCGAAATTACGCAATAAAGCTCAAACCTTTAAGACGCGCTTGCAGCAATCAGATCAAGCTGATGAGTATCGGCAAAAAGCTGATTTATTGATGGCTCACTTGCAAAACTGGGAACCGGGGATGAAAGAAATTATCCTTGCTGATTTTGATACAAATTTGCCAGTAGCGATCGCTCTCCAGCCAGATAAAAATGCCGTTCAAAATGCCCAAGGTCTTTACAAACAGCACCAAAAGCTCAAACGCGCTCGTGCTGCTGTCGAACCGCTATTATTAGAAGTACAGACAGAAATTGAGTATTTAGAACAAGTAGAAGCTGCGATCAGCCAAATAGACACCTACCAAACAGCAGAAGATTTGCGAGCTTTAGAAGAAATCCGCGAAGAGTTGATTGGACAAAAGTATTTAGAAGATCCAGAATATCGCAGCCGCAGTGCCAATGAACCCCCCAGCACCAACTTTCATCGTTACCTTACCCCCGGTGGCTTTGAGGTATTAATCGGGCGTAACAATCGCCAAAATGACCAATTAACCTTTCGTGTAGCTGGGGATTATGACTTATGGTTCCACGCTCAAGAAATTCCAGGCAGCCATCTGTTACTACGTCTAGAACCGGGTACTGTTGCAGAAGAAGCTGATTTGCAATTTGTAGCTAATCTTGCCGCCTACTACAGTCGCGCCCGTCAGAGTGAACAAGTACCAGTAGTTTACACTCAGCTCAAGCACGTCTACAAACCCAAAGGAGCAAAACCGGGAATTGCAATTTACAAGCAAGAGAGCATCCTCTGGGGGAAACCACAAATGGTTAGTAGTCATTAGTCATTTGTCATTTGTCAAAAATTAAGAATTCTTCCCCTGCTCCTCTACTCCACTCCTTTTCTACCCTGCGATTTGCTGAATTATCCTGATAGATAGAAGCTTTTAAACTTTGTTCGTATCTTTTTTAATGAAATTTCACGAAAAATGTGTGTTGACTGTTACAATATTGTTAAGAAAAGTTGCCCGTTGCATTTTGGGAACGCGCAAATGGGTTTTAACTCTCTTGAGAAGACAACGCAAAAAAAATATTTTCTAGACCAGCTGTGGGAGGCTGGTCTTTTTGTTTTTAAAATGCTTTTTCCATAGCTCACTACAAACATTTGGAGCATTTTTTGAGCTTTTATAGTTAATAACCGCGTAAACAAAAAACCCCTGAACGCTAAAGCTTTCAGAGGTTTTAAAATTATGCCAGGAACCGGACTTGAACCGGTGACACGAGGATTTTCAGTCCTCTGCTCTACCAACTGAGCTATCCCGGCTAGGGCTTTTGTGAGCCACGATTAATAAATGTAGCAAACATCCAAGAATATAGCAAGCCCTTAGAGAAAAAAGATTTATGCAGCTTTTAACCTCAACTTAAACCAGATAAAAACAGCTACAAATAGCAGAAACTGGACAAGAACAATACTCGGGCCAGAAGCAAGGTTGAAAATACCTGACACAATGATGCCAGCAATACTGCTGATGGAACCAACTATCACCGACATGACTAGAAAGCGGCTAAAGTGGTGACTCATCAGTTTCGCAGTGGAGGCGGGAATGACCAAAAAGGCATTCACTAGTAAAACGCCGACAGCTTTAATCGCTACAGCAACGGCGAGTGAAAGCAAAACCACAAACACGTAGCGATACAACTGGACGGGAATACCTTGAACTTGCGCTACATCGGGGTTAAGGGTCAATAAAATTTGCTGCCGCAGGGTTGATAATAAAAATATGCTACCTCCCACAAGCACTAGTAGCGTCAAAATTAAATCTGTGGCATCGATCGCTAGAATATCGCCGAATAGCACAGCCATCAAGTTGCCACGATATCCTTTAATTAAGCTAGTGAGAATCACACCGATCGCTAATGCCCCAGATAGCACTATGCTAAGTACACTATCGCTAGCTAAGTCAGTTTTGTCGATAAAGTAGAGGACAATAACGCCAAAAGCTAAGGTAAAAGGTAATAGCATCCAAGTAGGATTTATTTGTAGTAGCACACCTAACGCCACACCTACTAATGCTGCATGACCAACCGCGTGGCTGAAAAAAGACAACTGGCGCAAGGTCACAAAACTACCTAGCATCCCACCAAGTATTCCCATTAACACAGCACCTGCGATCGCACGCTGCATAAAGGGGAATTGTAATAATTCTATCAAGTCACTACTATTGGCGATCGCAAGCCAAGGTATCTGACAATCATTGAAAAAATTCATACTTATGGGCATTAATGTTGATGCTGGTAGCGGCTAAAACCTGGGCCGTAGGTTGCTAACAGGTTTTGCGGTGAAAGGGCAATTTCTGGCTTACCAGTACAAACAATGCTTTGGTTCAGGCAAAGCACGCGATCGCAATGGCGATTTACCATATCAATATCATGAGAAACTTGCAATACCGTCCAACCCTCCTCACGCTTTAATTCATTTAGCAAAGCGTAAAAATCTGCTGCACCTTGCACATCAACACCAGCAAAGGCTTCGTCGAGTACTAACAGTTTCCGAGGCATTACCAAACAATAAGCCAATAAAACCCGCTTGAGTTGACCACCGCTAAGAGTACCAATAGCTTGATGCTGTAAATGATAAGCATCAGTTCGCCGTAAAGCTTCTACTACTGCTGCCGATTTTTCTCGGTCTTGTCTCCACAGCTTGGAGAAAAATAAATCTCCTCTTTTCCCTTCCTTGTCCCATCCCAATCCCACTAATTCGCTGACAGAAATGGGAAAGCTGCGGTCAAAGATGAAGTTTTGCGGCATATAGCCCAACGTGTGACGTAAACGCCCCAATCTTGCAATTGGACGACCCAATATTTCAATCGTGCCAGCACTTCGAGGGATCAAATCTAAAACCGCTTTTACCAAAGTACTTTTACCAGCACCATTGGGGCCAACGATGGCTGTATCTGTTCCTGGCAATAATTCAAAGGAAACATCTTGAACAGCTAGATAGCTGCCTTGATAGACAGTTAACCCTTCTACTTTTAAAATAGCAATGTCATTAGTCATTGGTCATTGGTCATTGGTCATTGGTCATTAGTCATTGGTTTTCACAAAGGACAAAAAGCAAATGAGAAACCTATTTACACGCTGTTTCCAGAGTTTGTAAGTTAGCTTTCATAGCCTTGAAATAATGCTGTGGATCTGTTTCGCCAGTTTCCAATGAATCCAGCGTCCGCAAGTTTAATTTTAGATCTTTGGATAAGCTGGTTAGGAGTTTGTTATCTACTCCTGGTTCACTAAATAAAGCTTTAACTTTGAACTTTTTCACAGCATTAACTGCATTTTGCACATCCGTTGGTGAAAGTTGATCTTCGGGAATTTGCACCACAGCAACTTGCTTGAGGTTATAACGTTGAGCTAAATATGGAAACGCATCATGAAAGGTAATAAAAGTGCAACTAGGAGTTTTCTGTAAAGTCTGCTGAAATTCACTGTTTAAACTTTCTAATTCTTTAATATAAGCCGTAGCATTGGCCTCATAAGTAACTTTATTCGCCGGGTCGGCAGCAATCAATCCATCACGAATATTAGTTACCTGCTGTTTTGCCAAAACTGGATCTAACCAAACGTGGGGATTACCTTGGCCGTGTTCATGGTCGTGGTCTTTTTCCTCTTCGGTCGTTCTCACAACGGGTGAAATTTCATTTAAGGGTTTAATACCTTTACTAGCATCAATTTCAGTTAATTTACTATTTTCGGCATTTTTAACAGTATTTTTTAGAAATTCCTCCAAACCTAAACCATTTTTTACTAACACATTTGCAGTTGCGATCGCTTTAACATTTTGTGGTGTCGCTTGGTATTCATGTACCTCCGTACCAGGTGGCACTAAAATTTCTACATCTGCCACATTCCCAGCTACTGCCTTAGTAAACAAATATATCGGCAAAAATGTTGTCACTACTTTAGTTTTTTCTAACTGCGCTACTGGGGTGGATGCAGTTGTCTGTGCTTGTGACGACTGTTCAGTACTTGCTCCCTGATTCTGATTCGATTGGCTACAGCCAGCTGTCATTGACAACATCAACAGAGCGATTATGGACAAGATGCCACTTCTTTGTCTACCTGTTCTAAGTCCTCTGTAATTCATCATCACGGTATTTTCTCCTCAAAACGAATGCTTGGTTTGTCTCTGCCACAATTCCTATTGACAATGAGACGTAATACTATATTTTAGACTATAATAATTCTCATTCTCATTTGAGATACATAATATCATTCTGGGTTTGCTGTGTAATGAGTAACAACAAAACTTTTTCAGACGGTACAGCCCTCTGCAATTTAGTTTTCGCTAAATAATTAGGATATCTTGACTTTTTTTTGTTAAAAAGTTTGCCTACTTCTGATAAAATCGCTGAGAAATATTTTGATAAAATACACGTTTTTCTTAACGTGGTTTGGGTGTGAATTGAATATCAGTGTGAGGAGAAAAATGCAAAAATTCTGGAAATATCTGCTAGTTAGTCCAGCAGTCTGTGCTGTCATGCTATTTTTTAATACTGCTACATTTGCAGGTGAAACATCCAGCACATCTGAAATAAATCAACCGCAAGTTTTAGCTAATCCAGATACAAAAGCTGAAAATATAGCGCCAGATCAGCCAATGGCGCAAGTTACCTCTGTGTCTCAATTTTCCGATGTACAACCCACTGATTGGGCATTCCAAGCATTGCAGTCCTTGGTTGAGCGCTATGGGTGTATTGCAGGATACCCAAACAGCACTTATCGCGGTAATCGGGCATTAACGCGATATGAGTTTGCTGCTGGTTTGAATGCTTGTCTTGATCGGGTTAACGAATTAATTGCTACAGCCACTGGCGATTTAGTTAGCAAACAAGATTTAGCCACATTACAAAAGCTGCAAGAAGATTTTTCAGCCGAACTGGCGACACTCCGAGGTCGTGTGGATGCAGTAGAAGCACGCACTGCTGAATTGGAAGCTAATCAGTTTTCAACCACAACCAAACTGCAAGGGCAAGTAGTCGCAGTTGTTAGCGATGTTTTGTCAGGAAATACAGTTAACGGTGGAGAAATTACAGATGAGAATACAACTTTGGGGGTACGAGCGCGGATAGAACTTGTGACCAGCTTCACAGGGCGAGATACATTGTTCACTAGAATCCAGGCTAATAATATTCTCAGCCCTAACATTGGTACACCAGAGGGCAACTTATTTTTTGCCGGTGATGGTACCACTGATGCTGCTATAGATGCGTTGTTCTACAGATTTCCCTTGGGCGAAAAAACAGAGGTTATCGCTATTGCCAACGCAGGTGCAGCAGACGACCTTACCACTACTGTTAATATCTTTGATGGTGATGGCGCTTTTGGTGCTTTGTCCACCTTTGGTACACGTAACCCAATTTACTACCAAATAGGTGGCACGGGATTGGGAGTAACGCATGAGTTCAGTGACAAATTGGCACTAAGTTTAGGGTATTTGAGTGGTACAGCTAATGACCCAACGCCCAATAATGGTTTATTTAATGGTTCTTATGGTGCGTTGGCACAGCTTACAGTTAAACCAAGCGATCGCATTACTATTGGTTTAACTTACATCAATTCCTACAACCAACCACTATTAACTGGTACCAATGCGGCAAATCTCACGCCGTTGGATTTAGATGCCGATGGTACAATAGATTCCCGTTTTTCCAGTAATTCTTATGGTGTTCAAGCATCCATTGGCATCACTGATAACATCGTCTTGGGTGGTTGGGCTGGATACACCACCAGCCGTACCTTAACTGGAAACCGTGGAGATATTGACATTTGGAACTATGCTGTCACCCTCGGCTTCCCTGACCTTGGTAAAGAAGGTAACTTAGCAGGTATCATCGCTGGTATAGAGCCGAGAGTAACAAGCTCTAACGTTGCAGGATTGGATAGAGATGCGGATACATCCTATCATCTTGAAGCATTTTATCAGTATAAGTTGACTGACAATATTACCATTACCCCAGGAGTGATTTGGTTAACCTCGCCAGATCATAACAATGACAACAATGATGTTGTTATTGGCGCACTGAGAACTACATTCAGTTTCTAATTTTCAAAACTCCAAATAAGACGCAAATTTATTTTTTGCGTCTTTTATGTGTCTAATCTCAAAAATAAAACCCAATAAAAATGCTGGGCTTGATAAACTCAGGTTTGCACAGCAAATTCTTCTGGATCAATTCCCCAATTTACCCAGCGAATTGCTTCACGTGCTGAGTTAATATCCGGTGGAACTCGCAAGGCGTGAATAAAGCTTGTACTGGGGCAAGTCATTTTTAATAAATAAATTGATTCTTCATCAACATCAGCATCAATTTTTAATAACGTGTATTCTTGCCAAGTATCTAATTCAATAGCTTGTAATTCTTGGCAAATTCTGGCGTAACCGATACCCTGAATTAACACTCGGCGTAGTTCGGCGTTTTCTTCTGTTAAAAGCCATTGAGATTGCCATTGCTGCGGGTGGATTTTACCGTATTTTTCAGGCAAAGTTACACCGTGGTAGGAGTAGAGGCTATATCCATCAATAAATTCAATGGCGGGTTCACCTTCAGCGTGAAGGCGATTCTCATTGTCGAAGCGTAGGTGAAGTGGGCGATCGCAGATAATGCAAATGTCATCATACGCAAATAACCAACCACATTCTTGAATTAAAGATTGAAATACTTTCCATTCCTTTTGAGGATAAACAATGTTCAAAACAGAGCTACAGAAATCAAAACCACTCATCAAATTACTGTAATTTTCTGGTTGAAAACACTCATTTAGTTGAATTTCAATCCACCACAAATTATCCTCTATTTGATCGTTTAATTGAGTGCTAAATCTCTCATTTAAGTCGTTGAATATTTCATGATTTAAAGGATTATCTGTCGCATTGTAAAGATAAAAAAAGTTGCGTAATTGCTTACGTACTTGGATTCCAAACTGTTGATTGAGTATACTCGAAAGTTCTTGAAAGAAATGAGCCGAAAATAAGCTTCCTATACTATTTGGTTCATTGAGGTAATTCTCTATAAATTGAGGTGAAAGTCGTTTTAGCATCCAGTTGCAGGCTGCATAAGGACTATCCTGGAAAAAAATTTCAGGCTCTTCATAGCCAAAGTCAATTGCAATATAGGCAGCGTTTACCGCTTCCGCCGCCTTCTCTTTATCAATTCTCTCAGTTGAAAGCGCGATCGCTCTCCACTTCTCCCGATACACTGGAATTAAAGCCTCTTCTTCAGACGTTAACTTTTCAATCAGCGACATATCGCCAACCTTCAGGCTCGTATTCCCGTTGAATTTTCACCATCCAGTCACCTTGGGGAATAGAAATAGCTTTATGCTCCTCATGAGCTAGCAATGCCGACTCTGAGAACACACGTAAATAAAGTGTGCTATCTTTTTCGTATAATTCTGCATTTCCCTCAGTAATGCGATGCTTATGCCCTGTAACTTCGCCTTCTGCCAAAGTTAAGTGAGGTATTTTTTGTCCTTCAATTTGCTGCACAGGCAGTAAAATTACATCACCTTGACGAATTGGTTGCATGGTTTTGCTTTCCTGACATGGGTACAAACCCCACTTCGCTTTTGCTCTCAAGTTTGGTTTAATTTTGGCACAAGCTCTATTAAATTGGGGCATTGGGCATTGGGCATTAGGCATAGGTCAATTCAATAGTTATATCTTCCCCTGCTTCCCCTGCTTCCCCTGCTCCCCCTGCTCCCTTATCCCCCATTCCCCAATTGGGATATTTTGAAAACTGTAGTCGCCAATTATGCGTTAGATAAGTTAAAGATTGAAATAGCTGGAAATTCACACCCAGCGTTCCCCTCCCCTAACCTCTGGGATAGACTAGGCCATAAGTTCAGCAGATTTTATCCCAAGCAGGCAGTTTATGTGAGGATTAAATCACTGCCCTAAGCGTGACCTTTTATCTTGACAATTTGCAAAAATTACCTCAATTTGACTGTTTAGCTTAGTAGCTCTTCTTTTTATTGAAATTTCCATGTCAACTCTCGTCATTGTCGAATCTCCAACCAAAGCTCGTACCATTCGCAACTACCTGCCAGCAGGCTATCGGGTGGAGGCGTCTATGGGTCATGTGCGTGACCTCCCCCAGTCGGCTAGTGAAATTCCTGCTGCCGTCAAAGGGGAAACATGGGCGCAGCTAGGGGTAAATGTAGACGCCGACTTTGAACCGGTGTATGTTGTCCCGAAAGACAAAAAGAAAATTGTTACCCAGCTCAAAGAAGCCCTTAAAGATGTAGATGAACTGATTCTGGCAACGGACGAAGATCGGGAAGGTGAAAGCATTAGTTGGCATTTATACCAATTGCTGAAGCCGAAAGTTCCGACTAAGCGGATGGTGTTTCACGAAATTACCCAAGAGGCGATCAAAAAAGCTTTGAAAGACTGCCGCAATATTGATGAGCAGTTGGTTCGCGCCCAAGAAACGCGGCGGATTTTAGATCGACTGGTCGGTTATACCCTATCTCCTCTGCTATGGAAAAAAATCGCCTGGGGATTATCTGCTGGGCGAGTGCAATCTGTAGCCGTGCGAGTTTTAGTGACTAGGGAACGCCAACGTCGCGCTTTCCATGAGGGTACGTACTGGGATCTGAAAGCTAGTTTGTCAAAGGAAAAAACCCCTTTTGGTGCCCAGTTGGTAACATTGGGAGGAACCAAAATTGCTAACGGTAGTGATTTTGACGCAACGACCGGAGAAATTACCGCAGGTCGCAATGTCTTGTTGCTCAATGAAGAACAAGCTGTAGCGCTCAAGGAACGCCTAACTGGTAAAACTTGGAGTGTTACCGACATGGAGGAACGCCCAGTGACGCGCAAACCGTCGCCACCGTTCACCACCTCGACGTTGCAACAAGAATCTAACCGGAAATTGCGCCTCTCAGCCCGTGACACAATGCGGGTTGCCCAGAATTTGTACGAGCAGGGCTATATTACCTATATGCGGACAGATTCGGTACATTTGTCAGATCAAGCGATCGCAGCTGCTCGGAGTTGTGTAGAAAAGCTCTACGGTCAACAATACCTCAGTCCCCAACCCCGGCAATACACCACCAAATCCAAAGGCGCACAAGAGGCGCACGAAGCAATTCGTCCAGCAGGTAGCAGCTTCCGCACGCCTCAAGAGACTGGTTTGGGCGGTCGAGAACTTGCTGTTTACGATTTGATTTGGAAGCGGACTGTTGCCTGTCAAATGGCTGATTCCCGCCAAACTCAAATTACCGTGCAATTGCAAGTCGAGGATGCTGGATTCCGTTCTTCTGGCAAACGGATTGAATTTCCAGGATACTTACGTGCCTACGTCGAAGGTTCAGATGATCCAGAAGCAGCACTAGAAGACCAGGAAGTAATTTTGCCGAATCTGAAAGTGGGAGATCATCCGAATTGCACAGAACTGGAAGCAGTTGGTCACGAAACTCAACCGCCAGCTAGATACACCGAAGCTACTTTGGTGAAAACCTTGGAAAGCGAAGGTATAGGTCGTCCCAGTACCTACGCCAGCATTATTGGCACAATCATCGACAAGGGTTATGCCCATTTGGTGAGTAACGCTCTCATTCCTACCTTCACCGCTTTCGCCGTCACCGATTTACTGGAGAAACATTTCCCGGACATCGTTGATCCCAGTTTCACCTCGAAGATGGAGCAAACCCTAGATGACATTGCCACAGGTGAAGCAAAATGGCTACCCTACTTGAAGCAATTCTATCTGGGAGATAAAGGGCTGGAAACCCTCGTCAAAGAACAGGAAAGTCAAATTGATGCCACCAAAGCTAGGACTGTAGAACTGGAGAATCTAGATGCCAAAGTCCGCATTGGGAAATATGGCCCCTACATTGAGGTCGAAAATGGTGAAGGAGTTATCACTGCCTCAATTCCTAAAGACCTGACACCGGCTGACCTCGACCCCAAACAGGTAGAAGTATTACTGCGACAAAAAACCACAGGCCCTGACCAGGTAGGTCGGCATCCCGAAACTGGCGAACCGATTTATGTGAAAATTGGTGCTTATGGGCCTTATGTCCAATTGGGTGATAAAACCGACGAAAATCCCAAACCCAAACAAGCCTCCCTACTCAAAGGTGTTACCCCAGAAACCGTTACCCTGGAAATGGCTGTTGGTCTGTTGGCACTACCCCGGACATTAGGAGTTCATCCAGCCACTGGCGGCAAAATCCAAGCAAGTTTGGGACGCTTTGGCCCCTATGTAGTTCATGACCAGGGTAAGGAGGGGAAAGATTACCGTTCCCTGAAAGCTGCTGATAATGTATTGACAATTAGCTTAGAACGTGCATTAGAATTATTGTCTGAACCCAAAAAAGGACGTAGTTCTACAAACAGCAAGTCAAAGGCAGCCTTACGCGAACTGGGTACTCATCCAGACGACGAGGAAAAAATTAACATTTACGATGGCCCCTATGGCCCTTACATTAAGCATGGCAAAACTAATGTGAGTATCCCAGAAGGTCAAACAGTAGAGGATATAACCCTGGCTGAGGCGCTGAACTTGTTGGCAGCTAAAGCATCGACAGCAAAATCGACTCGCAAAACTAGTAAATCAACAAGTTCTAAATCAACAAGTTCTAAATCTAAGTCAACTGCTAAGTCATCAACGACGGCTGCGAAAAAAAAGGCAACAGAAAGTTAATTGCAAGTCAGCTAATTTTGGATTCATAGAATTTTGGGGTTCATGTCCCGATGCCATTTGCTTTATACCAGGGAAATCTTCCACGCAGTGGCTCCTCCCTGTAGGTGAAATAAATCTAAAATCTATCAGTCTAAAATTCGTAGTCAAGAGTCTAAAGTCTGATTCTTGACCCTTGATATTCATCCTTGATAGGATGCAGTACAGTAGCTTGCAAGTGTGATACTCTAAAAAGTAAGGGAAAACACAACGCCAAATTTTAGAAGTGGCTTATGTCCCAAATACGGGATTGTTTATCAGCCCGTTTGGAAGCCAGAGGTGCGAAAAAATACCATTTTCTGCGTACCTGTAAATCAAAAATTGAGGTAGTATCTCAGGAGCAGTCAGTTCATGGACTATATAGAAAAGGTGCTGGAAAAGGTTAAGGAATTAGCACGGAGGCTAATTGAGAGCCTGTTAGGGCCAGAGGCGGAACCGGAACCGGAACTGATTCCGATTCCTGTGAATGATGGCTCGCGTCGTCGTCACTAGGCTCAAAGTGCTTAACTCGACATTGCAACCCTTAAGCATTCTGGCACTGCATGGGCCAAACTTAAATTTGCTAGGGCAGCGAGAACCAGGAATTTATGGTGCCTTGACACTAGCTGAAATTAACCGCCTGTTAGAAGAAGAAGGATTCAAGTTACAGGCGAAAGTTTTTTCTATGCAGTCAAATCATGAAGGAATTTTGGTAGACACTATTCATGGCGCATTAGGACAACATCAAGGAATTTTGATTAATGCAGGGGCATATACCCACACAAGTGTAGCCTTGCGGGATGCGATCGCTGCTGTTAATTTGCCTACAGTCGAAGTACATCTGAGTAATATATACCGCCGGGAAGATTTTCGGCATCATTCATATATCGCTCCAGTAGCGATCGGACAAATAAGTGGTTTTGGTGGACAAAGTTACTTGTTGGGCTTACAGGCATTAGTGAATCATTTAAGAAGCATATAAGCATGAAAAATAAATTGATTTTAGATTTTGAATTTTGGATTTTTAGATTAAATTCTTGAATCTAAAGTCTATAATCTAAAATCCAAAATTGTATGCGTCATTCTCCTATAAGTCGGTTTAAAGGCACTTTACTGGGAGCACTCCTGGGAGAAAGTTTAGCCACTGGTGATATACAGTCTCAGAGTAGTCTGGATTTGGGCAGAATGGCGGTTCTAGGCACTGAGAGTTTGATTACGTTAGGTAAATTAGATTTAGATGATTGGATAGCGCGTCAGCAACAAAAATCTCTTCATTTAGCAGCAACTGACGATATATCGATAAAAATAATTCTTGCGACATTACCAGTAGCACTTTTTTGTCACGAAAATCCTATTAAGCTTCAAAAAAACTTGCTGAACGTTCTAAAAATCTGGGAGGATGACCCAGTAGTAAGGGATGGAACGCTAGCAGTAGGATATGCGATATCTCTTGCCCTAACTGAAAAACTCAACTCTCTAACCCTCATTCCACAAATAATTTCTTTTCTCGGACAAACACCGACATCAATACCAAAAAAATTATTAAGAGTTCAAAATTTATTAGAGCAAGGGGCTGGATTGTCAAGGGCGCAAGCTGAGTTTGCTAAGGAAGAAAAACTCAGTAACACTATTGCTATGGCATTTTACTGCTTTTTGAGTACTTTGGAAGACTTTCGCCTAGCAGTTTTGCGGGCTACTCACAATGGTAATTTCAAAGTGCAAGATGCTACGCCTTTCAGTTCACAGGCTACAGGTGCAATTACTGGTGCTTTATCAGGAGCATATAACGGCATAGGCTCAATTCCCGTAAATTGGCAAGTCTTGCTCTTGCAAAGGAATTCTCCAACATGGGGACTAAGTAGCTTTTCCCAAATGTTAGAATTGACCGATGCATTAGTAGCAGTGTGGTCAGGAGTGTATGATATTGCCTTAAATCCAAGGGAGTTAGTAGCACAGGAGGGATGTGAGGTAGCTTTGCTTTCAGTTTACGCAGCTCCTCGTGTTATTCGGTCGCGTTAATGCTATTTTCACCGAACAATGGTACGGGTACTAAACGCTGAAGACTACTAAAATTTAGCCAAAAACTAAAAAACTTATATACTAGAAATTTTCAGCAAATCTCAACCTGAGTATGTAGGTAGCTATTGTGGTAAATCAGCTTTAATTAGCCTCCACCACCCTAGTTGCAGCAGCAGCAGATCAAACTTCCCTGATGATTGTCTTATTTTGAGCTATCAAAGTTAGCAATTGCAGGCAGAAATAATGAAAATAGAGCAATTTTTGCAGTTCTTAACCCAGCAATTAACTCACTGGCGGCGACAGTACAAAGGACTACGCCGTAAAGGAAAGTTAATGAGAAGTCCCAAAAGCAAAATTCAAAGAAGGGAACTTGTAAGGACTATCTTTAACAATGTAATTTTATTTTTATCAAAAACCAATCATAAAAGCGAACGTCGAAAACAAGAAAGAGCGTTCAAGTCAAAGGCAAAATCGCTCAAAACTAAGAGTAGTATTTATGCAGGCTGTTTAGATTGGGTACATGAACAGCGTTCTTTGGTAATTTTAGCGATCGCTTTAGTGTCACTCACTGGCGTTATCGGGCATAAATTATACAACCAAACTCAACTTCAAGTAGGAAATACTGCATCCCAGACGATTAGAGCACCTTACACAGCTAGCATCGAAAATCAGAAAAAAACAGAAGCCGAGCGCAAAGCCGTCAGTAAAAGCTCCTTACAAGTGTTGATGATTGATGCACGAATGAATGAGCAAATCAACAGAAAATTACAACAACTTCTGGATGATGGTAACGAAATTCGCGCCGTTGCTGGAGCTTTTCCTTTTTTTGATCCTGTCGTTTTGTCTATCTCTACCCAGCGTTACCTCCGTTCTTGTCCAGACTCGGAATGGCAAGCACTGATAATAGCTGTAGAAAATAGTAAAAATCAGCATAAGAAAAGAATAGGACAAACCACTGCCTCATCCCGTCCATCATCCATCCCCGCACCCAATCAGGAACGCCAACCGCACACCGCGCCATCCAAATCTGATTCCCAGAGTCCACAGGTAACACCACAAAAGACAGAATTAGTTGATTTTTCCAAAAGCACTGACTTTACCCAAGCAGTAGGAGAACTAGAATCTTACTACCTCACAACTTCTGAGAAAAACTTGTCTTTAGTGATTGCTCAAATTTCCCAAATACGCCAAAGGTATACTCAAGCTACTGCTAAACTTTTAAAGTTAGAGACTGTTAGCCCAGAAGCAATATACGAGGCTTCTGTTTTTTTGGATTTGTCAGATGTGGAATGGGAAAAAACACAAATGGGAATCCATCAAAGTGCAGAGCGGATTCTTACCCAAGGCATCCCACATGGACTGCCAAAAAATATTTTACAAGATGCAGTGAGTTTACAATTGCAGACCTCTATACCAGAATCTGCTGAACCTTTGGCAAAAAACTTATTGTTAGCTGTACTCAAGCCGAATCTGCAAAAAGATGAAGAGCAAACCAGAGAAAACGCTCAAAAGGCTGCTGCTGGAGTGCCACCTGTGATGGTGAAGATACGGCATGGTGAGGTAATTGTCAAAAAAGGAGCGCAGATTACTGCATGGAACTTTGAGGTGCTGGAGTATTATCACCTGATTCGTCGGGAGGTAAAATGGCAGGAGTTGGCGAAGTTAGCAGGCGTTATTGCGATCGCCATTGGCATTTTTGTCTGGGTAGAACGACATGTCAATTGCGAATTGCGACAGCGTGATCGCTTATTGGTGTTATTGCTGACTTTGAGTGTGCCAGGATTAGTAACGATGGGATTGCCTTATACCACCTGGAGTGCCCTTAGTTTATTGTTGGGAAGCTTCTATGGCCCCACTTTGAGCTTAACAGTTGTTGGACTGCTGTTGCCAATATTAGCTATTAGCTTGGATATAAGCAAGGCTGCACTTTTAGCTGGTGCAGGGGGAGGAATATTAGGTAGTTACATAGCACAACGATTGCGATCGCGTGAAGAATTGGCATTATTAGGTGTTGCGATCGCTTTAACTCAGGGCGGCATTTACCTTCTTGTTAAAATCTTAATTGGTCAAGTATTTGGTTCAACTTGGTATATCGTCCTTCAAGAAGCCGGATTGTTTGCTTTATCCGGTTTAGCCTGGAGTGTTGTAGCCTTAGGCTTAAGTCCTTATCTAGAAAAAGTTTTCGATTTAGTTACCCCAATCCGTTTAGCAGAACTGGCGAACCCTAACCGCCCTTTATTAAAACGACTTGCTACTGAAACCCCTGGAACTTTTCAGCACACGCTGCTTGTCGCTACCCTTGCCGAAGCTGCTGCCAAAGAATTAGGATGCAATGTTGAACTAGTCAGAGCTGGGACATTATATCACGATATTGGTAAAATGCACGACCCCCTTGGCTTTATTGAAAATCAAATGGGAGGGCCGAATAAACATGATACAGAGATTAAAGACCCTTGGAAGAGTGCAGAAATTATTAAAAAGCACGTAACTGAAGGGTTGGTGATGGCGCGTAAACACCTTTTGCCGACAGCGATTCAAGCTTTTATTCCAGAGCATCAGGGAACGATGCTGATTGCCTATTTCCATCATCAAGCCCAGCAAATGGCTCAGGAAGATCCAAGTTTAACAGTAGACGACGCAGATTTTCGCTACGATGGCCCGATTCCCCAATCACGGGAAACCGGAATTGTTATGTTAGCAGATTCTTGCGAAGCAGCGCTGCGATCGCTCGAAGCGTCAAGTTCAGGTAAGCGTGTGGGAGAGAAGCGATCGCTTAAAGATGTTTCAACTGAACAAGCTTTAGCAATGCTTAACAATATTCTGCGTGCCAAATGGCAAGACAATCAACTCGTTGATTCAGGACTAAAACGGGAAGAGATGTCAAAAATTGCCCAAATATTCGTGGATGTTTGGCAGCAATTTCATCACAAACGCATTGCTTATCCGAAGTTGAAGGCTAGTAGTGCGGCGCGGAATTCGTAACTTGTAATTCCGCACAGTACTGTGGCCAAAATGGGAAAATTGTACCCTCATGCTGAACGCCTTGCCACACAAGCTTTTAAAGTATGTATTTACAAATCTAGGACTTACGGATTGACAAGAAATACCAAATATGGAGCAAGTTAAAAACCATATCTTTCGTAAGGGCACAGCATTGCTGTGCCCTTACAGCATGGTCTATGTACGTAGTTTACCGCCGTAGGCATCGCAGGATAATTAAGAAAAGCCTGAAATAGTCTATTTTAGGTAATGTATATCACGATGCATTTGTACAGTGCGTAAGTCCTAAAATCTTGCAGTAATTCTAATAAAGCATAAGTTTCTCAAGCAGTAGTTTCTCAGGTAGAAAACTACCCTATTTCTAGTAATGATTTTTTTTATCTTTGAGATTATTCCTAAATGTAAATATTTGAAGCACTCATAATTTCTTACTCCTTTGAATATGAATGTGGATTGATTAGCTCAGTCATTGCTAGAAGAGTGGTGTCCACGCAACTCTTCCGATTTGGCTGATCCCATACCGTCCTCGGTGCAATATCCGTGTATAGAGAAAATTCTGTGATTGCAATTTACACTGACCAGAGATATACGGCTTTTCTGAAAATAAAAGGAAAACTTATGATTTGAATTTGAAATTACTTGGCATATCCATGTAAAGCGATCGCAAATTTGTGCGAATTTAAGGATATGACTTAAGTACATAGAATTTTGGGTCTTAATAGATATTGATCTATAGAAGTTACTGTGGGACAGCGACACCTTCCAGCCCCATTCGGAGAGCGGCCATCTTTGAACCCCCTGCCGACAGGTGTTACGCGAACACCTGTCGGCGGGGTTGAAGCGCTGCACCCTTACTTCTTAAAGCTCACTTATCACAATAATCGCTCTTTTTTAGAGGAGGCAGAAGGAGGTATTGATGGATTTTTTGTCCTTGTTCTTAATGGACTTCGTTAAGCAGTTGCAGTCCCCAACACTTGGGTTTTTGATTGGTGGTATGGTCATTGCCGCTCTCGGTAGCGAATTGATAATTCCAGAGGCGATTAATCAGATCATCGTCTTTATGCTGCTCATGAAAATCGGTCTGACCGGTGGTCAGGCGATCCGCAATTCCAACCTAACGGAGATGGTGTTACCCGCAGCGTTTGCTGTAGCAGTAGGGATTCTTGTTGTATTCATCGCGCGCTATACGTTGGCCAAGCTGCCGAAGGTCAACACCGTGGATGCGATTGCGACCGGGGGGTTGTTTGGTGCTGTGAGTGGCTCTACCATGGCCGCCGCCCTGACGCTACTGGAAGAACAAAAGATGCCATACGAGGCATGGGCTGCCGCACTCTATCCCTTCATGGATATCCCAGCACTCGTAACGGCGATTGTGGTGGCCAACATTTATCTCAACCACAAGAAGAAGCGTAGGGCAGCAGACGAGTATCTCAGCAAGCAGGAGTATCTCAGCAAGCAGCCCGTTGTGGCAGGCGATTATCCCGATCAGCAAGATTATCCCAGCAGCCGGCAAGAGTATCTCAGCAAGCAGCAGTCTGCGGATAATCGGGTCAAAATATGGCCGATCGTGAAGGAAAGCCTCCAGGGTCCTGCCCTATCGGCAATGTTGCTCGGCATTGCTCTTGGCCTGTTCACCCAGCCAGAAAGTGTCTATAAAAGCTTCTACGACCCCCTCTTCCGCGGCTTGCTTTCGATCTTGATGCTGGTCATGGGTATGGAGGCTTGGTCAAGACTTGGCGAACTACGTAAGGTGGCCCAATGGTACGTCGTGTATAGCGTAGTGGCACCGCTGGTACATGGGTTCATCGCCTTCGGTCTCGGCATGATTGCCCACTACGCCACGGGATTCAGCCTGGGCGGTGTTGTGATCCTGGCCGTCATCGCCGCCTCCAGTTCAGACATCTCAGGTCCGCCCACGTTGCGAGCCGGTATCCCGTCTGCCAATCCCTCCGCCTACATCGGTGCCTCCACAGCTATCGGTACGCCCATTGCGATCGGCGTGGCAATACCGCTCTTCCTCGGGCTTGCCCAGGCGATCGGCGGCAGCTAATCCCAGACGGGTCGCGGTCTGTCGACCCTCCCTTGACCCGGCTGACCAAGCGACTCAATATATAAGATCAATTACGGTAAGGAGGTAACCACCATGGCCAAGCCAGCCAAAAAACTTGTCATCGTCACGGAAAAGATTCTGCTGAAAAAGATCGCCGATATCATCGAAGAAGCCGGGGCAACCGGTTATACGGTTCTGGAAACCGGCGGTAAAGGCAGTCGCAACGTGCGCTCGTCGGGACAACCCAGCGTTTCTGACACCACGGCGAATATAAAATTCGAGGTGCTCACCCCGGATCGGGATATGGCCGAGAATATTGCGGATCAGGTCGCAATAAAGTTTTTCCTCGATTTTGCAGGCATGATCTATATTTGTGATGCAGAGGTACTGTACGGGCACAGTTTCTGTGGACCAGACGGCTGTTGAATCGAGACGACACAGACCTAAAAAGCCGGGGCATGACCCCGGTTTTTAGTAGCCGTATTTCTTGCCTGCGGGACTTGGGTCTCAGTTGCAGTCCCCAACGCTCGGCTTTCTGATCGGTGGTATGGTCATTGCCCCCCTCGGTAGCGAACTGCAACTTCCAGATGCGATCTCTAAGTTCATCGTCTTCATGCTACTCATCAAAGTCGGCTTGAGCGGCGGCATTGCGATCCGCAATGGCAATCTGGCAGAGATGGTGTTGCCCGCGCTGTTCGCCGTGGTAACGGGTATTTTTATCGTGTTCATCGGGCGCTACACGTTGGCCAAGCTGCCGAGCGTCAAAACCGTGGATCCCAGCGACTGCGGGCTTGTTAGGTGTCGTGAGTGGCTCTACCCTCGCCGCCGCGCTGACGCTACTGGAAACGGAAGGCATCAAATCCAAATTCTCAAAAAGCGATCGCTCAATTTCACTCATTTCACAATTTGGACAACTTGCAACTATAATTTAATACAAATTTACAGATGAAAACAAAAAATTAATATTGACTAAACAGGAAAAACACTGTCTGTAATAACCCGATAACAAAACCCAAGACACCACCTAAAGTTACAATCGCTTGCAATTCATTCTTCACAATTCCTTCGATAGCAGCTTCTAAATCAGCCGGTGAAGTAGATTTTACCCGGTCAACTATCACTTGATCTATTGACAAAATCGGAATTACTTGCGCCACAATTACTTCTAAATCTTTTTCCAAATACTTATCTAATATTAAAGCCAACTCTTGACTCATAACTTCTAGAGAAGTACTGACAACAGGTGAAGTACTAAGACGATTCAGCAGTACTACAGCAATATTTTCCCAATCAACAGAATCAGTTAATCCTTGCAAAAAATCGCTGCCACTGTCTTGCAGGTAATGGCGGACGCTTTCGCGGGTGGTCTTTCGCAGTTGGCGCACCGTCCCCATTGGCAAGTTTTGTAATGATAAATTTTGCAGTAATTTCCTAATGCGATCGCGCATTTGCAAATCTTGAGTTAATTCCTGCAAGCGAGTATTGGTAGCCTCTTTTTCATCTAAGCAAAAAGTTCGTAGCCGCGTGAGAGTATTACGTAAGCCAAACAAATTTGCTACTACCCAATAAGTCCCACTGGTTTTTTCGCGGAAGCCTTCATCAATAATTTGAATTGTGCGATCGGTCAAAAAATCAACTATCGTCTGCCGCAGCACATCCGGCGGTAAAACTGCTTGCAACAACCAATCAGCAAGCCGCGTGGCTTGTTCTTCACTCAATTGAAATTCCAGCAATATCTGGTCAAAAATTTGATTGATCTGCGCTTCCAAAAAGTCTTCACGTCGCGCCAAAACTTTGAGTAACCGTGGCAAAGATTCCCCTAGTAAATCCCGCAAAATCCCCGCAACAATTTTGACACTTTTATCGTTTTTATCTGTTTTTACTTGTTCAATTGCCATCTGCAACAACCAGAGAATCGCTCCTTGTACGCGTTCTGTTTGCAACAAACGTCGCGCCAGGTTTTGCAATTCTTTCGGTGTCAACAGTGACCCCATGATTGTCTTGGAAATGTTCAGAGCCAGACGTTCCTGGTTGCGGGGAATCAATCCAGGGGTGAAGGGTACTCTTCGTCCAGCAATGTAAATTGCTCGGTAAGGACGGAACAACATTTTGATAGCTATATCATTTGTGAAATAGCCAATAATTCCACCCAGTACCGGGGGAGACACATAAAGCCAAAGATGAGACCAGTCCAAGGGAAGAATTAAAAAAGTTAAGAGTTTAGAGTTTAGAGTTAGGAGTTAGAAGAGACGTGATTAATCGCGTCTATACAGGAGTTAGGAGTTAAGAATGATAAATTTTTTATGAGAATTTATCACTACTCATAATTCATAACTTTTAACTAATAACTCCTAACTTACTAAGCACTAGCACTCCCATCATACCGTTCGCAATGGGGTAGTGTGTGGCAACAGCAAAACCAACTTGACGCGCTAACTCTATTTGCTCACTCCCGACGGGAAAGCGGTCTAAGCTGGGACTGATGTAAGCATATTCTTCTTTTAACCCTAAATAACTGGCAACTGGCACTACAAAACTGTCCAGATACAACTGCTGAAAGGCACGTAGCTGAGGATTACTCGGTCGATGAAAGTCCAAAATTGCGGCTTTAGCACCCGGCTTTAGCACCCGGTATAACTCTTGGAGACTACGGGAAATATCTTTAACATTTCTTAAACCATAGCCCATTGTTGCGGCATCAAATTGGTTATCCTCAAAGGGTAAATTTAGCACGTCGGCTTCTATCCAGGCGATGCCTACGGCGGGCAAAGCCAACGCAGGTTGGGGGTACTGACTGTGGGAGCGTTCTTTAGCTATTTCTAGCAGGTTGGGTGAAAAATCCACTCCGTAAACCTTCCCTGTTGCCCCTACACGCCGTGCCAGACGTAAGGCTAAATCACCACTACCGCAACACAAATCTAATGCAGTATCACCCGGTTTAGCTGCACTCCATTTCACTGCCATTTCCTTCCATATTCGATGCTGTCCCAGACTCAACCAATCGTTCAACTGGTCATAAACTGGGGCAATACGGTTAAAAATGGACTGAATTTCGTTACTCATTGGGTATGGGACATTGGGCATTGGGTATTGAGCATTAGTCATTGGTTTTTAACAAAGGACAAATGACTAATGACTAATGACAACTACACAGTGGTTTGATCGCAGCGACTACTAGTAAGAGCGATCGCTACCAGTTCGGCTAATAAATTAATTAGCATTAATTCATCTTCTTGCAAAGTGTAAGGTTGTTGCCACTGTAGCGACAATACGCCCAAAAGTCGATGACGGTAGCTAATTGGGATAACTAAATGTGCTTGCACACCCGTATTTTGGTAGTGAATAGCATCAGCTAATTTAGTGTCTTTAAGTATATTTGAGGAAACTTGCATTTGCCCGGTGGCGATCGCTTCCTTTGTTAGTGGGTCAAGAGATAGCCAATTCTCTATTGTACCTGTATCACTATAAGTTCCTTGAGTTGCAATCAGAGTATTTCCGTCTGTAAGTTGGAGAATACAGCCATCTGCTCCAAAAGTCTCACTTACAGCCCTGGTAATTGGATCGAGAGTTTCTTCTAAGCTAGAAGCTGCTTGAGTTACCTGTACTAAAACACTTAGCAGCGCCATTTGAGCATGAGCACGGCGTAATTCTTCTGTACGTTGCTTGAGCAAGTCGTAGGTTTCTGCGGCTCTTTGCACCACTGCCTTCAGTTCTCCTGGATCCCAAGGCTTGGTGATATATTTGTAGACTTGCCCGGCATTAATTGCTTCTACCAAGTCTTCAATATCAGTAAATCCGGTGAGAATTATCCTAACCGTATCGGGAAACTGAGGTACAGTTTTACTGAGAAACTCAGTTCCTTTCATTTCTGGCATCCGTTGATCAGAGATAATCACCGCTACCTCGCCTTCTGCTGCCAATACTTGTAGAGCGTTCACCCCACTATCAGCTTTCAGAACATTAAAGTCGCGTCGAAAGGTGCGATAAAGCAGATCGAGATTATCTGGTTCATCGTCAACTACCAGGATTTTAAGCTTTTTTGGTCGTTCTAGAGTCATAACTTGATATTGGAGTTTATCTATTTCGAGGCTGGACTTATCCATAAGATATTTCCTTTAAATATTCATTATCTTGTTATATTCCATACCAAGCTTAGTTGAGAATAGCAGAAATTTATCTAGGGTTTTTACTGACTTAACTTGCATATTTGAGTACGATAACTGTGAGTATTACAGAGGATATTTACCTGTTCAAATATCTGAGTTAGAAAAAATTGCATAAGAAGAATCAACTAAATAAGCTTAAATATGGTGGTTTCCATATGGATAAGGTACGCTAACCTCTTTTGGATGGAACGCTTAATAGGAGCGCACAGCTAGCTGTGCGTCCTTAGGATCTGTATTTTACAAAATTAAAAGTTTCTACAAATGAACTCAAGACAGTAGGCCTGGGTAGTTCATAGATTAGAATAAGACTTGCTCATAAGGTATTAATCAACCTCTCAAGTTGAAGTTCGCACTCCGATTATGACTGATCTACCACCCAACGCTCAGAATCCCGAAGAAAATGCTACCAACGATGTAGCGCAAGAATTACTGCGAAGGCTGAGGCAAAAACAAGGCAACTGGGTGGAATGGGGAGCCGCGATCGCCTCGTTGCTAAAAACCGGTTACAACCCCCAAGAAATTTTTGAAGCGACTGGATTTGAGCCGATTCAACAAAATCAGGTGGTTGTTGGTTCCCAAGTTTACAATTCTTTAGAAAAGTTTGGAGTATCGGAAGAAACGCGATCGCACTACGCCACACGCGGCAGTGATGTTTTATACGAACTGCGTTTGCTCACTCAAGAAGAACGCGCCGCTGCCGCCGAGCTAATCTTCGTCCACAACGTTGATGCTGATGAGGCACGGGATATAGCAAAAGCACTTAAGGAGTTCTCCTATTTCCGCACTTTGCCAGAAGGGTTTTCTAACCATCCTGGGGATGCCGTTGCTCATCAAGTTTGGAAACTGGCACGCCAAAATGCAGATTTACAACAGCGATCGCGCCTGATCGCCAAAGGTTTACGCTTTGCTCACACGCCAGCAGCAAGGCAAAAAATCGAACAGCTACTGACTGATTTTACTACCGTTCCCCAGCGTCCAGCGCCAATTTTACCCTTTTACCGCCTGGAATTTGAAGAACAATTACCTCGAATTCTACCAGTGGTAGGTGAGTTGCCATTGTCACGGCAAGACTTGCAAGCTGTACCGATATTGACAGAAATTGAACCATTTCGCCTGGTTAAGTTTTCTGGAGAGCAAGCTTGGGTTCCATTACCAGGTTGGCAAGTGCTGTTAGCGGCAGAAGATCCAGTAGTGATTTTAGCGAATAGCGATCGCTTCCCCATCCAAACCCAAAGCCAAATGGGCCCCGTTGTAGTTGTGGTAGATCGTGCCAAACGAGAATGGGATGCCTCTAGCTATTTTGTCGTTGAAAATGGTGGTGAATTAGATTTTCAGTGGTTTGAAACTGAACCAGAAATTCCCTTACTAGGACAAATTATTATCATTGTGCGTCCTAAGAAAATTCTGGATGAAGAATTAACTAAGGATTCATGGCAGATTGACGAGTAATTCAATTTTAGATTTTGGATTAAAGAAGAATTCAGAATCCACGAATCAGCAATCTTGACGCTCATACGAGACACTGGGCGTAGCTTGCTTTTCCTTTCTCGGAGCGTTACGTAGAGAAGCAGGGTGGTTTCATACAAGCAGAGAAAAACTAAAACTGCGTTTCAAAGCCTCTCTCCGTTTCGGGGAGAGGAATGGAAGTGGGGTAAAAAGCCATGCCACAAAACGAGAAATCAAGACTTATGTATTTTTCTTTTTTCGTATGAAACCGCCCTGGGAGCGTTACGTAGAGAAGGGGTACGCAGACTCCTTCTGACGACTCATTAATAAATATTGAAAAACTGCTCCCCAAGAAAGTTAAGGATGACTTGGAACTGGTTTTGTTTACTGGTATTCCACCCAATTATCAGCAAGATATGATTTTCAACGAAGAGGCAGGAAGCAAGGGGCACGGAAGAGGGGGAAACAATTCTTCCCTTTTCTCCCTCCTCCCTTACCTCTTTTTCAAGAAGCGGATACTGTGGGCGGATGTAGTACGGAGTTGTAGTTTAAAGCATTACGTAGGTTCAAACCTTCAATCTGTCGTTGCGGCTTTTGTCGTAACACTTTTGTTTATGCGTTTGTAATACTTTTGACATTTAAAATTAAGTAAAAATAAAATTACTTAGAAACCAGCAATATTATTCCAAGGTACTTGCTTGATCAAGCACCAAGATGTACTCTTATAATTACCTGTTTTTTAAAACTCAAACAAAATATGTTTATGAAATAGATAAAAACTGTGTATATAGGGTTTCCTAATCACATAAGGTAAATCCATCATAACCTCCTCTCGAAGAGCAGGGAAAGTGTTGAGGGTTGAATTATTGTAACTCACTCAACTCAGAACCAAATATATAAATTTTATTAATTATAAGTTTAATAAATCATAGTTATTAGACTTATATAAAGCACTAAATAATATCTATTTAAAATTAGGAATTGCTATACAGGTTATAAATTTATTAGTAGATATAAAAAAACTAAAAGCTCTCTTTTTTTGCACAAACTATATTTTAATAAATAAAGGTGTATTTTGTATTTCAAAGCATTGTTTGAAATACATATTGTTGGTTGTGAGGATAAACTGTGAAACTAAATTTCCTAGCTTCTGTTAGTGGAGTAATTTTTCTGTGCTTACTTGGAGGATGGTCACCTGTGCTGGCCATAAGAGTAATTGAAACAGGTGCAGATAATACCCAGACTATAAAGTTTTCTGAAAAAGGAGCCCATTTTAAAAATCAAGCTAGTTCTAGAACAATCAACGAGAATTATAAAAGTTATGAATTAACACTGCCTCCATCTGGTGATTTTTCTCAAACTACTTCGGAGTTTTCACGCCCTTCTCTTAGAAGAGATTTGTTAGCACAGGTAACATCTGTATCGCAATTATCAGATGTCCAACCTACAGATTGGGCTTTTGCTGCATTACAATCTCTAGTCGAGCGCTATGGTTGTATTGCTGGCTATCCAAACAGTACATATCGGGGGAACCGGGCGCTGACTCGTTATGAATTTGCCGCAGGTTTAAATGCTTGTTTAGATCGGGTAAATGAGCTAATTGCCACCGCAACTAGTGATTTAGTAACAAAGCAAGATTTAGCTACCTTACAAAAACTGCAAGAAGAATTTTCGGTCGAATTAGCTACATTGCGAGGTCGAGTAGATGCTGTGGAAGCTCGCACCGCTCAATTAGAGGCCAATCAGTTTTCCACAACAACTAAACTCAGTGGTGAAGTAATTATTTCAGCTCTTGGTGCAACAGGAGGCGCTCCAGATCGAGATGACCCTAATATTATCCTGACAAACCGAGTCCGGTTAAATCTTACTACCAGTTTCACCGGTAAAGACTTACTGATTACTGGGTTGCAAGCATATAATTTCTTAGGTGGCGTCGATGGAAGTGGTAGCCTTCAAGAGAGTTTGGGACTAGTATCACCAATTCTAAGTTCTAGTAGCGCTCGTACTAGTTTTGAACCTCAATTTCCTGGGGTTGATCCCAAAACACTAACAGCAATCGGTGCTAACTCTCTTCAGCTTTACAAGTTGCTTTACATCTTTCCGGTTGCTGATAAACTGACATTATTTGGCGGGACTGCTGCGGAAGTGTCGGATGCTTTTCCTCCTGTTACTCCTTTTTATGGTGAAGGACAAGAGGCAATTTCTCGCTTCGCCAGTTTGAACCCTGTAGTGCGTGTTTCTGGTGGTACTTCTGGTTCTGGTTTAGCATCTGCTGCTGGTTTTATTTTTAACATTTCAGACCAACTGGATTTTAGAGCTTTGTACGGTAATGCAAACGCTAACATTCCTCAACAAGCTGCCGAAGTACTACCAGGAGTTTCTGGAACACCTTTGGGATCTGGCGTATTTGCAGGTAGTAGTGTAGTAGCAGCTCAATTAACTTTTAGACCAAGTACTTCTATAGATATTGGTTTAAATTATGCCAATAGCTATCACGAGATAAACATTCTTGGCACCGGATTAACTACTAATGATATCGGTGCTTTAGCAGGGGTTGATTTAGGAACACCTGTAAAACTTAACTCTGTTGGTGGAACTGTTACTTGGCGATTTACTCCAAACATTGCTTTGTCTGGTTATGGCGCGGCATTTTTTGTTGACGATTCTTCTGGGGAAGTTGATGCTTCTACTACCTTTACCAGTTGGATGGCAGGGCTTCATTTCAACGATTTATTTCAGAAGGGGAACAATGCAGGTATTATTTTTGGTCAACCACTATATCGCACCGATGCTGGTGGTGCAGCTACTCTCGCACCCGCAGGTGTAAACAGGGCTGTTCCATACCATTTAGAGGCTTACTACCGCTTTCGGATTAACGACAATATCAGCATTACTCCGGGTGCATTTGTCCTTTTTAATCCTGAAAGCAATAGCAATAACGATACAACAACCGTGGGTGTACTTCGTACTACCTTCACTTTCTAAATTAACAGCTAGGTTTGAGGTGTTAATACTTCTCGCTTAGAGGTTGTTTGAAAAGTATTTTGCTGTGATAAGCACTTTTAGATCCTCTCTAACCCCTTTTTAAGGCAGGACTGTTTCATTCCCTAAAAGACGTTGATTTGCAAGCGTTTAAAGCAAGAAAATCAGGTGACTAAAAAATCTGATTGGACAAGAAAATGGCGATGCCTTCGGCAAGGCTTTGCCAACGCACTTAAATCTATCCCTTGAAGTGGTAGTTTTTATTTTTCCCGCTTTCCCAAATTTCTTGCTCATACTCTTGACAAAATCATGATCTTATCGAATTAAACAGTCCTGCTTTTTAAGGGGAGAATCGGAATCAAAATCCCTCAATTTATCGGGGAATTTAGAGAGAGCTAGAACTTTTGATACCGACAAGTGTAATTCAACTTCAGTTCATCAATTCCATGTTGCTTATAGGCTTGTTTCCAATCTGTTACCGAACCTGAAGACACATCTAAAATAGTTTGGATTTATTTGTACAAGTAATCTAAGTAAACCAACTTGACCGCAAAAGCTTTTCTTACCTCACAAGCATCATGGCAAGCTGCGATAAAATCTTGTAACTTTGCGTTACCGTACTCCTGCGGGGAAGCAAGCTACGCGTAGCGTCTCGTCAAAGTTTTAAGATAACATTAGCGGAATTTAAAAATATATTAGCTGGTGAATTAGCGCACCCAAAGCCAAACCTATCAATGAAAAGGTAGACGTAGTCCAAAAGGCTAGCCCTTCTCTAAGACCTGCCATCTGAAAGTCTATCCTGACTAATATAGTTGCCGAAATGATGAGTAAAGTATCAAGAAATATCCGAAACCAAGCAATCATAATAAAAAACAAGAAAGCTGCTAAAACGGCAACGCCGAAAGACCTAGTATTTGATTTAAACAAAACATTCAAATAATATGTCATTTTTAGCCAAGGAATGGTCAACGTTACTACTAAAAGTAAGATAGCAACCACTGTCACCAGCCACACAAATAAAGGAGCGCGTGTTTCAGATATTACCCAGCCCAAAGTACTGTAACTAAGCATTACTAGCGCCAAGGACACCCAAGGAACTCTTTTCAAAATTGACATGGGTTAATATTTCTAGTACAGGGTCAAGGTTTTATTTTATTATTTAATCTTATATAAAGCCGACTCTTATAACTATTGACTAATAGCTAAACAATCATTTTCTGCCCACCAGGCGTAGATGGGCGTGTTGCGGTCTGGTAAAGTGCCAAAAGTATTAGGTTGCAACACATTTATGCCAGTACTATTTGTTAATTGCACAACATAATTAACGTGTGTGCCCAAATACATAATATTGACAAGCCGTCCCTCAAAGCAGTTAGTTGGCAAATTGGGTGGATAAAGCGAAAGCTGTATTTTTTCTGGGCGTACACTCACTACCACGGCTTGTGATAATTCAGATGGTGTATTTTCAACGCGGCTAACGACAATTGAAAGTCCCGTTTTTGTCGAAATTTGAACATTAGAAGAGTCTACTGCTACGATTTCACCGCTAAATAAATTAGTATCACCGATAAAATCAGCAACAAAGGATGTGCAAGGACGTTCATAAATTTGGCTAGGAGTGCCAACTTGTTCAATTTTGCCTTGGTTCATCACAGCAATGCGATCGCTCAAAGATAATGCTTCTTCTTGGTCGTGTGTCACCATCACAAAGGTCAATCCCAAATCTTTGTGTAAATTTGATAACTCAACCTGCATTTCTTTACGCAGTTTTAAATCTAACGCCCCTAAAGGTTCATCCAGTAGTACAACGGTGGGACGGTTGACTAAGGCCCTTGCTAAGGCGACTCGCTGCTGTTGACCACCAGAAAGTTGATTGGGAAAGCGCGATCGCAAACTTTCCATTTTTACTAGTTTTAAAGCTTCTTGGACTCTAGCTTCAATTTCCGATTTGCGTATTTTTTTTAACCGCAGTCCAAAAGCAATGTTATCCGAGATATTCAGGTGGTTAAATAGAGCGTAACTTTGAAATACAGTATTGACGGGTCGGCGGTAAGGCGGCACATTAGTCATAGACTGACCTTGAATCAAAACCTTACCAGCGTCAGCGATCTCAAACCCAGCAATTAAGCGCAGTGTTGTTGTTTTACCACAACCGGAGGGGCCTAAAATACTAAAAAATTCTCCCTGTTTGACATCCAAATCTATTCCATGTACTGCTGGTTCTTGGTTAAAAAACTTGAATACATTACGCAGTTCAACATCAAGTGGCTGAAAAGTTGTTATCCCCCTTTGATTCTGCATGACAATTTGAGCCATAATCCTTAGTAGAATGCCGTGATCTTACGTAATTTTGTCAATAGTCTATTGGGCAGACTAGATTTGACACTTTGGTTTATTGTATCCCCCAAAAACCATTGTTCAATAATATACTCGCCAAATTCTTTTATACCCACTAGTGGGTATGAATTTAGAGTAATTGTATACAAAATAATACCGCTATTGGAATCAATATTTGTCTTATGTCCTTATTCCCATCAATTGGCAGCAAAAAAGATACGCGTACCGTTGGACGTGGTTTCCAACCAATATTTTTAATTATATTTACTCTATTTATGGTGACGGGAATCAGCGTTCGTTTGGCATATTTGCAAATTGCTGAAGGAACAAACCACCGAAAAAGAGCCGAGTCAAATCGAATTAGGATGATTCCCAAACAACCAGAACGAGGCAACATTTTTGACCGCAATGGTAAACTTTTAGCCAGTACTCGTTATCCTCGCTCTGTATATTTGTGGCCAATGGCACATACTAAGCCAGCATGGTCAGTTGTAGGAGCACGTTTATCTCAAATTCTCGACGTTTCCAAAGGAGAAATGGAAAAGAAACTAGAAGAGGCAGGTGCTAACTCTTCTTCACTCATCCGAATTGCCCGTGACTTGAACGAAGCGCAAATTACGGCATTGAAAGAGTATGAAACCGATCTTCAAGGTGTGGAAATTCATACAGAAGCCGTTCGTTACTACCCCCACGGTAGGGAATTAGCTCATGTATTAGGATATACGCGAGAACTGACCGCCGATCAGTTAAAAGAAAAGAAGCAGGAAGGCTACAGATTGGGTGATGTGATTGGTCAAATGGGAGTTGAAAAAGCTTATGAGAAAATGCTGCGGGGCGAATGGGGCGGTCAGCAGGTAGAAGTAGATGGTGCAGGTCGGCCGCTCCGGGTTTTGGGAGAGAAACAGGCGAAAGCTGGTAATGATTTGCACTTGACCATAGATTTAAATATGCAAAAGACAGCAGAAAAAGCTTTGGGCGATCGCGACGGTGCGATCGTGGCACTTGACCCAAAGAACGGTGCCGTTTTAGCAATGGTGTCTCATCCCACCTTTGACCCCAATATTTTCTCAAAGCAGAAACTCACCCAAAAAGATTGGGAAACTGTACAAGGTTCAGATCATCCCTTGGTAAATCGCGCCCTGAGTGCTTTTCCACCCGCTAGTACCTTCAAAATTGTCACCACTACAGCCGGTCTAGAATCCGGTAAATTTTCTCCTAGCACAGTCTTGCAAACCTACGGTTCCTTAAACTTTGGCGGTACCCGATTTGGTGAATGGAATCACGCCGGATTCGGCCCATTGGGTTTTGTCGGTGCATTACAGTGGAGCAGTGATACCTTCTTCTATCAAATTGGTCGGGGAGTCGGCGGCCCAACTTTAATTGAATGGACTCGCAAGTATGGATTTGGCCAAAAAACCGGCTTTGAGTTTCCCAAGGAAGAGGCAAAAGGTTTAGTACCAGATGAGACATGGAAGCAGAAAACTTGGAAGATACCTTGGACTGTTGGTGACAGCATTAATATGTCAATTGGTCAAGGTGCCTTACAAACTACACCTTTACAAGTTGCCATCATGTTCGCCGTGCCCGCTAATGGTGGCTACCGAGTCCAGCCGCATTTGCTTAAAGACAATGAAGAAGCAAAAAGCTGGCGAGAATCTTTAAATATGAAGCCAACAACCATAAGTGTTCTCCGTCAGGGACTACGGAAAGTAGTAGCTGAAGGTACAGGTAAGGCTTTGATGCAGCCAACAGTTCCCCCAGTCGCTGGTAAGAGTGGCACTGCTGAAGCTTGGAAGGGCCGTGTTAAGCAAAATCACGCTTGGTTTGGAGCCTATGCACCTGCCGAACAGCCGGAAGTTCTAATTGTGGCATTTGCTGAACATTCTGGTGGCGGTGGTGGTAGCATTGCTGCGCCGATGATTTTAGAAATTATGGAAGAATATTTTCAGCGCAAGTATCCAGGTAAGTACCAGAAACCAGTGCCTGAGAAATCATGAAATTGGGGATTGGGCATGGGGCATGGAGAAGAGACAAGGGAGAAACTTGTTCAATACGCCCCTTGTCCCATCACCCCCAATATGGTTCGGATAAGCAGGCGTTGCAGGGGAGGAAAAAGAGTTATTGTTCAGTAGTTCTTCTCTCCCCCTGCTTCTCTTCTCCCCCTGCAACGCCAGCCTGCCTCAACTAATAAATTTCTTAACCGAACTGTATTGCCATTACCCCATCACCAAAAAAATGAGGTCAATCGTGATTGATGACTATATTCGAGCCACAATGACTAAAAATCAGATTCCGGGGCTTTCTGTGGCAGTGGTACAGGAAGGTGAACCTGTTTTAGTTAAGGGCTATGGACTGGCGAATGTTGAACACTCTGTTTCAGCGACTGAACAGACAGTTTATGAAATTGCCTCTGTCGGTAAAACTTTCACCGCTACAGTCACGATGATGCTGGTGGAGCAAGGGATAATCTCGCTAAAAGAAGCGATCGCAAATTATCTCGATCATCTACCCCTAACGTGGCAAAATGTCACAATCGGGCATATTCTGTCTCATCAGTCTGGACTTCCCAGCTATACCGACGCGCCAAACTACTGGGAAATTACCCATCTTGATTTATCTAAATCTGAAATTTTGGCTCTAGTTACTCACTTACCCCTCAAATTCCAACCGGGTGAGTTTAGCGCCTATGACAATACAGGCTACTATCTACTGGGTTTGATCCTAGAAAAAGTCACTGAAAAATCTTATGGAGATTTATTACGCGATCACATTTTTGCTCCTTTGGGGATGAATGCAACCGTAATGAATGATCCCAAAGATATTGTGCCGCATCGCGCTGCTGGCTATCGCTTGCCAAACAGCAAACTCGTTAACAAACCTTACTACAGTCCTTCTGTTACCTATTCTGCTGGAGGTCAACTTTCTAGTGTGGAAGATATGGTGAAGTGGGAACAGGCGCTTTGTGGTGACACTCTGTTAAAGCAATCAACTCTTGATCTGATGTGGACACCTCATTTTCCAAATCAAGGCGATGATTGGGAAAAGTTGAGATATATTGCAGGTTTAGGTTGGTGGGTATTGAATTATAGCGATCGCCGAGTAGTTGGTCATAATGGTTCGATACTAGGATTTGCAAGTAATATTACCCGCTTTATTGATGACAGAATTACCGTGATCTTACTTTGCAACCTAGATAAAATTTCTCGACCAGATGCGATCGCTAAAAAAATTGCTGAATACTACTGTCCAGCTCTTAAGGAAGTAGTGCTTCAGCCTCCATTATAAGAAGCAAGAGTAAAATAATTACGAATTATTTTGGCTCTGATGGCGATATCTGAACGGGTTTCAGATTTCTGGCTTTGTAGAACATTTCTAAGCTATTGCGATCGCCTACAAAACGCCAGTGCCAAGGCTCATAACTCACACCTTGAGGATTATTTTTAGGAAATGACATTTCAAAGCTAAAACGCGCTGCATTTGCTTGCAGCCACCGATAAGCCTTGGTATTGTCAAAGTTGGTTTGGAGATTAGTGGCTGGTACTGCTCCGTCTCCAATATCTACAGCATAACCTGTGTGATGTTCGCTATGACCAGGAGGAGCGCTAAGGGCAGCTCGTTCTAATGGTGTTTGATTTCGCTGGGCACCGACACCAAAAAACAACGGTTCCTGATCTTTGATTGAGCGAAAGCCAGAAATTGGTACTAAAGTTACACCTGCACTCCGCGCTTCTGCTACCATCTCCTCAAACTTTTGGGCAGCAGCTTTTCGCATTCTAATGCCCCTATTTGCGGAGATGGTTACTAGTTCTGACACAGGAGCTTCTGGGTATGCCAGATGCCCTAATAGAGCGTTGACAGAATTACTAGATTCTGTGGTTGGTGTAGGTGCAGAAGTCGCGGGTGAGGGTTGAGAATCAGCGGTTTTTTTGGGTGCAGTAACGAAAAACAAAAAACCACTAATTAAACCCAGCAAGACAAATCCCGCAACTCCCCCAATCAGCATAATTTTGGGTTGCAACCACATTTTAGGCGCTGCAACAGGGGTATCGCGTACAGCCGCTGGAATATCATCACCAAGGTCATTCGATGAGTTTTGCGGTTTTTCAGAAAACCCAGCCTTATTCAACGGTAAACTCCTGTTTCTGTGGGATAGCCATAACAGATTTTGCACTGGACAAAAGTAGATGTAACAGGTAGCATTTTACATTTATGGTTCTTAGGAGAAATATTGACAAATCTTTTAGAACTATACGTCAAGCTGGGAGGATTAGTCCTGGTAGGTTTCATTCTGGGACGCAAACTACCTGTGACAGTTCCTACACGTTTAGGACAGTTTCTGTTTTGGGTGGGAGTACCCATAAGCATAGTATCCTTTTTGCGTCAATCCAGCTTGTCAGGGCAAATTTGGATTGCACCTGCGCTTGCTTATCTAGCCATTTTACTAGGAGCATTTTTAGCTTGGTTAGGAATTAAAGGACAAGCCTATTTTAGAAATACTGTCCTCCAAGCACCAACTCAGGCTAGCTTGATCCTAGCCGCAATGCTTGGTAATACAGGTTATCTCGGCTTTCCGATTACCTTAGCAATGGTAGGCAAGGAATACTTCGCTTGGGCGCTATTTTACGATTTGTTAGGTTCATTCCCAGGTACTTATGCCTTGGGTGTGTTACTAGCAGCTAGTTTTGGTGGCAGTGTCCAGAATCATTGGCAGATTATTAGGGCCATCTTAATTAATCCTGCCCTATGGAGTTTCGGATTTGGCTTGCTGTTTCGACAAGTGGCAATTCCAACAGTCGCAGAATTCTGGCTAGAAAAATTTGCTTGGAGTGGTGTAGCTTTATCTCTGGTATTAATTGGAATGCGACTGGCGCTAATCAAATCTTGGAGTAGCCTACCACAAGTAGGGATGAGCTTGGGAATCAAAATGTTGTTAGTTCCCTTGATATTGGGCAGCATTTTACCACTGTTTGGATTAACTGGTTCCACAGCAAAGGTAATTGTCTTACAAATGGCTATGCCTCCTGCTTTCGGTACACTAATAATTGCTGAAACATTCAATCTCGATCACGATCTGGCAGTTACTGCCTTAGCTGCTGGGACTATAGTATTACTAGTTACTCTCCCAGTTTGGTTGTGGCTGTTTTAGGGTGATGCCTTCCCCATCTCTGGAAGTTGATAGAGCGAGTTGGTGATTTGTATCACTGGAATTTCAATCCAAAATTCTGTACCTAACCCCGGCTGAGAATCACATTTAAATACACCACCGTGTTTATCTACAACAATCTGATAACTTATTGATAACCCCAAACCAGTGCCTTTTCCTACTGGTTTAGTAGTAAAAAATGGGTCACAGATTCTTGCCCTTAAGGCTTCGGGTATTCCTGGGCCATTATCTGTAATGCGAATTACTACGCTCTTAACATTGCCTTCAAGCTCTCCGAAAGCAGTGCTGATAGTAATTTGATTGCCATGAGGTTTTAATTGAGATTCCCTATAATCTTCTAGGGCATCGATCGCATTGCTTAAAACATTCATAAATACCTGATTTAGTGGCCCGGCATAACACTCTACTAAGGGCAGGTCACTGTATTCTTTGACTAATTTAATCGCCGGACTCTCTGGTTTTGCTTTCAAGCGATGCTGCAAAATCAGCAAGGTACTATCAATACCCTCATGAATATCAACTGGCTTCATTTCTGCATGGTCAAGACGGGAGAAATTCCGTAAACCCAAGACAATTTGCCGGATGCGATCAATTCCAACTTTCATGGAAGATAGAGTTTTGGGCAAATCCTCCATGATAAATTCTAAGTCTATTTCTTCAGAGCGATCGCGAATTTCAGAGTTGGGGTTAGGGCAGTCTTGCACATAGAGGTCTAGTATACTGAGTAAATCTTCGGCATAATCATTGACATGATTGATATTGCCATAAATGAAGTTCACTGGGTTATTAATTTCGTGAGCAACACCAGCTACCAGTTGACCCAGTGAGGACATTTTCTCAGTTTGGATCAGTTGGGTTTGAGTTTGTTGTAAATCATGCAAAGTTGTAGCCAGCTTTTGGGTCTGCTCTTTGGTTTGATTATGTAACTGGGCTTGTTGGAGTGCAACCCCAAGCTGATTGGCAATTTGAGTGATGAACTTCATCTCTGAGGCTTCCCAATGGCGGGGTGCAGAGTTCTGATAAGCTGCTAGTAAGCCCCATAGCTGTTGTCCGATAAATATAGGTGCGATCGCATAAGCTTTTGCCTGTAATTTCTCCAGAGCCGCAATGTGACACTCCGAATGACCAGACTTATAGATATCATCAACTATATAGCTTTCATTGTGGCGATATCGTCCACCTTGGGTTTCTTGTAAATAGCTATCTTCCCAAACTGTTTTGAAATCAGAAGTTACAAGTTTTACCCACTCATCACCCACAAACTCGGCGATATATTCACCACTCCAATCTGGATTAAAGCGATAGACAGCCACACGATCCGCTTGCAGTGATTTGCAAATTTCTTGAGTGGTTGTTTGAAAAATCATATCTAAGTTCAAAGATTCTCGGATTTTTGCAACAACTTCAAATAATACGCGTTGTTGTTCTGCCGCTTGTTGCAAATCAGCAGCCTGATGTTTAGTTTGTTCAAGTAAATCAGCTTGTTCGAGCGCTACAGAAAGCTGTGCAGCAACTTGGATAACGAACTGGATTTCTGAGGATTGCCATTTACGCGGTTGGTCGCACTGGTGAATGCACAACAAACCCCACAATTCATTACTTTTAGCTAGTGGCAAGACTAAATTGGCTTTAACTTGAAGTTGATCCAGCATTTGAACATAACAAACATTTAGTCCAGAGTTGTGGATATCAGCGATCGCGTGGATGCGTCCCTGACGATAGAGGGCATCATACTTCTTCTTAAAACAGTTGTCTTGAATTTTTAATGTTAAAGCAGAAGTAAACTCTGGCAAAAGATCCTCTGAAACAATTTCACCTTCATCGAGTTCGGAATTCGGGTCAAAGCGGTATACTACCACTCTGTCAGCATTCAAAGACCGACGGACTTCACACACAGTTGCGGCAAAAACTGTCTTTAAATCAAGAGATTCTCGAATTTTGGCAACAACTTCAAATAATACGCGTTGTTGTTCTGCCCCTTGTCGCAAACTTAACGTCTGCTGTTTTGTTCGCGTGAGTAATTCTGCTTGCTGGAGTGCTACTCCCATTTGGGCAGCAATCTGACTAAGAAAGTTAACTTCAGAAGCTTTCCATTGACGAGGGCCAGTGTGTTGATAAGTTGCCAGTAAACCCCAAAGTTTTTGCCCAACAAAGATCGGAGCCAGCACAAAAGCGTGAATTTGAAACTGTTCTAGATTGTCGATATGACATTGAGCAAACCCCATCTTGTAGATGTCATCCACAGCAAATGTTTCATTGTTGCGGTAGCGTCCTCCCTCTGTCTCTTGTAAATAGGTGTCATTCCAAACTGTATTAATACCTAGTTCAGACTCATTCGACCAGTATGGACTAGCAGCCTCGAAATCGCCGACAAATTGACCACCCCAATTAGAATCGAAACGATAAACAGAAACGCGATCGGCTTTAATTAATTGACAAACCTCTTTAGTAGTTGTTTGAAAAATAATATTTGTGTCAAGAGATTCTCGAATCTCGGCAATAACTTTGAACACAGCCTGTTGTTGTTCACTTGTCCGTTGCAACTCAACTATGCGTCTTTTAACTTGTTTTTCTAAACTTTCATTAAAGGTTTGCACCTGTTGGTATAGTTCATACTGCTGAATTGCTGAAGCAAAGTGTTTACCAATGTCCGTAGCTAGTTCAATTTCTTCGCTCGTCCATTTTTGAGCTTGTGCTTTTTTAGATTCGCGCCAAACCTCAAACGATAAACGGGGGTAAAGTTGCCTTTGATCGCTGTCATACTGCCCCGCCCAGAGAGTTTCTGTATCTATTTCATTGCGGAAAATGCTTAAATAGCCCAGCAACTGCTGACGATACTGAAGTGGGATCATCAACATACTGCGAATTTTAGTTGGTTGAAAAGCAACTTGCAAACTTCGCAAGCTAGAAGTTTGATATATATCTGAAATCGCCCAAGTATCGTATTTACCAGATTTGTAGTGTTCCTGCCAGACACTATACTGCTCTATCAATGGATATATGGTTTGTTCTGGCATTGCAGGTTGCTGCCCACAGATATAAAGCCTGGCACAATTATTTCCTGGTATTAAACATTCTGTTAAGCTGCTGATGTTGCCATTGTGAGAATCAAAAGCTGCATTTCTAATGCAAAGCCGACCACCAACACCATTAAAGGCGGCAACAGCTGCTTCTAGGGCTGGTTGTAATACAATTGTGGGTAGTGAATGTAGTAGGGTAGCAATGCGGTTAATGATAGCTTCCCGTTCGGCTGTTTTGCGGACTTGAGTGAGCAGGGTACTTTGAGCGATCGCTACTGACAGCTGATCGACTACCATCTGTACTGCTTCTAGTTCATATTCTGAAATCAAACGCGCTTGGGAATTATGAGACACCAGCAGCCCCCAGAGCTGATCTTGATCAATAATGGGCGCTACTACGGAAGATTTAACCCCCATTGCGCTCAAGTATTCAATATGACATGGATCTACAGGGCGGTAACGGATTTCCTCTGATATAGTTTCTCCATTTTCCAAGTCATGGAGGTGACTTTGACCAATCTCTTGAGTATCAACGTTAACAACAGAACGCACTCGTGATTTCATAAATAGTTCACGGGCGGTGGCTGGAATATCATCAGCAGGAAAATTTAGCCCTAGTAGCGATGGCAAACGATTTTCGTAAATTGACTCAGCAATCACTTGACCACTATTATCGGGATGAAATTTGTAAATCATCACTCGGTCAGTGTTTAATAGCGATCGCACCTCTGCCGTTGTCACCGTGATAATTTCTTCCAACTCTAAGCTTCGTCGGATACGGTTTGTAATCCGGCGTAGTAAACTTTCTTCATGGCGGCATAAGGACAAATCTTGTTCAGGGTTAGAAATCATTGCTTATAAGAAAATACAATTAATAATTTGCAAAGTGACATAATTAAATCTAAAGCCATTTTCAGATTTAATTAATCAAACTGTCTTCAGTAAAACTACGGGCAAATCACTAATACAAATATTTATTTACCTTTGACAAAAATTAATCAAAATATTACAAAAACAGACGCTAAAAAATTTGCGTCTGTACTAGCTACAAGAGAAGATTCTTGCTTTTTAGTTTTGGCTTCTTGTCGAACATTGCTGTAGCAACAAAATTAAACTCTTATATTGTCAGTGAAGCGGATTTTCAGATAGTCATCTTCCATCTTTGCCCCTCCTGGTTGTAGCGCTGCTAAGGCTTGCGGCAAAACTAAGTTACGACGGTGGTTGCCAATAGTAATGTTTAATTCGTCAGCATTCTTACTCAGTTGAACTTGGTTTTTCGGAATTCCAGGTAAATAAATCTCCAAGCTGTATTGGTTTTGTTCTTGTACGACTCTCATAGTCGTTTCTTTGTAATAAACCTGAGTTGGATCTTCATCTTTATAGAGGGTTTCCTTCAGGCGTTCTAATGCAGCTAATCCACACATTTCCTCAGAAAAAAGTGGAACTTCTTTTACAGGTAAAGGATGGAAATTATCATGAATTTCTTGGCGATATTGCTCTTGGCTTTCCTTCCAACGTTGAAAAAATGGGTCTTGGACAACGCTAGGAATAATTCGATTAGCCACTACTAAATCTGTTGCAACATTATACAAACTCAGATAAGCATGGGCGCGAAGAGATTCTTTAATTACCATCTTTTCGGGATTAGTCACTAGACGTACTGAGGTTTGGGTATTGTCTGTCAATACTTTTTCTAGAGCTTCAATTTGTTCATAAAACTCATAAGGTGCATCCATCACCTCTTTATCTGGTAGCGAAAAACCAGCAATTGGTCTGAAAAAAGGTTCAACTAGAGGCCGAAGCGCTACCGAGATGTTTTGAAATGGTTTGTAAAAACGGCGCATATACCAGCCACCAACTTCTGGTAAACTTAGCAAACGCAGTGCTGTGCCCGTGGGGGCTGAGTCAATAATTAAAACATCAAACTCACCTTCATCGTAATGGCGTTTCATCCTTACCAAGCCAAAAATCTCATCCATGCCTGGTAAAATTGCCAATTCTTCTGCCTGTACGCCCTCTAAACCTCTTGCCTGTAAAACTTGGGTAATGTAACGTTTTACAGCACCCCAGTTTCCCTCTAGTTCTTGCAGCGCATCCAGTTCTGCACCCCACAGATTTGGGCGAATTTTTTGGGGTGCATGTCCCAGTTCCATATCAAAACTGTCTGCCAAAGAATGAGCCGGATCTGTACTTAAAACCAATGTCTGATAGCCTAGTTCTGCACAACGGAGTCCAGTTGCAGCAGCAACGGAAGTTTTGCCCACGCCGCCTTTACCCGTCATCAAAATTACACGCATAAATGCTTCTGTCCTGCCTGAGGATTTTATTACATTTATTTACATTATCGACTGTTTAAGAAAATAAATGCTGTTTCACTACGTCTAGGCGTGAACAGTTTGAGTTATTTATTAGTAATTGCGGTGTTTTCCGACTAAGGGCGTGAGTTCAACGGGTCAGATGGTATTGGTTTAATTAGCCGAAGAAAAAACCTCTCCCTGTTTTACTACGCAAAACCTGTCCCTCTCCGAGTCGGAGAAGGACAGGCAGACTTTAACTTTAGTTCAAGACGGGGATAGATTTGTCAAACTCACTTGCGTTGCATCAGCAGTGGGTAGTTTATATCATGTCCGCTTGATTGCTTATTAAACCCGAAGAACCCCACCCCGCCAAAGCGTAGCTTTGTCTCCCCTCTTCGCAAGCGGGGAGGGGTGTAATGACTGTGGTTAGCATAACTAATTATGCGGACATGATATTACTTCTTATTCCAGAGACTAATAAATTCTTTATAAATAGCTGGGGTGATCTGACTTTGTAAGTGAGTTAGTGCATCACGATGATTTTGATTGTTGTCATCATAATAAGTGAACAAATTCGTTAGCTTGACAATTTCAGGGTTTTGATCATTTGTCCCCCTCCATTTGTTAGTAACTTTGTGTAAAACGTCCTTGGGTAGATTTTGTTGTAAGTTATTTAAGGCTGCGATGTAAGAAGGATTTTGAGGATTCTTTTTGAATTGAAACCATAAATCGATCAGCCTGAGTTGCGTCTGTGGCTGCGGTTGAGGCTTATTTGTTAGAGTAGGTTGCTGGAGAATTTGACGCTGTTCAATAGTGGCAATGCCATTTTCAGTTAAACCCTGAGATTTCTGAAATTTTTTGACTGCTGTATAAGTGGCTGGCCCATAAAATGGCTTGTTTGGAGGAATTTCGGCATTGGTTGCGAAACCGTGAAACTTTAATCTATTCTGAAGTCCTATGACTGTATCTTCCATTACAGTTCGAGTTTCGGCATCAGCGTTACCATTAATCACAAGTTTTTGTGAGTACTGCTTCTGAAACTTTTTAATCGCTTCTTCAGTAGGAGCATCTGTTAAAGAGTTGTTATTCCGCTTCCAGGGAGCAAATTTAGTCAGATCCGGCTTAGGATCTATCTCAGGAGCTAAATATCCCAGCCCAATCAATATATGACGGATAACTTCAGGGCTACTGACGGCCATACTTTTTGGTTCCTTTGCTACTAAACTACCATTTAATGTATCTTGTTGTACAAAAGTTATGTAAGTAGGAATAAAGAAATCTAACATATCTTGTTTACAAGGCGTTCCAAAACTTAAGCGATGTGTGACACTAAGGTAAAACTCTTTGAGACGTTCGGTGTAAGTGATTACAGACTGGTAAAAAGAAACGTGGTTTTTAGTCTTGGTGGGCGATCGCTTCAGGTTGTTTCCAAATAGCGCTCGCATATATTACAGCAGATTTCAAGTTATATCATGTTTGCTTGATTACTTATCTTTTAAGTAACTGACGTGCAAATGCGATCGCCTCTGTTGGTGTTGAGACTTTCCCCTCAGCTTGTGCTACGGCAATTTCTGTCAGCAGTTGACCGATGATTGCCGAAGCTGGAATATCCAATGCTATGATCAAATCCTTGCCGCTTACTAGTGGAGTTGGATGAGCGACTAGATCATCAGGGTTTAGATAACGGTTGATCAAAGGTGCTAAGACTTGGCAATTCCTTAGTTTGGTTTCTAGAGTTGTAGCGACTGTTGTGTGTAGTGGCTTCTCAACAGACATCGCCTCTACCAAATTATTGAGTGCTACAGCTAGCACTGCCGTAGCGGGAAACACAATATCTGCGTCATGGAACAACAAATATTGTTCTCGCAAGGACATATCAACTACTTGAAGTTGCGGTAATAGTTTTAGAACAGTGGTTACACCCCGAATTTCGGCACGACTATAAGTTAGTTCCTGTAGCTCTATTTCTGCTAATTGCGGATCGGGGTTGACAAGACAAGCAAGTTTGGCAATACCTAACCAAGTGGTTTTAATACTATCGCGGACATATTCTTGCAGTTGTGCGCCTAATTGTTGCCAATTTTGGCTGAGTAAAGCAACTGCTTCGTCAACTGCTGCTAGTTTGAGCAAGCTTTCACGGGTGGCGTTTTTGAAAAAAGGAGCAAGTAAACCATCTTCCCAAGCAGTTGTGATCCAAGGAGTCCCCTGAGAATTTGCCAGCAAATAACCAATTTCTACCCTAACTCGTTCGGCTGCAACTTTGCTGATATGCGATGCCAAAGAACGAATTGCCGTTTGGGTAGCTGGCTCAATAGTAAAATCTAGTTGGGCGGCTTGGCGATAACCTCGCATTAACCGTAAAGGGTCATCTTCTAGGTTTGCAGGTGATACCATTCGCAAAATGCCCTGTTGTAAATCTTCGTAGCCTTGCAGAGGATCGATGATTTCTTGGGTATGGGGATTATAAGCGATCGCATTTACTGTAAAATCCCGTCTGTGCAAATCAATTTCTAAGCTATTTCCTTCCTGTTGGGCAAAGTCAGCCGTGGCGTGGGGAAAAACCACACGCGCAATTTGTCGTTCGGCATCAAGTAACACAAAACCAGCTTTGTAATGACGAGCGATCGCTCTCGCTACCTTTACCGCCTTAAATGGTATAACAAAATCTAGATCCAGATATTCGCGAGTTCTGCCGAGGATGGCATCCCGTACAGCGCCACCTACCATGTAAGCGGGTTGTGGCAGGAATTCCAAGCTAAAAGGCCAATTTTCGGGAGCTAGGGTAGAAAGAACTGATTGATGCATTGTAATAAAAATCAACCCAGCAACTCATGAATAAAAGTTGGGCTTAAGTTAGATTAACAATAAAGGCCCCTGGAGTTGGTTCTATTATGTGTATTTGCGTGAATTGCCACTATGTAGACCGATGTGTTACCTATCATGCTGTAGAAGGGCAGCACCAACAGCCTCACTTGACTGAAACACCGAACTTTGATCCGAATGAACCTTCTATTAATGTCAACATTCGGACTAAAGATGATGTAATTGAAATGGAATGGGACGTTGTTGGTTGTCTGAGCTTCAAACGCGAAACGGGTAAATGGTCGAAGTTGCGTCCTGGTGAATTAGTGCCGACTTGACAGAAAATGATTGGTGTATCTTACAGCTATTTTCAGGTAAATAGACCAGACGGTAGGGGCACAGCAATGCTGTGCCCTTACGTCAGATGTGGTTCAAATACATGAAAACTACTGTAATGAGATTTTATTTATCAGCGATCGCAAATTTATGGTACAGGGAAGAGATGGCAAGAAAGCGATCGCACAGAGAAAGTGAACAACAAGCGAATATTTGCGATCGCTTACGGCGGGCGCTTGCGCCATCGCCTTCTGAGTTTGTTGAAACAGCAAAACCTTTGACCTGAGACTTCTGTCCACACCAAAACAAAAGAATTATAGTCTATTCAATTAAGAACAGCTATGTTATATGCTTGAATAGTTCACGTTAACTCTATAAAAATAGATATTTTAAATAACTTTGACAACGGAACTAAAAAGCTTTGCATTAAATAAGTACGCTTTGGCGCTACATACCACCACACCAGAATTAGGTTTGGGAATTAGTAATTTTGCAGGTGATACTCGCTCCCAAGTTTGGAATTTGGGACGTGATTTATCTAGCCTAATACATCAATATTTAATTGAGTTTATCAAACCGCAAATTTGGGCAGATTTATCATTTATCGCAGTTGCAAAAGGCCCTGGCGGCTTTACGGGAACTCGGATTGGCGTTGTCACTGCTCGGACTTTAGGACAACAGTTAGATATTCCTGTATTTGCGATTTCAACTTTGGCTGCGGTAGCTTGGTCAGAAGCAGGTAAAAGTCAAAATCCAAAAACTCTTGCTGTGGAAATGCCAGCACAACGAGGTCAAATTTTTGCTGCCATTTATCAGTTTGAGCCAGATACTTCTAAATTAACAGCGTGTTTACCAGATAGAGTGTTCGCGCCAGAAGCATGGCAGGAAACTTTAGCTAATTGGAATACTAATTATCAGTTGATTCAAGCCCAATCTGGGTTAGCAGCAACAGTGACGAGTATTTTAGAATTAGCTAATCTCGATTGGCAAGAGGGCAAGTCTCCTAATTGGTCAGAGGCTTTGCCATATTATGGGCAGCATCCAGTGGAGGGTGTATGAGGGACTTCCAAAAAAATAATCAATTGCTTTGGGGAGCAGGGGGAGAAGAAATCGGACAGTCGTATTGGATGCAGGAATTGAGTAATTTAATTTTTGGAAGTTCCTATTAAACCCGAAGAACCACACCCCGCCAAAGCTATACTTTGTCTCCCTGCCCCTAATCTGACTTTTCACGGCATCTGGAAAACCTCACTTCTATTTCTCTCTTCCTTTAAGGCTACGGCGTACATACATCTTCTTGTTGGGCGCAAAATGTGTATTGATCCCCCTAAATCCCCCTTAAGAAGGGGGACTTTGAAAGCTTTTTGCCCCCTTTTTTAAGGGGGGTTGGGGGGATCAAAAGCCTGTGGCCCAACTCTAGAAGACTTGTGTGTACACCATAGGCTTTTCGAGAGGGGATTAAGGGGGCGACGATAAAAAGCGCTTAAAGTTATTCTTTTTAACTTCTAAGTTGTACAGGCATAGCTAAATAGGTCATTTTCAAACCACCCAATGGTGTAAAAATCACTGGAGTTAAGCTTTGATTTAAATGCATTTGAATTTCAGAAGATGGTAACTCTTTCAAGCCTTCCATCAAATATTTAATATTAAAAGCAATTTCAATGTTTTCCCCAGAAATCTGTGCTGACATTGACTCTCTACCACTGCCCACATCTTGAGCTTCACAAGATAAGGTAATTTCTTGGGCGTCGCTATCAATACTAACCTTAACAATATTATTTTTCTGATCAGCTAAAACAGCAATCCGTTCTAGAGTGCTGACGAATTGTCGCCGTTCAATTGTCACTTGTCGCTCAAATTGACGCGGAATTAGTTGTCGATATGCAGGATATTGCCCTTCTAATGTGCGACTAGTCAAACGTTGATTTTGCCATGCAAACACAACTTGACCTTGATCGAAATATAAAGCTACAGGTTCATCTGATGAGGCGCTATGAGCTAGCATTCGTTGGAGTTCACGTAATGCTCTAGCTGGTACTGTCACTTCTAGTTGACTAGTTCCACCCAAAGGACGCTCGTTGCTAGTTTCTACCACTGCGAGGCGATGTCCGTCGGTAGCTGCAAATTCTAAGGTATCTTGTTTAACTGTTAGATGTACTCCCGTAAGTACTTGCTTGGTTTCATCACCACTTGTCGCAAACAATGAACCGCGTAATCCTTCAATTAATGCAGCAGTAGTGAGATGGATTACTTCGGTATTTTCAATTACAGGTAGTTCGGGAAATTCTTCAGGCCCCATTGCTCGGACTTGGTAATGTCCACTCTTGGGGGTAAGTGTGACTATTAAACCTTCTGCACCGGGTGTTACACCTGTGAGGGCTGATTCATCGTCTAAAGTAATTTCGCCTTCTGGAAGACGAGAGGTGATGTCTACAAGTAACTTAGCAGGAAGTGCGATCGCACCACTTTGCCATACCTCTGCGTTAAAGCTGGTGCGAATTCCCAAACTGAGATCGAAGGCTGTTAAGCTTACTTGGTTAGTTTCAGCATCCGCTTGCAGCAGCACATTGGCAAGTACTGGATGAGTCGGCCGTGAAGGAACTGCACGACTAACGAGTGAGAGGTTTGTACTGAGGTCGCTTTGGGAGCAAACTAATTTCATAAGTCAGATTCAGCTGGTGAAGGATATCGTAACATTCTTATTGTTTATAGGCGATCGCTATTTATTTAATTAGCGTGTAGGCGTAGGCATAGCTAACGAAGTTGCTTAAGGGTAGAAAACTCTTTTAAACGGTTGGTTACGATAGCGCCGATAAATATTAAAATCTTTATCCAGTGTGGCAATTGCAGCGACATTCAGGCGTTCAGAAATTACCACAAGGGATAAATCCGAAAAATCTCCTGGTAAATCAGCGTACTGGGCATTCAGTTCAGCAATCCGAGCAAAATCTTGAGACGTAAGCGATTCACACTCGTAGATGCGATTTGCTAGGTGGGACAGAAACTCGTTTTGCACCTGCTAGTCAGAGGCTAATAGCCACATCACTTTCAGTGACACAACCTTCACTCGTTACCAATCGACTGGTACATCCAGCAAAAAACTCAACCACCCGATCATGATGTGAGCCTGCTGAGTCGTAAAAAGCAACCAACAAACCTGTATCTACTAAAATCGTAGGATAATAGGTCATGATTCCTGTTGGCGGCTCTGTTGTATCCGTGATGCAATCACCGCTCTCCGAACATCTCGGTCTGATAAATTACCTACTGAGAGCAAATGCTGGGGAATTCCACCCATGCGCTCTAGAATGCTTTGCTCAGATGGCTGGCTTTGCTCACCATGAGATGTGGAATTTTTCTGATCCTGTCTATCTTTTATGAATAGCAAGAAGTCTAGCACTTCTTCCACTAAAGAATCTGAAACCTGCTCAATTTCCTGAATAAGTTGCTCTCTGGCTGTCATAAATTATCTGTCTCAATACCAACACGACTTTATTTATCACGTTAACAAGCTTTGAGAGGCAATTTTATCTTAGACAACAGGCAAAAGCGATGTCTACGACGAGCTATGCCTACGCTTCTACGGTTCAAGCTGTAAAAGTTTAAACCTTTGCAACAAATACTCTTTTATGTATAAGAAAGGCTTAAGTATTTCTTGCAAATGTATAAGTCGTTGCAACAAATGCTTAATGCTTTGCAACAAATACTCTTTTATATATAAGAAAGGCTTAAGTATTTCTTGCAAATGTATAAGTCATTGCAGCAATTGTTTAATGCTTTGCAACAAATGCTCTTTCATGTATAAGAAAGGCTTAAATCATTGCAGCATTTGTTGTAATGAACTTATGAATCTATTGACTACCTGAAACTAAAGTTAGTCTAAGTGAAATTGACTAAAGCTTTAGAAGTATCAGGGCAACTGATTTGCTATATTTTCCCATGACAATCAAAAATATTTTGGTATAAAACAGTACTATCAAACTAATGGCAGAGATGCATTATGGCACGTCGCAAAAGAAATTCCACCGTTTTAGAACGAGCCGATCGCCGCATTGAAAGTTTACAATCTATCAGCGTAGAACTTGACTTTGGCGGAGGACTGACTATCCAAGCTTATAATAAGACAATTAACGATCTCCGGTCTAAGCTTGCTGCCTACAACACTGCGTTATCTACCATTGACAAACTCACAGATGATGTGAACAACGCAGAACAGGTTGTAATCGCAATGTCAGAAAAAATGTTACTAGGAGTTGGCAGCCGTTACGGTAAAACCAGCCAGGAATACGAGATGGCGGGTGGTGCTAGACGAGGTAATACTAAAAAGAAGCGAAGCGTAGTAAGCAATTCTAAAGTCACCAATCCTTTAACAGGCGATTCTGTTCAGCCTTCTTCGGTAAATGGATCTATGAATGGGGTGTCGGGTGCGATGTCAGCTAGCTAAAATCCAATAGGTTTAGGTCTGTATTGGACTCAACTGAGAAGCCATATATTATATATATTAGATCGCGCGGTAGGGGCACAGCAATGCTGTGCCCTTGCTGACTTTGCAGCCGCGAATCCTCTTTGCCTAATGTAATATCTGTAGCTCAAAAAACAGTACAATCTATCAGAGACACTGTTAAAACCACTGAGATGCTTCATAATGGCAACCACATCTAATGTTGAGGTGACTATTTCCCTGTCTGAACTGGGTTTAGACGAAGAAGAGTTGCAAACAGAAGCACAAAATTTGCTCCCACAGATTAAAGATGTGGATGGGGTAGAAGATGCAAGTTTAGTGCCAGTCACAGAAGCCCCCCAAGATTCAAAGTCTTTCGGGGGTTTTTAGTTGGGGGCATTAAAAGCTGTAGTCAATCCAGCCCTTATCAAACCTTTGTTTGGGTTTCTGGGTAGAGTATTGGGCAACAAATCAATAAAGGTGGGAATCAAAGCACCTGACGGCAGAGAACTTAACTTAGAAGCCAGTAGTCGAGAGGATTTGGAATTTGCTCAGAAGCTAGCAGAGGATTTTTTGAATAAGACAAAAGATACAAAATAGTAACAATGACTAAGTTTGCACTGCTGATAGGGGTTAGTGAGTATGATTATCAGGATAAAGATTTAAAACTACTACCAGCTGCTGTCAAAGATGTTGATGCTATGAGGCGAGTGTTGGTGAACCCAGAAATGGGTGACTTTCCTGAGTCAAATATTACTGTGCTGAAAAATCCTCAACCACAAGCTGTGAGAGAAGCTATCTTTAACCTTTTCTTCAATCGCCAAAAGCATGATTTGCTGCTGTTTTATTTTTCTGGTCATGGGATTAAAGATGAAAAAGGGCAACTATACCTATCAACTCGTGAAACTAAAAAACAAAATAGCAAGCTCGTAACGCCCTCCGCAGTACCAGCTAGTGTTCTGCATGAAAATATTAACGATAGCCGTTCTCTACAACAAGTTATCATCCTAGACTGTTGCTTTAGTGGCGCAATTACCCAAGGGATGACAGTCAAAAGTGATGGCACTGTAAATGTGCAAGAGCAACTAGGCGGTAAAGGCAGGGCAATTCTTACCTCTTCCACTTCAGCCCAATATTCCTTTGAGCAAGAAGGCTCAGAACTCTCTATTTACACCCGCTATTTAGTTGAAGGTATTGAAACAGGTGCAGCCGATAAAGATACTGATGGCTGGATTTCCATTGATGAACTGCATGAATATGCCAGTACGAAGGTGCAAGAAGCTGCGCCTGCAATGACTCCCAAGTTCTACCCAGTTGAGGAAGGTCATAAGATTTTGTTGGCAAAGTCGCCAAAGGATGACCCCAAGCTGAAGTATCGCAAAGAAGTGGAAACCCGCGCCAAGAAGTTTGGTAACGGTAAGTTTTCTATATTTGCTTTGCAAATGCTGGAATCTAAGCGGATTGATTGGGGACTATCTGAGGATGAAGCAAAAGCAATTCGAGAAGAAGTTTTGCAACCATATCGGGAGTATGAGCGTAAACAGGTTCAGTATGAAGAAGCGCTAACTCGTGCAGTCAATGAGGAATATCCTTTTAACGAGGAGGAACTCGAAGAATATCAACAATATCTAGGACTAAGGGATGAGGATATTACCTCGATAAAACAACGAGTGCTTGCGCCAAAACAAGCAGAATATGAGCGCCAGCAAGAACTAGAAAGAATACGCCAACGGGAAAGAACCGAATATCAAAGGCAGCAAGCGGAATTAAAAAAACAAGGAGACAGAGAATCATCTAAAACTATTTCTGTGCCAAAATCCCTCCCAGATATTCAAACTCAGCCCTTTGAGTTTGAAACCGCTACTATAAATATAAAATCAGGATTGTTTGGCTTGGGGAAAACCTGTGAAGTGAGTCGCAGTCGCAAACGAGCCGAATTTTTCTCAGAAAATTTGGGTGATGGTGTAGTTCTAGAAATGGTCAAAATTCCTGGTGGACAATTCTTGATGGGTTCCCCAGAAAGTGAGCCAGAACGAACCGATTGGGAAAGTCCACAGCGCACTGTTACCGTTCAACCCTTTTTCATGGGTAAATTTCCGATTACACAAAGCCAATGGGTCATTGTAGCTAGACTGAAAAAGGTAAATATTGATTTAAAAACCTATCCCTCGCGCTTCAAAAGCCCAAGTCGACCTGTTGAACAGGTGTCTTGGGATGATGCAGTTGAGTTTTGTGCCAGATTGTCTAACAAGACTAGGAAAATTTATCGCTTACCTAGTGAGGCAGAGTGGGAATATGCCTGTCGTGCGGGAACAACTACCCCATTTTATTTTGGTGAGACGATTACGACAGACTTAGCCAATTATGATGGTAAATCTATTTATGCTGCTGGGCCAAAGGGTGAATATCGTGGGCAAACAACAGATGTCGGAAAGTTTCCACCAAATCCCTTTGGTTTATTTGATATGCATGGTAATATATTCGAATGGTGTCAGGATTCTTGGCACGAAAATTATAATGGAGCGCCAAAAGACGGCGGTGCTTGGATGAGTGATAATGATCAACGGCTGCTGCATGGTGGTTGTTGGGACTTGGCTCCGAGGCACTGCCGCTCGGCCGATCGTAGCGGGTACGCGCGTGACATTAGGGACGGCGACGTGGGTTTTCGGGTTGTAGTTGCGGCTCCCCTCAGGACTTAGTATCCCTTTACACTCTTGCCCTGTTGCCCTCTTTGCTTTTTTCTTTTCCCTTCTTCATTTCTCTCGCGCTCTGCGCGCTCAATGCTCAGAGTCAGTCCATATTACTGCATCGTTGCATAATTGGATTTTAGACTTGTCCAGCCGTCAATACTTGGACTGCGGTCACATCCAGCATTGGAACAGTCGCTGACTTAATAATGTCTGTTCCCTGAAATACAGTTTCTTCATACAGTCCATCTACCAGAGTCAGCAGGGTAATTCTAGCTCTCTGAGCATCAACAATCCAGTATTCAGGGATACCTCGTGCAGCATACTCAGAACGTTTATAGCGGTAGTCTCTATCCTCATTTACCTTTCCAGGAGAGACGACCTCAACCACTAATGTTGGAGAAGGCATATCTGGAGTGATTGTCGCTCGTCCGCCTGCGATCGCTTCTAGTAACTCTTGTGTCAATATCATTAAATCAGGTAGCCGTACACGAGTGCGGTTGCCTATGACCACAAGTTCTGTATCTTTATGGCGAATGAGTTGGATCGGGACAAACTTGAGAAACTGTGACAGTAGATAGAGAGAAATTAAGTTATTCCTATCGCTTTCCGGTGGCATTTCAACTAACTCTCCATCCACAAGTTCATAGCGAACATCTGTGCCATCATCATAGACAAGATACTCGTCTAGAGTGAGTTTTTTGATTGCTGTGGCCATAGACTTTTTACTTAATCATCACTCTAAACTTAGATTTTACCTTATTGCTCGGTTAAGCTTAAAAAATAGCTCCAATCTAGATTGGGTTGAAGAACGTAGACCCAACATTTTCATATCAGTCCTCAATTTCATGCCAATTTCATTTTGAGATGAAAGACTGGGTATAAGGTGCAGAAAAATCCCCCAAAGCAAAGCTAGCTTTGTTTACCAAAAATTACGATCGCAGTTTTTCTTTGCACCCATACTTCAGATTTTCTCATAACGATGCCCAACTCTCTGCGTTTCCAACCAATTCTAAACATGCGTTGTGTTTCTGGTACACTTGTCAGCTTACTATTATTGGCAAGCCCAGTAGCAGTTTTAGCCCACGCCGGACACGGAGATGAATTTCACCAAGAAAGTGAAGCCACCCCAGCAACTAGCTCTATTCAAGTTGACAATCAAACTGCCCAACGTCTGGGAATTAAAGTTGAGCCAGTTAAAAGTCAGCGTTTAGCTGTGGGTATAAAAACCACAGGACAAATTGAAACTTTACCTAGTAAACAAGTAGAAGTAACCACACCAATTGCAGGCGCAAAGGTAGTTGAGTTATTAGTAGAACCTGGTGCATTAGTTAAACAAGGTCAACCCGTCGCTATACTATCTAGTCCTGATTTGGTAGAACTGCGGGTTAACTCTCAAGAAAAACTGGCTCAAGGTCAGGCTGATTTACAACAAGCCTTAGCTGATTTAAAATTAGCGCAACAAAACCGCGATCGCTATCAACAAATTACCACAGCAGAGATTGCCCAAGCCCAAAGTCAAGTGGCATTTGCCCAAGAGAAGTATGATAAAGATCAACAATTAGTTGCCCAAGGTGCTTTACCACGGCGTAATGCTCTCGAATCTCAAACTCAACTGGCACAAGCTAAAGCTGAACTTACCAAAGCCAATAGCCGCCGAGAGTTTATTGAAGCTGAAAATCAACTTAAACGCGCTCAGGCATCTGTTGACGTAGCAAAATCCCGGATTACTCTCAGTAACAGCACTTATGAAACTCGACTGCAACAACTAGGAATTCGTGGCAATGTCAAAGGACTGGTGACAGTAACATCTCCCATTTCTGGGAAGGTTGCAGATAGAGAAGTTACCCTTGGTCAAACCTTTGAGGATGCAGGTGGTAAACTGATGACGATTGTCAATGACAATCAGGTTTTTGCCACAGCGAATATATATGAAAAAGATTTAGACAAAGTTAAAGCAGGACAACAAGTTAGGGTTAAAGTTGCCTCTGTCCCGAATCGCATTTTCACGGGACGAATTGCGGTAATTAATTCTGTAGTAACAGGTGAGGCGCAGGTTGTACCTGTAAAAGCCGAAATCAATAACCCTGGTGGTGTACTCAAGCCTGGAATGTTTGCAGAGTTGGAAGTTTTGACAAACCAAACCTCCTCAGCTATCTTGGCGATTCCCAGCGCGGCTGTGGTAGAAGCTAATAATAAAAAAGTTGTCTACATCCAAAATGGCAATGCTTATCAACCAGTTGAAGTTACATTAGGCCAAACCTCTGGAGATATGGTTGAGGTAAAAACTGGTTTATTCGAGGGTGATTTGATAGTTACCCAACGAGCGCCGCAACTTTACGCTCAATCTCTGCGCGGTGATACCAAGAAAAAAGTAGACGAAAACACAGAAACTTCTGTACAAACAACAGAGACTACGCCTAGCTTGCCAGTACCCTGGTGGATTGCAGCCGGGGGAGCAGCAGCACTAGCTACTATAGCTTTTATGGCGGGTACTTTCTGGGCTGGCCGTCATGGCAAATATCAATATCAATTAGCCACAGAAAGCTACCTTACAAAAGAACCTCTAAACAGTGCCGCGCCAGAATTTAATGATAACCAATGCGCTGCGCGCACGCTACGCGAACGGGTAACAAGTAAAGATTCAGAGATTGAAAAATAACCATGCTGAGTGCCATTATTAAGTGGGCGATCGCTCGCCGTTGGTTAGTCATTCTGGGGACAATTATCCTCACTATTTGGATATTTCGGACGATTATCCAAATGCCTTTGGATGTTTTTCCTAGCTTTGCACCACCCCAAGTTGAAATTCAAACTGAAGCACCAGGACTCGCCCCCGAAGAATTAGAATCCTTGGTAACTTTACCAATTGAAAGTGCGATTAATGGTACTCCAGGAGTAACAGCAGTCCGCTCATCTTCAGCAGCAGGAATCTCTGTCGTTAAAGTCATTTTTAACTGGGATACTGATATTTATCAAGCTCGCCAATTAGTAACAGAGCGATTACAACAGAGCTTTAGTAAGCTGCCGTCAGGGGTGGAAACTCCTCAAATTTCCCCTACAAGCTCGCCCATTGGGACTGTATTACAATATGCCTTTACCTCCGAAAGCACTCCTTTAATGGAAGTGCGGCGCATTGTTGATTGGCAAGTAACAAATCGTCTTTTAGCTGTGCCTGGTGTTAGTCAGGTAGTAGCTTATGGTGGCGATGTTCGCCAATATCAAGTATTAGTTGATCCAGAAAAATTAAAAGCCTTTAACGTCACTTTAGAAGAGGTAGAGCAAGCAGCCAAAGCTGCCAATGTCAATGCTCCTGGTGGCTATTTAATTACACCTGATCGAGAAAAATTAATTCGGGGGATTGGGCGGATTGAATCTATCGAAGAATTACAGCAATCAGTGATTACTGCTCGTAATGGTACACCTGTTAATATCTCAAATGTTGCTGATGTGCAAATTGGGGCGGCGATAAAACGGGGTGATGGTAGTTTTAACACTCAAAAGGCAATTGTTGTGATGATTAACAAACAGCCTCAAACTGATACTCCTACTGTCACCCGTCTTATAGAAAATGCGATGTTAGAGATTCAAAGAGGATTGCCCAAAGATATCAAAGTCACACCAACCTTTCGTCAAGAAAACTATATTGATTCTTCTATTGAAAATGTTAGAGAGGCTTTAATTGAAGGCAGTATTATTGTTGCTTTAATTCTGATTCCCTTCTTAATGAATTGGCGTAACTTAGCTATTTGTTTAACTGCCCTACCTTTATCTTTATTACTAGGAGTACTATTACTAAATTGGTTAGGACAAGGTTTAAATACTATGACTTTAGGAGGGTTAGCCGTAGCAATTGGTTCAGCCGTTGATGATGCAATTGTTGATGCTGAAAACGTTTACCGTAACCTGCGAGAAAATAAATATTCTCCCAACCCCCGCCCGGTTTTAGATGTTGTATTTGACGGTTGTCAAGAGGTACGCGACTCGGTATTTGGAGCTACGATCATTACTATAGTTGTCTTCTCCCCAGTTTTTGCTTTAGCAGGTGTAGAAGGTAGCATTTTTATCCCGATGGGATTAGGCTATATGGCAGCAGTTATCGCTTCTAGTATCACAGCATTAACGGTGACTCCGGCTTTATGTGCAATTTTACTGCCTTATGGTCGCTTGCCAGAAACAGAACCTTGGATAGCGAGATTTTTTAAACGACTTTATTATCCTTTATTAATATTTTCTCTCAAGCGTGCGGAAATTGTTTTAGGTTTAGCGATCGCTAGTTTGGTAGCTGCAACTATAATTTTCCCCTCCTTTGGCAGAATATTTTTACCAGAGTTTCAGGAGCAAACTTTAGTAAATACCTTAACTCTTTATCCGGGGGTTTCACTGGAAGCTACTAATGCAGCTGGTGAAGCACTTCAGCACGCACTCAAGGGAGACTCTAGATTTCCTTATGTGCAGTTGCGTTCTGGACGTGCGCCAGGAGACGGAGATGCAGCAGGAGTGAATTTGGGACACTTGGATATCGAGTTAAGCGACGCAGGGATGAAAGATCGGCAGGGGACGATTGAGAAGTTAAGGGAAGAATTCGCTAAGTTACCAGGGGTAGCACCGAATATTGGTGGTTTTATCTCGCACCGCATGGATGAAGTGTTGTCTGGGGTAAGGAGTGCGATCGCTGTTAAAATCTTCGGGCCAGATTTAGAACAACTCCACACCGTTGGACAGCAAGTTAATGATGTTATGAAAACCGTTAATGGGATTGTAGATTTACAACTAGAACCCCAAATACCAATTGAACAAATCCAAATAAAATTCAACCGGACTGCTGCTTCCCGGTATGGTTTAACAGTAGGCAAACTTTCTGAAATCATTGAAACTGCTCTTAATGGACGAGTAGTATCTCAAATTTTAGAAAAACAACAAACTTTTGATTTAGCTGTATGGTTAAAGCCAGATGCACGGCAAAATTTGGATACGATTGGCAATTTGTTAATTGATACTCCTATCGGTCAAAAAATTCCTTTAGCACAGGTTGCTACAATTGAAAATGGTACTGGTCCTAATACTATAAATAGAGAGAATGTATCCCGTTTAATTGTTGTTTCTGCTAACGCTAATGGTAGAGATTTGCGCTCTATCGTCAATGAAATTAGAGACAAAGTTAATCAAAAAGTACATCCACCCTCTGGTTACTATATCCAGTATGCAGGACAATTTGAAGCAGAAGAAAGAGCAACTCAGAATATTTTCATATCAAGTGCGATCGCCTTTGTTGCAATTACAGTCATCATGTACATTTCTGTCAAATCTATCTCTTCTACTGCCATGATTATGATTAATTTACCCTTGGCTTTAGTGGGAGGAGTATTTTCAGTAGCTTTGACTGGTGGTGTGATTTCTATTGCTTCTTTGGTTGGCTTTATCACTCTATTTGGAGTTGCTACCCGCAATGGTTTGTTGCTTGTGGATAATTACAACACCAAATTTGCCAAAGATATACCATTTAAAGAAGTTTTGATTAAAGGGTCAATGGAACGTTTAAATGCGATTTTGATGACAGCTTTTACCTCTGCTTTGGGATTAGCACCTTTAGTAATTGAAAGTGGGCCAGGAAAGGAAATCTTACAACCACTTTCAATAGTAGTGTTAGGTGGGTTGTTTACTTCTACGGCATTAACCTTAGTAGTTCTCCCCGCACTGTATGTCAAGTTTGCCAGGTTTTTAATCCCTCAGCACACTAAAAAAATCTTATATGACTTGTGAAAAATAAATTTCGAACAAGGAAGAAATTAATGAAAAAGCTAAAATCTAATTTCATTATTATTGGAAGTGTAGGACTGCTTTTTTTAGGAGCTTGTAGTAATAGTAATCAAACAGTTAATACAGAAAATAGCCCAGTTTCTTCTACTTCAAGTGCCAAGGCTCCATCAGTTATACCTTCACCTGGGGCTAAAAAAACAAATAGTCCGCATGGTGAATCTAAAGGTGGTCAAGTTGTAGAGACAGGAACTTATCACTTGGAGTTCTTAGCCGAGAAAGAAGCTAATACAACTCACATGGATTTGTATTTGCAAACAGGTGACAATCACGAAGCAGTACCTAATGCAAAGGTAATTGCTCAAGTCCAGCTACCGGATGGGAAACAAAAGTCAATTCCTTTAACCTATGATGTTAGTGGTAAACACTATGCGGCGACGCTATCTGAAAATACATCTGGTCAATATCAGGTGAAAATTACTGCGGATGTTAAAGGTGAAAAAGTAAACGGGCGTTTTAATTTTAATCGGTAACTGTTAGCTCGACTTACTGAATTACGAATTAGTCTGACAAGTGAAATTTATGCGAGTGCTACTAGTAGAAGATGAAACAGATTTAGGTGATGCTATTAAACGAACTCTTACCCAACACAAGTACTTAGTCGATTGGGTACTAGATGGTAATGATGCCTGGGAATACTTAGAAAATAGCTGGACACAATATACATTAGCTATTTTCGATTGGATGCTACCAGGAATATCAGGATTAGAATTGTGCAAACAACTACGCTCCCACAAAAATCCTCTGCCTGTATTAATGCTAACAGCTAAAGACAGTATGGAAGATAAAGTGGCTGGGCTAGATGCTGGCGCAGATGACTATTTAGTAAAGCCATTTGGTATGGCAGAATTATTAGCAAGATTGCGCGCATTGCAGAGGCGATCGCCCCAATTTCAGCCCCAGGAATTAACTGTTGGCAATCTAACTTTAGATTACAGCAATAATTTAGTTGTTAGTCAGAATGCTGGGGGAAATAAACAAAAGATTCCCCTAACAAATAAAGAATTCCAGCTACTAGAATATTTTATGAAGCACCCAAGCCAAATTGTTACTACAGAACAAATTCGCAATCAGCTTTGGGAAGTAAGTGCAGAACCCGTTAGTAATGTGGTAGCGGCTCAAATGCGGTTGCTGCGTCGCAAACTAGCTAATAGCGGCTGCGAAAACATAATTGAAACTTTGCATGGGATGGGATATCGCTTGAATCTCACCATTGATACTTCCTATCCTCAAGAGCATAATTTGTAGCTGTAATTTAGGGAACTGCTATTACAGCCATAACTTACTAACAGTTGAAGTATAGCAATTTATTGATTTTGCATTTTCAACCTAGCGCTAACACCAAAATACTTTCCAATTCGCTATTTCCAAACTGGATGATGGTGTCAAAGTTTTCTCGCAGAGTTGTAACAATTTTGGATGTTGGGCTATTGCCAATACGGAGATAGATAAATTTTGGTGGATGGCCATACAGAAGACTACGTTGATGGAAATCAGAGTCTTTGGAAATAATCACAAAATCATTAGCTTTAGCATATTCCCAAATGACTAAATCATCAGTATTGGTAAGTGCTAATGCTTTAACATGAGATGAATTGGGGTACAAATCCAAAATTTTGGGAATAATCCGATCAGAAAGGTTTTCGTCCAAAAGCAGTTTCACAGGGATGCTACAAATAATTTTTTCTCACGATCAGCAGCAAAGGCAAGACAGGCTTTTATATCTTCGGATGTGAGTTCTGAAAAATCCTCTAGAATTTCTTCTTCGGTCATACCACTTGCAAGATATTCTAAAATGTCATACACGGTAATCCTCATTCCCCGAATACAGGGTTTGCCACTACGTTTGCCAGGTTCGATTGTTACAATGTTGTCGTAGTTCATGTTAAACAGTTTCGTAAGTTTACTTTAAATTTCAAATAGTAAAAAAGCATCTATTGTAATTAATATGCAACATATTTATATTAGCAAATTATTTTATGAATCAAAATAAATTATTTCAGCAAACCCGCTTGCGTTTGGCGCTGTGGTATGCGCTTGTTATGGCTGTAATTTTAAGCATTTGCGGATTTGGTATTTATAGAGCAATCTCCCATGCCCATTGGATGACATTAGACCGAGAACTGGAGTCTGTAGCAGGAACTTTACACGATACTATTGAATTAAAATTACAAAAACCTGGCCAATTGGAACCAGTCATACAACAACTTTTACCTAATATTTGTGTAATTGGTAAAAGTTGTATTCAAGAACAATCAGTTTCCAAACGTCATATTTTAAGTGCTATCAATCAAAGCAATTACTATGTCCGTTTTTTCGATAATTCAGGACGCTTAATTGCGATCGCAGGAACTTATCCAGACGAATTACCTATAATCTTTAACAAAGAACTTTGGCAAACCCTTAAAGATAGCAAAGGCAACTTTTATCATCAAATTTCTTTTGTGCTGCATACCCAAGAAAATCTCGATTGGGGTTACATCCAAGTAGGGCGAAGTCTTGCGGAATTTAGTAGTTATCTGACTGTTATAAAACTCACTTTAGCATTGGGATTACCAATTGTAATGGGTTTGGTTGGCGTTGCAAGTTGGTGGTTAGCAGGATTGGCAATGCAGCCGATTTATCGCTCATATAAACAAGTCCAACAATTTACAGCAGATGCCGCACACGAATTGCGAACACCTCTAGCAGCAACCCAAGCGACAGTAGAATCTGCGCTGATGATGGCTCAATTAGATGAAACAGAAGCGCGAGACATTCTACAAACCCTACAACGTCAGAATCAGCGACTCACTACTCTAGTTACAGATTTACTGCTGCTGACTCGCTTGGATCGTCAATCTGTGCCAATGCAACGGGAAATTTGTTGCTTGGATGATATTGTTAATGACTTAATAGAGGAATTTGCTGCGTTAGCGATCGCAGCAGGTGTAACACTGGCATCTTCTGTACAGCTATCAACTCCTTTGAATGTCATTGGTAATGCAGATCAGCTTTATCGCTTATTTTCTAACTTAATTATCAATGCAATTCAATATACACCACCAACAGGAAAGGTAACGGTTAGTGTAGACCGCAGTGACTATTATGCCGTGATTCAGGTGCAAGATACGGGCATTGGTATTCCACAGCAGGATTTGACTCGGATTTTTGACCGCTTCTATCGAGTGAATAGCGATCGCTCTCGTAGCACCGGCGGTTCTGGATTAGGATTAGCGATCGCGCAAGCAATTATTTTGGCACATCATGGCAGCATAGATGTGCAAAGTGAATTCGGCAAAGGTAGCACTTTTACTATTAAGTTACCTTTCGATGTCCGCCCACTCGATAGTGTACGCTCTATTTACCCATTTAAAATGCTATACCATCGTTCGCATCAATAATACATCACATTTTCGAGGTGCGTACATTATCTTAATGCACCATATAGATTTAAGTTAATTTAAATAATTCTAAACATTCTATTTTTAAAAGGTCTTTTTTTACCTTAATTTTTTTAAATGATTTAGCAATAACCTCTTCACAAGATATATGAATTTGTGATTGGTTTAATGAAATTAAATCTTGAATTGAAGCACCATATACAATTTCTGATAAACCACTCCAAACACAAGCAGTGGCACACATGGGACAAGGTTCGCCAGTTGTATATATGCTATAACCTTCTAAAGAAGGGTTCTTAAGTTTAGCTGTTAAACTACGAATAACGTTAATTTCTGCATGGGCTGATGGATCGTTATCTCTCCTTACAGTGTTATGAGCTACGGCCATGACTTCGTTATCTTTGACAATCACAGCACCGTAAGGTGCATCTCCTTTTTTTGCTTCTGCCAAAGCTAAACGCATAAAATATTCTGGGTTCATATAAGCGGAGGTTAACATAAGGATAATGATTAATAATATCGTATTTCTAATGCTATAACTGGGAATTAAAATTAGTTAATGGTCGAATATGTTACTGAGCAGACAAGAAACAGAATTCTACTTAAAAGACCTGGAAACACCATTAGGTAAAGCGATTAATTTAAGCCTTGCCGCTATGGTGCTAATATCATCAGGAATTTTTGTGGCAGAAACTTATAAGATTCCTGATTATGTGCGGTTTCAATTGCATTTAGTCGATACTGCGATCGTCATCATCTTCGCGGTGGAATATTCACTCCGTCTGTGGAGTGCGGAAAACAAAATTAAGTATATTTTTAGCTTTTATTCGATTATTGACTTAATGGCGATTTTGCCATTCTTTCTAGGAATGGTGGATATCAGCTTTATCCGCCTGCTGCGATGGTTTCGGATTTTACGATTAATCAGGTTTATCGATAGGAAATTTTTATTCGCCACTATCAGCACCGAAGATGGAATGATTTTTGCGCGAATATTATTTACATTATTTGCAATTGTTTTTATTTATTCTGGTTTAATTTATCAAGTAGAGCATCCGGTTAATCCTCAAAATTACGGTACATTTTTGGATGCATTCTATTTTTCTGTTGTCACAATGACAACTGTGGGATTTGGCGATGTTACTCCAATTTCTGAATTAGGGCGCTTGCTAACAGTCCTAATGATTTTTACCGGAATTGCACTAATTCCTTGGCAAGTGGGAGATTTAATCAAGCGAGTGGTGAAAACTACTAATCAGGTAGAAACAGTTTGTTCTGGTTGTGGTTTGACTTTCCATGATATAGATGCTGGTTTTTGTAAAAGGTGTGGGACTAAGTTACCTAGTCGCAGGGTTGATTGAGAGAGTTAAGTTGTGGCGCTGACAGAGGGTAAATTTTAGTGTGTACTACAATCTTGTGGTATAAGTAAATCACAAACCTGAGAAAGCCAAATGTTCTAAAAAGCGTTGCTGAATTGAAGTATGAACTTAAAAAATCAAAGATTTCAAACTCTTACAAAGAAAGGCAGAGGGCAGAAGGCATCGCTACCTGCATAATATTAATCTAGGTAAGCTAAAATAATCATTCTCCGAAAGCCGCTTAGGAAAGAGAACCAATGCCTAACCTCAACCTCCTTTCAGAATATAAAAGCTTTGGTGGCAAACTCGGCTTTTACAGTCATTCCTCCTCAACCTGTAACGGTGAAATGCGCTTTGCTGTCTATCAACCACCACAAGCAACTCAAAAACCTGTACCAATTCTCTATTTCCTCTCTGGGTTAAGTTCCACAGAAGAGAATTTTATGGTTAAGACGGGAGTGCAGCGCTTTGCGGCTGAGTACGGTTTGATATTGGTTGCACCAGATACTAGTCCGCGTAATAGTGGCATTGCAGGTGAGGATGATGACTGGGATTTTGGCACAGGTGCGGGCTTTTATGTTGATGCGACAGAAGAACCGTGGCGTAAAAACTACCAAATGTATAGTTATATCGTCCAGGAATTACCTGCTTTAATTACTGCAAACTTTCCCACCCTACCCGATAAACAAGGTATTTTCGGTCATTCGATGGGGGGACATGGGGCGCTTGTCTGTGCGATGAGAAACCCAGAACTTTACAAATCAGTATCAGCTTTTGCACCTATCACTGCACCTATGCGTTGTCCTTGGGGTCAAAAGGCTTTTAGTGGTTATCTTGGCAGCAATCAAGAAACTTGGCGTGATTATGATGCTAGTGAATTAGTCAAAAAAGTAGGATATCACAGTTCGATTTTGATTGACCAAGGAACTGCTGATAAATTTTTAGCTGAACAATTAATGCCTGAAGTGTTTGAGCAAGCTTGTGCAAATGTTAACCAGCCGCTAAACTTGCGTTATCAAGAAGGCTATGATCACAGTTATTATTTCATTGCCAGTTTTATTGAAGATCATATCCGCCATCATGCGTTAGCGTAGCTTCCCGTAGATATCGCTTTATTAATTACAGCAGTTTTCATCTATTTAAACCCCACATTATCTATAGGATTCCTATTTAACCCGATTTGATGGGACTGGTATCAAATGGTGTACATGAATTATGAATTATTAGAAAGGCTAGAAAAATTTATCATGGGTTAGATGGCCATAGTCTTAAAAATAAGTACAATTACATACTGAATGAAGCCGTCAAAATCTTTTTGTAATGGAGTGTCGAAATGACATTAGCTACAACTCCACAAACAAAGCCTTTAACAGATGAAGAATTACGTAATATCAACGCTTATTGGCGTGCAGCCAACTATCTTTCTGTTGGGCAAATATATCTACTCGACAATCCACTGCTGAGAGAACCGCTAAAGCTAGAACACGTTAAACCCAGGCTATTAGGTCACTGGGGAACAACACCAGGGCTGAACTTTATCTATGTTCACCTGAATCGCGTCATCAAAAAATATGACCTAAACACAATCTATATTGCTGGCCCTGGTCATGGAGGCCCTGGACTGGTAGCTAACACCTACCTAGAAGGCACTTACACCGACTATTATCACAACATCTCCCAGGATGCTGAGGGAATGAAGAAACTCTTCAAACAGTTCTCTTTCCCTGGTGGTATTCCCAGCCACGTTGCACCCGAAACCCCTGGTTCGATCCACGAAGGCGGGGAACTAGGTTATGCCCTCGTCCACGCTTTCGGTGCAGCCTTTGATAACCCTGACTTGATTGTTGCTGCTGTTGTGGGTGATGGCGAAGCTGAAACAGGTGCTTTAGCAACTAGCTGGCATTCCAATAAGTTTCTGAACCCTGTGCATGATGGGGCTGTACTTCCGATTCTCCACTTGAATGGGTATAAGATTGCTAATCCAACAGTACTCGCACGGATTAGCCATGAGGAATTAGAAAGCTTATTTGTCGGCTATGGTTACAAGCCCTACTTTGTCGAAGGTGACGATCCCGCAGATGTCCACCAGCAAATGGCGGCTACTCTAGATATAGCGATCGCCCAAATTCAAAGTATTCAGAGAGAAGCCCGTGTACATGGTTTCACGGAGCGTCCGCAGTGGCCAATGATTGTCTTGAGAACACCCAAAGGTTGGACAGGGCCTAAGGAAGTCGATGGCAAAAAAACCGAAGGTTATTGGCGATCGCACCAAGTTCCCTTGAGCAACATCGCTAAACAGCCAGAACACCTCAAACTCTTAGAAGATTGGATGAAGAGTTACAAACCAGAAGAACTCTTCGATAGTAACGGTAAGTTGATTCCCGAACTAGCAGAACTGGCTCCCAAAGGTCATCGACGTATGGGTGACAATCCCCACGCTAACGGCGGTCTTTTGCTGCGCGACCTGAAGATGCCCGACTTTCAAAAGTATGCCGTAGATGTTCTCAAACCAGGGCAAGCGATCGCTGAAGCTACCCAAGTTGCAGGAACTTTTCTGCGGGATATCATGCAACTTAACCAAGAAAGCCGCAACTTCCGCATCCTCGGCCCCGACGAAACAGTATCAAATCGCTTAGGCGCTGTGCTAGAAGTTACAGAGCGGAATTGGGCAGCCCAGATCCTCCCGGAAGATGACCACCTTTCCCCTGACGGTCGGGTGATGGAAATTCTCAGCGAAACTAATTGTCAAGGATGGTTAGAAGGCTACCTCCTCACAGGACGTCACGGGTTTTTCTCTTGCTACGAGGCATTCATTCACATCATTGACTCGATGTTCAATCAGCACGCCAAATGGTTGAAAACAACCAGAGATATTCCCTGGCGTAGACCGATTGCTTCCCTCAATTACCTACTCACCTCTCATGTTTGGCGACAAGACCATAACGGCTTTTCCCACCAAGACCCCGGTTTTATTGACCATGTAATCAATAAGAAAGCAGAAATCGTTCGCGTGTATTTGCCCCCCGATGCCAACACTTTGCTATCGGTAACTGACCATTGTTTAAGAAGCCGCAACTATATCAATGTCATCGTTGCTGGAAAGCAACCAGCATTGCAATACCTCGACATGGATTCTGCTATCAAGCACTGCACCAAAGGCATCGGTATTTGGGAATGGGCAAGCAATGACAAAGGCAGTGAACCAGATGTAGTGCTGGCTTGTGCTGGCGATGTTCCCACCTTAGAAACTTTAGCGGCTGTGGACATTCTGCGCCAGCACTTCCCTGATTTAAAGGTACGGGTAGTGAACGTAGTCGATTTGATGACACTACAGCCAAAAAGCGAACATCCTCACGGTTTGAGCGAAAAAGATTTTGACACGATTTTCACTACAGACAAACCGATTATTTTTGCCTTTCATGGCTATCCTTGGCTGATTCATCGCCTAACCTATCGCCACACCAACCACAATAATTTGCATGTACGTGGCTACAAGGAAGAAGGAACCACCACCACTCCCTTTGATATGGTTGTGCTTAATGATCTTGATCGCTTTCACCTAGTAATGGACGTAATTGCTCGTGTGCCAAAACTAGGATATAAGGCAGCTTATGTCAAACAGGAGATGCAAGATAAGCTAATCGAACACAAGCACTACATTGAGAAGTACGGCGACGATATGCCGGAAATTCGTGATTGGAAGTGGCCGTATTAACTAATTACTAATTCGTAATTCGTAATTCGTAGTGAAGAATTCTTTACTACGAATTATTTTAACCTCTTGTCTCTGTGCTTATACCAATTCTGTGTGAAAGATGCACAGAATATTAAACGAACCGCCTTCTCTACGAGAGGCTCTGCCAACGCGCAGCGTCTCGTTAGAGAAGAGCGCCAAGAATAGAGAGTTATATCATGTCCGGTTGATTGCTTATTAAACCCGAAGAACCCCACCCCGCCAAAGCTACGCTTTGTCTCCCCTCCCCGCAAGCGGGGAGGGGTTGGGGGTGGGGTGCAATGACTATGGGAATCGTAACTAATTATGCGGACATGATATTACTCATTTAGTGCAGCTTTACATTAAATTAGTATTGAAATCTTGTGTATTCACCTCAGAACTCAGCACTCAGCAATTTTGGGTTGGTCGAGTACTAGTGAACCCTAAAAGCATTTGCATAAATTTTTAACCTTGCAGTGAAAAGTACTTTAAGTTACTTAATGCATTAAACGCTACCTACTTTCATGGTTAGCGCTAAGATAGCTATGTATTTTTTGGAAGTATAATATGGCTCAGACTTTTTATGTAAATTCAGTATCAGGTAAAGATACCAACCTTGGTAGCCAACAAGCCCCATTCAGAACTATTACGCAAGCTCTTAAGGTATCTACAGATAACACCAAGATTCAACTAGCAGAAGGTAATTATAATGCTGCTAGCGGTGAAGTCTTTCCAATAACGGTTCCATCTGGTGTGACAGTAGTAGGTAATGAAACCAATAAAGGCAATGGTATTTTGATTGAAGGGAGTGGTAGCTATCTGAGCCGTACTTTTGCTGCTCAGAATGTCACGTTTGTATTGCTGGATAAAGCCGAAGTCCGCGGAGTGACTGTAACAAATTTGGCTAGTCGTGGTAGTGGTGTCTGGGTTGAATCAACTGCTCCTACTGTTGCTAATAGCACCTTCAAAAACTGTAAGCGGGAGGGAGTTTTTGCTACAGGCGATGCTAACCCAGTTATTCTAGGTAATGTGTTCAGTGAGAATGCAGCCAATGGAATTGCGATCGCTAAAAATTCCAAAGGTCAAATTCAAGATAATACCTTCTCCAAAACAGGTTTTGGTATTGCCGTTAGTGATACTGCATCACCCCTACTTCGAGATAATAAAGTTTACGAAAACCGTTCTGGAATTGTTATCTCTGGCAGCGCTCGTCCTGTTTTGCGTAACAATGTCTGTGAAAATAACACTGACGATGGCATCACAGTAATTGGAACTGCCCTACCGGATATCGGCAGTACCAATAATCCAGGCGGCAATACTCTACAAAATAACGGTAAATTTGATTTGCAAAATGCCAGTTCCAACAAGCTGGTTTCTGCGGGAAATAAAATAAATGCGTCTAAAGTCACGGGAAACGTAGAGTTTGCAGATAGTTCTCCGACACCTACCCCTACTCCCACTCCTACGCCTACTCCTGCTCCGATACCTACGCCTACGCCCACTCCTGCTCCGACACCTACGCCTAGTCCTACTCCGACACCTACGCCCATTCCCACTCCGTCACCAACACCCACTATCGAATTAACCGATATTACGAATCATTGGGCAGGTGGGTTTATTCGGGAATTAGTTAAATTGGGAATAGTTAATGGTTTTCCCGATCGCACATTTAAACCGGATGCTACAATGACGCGGGCGCAATACGCCGCATTACTGGTAAAAGCTTTCAACCCACCGCCAAACCGCCCTGTGGTCAAATTCAAAGATGTACCAGCAGGCTTCTGGGCATCGACAGTAATTCAGCAAGCATATCAAGGTTCATTTCTCTCTGGTTTTCCTGACAATACCTTTGCTCCTAACAAAAATATTCAACGCGTGCAAGTGATTGTCTCCTTGGTGAATGGATTGGGGTTATCTGCTGATGGTACAGCATCCATCAAAACTTTCGATGACCAAGCAAAGATTCCTGATTATGCCAAGGATGAGGTAGTAAAAGCTATAAACAAGGGGATTATCGTCAATTACCCGAACCTTAAACAACTCAATCCTACCCGCGATGCTACACGTGCTGAGGTAGCGGTGATGGTATACCAAGCCCTGGTAGACGCTGGTCGTGTAGCGGCGATTAACTTGCCTTATATTGTGACTGCTTAATTGGTAAAATCAGATTATCTGAATTTTTACTAATTAAACACGCTCCCACACCAACTCAAAAACTTGCTCAACACCATCACTTAAAACTGGCGTTGTCAAGAGTGTCATTTGGCTCTCACTCAGGGTAAAAGTGCGAACTAACGTTGTACCGACCCGATTAGGAATCGATGCAATTTCGATCTGGTGATTCACTGTGTTGCCATTCAGTGTATAAGTTCCAGCATAAGCATTGAATGTCGTGAATGCTTGAGCAAGCTCTTCAACGGGTAGAGATTGCATCTGTGAACTTAGCGGCGATTGAACCTCTTGACTCAACGGTGAGCGATCGCTCCTGGCAAACATCACCATCATGTGACCATCCAAAGTGTAAGTGATGTAGCCAACTGGATTTTTTCCATACACCTCTGGAGCCACTGTTCCGTCGGCGTGAATAGCAGTTGCAGAAATTAACTTCCAAATGCCAATGAGCGGGTTATTCTGAATCGATGGTGTAGACATAATGTTTAGCCGTTGCTTCATAAGTTTCTGCTAAAGTAACGGGTTTCAACACAAAATCAAACTCGGTCGTCTAAAACGGTTTACTTTGATTTTGCGTCTTGAGTTTGTGTCGAGAGTTGTCACTTACCTACTTGCTGCTGGAAATAATCACGCCAACTTTCGGGTAAAGCTTCAAGTTGAGCAGCACGGTGAAGTAATTCTGGATTATCTTCCGCACGCACATAAAGTTGAGTGATATCGGCAACAGTGACGTTGTTATCGTCCCGGCTTACCAACTCTAAAATGTCTCCGGCTCCAACTTCGCCCTCTTGCAAAACACGGAAGTAAAATCCGGTTCGACGACTGGCGAGAAATCGTTTAACCATATCAGGTCGTCCAAACCGAATCCCAAGTTTGTAGCAGGGTAGGCGAGGTTGTGTCACCATCAGTTTCACTGTGCCAATCTGAAAATGATCGCCAATGTTCACTTCCTCTTCTCTCAGCCCAGTGGTCGTGAAATTTTCACCAAAGATGCCCAGTGATAGCTCTGTGTCAGGCAATTCACCTCGCCAGTAATCGTAATGCTCAAACGGATAGACATAAACTGCTTTGTCTGCTCCGCCATGAACGGTGAGATCAGCTTGCCCATCACCTTCTAAATTAAGCGATCGCACCATCAAGCGATCGCTAACTGGCTCCTTGAAAATTCCAGTGCTAACTGTTTTCCCTTTCCAGGTTACTTCACGTGGAAATCCTACGTTGACAGAGATGAGTTTCATCTTTAGCTCCAAAGTTTTGGACTGTATTCGATTAGTTCCCCGCAAAACCAGGAGATGTTGTTCAAACCCCTGTTAGATTTTGCAGTCACGATTTGTTTGGCACTGTGGAGGCGACCCATGACCGGAAAAGAAAAATGTTGCCGTGTGCCTTTGCGCTGGTGCTGGACATTGCGTCCTCTGCAAGCACATTCAAATTTGTGCCATACCATCATCAACGAACAGTTCGATGCCGTTGACAAAGCTACTATCATCCGAGGCAAGCAAAACAACCGCCTTAACGATTTCGTCTGGTCTACCCACCCGCCCAAGGGGGATAGTGTCAACCTGGCTTGCCACAAATCCTTGCACCTGTTCCTCACTCAATCCCATCAGATTGTAACCGGGAGTAGGAACTACGCCAAGCACTGAATACAAACTGGGCTGGTTGATGATGCAATTATTTGCATTCATGGTGGTGAACTTCTCCACGATTTTGGTAATGGATATAAGCAGTGATTTTTGCTAACTTTAGCTTCAGACAAAGGTTGAAGGTGGAACGGATAACCAACTGTGTACTAAGCCCGCATTTCTCACAAAACGGTAGGGGCGGGTTCACGAGATATTTGTGAATGGAATGGCACTAAGAAAAGCTCTAAGCTATGCAGGATAAGTGCTACAGATTTTAAAGTTATTGAAGAATGAATGAAAGTCTTGGGATGGAAGAGGTGAAAGTTTAGGATGCAATGCCTGCGTAGCTTGCCGCCGTAGCCATCGCTCGCAGAATGAACGTTGAGAGTACGCTTTGCTTCCGGTGAACTGCATCACTACCGACTCATGGCGGGTACGCCATCGCTGTGCCTGACACTGTAGAGAACCAGCAAAGTTTATCCTCAACCTTCTACTCAAGCATCTGGATGTGGATTCCCAATTGCGAAAATCGGTGTAATATTCAGTTTAGCTACTGGAGCCGAAGAAGCACTATGCATAGATGTTCTGAACACGCATGATATAAAATTAGCTAGGAAGTTATATCAGTTTCTTAATCCATTAGATATCCTTTTGGGAGATAGAGCATTTTGCGCTTATGCCGATTTGATTTCTATTAAAAATCTAAATAGTGATGCAGTTTTTAGGAAACACCAAGCCCGAAAAACCACGATGCCTAAAGGCAAAATTATTGGGAGTTGTGACAAGTTAGTAACTTGGTATAAGCCTAAAAAATGTCCGCAAGGATTAAGTAAAGATGAATTTCATGCTTTACCTTTAACCATAACGGTTCGAGAGATTTATTATTACATTGTTGTTCCTGGCTTTCGTACTGAACAAGTTCATTAGTGCCAGGCGCAGCCGTTCTTCACTATTTTGTAGAGCGGCTTCTGCTTGTTTGCGTAAGCGAAGCTCGTCGTAGACATCGCTAATATCTGCAATTAGACATTCCATGTATCCATCGACTGTATTCAGATGAAAGAAGTAAAGTCCCCAAAATAGCGTGCCATTTCGTTTTTGTATCTGCACTGCGTCCAGAGGTTTCGATGTCTGGAATGATGGTTTCAAATACGGTGAGTTCGCGCTTCTACTTTCCGTTCCAGTGTTTCGGAATAATCTTCTAACCGTTCATACAACCGAGCATTTTCTTTTCTAGTGAAATCGCTGCCTGAGCCATCAACAGTTTGAGAACTTGCAAGCGATCGCTGGTGAACACTCCGGTACTGAGATTGTTTTCCAGATAAAGAATGCCAATGAGCTGACTTTGTTTGAGAATTGGCATACAGAGGAGCGATCGCGTCTGTTGGTGTTGAATATAAAGATCATTCAAAAAAGACGGTTCGTTGACTGCATCATCAAACACCAGAGTTTCTTGAGTGCGTTCTACCGAGTCAATGACGGAGACAGGAATCGTTGCACAGCCAGTAACAGTGAGCTTTTCCATGTGGCACTGTCTACTCCCACTGCACTGAGCCACCACAGTGAGCCGATCGTCTTCCAAGAGAATCAGAGCGCCAGTTTCGGCTCCGGCATTTTCTATCACCACCTGCATCAACGTGGCAATCAATTGATCGAGATGGATGATTTATGACAGGGCTTGAGCCGCTTTCATCACCGCAGCCAAATCGATCGCCGCAGTCGAATGACTGATCGTTGCCTCGGTCAAAGTTGAATTTGATTGCCGAATCAAGTTGAAATTGAGTAGTTGTGGATAGCGTTTTTCTAAGTCTTTAACTTTAGCTTTTGCGCCCCAGCGATCGTAGCAATAGTGCGCCTCTTTCATGTAAGTTTGAGCAATTTTTTCTCGACCTCGCGCTAGATAATGTTTAGCCGCTAATTCATAAGCCAATGCTTCTTCTTGGATAAACTCATTTTCAGCAGCACCTGCGATCGCTCGTTCATAAAACTCTTCAGCCTCAAGAAATTGCCCTAAGACTCGCGCTTTCTCTGCCTCGACTAGATGAAATTTATGCAGATAATTTATTGGGGTGTATTCTGCCCATTTTTGCATCTTTTCTTGGTTGGTACTAACACAACTCAGCCAAGCTGTATGGAATGTCCACGTTGTAATTCTAATCATATCCGTAAAAATGGAAAGCAGCGAGGATAAGGCGATCGCACAATTCATATCGTGATTCAGCAACGCTAAAAGCCACGTTGTTTCGCGGTTTGAGAACTTACCGCGAAAAGTCAGGAGCGCATCAATCAAGATATCGAAAGTGGCATCCAAAGCGGAGTAACGGCTACCCCAGCTTTGTTTATTAATGGGATTCGGTATCCCGTAGGCGTAGCCCACCGCAGGCATCGCTGGAATCTCAATGCGTTGATCGCAGCTATTACTACTGCAAATAATTTACCTCACACATGAGGCAGCATTTTAGGGAATGGGATACAGCCATTTGCGAAATAATTGTGTTAGGCGCGGCATGATCACATAAGTGAGTTCCACCTGTTTCTTCACGATAGATAGGGCTGCGAATCCCAAATGCAGAAATAGAACCTCTGCTATCACTTCCCAATAGAGGGTTAATCGTATCGACCACATCAAATAACGTACCTTGAGCGATCGCACTCACCTTAACAGCAGACCCGATGGAAAATTGATAATAGAGTTGATTGAGAATTAACTGATTACCTGTATCACTATCAAAACTGAGGCGAGCCATATTTGTGCCTGTGGCTTCCCTAAAGTTGGGAATATTGCCAGCCTGAAATCGAATTCTCAGTAAATCTTGCCCCGTAAAACTGGTGTTAAATATCAACCGCAGGCGAGCGCTAAAAATGATATGATCACCGACCTTACCCCTGGAGCCTTTCTCATTATTTGGCTGCACTTGCCAGTGCTAACACATTATTTTTGAAGTCGGCTGCACCAATATCACGCACAAGTGAGAACAGTCCAGTTTGGTGATCGACCAGCAGCACCGCAGCATTATTTTTGTCTAACCGATTGTACTTGAATGTAGACATGAGTTATTGATCCTAATTTGAGTTATTAGAAATAAGGAATTGCAGAATGCTCTAAATAGCTTATGGCGTAAGCTGTTGCGAGATGGACTCAGTGTGCTATACTAATCCAAATTGCACCACTCAAGATCCATTAGTGAAGCACCAAGTTAAGACGATACCTTCGGTAAGCTTTGCTAACGCGCTTCAGTGTCCCAACGCACCTAAAAGACGCAGCGAGCGCCGTCTGCGGGGATTTTGAGACCAATGAGGTAGTCGGCGACGATGTTGTTGATACACGCATTGCCGGCGGTGAGGGCTACACCGTGCCGTTCGCCCTCGACGGTCAGCAGGCTCGCGCCGAGCGTCTTGGCGAGGCTGATGCCGCCCTCGTGCGGGGTGCCCGGATCGCGGGTGACCGACACGACCAAGGTTTTAGGGAGTCCTTTGATGTTCTGGGCGTAGGGGTAGCCGAGGGTGGGTTTCACGCGCCAATGCTCACAGAGGTCGCGGGCGTTGACGGGTCGGCCAGTGTCCAGAAACGGTGCGACCTTGAAAATGTCGCGCGTCATCGCGCTCTCCTGCTCGGGCGCGTGGCGTTCCTCGTCGAGGCAGTTAATGGCCACCAGGGACTCGTTGCCATTGCCGTAGCTACCGTCGGCATTGCGCTGGCTGCTCCAGTCTCTCAAGAACAGCAGGGGTTTACTACCGCTTCCGGCCTTGAGTTCGGTGATGCCTTGGATCACTGCACGCCAGCTCAGATCGTTATAAAGCCCAGTGCTCACGCCGTCAATTACGGCGGTGTAAGTGACCTTGCGTCCGTCTGCGGTAATGATCGGTTTATCAATCAGTGGCCGCACGATCTGCTGGAAGGCGGCGCTAGCTTGCTTGGGATCGGTGCCGAGCGGACAAGTCGGGGTTTTAGCGCAGAAGGCCGCCATGTTGTCGAAGGCACGCTGGAAACCCGCGGACTGGACGAGGCGACGCTCGGTGGTGCCGGTGGTGGGGTCGACCGCGCCGTCGAGCACCATGGCCCGCACATTCTGCGGGAAGGTTTCGGCGTAGATCGCGCCGAGCCGGGTACCGTAGCTGGCGCCGAAAAAGGAGAGCTTGTCATCGCCGAGCACCGCGCGGAGTACGTCCATGTCGCGGGCGACATCGCGCGTACCGACGTGAGCCAGCACGTCCTCACCGCCGGAACGCTCGGCGCATTTTTGGTACAACTGACGGGTCTGGTGGTCGGTGTAGTCCTTGCCCCCGGAGTTGATCGAGTTGACCAACAAGTTGGCCTCTCGTTCGGCATCGGTGAAGCAGTCTAGGGCTGGTGTTGAGGCCGCAACCCCGCGTGGGTCGAACCCGATCAGGTCGAACCGCTCGGTGATCGGGTGCTCACCTAAGGTAGTCGCCACCAGGGGGGCGTAGCTCATCCCAGAGGCGCCGGGGCCGCCTGGGTTGAGCAGCAGGGAGCCGATTCGTTTGCTCGGCTTGCCCTTTGCCGGTACGCGCAGCAGTGCAATCTGCGCGGTTCGCCCGAGGGGGTTCTGGTAGTCGAGCGGCACCTCAAGCCGGGCGCATTCGAAGGTGTCGTTGGCGAAGTTCTTAGCGTCGGCATCCGTGGTGGCATAGCCCTCGCACGAGCCGAAGGTCAGCTTCTGGTCGTAAAATCGTTCTAATTCTACCGGGATCTCCCCCGGATTTGACGGGTGCCCGAATATGGGCTGGCCGCAGGCACTAAGAACCAGTATCACCGCCCCAATCATTAACGAGCTTCGGATGTGGGGCTTGTGAGCAAGCATGGTTCTCCTCTTAGCGGGAACCGTTGGCTCTGAGGCGTGCGTGGGTAGGCCACGATTTTGCTTGTGGTTAGAAGAAATGTGAGACATGGGGATAAACTCCTTCGAGCTAGTTGTTGATGGGTTCAGGTATTAACGGGGTCATCGATGACCCCACCAAAGCGCAGACTGTAAATTAGTTTGTTAGAACTTATGCATTGACGGAAATAGGGTGGTGTGAGGCGTTACGCTTCCTCGATTAGTTCGACGTATGTTGATTTGTTTGACGCGATCACTTCGCTAGCTTCACATCCAGCCCCGTCCAATGAGCGGCAAAAGCCCACATATCCGCCGTTTCCTCAATGATCTTGTCCGTGGGCTTGCCCGCTCCATGTCCCGCGCGCGTCTCAATGCGGGCAAGGTGGGGCTTGTCACCGATATCCACCGCCTGGAGCGCAGCGACATATTTGAAGGTGTGCCCTGGCACCACGCGATCGTCTGTGTCGGCAGTGGTGGCAAGGATCGCGGGATATGCCTTGCCAGACTCGATGTTGTGATAAGGCGAATAGCTCAAGAGGTTACGGAAATCCGCTTCCCGTGCCGGAGACCCATATTCGTCTAGCCATGTTTTTCCGCTCGTGAACTGGTCGAAGCGGAGCATGTCCATGACCCCAACCTGGGGCAGCGCGGCGGCGAACAGATCCGGTCGCTGATTGACCACTGCGCCGATCAGGAGTCCGCCATTCGATCCACCCTGAATCGCCAAGCCGTCTTGGGGCGTGATTCCTTGCGCCTTGAGATACTCGCCCGCCGCGATGAAATCGTCGAAGACATTTTGCTTGTTCTGACGACGACCCGCTTCGTGCCATGCCTTGCCATATTCGGAGCCGCCGCGAATGTTAGCAACAGCGTACACTCCGCCCTGTTCGACCCACCCCAGCGGCGCTGGCAAGAACTCAGGAAGTATGGGGATTCCAAATCCCCCATAGGCATAGAGCAGCGTTGGTGCCGAACGGGTCACATCCTTGCGTCGGACGATAAACATCGGGACACGGGTGCCATCCTTTGACGTATAGAAACGCTGTTCGACTGCGATCTGACTGAGATCGATCGCAACCTTGGGTTGTGCCCACACCCGCGCCGTGTTGCTGGCGACATCATATCGATAGATTACGCCCGGAGCGTTAAAGCTGGTGAAGCCGAAGAAGGTTTCCGGGTCGCTCTGTTTACCCTTAAAACCGCCAGCGGTGCCGATACCGGGCAGCTTCACCACACCATCAGCCTTGCCATCGAGCGTGTAGCGTCGAATTTCTGTCTTCACGTCAGCCAGATAGGAGATCAGCAACCGTCCAGCGACCAGCGACGGATTGAGCAGAACCGAATCCTGCTCCGGCACTACATCCCTGATCGCTGGGTCAGCAGCGGCGATGTCCATCGTCACGACCTTGAAGCGCGGCGCGTCCTGGCTAGTCATGAGGAAGAACTTTGTCCCCACATTGCCGACGACACCCCATTGATTATCGAGATTATCAACCAGCTTGCGAGGCTTCCAATCAGCGCTCTGGAGATCCACCACGGTCAGTGTATTGGTCGCTGAAATGGGCGAGGAAGCGATCGCGAGATAACCCCCGTCTTCGGTGATACTCAAGGTATGCAGCATATTCGGCTGATCCGGGTTTGTATAGACCAGTCGATCTTGCGCCTGGGGGGTGCCGATCGCGTGAAAATAGACGGCATGGTTGGCTACGCTTGCTTGCGATTCGGTGCCCTGCTTCGGTTCAGGGTAACGGGCGTAGAAAAAGCCAGATCCGTCCTTCGTCCATGGGATGATGCTGGTGAATCTCACCCATTTGACCTGATCGTCGAGTACCTTGCCTGTGTTCACGTCCAGTACCCGAATCGTGCGCCAGTCGGTACCGCCATCCTGCACCGCATAAGCCACGCGCTTGCCATCATCAGAAGCTGACCACTCGGCAAGTGCGGTCGCCCCGTCCTCTGCCCAACTGTTGGGATCGATCAGCACGCGCCCTGCGCTATCCACGCTGTCGCGGACATAAAGAACCTGCTGGTTCTGAAGTCCGGAATTATGGAGGTAAAAATACCGTCCCCCCTTTTTGACCGGAATGCTGAACCGCTCATAGTTGTACAACTGTTTCAGTCGGTTCTTGAAGATATCTCGACCCGGCAGCGTATTGAGATAAGCGTTGGTGACTTTGTTCTGCGATTCGACCCAAGCGGCGACTTCTTTGTCATTGCGGACATCGTTTTCCAGCCAGCGATAGGGGTCAGCGATCGTCTGTCCGAAATGTTGCTCGACGACATCGACTCGCTTGGTTTCAGGATAGGTGATTGTAGGTGACATTGCTGTGGACTCCGTGCAGGCGGAGGCGAAATGGGTGGTAAAGAGTAGCGCGGTCGCGAAAAGGGTTGCGCGGCGCATCGGTATCTTTATCTTTTGAAATGAGAGTCGAAATCCAAAGAGATTGAACTCTAGTATTTCTTGTCGTGATTTTGCAGTTTTGAACATGTCATTGACCTATTTAACAGAATGCTTGACCGTAACTACCTGGGTTAAACGATAGAATTTGGCGGCTCTATGTATGTCGTTGCCATCCATTGGCGAACAGCTTCTTTTCCTTTAAGAGTCTTGTCGCCTACAAACGTCCGATGCGTGTCGTCGGCGCAGTACGACAAGAATCCTTCATTGTTGCCTTGGGCGATCGCCACGTTTGCCGCTTCTAAAATTGCTTTATTGTTCTCTGACATCTGAATCTCTCCTCTGTTCAAAGCAAAAAAGTGGTGTGAGTTGTTATGCTGTTGCCCCTCACTGGTTTACTTCTAGGGACTGGTAAACGGCTTACATTGAATCGCCTTCACATTTCGCAGATAGTCCAACTGTGGCTCGAAATCAGTCGGACAGAAGACATAAACATTGTCCTGAGATCGGCTAATGACTAAACGGTAGCTGGGTGGAATCCCTTCAGAACTTTCGAGCACTTCGATTCTGGGAATCACTTGTGAACTGACTTGAGCCAGGGATGGAAAATTGAACAGTAGGAGTACGCCGAACAGAATTGTGATTGCGATTGTGGTTGTGATTTTGGTTGGAAGAATCTTTCGGTTCATTAGAAATCTCCTGTGGCTTGTGGTTGTGTAATGTTCTGTTGTTTCCAGGGAAGCGGGGAACGATAGGGGTTTTCGTGCATATCCAGGACTTCCCAGGTGGTTGGATTGACTCGCCCTGTAACTGGGATTCTGTATCGTCTCTGGAGATCGCGTACCGCAGACACTGTTACCGCACCAAAGGTGCCATCGACGATCGCCCCTCTTGGATTGCCTAACCTCACACCTGCGGCTCCTAAAAAGCCATTGTCTTGAAGGATGCGCTGTAACAATTGCACGTCTCTGCCGCGATCGCCTTGGCGCAAAGTAGGTAAAGTTAAATCAGTGTAGGCAGTGGCGATCAGAATGGGGGAGGTTTGTTGTGGAGGAATGCGGTGTGCGATCACGGGATGAGTGAATGAACCTCCGAGCAATGCTGTTGCGATCGTTAGTACTCCGAAAATGAGTTGAAGTTTCATGATTGTCCTCCTGATGGAGATTGGTTTTATCAAAAAAAGTAAAGGTTCAAAACTTGCCCCTTGTGGGCGAAAAAATCCTTGTATCTCAAGGTAGGTAAAAACCCCACCCCTCGTGGGTGGCTGAGTTTAATTGCGAATTGCGTTAGCGCAGCGTTAGCGAGTCTTCGAGCGTCATTGCGAATTGCGAATTGGATTTATTTCGCATCAATTTGCGTCGGAGTGATTACTCCACTCGCTTTAAGACCTGCAACGAGGTCGGTCACTTGACGTTGAGCCTCTGCACTCAGGGAGTCAAAGTCGTCTAAGAAGAATTGACGTTCTAGCGTTAACTTCCGGGTATTGAGCAACCCTTCGATCCGCCAACCCTCGTCGCATTTCGTTACGACGTATAGCGGTAGCGAATCTCGTGACGGTGAAGTTTCAGTTTGTCCGGGCAGTATTACCCTGATAACTACGTGCATGAGCGCGAGTTGCGAGTTCACGAAGCGGACAAAATTCACCTCACCCTCCAGGCGTGTTCCTTTGACAACCGTGTCAAAAGCTTGCTGATGAAATGCAGCGATTTCTTTTCGACCCTTGAGATGTGTGCCCTCGAACGTGAGGAAATCGGCAGTTTTGCTGAACGGGGCAGCAAAGTCTTCCCCGCTACCTCGATTCCAAGCATCAATCATCTGGTAAAGGAAAGCACGGATTGCCGACTCGTCAGCATTAGTGGTGGTTTGAGCTGTTTGTGAATTCACAGTCTTGAGTTCTCCTTTTAAGTGATAGACCAGTTTTCGAGCAGCATAAATTGTGTTATTAACGCTTGCAAAACTCACGGAACAATTGCAGTCACGCGAATTTCAATCCGCATCGTGGGTAGTCCAAGCACCGCGACTCCTACCTGTGTCCAGATTGGAGCATGGTTGGGCATATAATGACGAAATAGCTTGGACATCACTTCGTTAACCTCCGGGGGGAACCCGCCAACATGGTAAGAATTAACGTGAACCACATGCTCCCAACCCGCACCAGCCGTCGCCAAGGTTCGCTCGACGTTCCGGAACGCCTGAGCAATCTCGTCTGCAAGCGATTCGGTAATTTGCAGATTGTCATCCCAGCCGCCTTGCCCTGATATCTCCACTCGATTGTCAATTTTTACCGCTTGCGAGTAATGCAATTGATTCAACAGATATTCCCCATAACCAGGGGTAACAAAAAACTTGGGCTTATTCATGGTGTTCCTCATGTAGTACGTTTGACTCTATCTCGCGTTGCTGAAACGAGTTTGTTTCGGCATCATCCGAGTTAGACCCTGCCTCTCGTCAAGAAAGAGGAGGCAGAGCCTCCCAGAATGGGTTCCCAGCTTCCAGGCTGGGAACCAGTCAGGGCAAGGGCTGTGTCTTAACTTAGTGCCATTCGATTTAGACCCTAATGTTCAGAATTCACTTGCCATGTAATCACAATGATTTCTACAAGCGGTAAGACAAATATTAGCCGCGAAAACGCTCCTAAAATGGCTTCCATCGTCCAGTTCTGGCTCTGAACCTCCCAGATCATCCCAACAATATAGTATCCAATCACCAACCAGGGTAGAATTACCGGTGAATTCCGTCTGCGATAGAAGCGGATCGTCCTCTCGCGCCAAAATGGGAATGTGCTGAGGAGACAAAAAATGTAGGAGGTTCCTGCACTGAAGAACAAGCTTCTTTGAAGATCCGAAGGCAGGTTTGGGTATCCAAGTGCGATCGCACTCAGACAAACTCCGAGCGCGAGGTACAGAAAAGTAAACAAGGTAAATCGTTTCATTATTTCTTCTCCGGTGAAGCTTATTCTCTGTACCAGACACGCCCACATTGAAAGCAATTGATTGTAATGCCCTGACCGATCATCACTGGGTGGAAACCATTACTGACTGTCACTCCGTGGACATCATCACTTGTGCCTCCTATCCGATCGGGTAAAACGACAGTTTCAACATTGATCGCCTGTGTCGTTGTATTTTCGATCCACTGATTGACAGCACTCACAACCTCCGAGAAAGATTCATACTTGGAAGCTCCGCCGAAGGGTTTCTGTTCAGTAATGCGAGGCGCAAAATCTTTGCATTTAATCATTTTTCCACCGCCTTAAAACTGTAGAGCTGACTTAGAGTCTTCGTAGATAGTCGCTCCCGCACTGCGAAGTTCATTCAGAAACCATTCGGTATCCGAGAGCAGTTCGGGTAGGTAAAGCCCAGGGCGGGCAGGAGCGCGGTCATTCAGTCCCAATACCGACACGAGAGAAAGAACGACGCTCAGACCCGTTAGTGAGGCTGCGCCACGCTTGAACTCCAGCATTGATCGCGAACGCTGCGTTCGACCATCGGCTTCGCCCTCAATTTCGACGACGATCTCGGTCGCTGCCTCACTGCCCCGGTGGCGACTGGATGATTCGTCAGTCACTAGGTCGAAACGTACATTCGGTGCCCCAGTGGCAGCATGGAGGCTAGCGATATCGAACGTTGAAAATGCGGTGGCATCAAGTAAGCGACCGTCAATTGATTCGATCTTGCCCTTTGCTGCGTCGCCAGACAGCCATAAGCGCCGCCCACCCTCGAATACCATTGCGGGGGGAGCAGCCCCGTGTACCCGCTCCATATCTTCGAGCGACGCTGGACCTGCTGGATCATTCTCGTCGAGGATTGCTCCGATCTGGATGGAGTGGATGACCTCGAAGCCTTTGACACTGTTGAGTGCCAGAAACACAGCCGCACCAGCCATCCAGTGACTGGCGAGCACGACGGGTGCTGCGGTCGCACGATGCGCGAACATCGCCAACTCAGATCCAATTTCGGTGAGGGCAGCGTTGATGTTCAGGTAAGGGATGCCCAAGTCCTGCGCGTAGCTCAGTCCTTTGAGTCCGGCTTCGGGAGCCAACATGACCACAGCAGCGACTGTGACATCATCACTGAGACCCAAGCGGGGCTTATCGAGATCTATGGCAACAGCTTCGGCAGCGCCCACCTCCTGGGCGACTTCACCTGCCGATTGCAGGTTCCGTCCTCCGATGAGCACTCGAACGCTGGGGTGCCTCTCGCGGAACCACCTGACGGCAGTGCGCCCCACGAAGCCCGATCCTCCGGCAAAAAGTACCTGTCCTAAAGCTACCTTATTTTCAAGTATCATGATTTTTACCTCTTGTTATGAAACCAGTTGCATTTACTTGAGTGTGATGACTTCCAACACTCAGTTTCTTTCAGATTCTGATGGTGCTTCTTTCAGCGATAGTGAACCTGTTTCGAGGTCATTCCAGCAAATTGCTTAGAGACCACCTATCCGGAACTGCGATCGCAAAAAGATATCTGCCAAGATCGCGATTTAGCCTGCTGTATATCCACCATCGATCGCGCTTGGGTTGCCCAGTGATGTAGCTGGCAGCGTCGGAGCAGAGAAACACCACAGCTTGAGCAATTTCTGCTGCCTGACCGATCCGACCCATTGGAACCATAGACCCGAGTTCATCGGACGGGATACTCCACTGCTCGGCGGCACGAGCCATGAAGTCAGTCGCAATCGGACCAGGATTGATGGCATTGATCCGAATACCTTGTTTGGCATAGTCCAGAGCTGCCGATCTCGTCAGCCCCATTACTGCATGTTTGCTGGCGACATAAAGAGAAGTCTCCGGAAACGCAACGAGACCACTCGTTGACGAATTGTTCACGATCACACCAGATCCTTGAGACAGCATTTGCTGAATTTCGTACTTCATGCACAAAAACAGTCCCCGAACATTGATTGCCATCAGGTTGTCAAAATCTTCAATTAATTGTTCATGCAGAGGCTTAAAAGAAGCGTCACTGCCTGCATTATTGAAGGCATAGTCGAGTCGCCCATAGGTTGCAACCGTATGAAGCACTGACGTTTTGATATCTTCCTCTTTTGAGGCATCTGAATGGACATATAAACATTCAGCACCTGTTTCACGGATTAGTTTGGCAGTTTTTTCACCTTCTGCATCGCGTCTGCCTGAGAATACTACCTTTGCTCCAGCAGCACCGAATGCGATAACTTCGTTAAGCTTCGCTAACGCGGTTGCTCTGCCAATTCCCGATGTGCCTCCCGTAACTAACGCCACTTTATCTTGCAGTATCATTCTGTTTCTCCTGTTTCAATCAAGATTGACCTTGTTGCCTTGGGCGATCGCCACGTTTGCCTTTTCTAAGATGGCTTTATTTTTGTCTGACATTTGAATTTCTCCTCTATTCAAGTTGTCTTTGTTTTAGCCAACTTGGAGTTTAGTAAGTTCCAACACTCAACTTTGAGTATGCTCCAGCGCAACTCGATCCCAATGTCCTAAATTGGCTGCTGCTTCATAGGTGCTTTGGAAAAAAGCAAGGAGCATTGCATCTGGATCTTCAGTTTGTCTCACGGCTTCATAGGGTAGGATAAACTCTTGCATCTCTGAGCTGTAAAAAGCTTCTGTGGGTTGGATCGGGTAATCATGGAACCCTGACGGCGTCGGGTAAGCATAAGCGTAAAAAACAGGCTCCACCATTGACCCACCCCCTGGCCAAAAACCACAGCTACTGACTTCGTGTGAATAGGCTTCTCGTGTGACCCAATCTGCCATATTCGGAACTCCCCCTGGGTGTTCTGGCGCACGACGACCAGAGAAACGAGTCACAGCAAGATCAAAGCTGCCCCAAAAAAAATGTACAGGGCTGGATTTACCAATAAACTGGGAACGGAATAAGGTCATGACCCGATCGACTTGCACAAGAATTCGCCAGAACCGTTGTGCATATTCCGGATCATAAGCTGCGTGTTGATAGTCCTGATCGAACGGGATTGGTTCTGACACTTCTTGCGGCATTGTCCAGATTTGAACTTCGATGCCGATGTCGCTCAATGTAGTTAGCACCATTTGGTAAAAATCTGCCACAGAGCGAGGAGCCAGTGCAATTCTTTTAGTAATGCCGTCGCTAGTGTCGATTTGTAGTTGGTGGTCGAGAAAATCAAAGCTAATTTGAAAGTTACAAGTTCCGCAAGGGATCGAAGCGGTTGTTAGTCCACGCGGTGTGACATAAAGAGTAGATTGCCACCAGTGATTGAGTTTAGGTGCCAGTGCCAACCGGATTTTACCGATGATTTGCGTCCATAGATGGAGAGTTGCATAGGTATCCTGCCAAGCTGCTAAGGGCAAACTGGGCCAAACGATGTCAATGGGAGTACTTTGATTAGAAACAGCCATGAAAATCACCCACATGAGGAGAATATGTTGAAGAAATGAGAAGGAAATCTAGATGAAATCAGAATCGCTATCAATAGTCTTTTCCCTGTTCATCTGCAAAACACCATAACCACTGCTCTCCCAATTCAGCCGAACTAACCACTGCATGATTGGTTGCCTCATAATGACGACGAGCGTGTTGATGCTTAGAAGAATCGCAGCACAGCATTTTGCCACAGGTTTGGCAAATCCGCAGGTGTACCCAGCGGCTATTTATTTTAATGCACTCTTCACAACGAAATACGGGATAGGCTGCTTTAGAAATCAGGTTTTCCACAGTTAGATTGTTGAGATGTTCGCAGGTCATAGTTTTTTGGTATCCCTGGTAGGAGACAACGGTGAACAGTTGATCAAATTCTGATCGGTTAGCGCCCTTGTTTCGGGGATAAGCGATTGTCTGTTGTTCATCTCAACCATCAGCTAGTCGCGCCCTGCCGCAATCATCTTTTCTGCCAAGCCGACCGGGTTGGAAAACATCACCTCATGACTACCGGACATTTGCACGAACCGAAATAGTCCCAAGCGGCTAGACATTCTGGGATGCCAACCCCACTGTTCGCCTTGAGGGAGGACATTATCTTCTGTACAGTAGAGGTAACTTTTAGGAATGGGCAGCGAGTAAAACTGCCTCAAGTCCAGCTTGTCAATCCACGGTTGATACGCTTGGGGGGATAGTTGTGCGTAACTTGATCGAGCCAAATCGAGGTCAGCATCATTGAGAAACGCTTCTCGCCACATCTCAAAAGGTATAACCATCATCTGATCGTTTGATTCTCTAACTAGCTCATCGAGTAATGTTTGAAGATGCGGCAGAAGGCTATTTCTGAGGCTTTCACCATCATTGAGGCAATTTTGCTCCAACTTTTATCAAATCGGCAGCCTTTTCTCCAATCATAATTGCCGATGCATTTGTGTTTCCTGTGATCATAGTTGGCATAATCGATGCATCAACAACTCGTAACCCTTCAATCCCCCGTACCTTG
>NZ_JACJTR010000019.1 GCF_014698795.1 Nostoc sp. FACHB-892
CTTTATAGTAAAGCGTTTGCATTCAAATAGAATGCCTGCGTTAGAACAATATAGTTAGCTCTCATGAAATCGGATGCTAGCAACTCTTCTTACTTTTATTCGTTACCCCGACTTATTGAGCCGATACAAACTAACTCTAAATTCTGAATATTTTTTTGAAAATAATGATACTGATGAATGGCTCTTCTCAAAACTTGTTCTTCATCAATTATCAGTGATATTGGTTGATTAATTAATTCTTCTTCACTAAAACCAAATAATTGTTGAGCCGCAAGATTTACCTTTTTTATTTTCCCTAAATTACTGGTTATAAACAAAGCATCTGTTATTGCATTAATTACTTGAGCCATGTAATTTTTATATAAAATTAAAGCACTTGATGGTAGATTAGTTTCATTGGCTTGCTGTGCTAATTTTTGCTTTAAAGCTAGCCTGTTGCTAACATCCTCAATTAGGATAATTTATTTTCATGCTGTTAAGTTGATGTACGCCAAAATTGTATAAACACTCTTTACGGTCGTTAACTGTTAATTGTTGACGGTTAATGGTTATCAGTAATCAGCCTTCAGCCTTCATGTAAATGTTCAAGTTAAATGCGTAACAGCTTATAACGAACCTTTTAATTTGGTCGATCAAAATTAAGTTAGGACTTACGCAAAACTATACGCTGTAGGGGCAATACCCTGCGGGAAGCCTTCGGCTACATGAATTGCCCCTACCAGAGAATAAGGGTTTCGGCTGTTGTTTGCGTAAGTCCTGTAAGTAAGTGAACGCCAATACTATTTTTTATATCTTTTTACATATTGACAATTAAGTATAGTTATGATTTTAGAGTAAGTTATACTTTTACAGCATGGTCTATTTACGATCGCAAGATAATTAAGAAAAGCCTGTCTCAAACAGTAAACTAATCAACTGCTTTTTCATTAAGTATAAAGATGAATATTGGAGGGCGATCACACAGGAGGCATTACCCGGATTTCTCACCAAATTTATGAAACCCAAGTTCAGAGGCTATAGGGGCGGGTTCACAAATATGCTTCAATCATTCACGAATATCTCGTGAACCCGCCCCTACCGTTTTGTGAGAAATCTGGGATTAGAGAGATTATCAGAGTGATGGACTGAGTTTATTTTGATCAAACTACGTCAAAATTTAAATAAACATGATCGCACTTACCAACAATGCAGATTACCCAAAGTCTCCATACAGCAATTCTTGTGACTGACTTAGAACGCTCTGAACACTTTTATGGCGGAGTATTGGGATTATTTAAAATAGATCGTTCCCTGAAATACGCTGGTGCATGGTATCAAGTCGGCAACTATCAAATTCACCTGATAGTTGCACCTACAGTCCCCACGGAAAACCCTAACGAAAAATGGGGACGCAACCCTCATGTCGCTTTCTCAGTTGCTAATTTAGACACCGCCAAACAAGATTTACTCAATCATAATTATCCCATTCAACCCAGCGCTTCTGGTCGCCCTGCCTTATTCACTCAAGATCCTGATGGAAATATTATCGAGTTGAGTCAGGAGTGAGGGAGAAATCAATTAAAAATTAAAAATTAAAAATTCAAGAACTTCTGCCTTGTCTACGACACGCTGCGCGATTTGCCTCCTCTTTCCCAATGACTAATGAAAATAATTGCTTACTCTTACACCAATCCTCTACTAGAATCTGCTCCTGATCAAGCTGATTGGGGATGGGAGGTGGATCGGGTTTATGAAGATTTGGGTAAGCCAAAGTCTGCTGCACAGGCTACGCGATCACAATTACAACAATTATTTACCGATTGCGAAACTGAACCAGCAGATTATCTGTTGATTCGGCGGTTGGAAGAATTAGGGGATACTGTAGAGGAAATTAGCGATCGCTTACACAAACTCGAAGTAATGGGAGTAGCGATAATCGCCACAGAACAGCCCTATACTTCCGAAAACTACCCTCTGGGCGCTGATTTACTGAATTTGCTACACGCAATCCAACGTCAGCAACGTAGCCGTCGCATCCGTCAAGGACACGCCCGTAATCGTCTTGAGGTTGCACCGCCACCTGGTAAAGTTCCCTACGGTTACCGCAGAGGTAAGGGAAAATATACTATTGATCGCAGTACTTCACCAGTAGTCAAAGATTTTTTTGAACACTTTTTGCTCTATGGTTCCTTGCGGGGTTCAGTTCGTTACTTGGCGAAAAAATACGGTAAAAAAATCTCTGTTACCACAGGAAGACGCTGGCTGACTAATCCAGTTTATCGCGGCAATACAGCTTACCAAAATGGTGAAATTATCTCTAATACCCACATTCCAATAATTTCTAAGGAAGAAGCTGCCCAAGTTGACAGACTTTTACGCCGTAACAGCCGTTTACCACCCCGAACTGCTAGTGCTAGGCGCTCTTTAGCTGGGTTGGTTGTCTGTGCTGAGTGTCAGTCACATCTGACAGTTACTCGTGTCACCCAACGCAACCAAGATAAGGAGTATCTTTATTTACGTTCTACTAGCTGTCCTCAACGCCCCAAGTGTAAGGCTATTCCCTACCAAGAGGTTTTAGAACATACAATTGAAACCGTTTGCCGTGACTTACCCTTAGCTGTAGCGGGGATGAATTTTCCTCAGTTAGATGCAGTCAAGAATAGTTTAGGACAAGCGATCGCTCGTCAGCAAGAAATACTTGCTCAGTTACCCGCTTTAATTGAAACTGGAATTTTAGATGTTGAAACAGCAAAGTTAAGAGCTTACAAACTCCGCACAGAAATTTCTGCACTTGAAGCAAAGTTGGCGACTCTTCCCCCAGTTAACTTGCGTTCTGTTGCTCAAGCTGTTTCAATACCGCAATTTTGGTTAGATTTGTCGGAAACAGAGCGCCGATTTTACTTCCGGGAATTTATCAGGCAGATAAATATTACTTTTCAGAAGAAAGAATTAGAACTACAAGTGATTTTTATTTTTTAATCCCAATATTAAAAACATTAAAGCCAAAAGGCGCAGTCATAGTGATAGCTAAATCACCTGGCTGGGAATGCCTAATGTGAGGCTTTACCTCAAGACTAGCGGCAGCCCAATGATGAGCATTTCCAGGCAGAGGCTAGAAATGAGGTTATTAATAAATTTCAAGGCGAGATGGTAACGAACCGGAAGATTTAGAAAGTGTTGGTAGTTACTACCTAAAAAGATGATAAATAATTACTTTAAATGTTCAGCACATCATTAAAACCCTGTAACAAATATTTCGTGTATTTCTGAATTTAGCTAGACAAAAACTAAATAGATAAAAATTAAAATGAGCTTAATATTCAAAATAAAATATAAGTTTATTTACGGATTAACCAACAGGTAATAAATAATTTATCGCATACACTTTTTTACCATTCATAGCTAAAATGTTATTTAAATCACCAATATAATTTTTTCCAAAAAATAGCGCTAATTAGAAAAATTTGAGTTAATGTTGGAAACTAGCAATTGTTAAGAATATAGGTTGCTACTGGGTGGCAACATTGGAGATTCGCTCTGGTCTCTATGTAATCAAACCAGCAAGTAAAATGATTACCATAGAATATGCAAGAAGGAAGCTTTATTTGGAGTCATCTAGAAAGACAGCATCGCACGGTTGGCAAATGGATTGATTGGGTATGGCTAATAGTATTGCTGTTGGCAGCAGTCTTACTGTTTAGCATCAATCTGGGAGGATTGCCGTTGCGAGATTGGGATGAAGGGACTGTGGCACAGGTTGCTCGTGAAATTTGGCACGCTCCAGCAGGTTCAATGCGTTGGCTTTACCCAACACTAGGAGGCGAACCATATCATAACAAGCCGCCTTTAATGCATTTGTTAATTGCTTGGGCTTATTCTCTAGGAGGCGAAAATGAGTTGACAACGCGCCTGCCTGGAGCAATTTTAACAGCGACATCTGTACCTTTACTGTATTGCATTGCTAGAGAGATATTTCGCCAGCGTTGGGCAGCGACTTATAGCGCCTTGATTTATCTAACAATGCTACCTGTGGTGCGTCATGGGCGGCTGGCAATGTTGGATGGGGCGATGGTGAGTTTTTTGATGGTAATGATGTTGTGCGTGTTGCGATCGCGCCGAGATTTACGTTATTGCCTTGGTGTTGGTATTAGTTTTGGGTTGATTTGCCTGACTCAAGGGCTATTAGGCGCATTACTAGGTGCGATCGCGATCGTATTTCTCTTTTGGGATACACCACGACTACTCACTTGCTACTATCTATGGATAGCAATCTTCATTGGCATTCTGCCTGTAGCTGCTTGGTATAGTGCCCAACTAATTCACTATGGTTACACTTTCGCCCAAATTGGGCTTGTAAACCCATCACTAGGCCGAATTGGCTCATTTGTAGAAAGTAATCCTGAACCACCTTGGTACTATGTTATTGAACTTCTCAAATACACATGGCCGTGGCTATTATTCTTACCGCAAACTGTCCGCTTAACCTGGGAAAATCGCAACCTTAGCTGGGCAAAACTGGTAATGGCGTGGAGTGGTGTTTATCTGTTGGTAATTTCTTTCATGATTACCAAAGTTCCCTGGTATTTATTCCCGATTTACCCTAGTTTAGCTTTAGCTTTTGGTATCCAATTATCAGAGACAGAAGATTCGCCTTTACTCTCATCCTATCCCCGTGCTTGGGTTGCTGGTTTAGCGATACTTGCTGTAGCCGCTTCTGCTGGTAGTATTTATTTTAGTTGGGGTATAACACCAAAAACAGACTTACAACTGATTTTTGCAGCAGTAGCTTTAACTATGACCTTAGCAGCTATTTTGGCAGAGCGAGGCGACGGGCAATTTTTGAAGATTTTGTTTTGGGGAAGTTATCTTTCGCTGTTCCTATTAATGAAATCTAACTATTGGGTTTGGGAATTATCTGAAGCCTATCCAGTTAAACCAGTCGCTGCCATGATCGTGCGGGCAAATCCAGCGACGAAGAAGATTTACACATCTTTTTCCTACCATCGTCCCTCGTTGGATTATTATAGCGATCGCACCATCATTCCCGCTTCTGTTGGCGAACTACAATATTATTGGCGCTACAACGGGCAACCCTACTTCCTGCTTCATGCATCTGCTTTCAACAATCTCGAATTAGATTCGATGAAGCTAGTTGACCAAGCTGAAGGCTGGAAGTTAGTTACAAAAGAAACTAATCGTCTGTAAATGTGGGGCATGGGGCATGGGGATTCATGCGCCCTTTCTCTTGAGATCGGCGGTATATCTCTTTAGTTTTGCCGTCCTTAAATCGCTCAACCACCATAAATAACATTTTGTCTTCTTCCTCACACTGTAACTAAGACGATCTAAGGAATCATCGCTACCTTAATTACCTGTCGCGCCTTCATCTCACAAAAGACCTGTTCTAAATCTTTTAATGGCCGCTGTTCACTAATAAGTAACTCAAAGGGGATTTTACGACTAGCGATTAGTGCCAGCGCCTCCTGCACATACTTTGGTGTATTATGGAATACGCCTTTGATAGTAAGTTCGCTGTAGTGTAGCTGTTCTGTATTGACGCTAATGTTGGTATCGCGTGGACATCCACCGAATAAGTTGACTGTTGCACCAGGACGAGCGCAGGCGATCGCAGTTTCCCAAACACTTGGTACACCAGTTGCTTCAATCACTACATCTGCGCCCCATCCTTGGGTGAGTTCTTTCACCACACCGGGAATATCCGAGATTTGATGATAATTAAAAGTCTGGGCTGCACCCAATTTATGACCAATTTCTAGCCTGTGATCATTACCTCCCCACAGCAACACCTCAGCTTTCTCACTCAACGCTGCCACAAACATCAGCCCGATCGCCCCATCTCCTAAGACAACTACTTGATCTTTGGCTTTGATGTTAGAACGGGCTATACCGTGCAACACACAAGCTAAGGGTTCCGTCATGGCTGCCAATTGCCACGGCAACTCATCGGGAATCTCCAATAAATTATGCTCTACTATGGGTGCGGGAATTTTCAAGTATTCCGCAAAAGTACCATTATTCCATGTCAGATTCGGACATAAAGAATACTCTTTTCGTTGACAAAAAAAGCACTTCATACATGGGGCAGAATTATTAGCGACAATGCGATCGCCTACTTGCCAATTTGTAACGCCTGCTCCCAAGGCAACAATTCGCCCAGCACCTTCGTGACCAAACAGCGTCGGCGGTATTAGCATTTTGGCATGACCACCACGCCGCCAGACTTTTAAATCTGTACCACAAGTTGTTGCTGTCTCCACTCGGATCACAACTTCACCAGTTGCCGGAGTCGGGTCAGGAACTTGCTCTAGGCGTAAATCTTCTTGCCCATAAAGTAACGCTGCTAACAAAGCTTTTAACCTATAAATTAGCTCCATCCGATTTTACCAGTTGAAGCTAGTCGATAGGTTTAAACTAAATTAGCTTGATTTATAGTCAGCTTTTATTAATCTAAAAATGGTGAAAAATTAGGTATTCACTGCTGGCTGGGGAACCACCCCGGTGTTGCGGGTTTCCACATTCGGCAAGCGGGTAGCAGTTAATAGCGGTACTTCTTGTCGACACGACAAGCAAAACCAATATAGTTCACCATGTCGGGCATGGCGCAGGAGGGAACCACCGCAGCATGGGCAGGTGTTGGCTCTCGTACTCATACCAATGTCCTCCTTAAAATAAAGTTATTGTTTAAGCTGGATAAAAAAGCAGTTGATTAAAACTGAATGTTAGCTGCATAAATGCGGCCATTCGATTTTATGCGGTCTTTAATAATTTGTCTGTAAACAGCTTCATATCCGTTAACCATTTGGCTAACGCTAAAGTTGTTTTCTACGTGTTTTCTACAGGTTTGACGATTGAGTTCCAAAGCTAGTGGAATCATTGCCACCATTTCTGCATAGGTTTTGCAGATAAAACCTGTTTTACCGTGGGCAATCACTTCAGGTACGGAGCCAAAATTCATGGCAATTACTGGTGTACCAGTTGCCATTGATTCAATCATTACTAACCCAAAAGGTTCTTGCCAGCTAATGGGGAAAAGAGTTATGGCAGCATTGCCCAGAAGTTCAATCTTTTCGGCGTGGTTAATTTCGCCTAGATATTCAATTTGCTGACCATCTATGTGGGGGGCAATCTCTTGTTCAAAAAACTCAGAGTGGACTGCATCAAGCTTTCCTGCCATCTTCAAGCGCCAACCACTCTGTTTAGCAATAGCGATCGCATGTTGTGGCCCTTTATCAGGGGAAAAACGACCTAAAAACGCCAAATACGGAGGTTCTGACGGTTGGGCTACAAATGGATAATCTGCTAGCTCAATTCCGTTATAAACTGTGTCAATATAATTGAGATCGATTTGACGCTGCGAGTTACTAATGCTGACATATGGTTGCTTTTGGTAGTAGCTAAATGCCTGACGGTTGTCCTTTGTAAAATTATTGTGCAGGGTATGCACTGTAGAAGTTGCTGTTATCAAATTCGCTAAAGGTAGTGCCGAAATCCCTACATGAGAATGAATAATATCGAATTGGGTAGCACGTTCATAAACTTGGCTTAGTTCCAGCATTTCGTATACTGCATATTCTTTTACATTTGGGTCTAAGCGCAATGCACGCGGATAAACTGCTTCTAAATGAGCCAAAGTTTGAGAATCGCCAGAAGCAAATAAAGTTACCTCATGACCGCGACGAACAAGTTCATCAGTCAAGGAACTCACTACCAATTCTATTCCTCCATAACTAGGAGGTGGAACCCTTTCCCATAAGGGGGCAACTTGAGCGATTTTCATAAGTTTTATTGGTTCAGTCTATGAAATTGTCCTCAATATAATAAGTTGCATCATTATTGTATGAGAACAGAGCATTTGTACTTACTCTTTTGACATTTAAATTAACCTAACAGGTTACTAAAAGCGCAATAATAGTTAACCATGTCGCAAATTTCCTACCGACAAATCAAACGCACTCTCGACAAAACTCAACCCTGAGCTAGACTTCTAACTTATAGCAAATCAATTACTTGTTACATCTGCCTTGGGGATCATAATGAGGTAGAATATTTTGTAGCAGAACTTACAAAATTCAATATTTTGTCTCTGACAATACTAAAATATTCAATGGGATCAAGTCATTAAAGCTTAGTTTAAACGTAATTGGGAAATATAACAGAAATTATAAATATTAAGTAACTGTACAATAATTACACAATTTGTAATTATTAATCTTGCAAAAAATTCTGATAACTAATGAAAATCGCTACTTGGAACGTCAACTCAATTCGCACTCGTCTAGAACAGGTTACTGATTGGTTAACTAACAATCCCGTTGATGTTCTCTGCTTGCAAGAAACCAAGGTTATAGATGCCGAGTTCCCGCGATCGCCTTTTGAGGAGTTAGGTTATAACCTTTATATATCAGGACAGAAATCTTATAACGGCGTAGCCCTAATTAGCCGCCAGCCGCTTGTAGACGTAAGTAGCGGTTTTAGGGCAATTTTGCCAGATTTACACCACGAGTGGGATGAGCAAAAGCGGGTAATTACAGGTGTAATTGATGGTGTTCGGATTGTTAACTTATATGTTCCCAACGGTGCCGCAGTAGGAACTGAAAAATATGAATATAAACTGCGGTGGTTGGCAGCGCTACACGAGTATTTACGATTGCTGGTGCTGTCAGAACCTGCAATTTGTGTGTGCGGTGACTTCAACATTGCCCTAGAAGACAAGGATATTCACGAGCAAGTGAGTACAGAAAATCACATTATGGCAACAGAAACCGAGCGCCAAGCCTTACGCGATATTCTGAAATTAGGATTTGCCGATGCTTTTCGCAAATTCACCGCAGAAGGCGGAAATTATAGCTGGTGGGATTATCGCGCCGCCGCCTTCCGTCGCAACTTAGGTTGGCGGATTGACCATCACTATCTCACACCCGTGCTGTATGAGCGTGCTACAAGTTGCATCATCGATGCCGCCCCCAGAAAATTAGCCCAACCCAGCGACCATACCCCGGTTATTGTGGAATTTTGAATTTTGGATTCGGGCATGGGGCATAGGCTAGAGGACTTGGGGATAAGGAGAATTGGGGACAAGGGGAAAGACTTGTTTCAAGTTCTCACCTCTTGTCCCCTTGTCTCTCCATTCCTCATCAATTTAACGGTTTATATATATCTTCAGAGCTGGGATTGAGATAAGGACGCTGTAAATCTATTAGGTGTCGCGCAAAGTGTTGGTCAATCGTCCTCATCCGTTCTTCCATCGCATTTTTACCTTTTTGCCAAGCTTCCAACAAAGCATTTGCAACGATTTGGCAACGGTTCATCCCAAAACTTTCTTGTGCGGCAAATTTTTGGGTTGGTTCTTCGGCTAAACCTAACCCTGGAGCTAAAAATTTTGTAAACAAAGGGATTTCGGGCTGGAAATGGGATTGATTTTCGATATAAACAGTCTGAAGGATTGTGCGGATTGCTGGATAGTCGGGGAGTTCAAAGTAAAGTAGCCCCGAATCATAGCGTCCGTATGCACTGGGATTGTGAAGAACCTGAAAGCTAAAGGGAATCGAGGCTGCATTCAATTGCAGTGTCAGGCTTTCCATAAGAGCGATCGCACCAGATGCCGTAAAGTTAAAGTAAATTCGCCCTGCTCCTAAATCAGCATCGGGGTTACTTTGCCGTTCCTGTCCGACATTACTAACTGCCAAGTAACAGCCATTTTGCAATCGATTTTTGGGCATCCAGATTGCTACCATGTCACCCACTTTGGTAGATTTCTTGCTGGATTTTAGATGGCAATCTGGCTCAACATAAAGTGTTAAACCGCCTTTAGTCACCGCCATAGTACCATCAGGTTCTTTCCGCAACACCTGCCATTGAGGATCAAAGTAACCTATGCCGTGATTACTGGCGTGCAATTGCTCGTAAAAGTTCCAATCAACTTCCAAGATGGAATTATCTGCTAAATTATGCTTTGGCGGGCAATTACTACTATCAGTATTGACTGCTAAAGTACTTTGTAGAGAGCCATTGTAATAGATACCGTAAAGAAAGTTTCGCAGCAGTAGAGTAAGATATTTCTGTTGTAAATCTGCCGAGTTCTGCTGAAATCTATCGGCTACTTTAGTCGGTAGAGCAAAGGGTTGATAATTGGGATGATAAATACAAAAATTTGACTCAATCTGGATATTCTTAGCAATATCAAATAAAGAAGTTAGCGGTTGATTGGTAGAGTAATTTAGCATTAATCCATTTAGAACTAAAATTTTAAAAAACAGAATTCAGGAGTCAGGATCCAGAATTCAGAATTGTTCTACTCCCTGCCATTAACAACCGCGAAGCTGAGTTTTTTCGTAATAAATCCGAAGTAGCTGCGGCTCTTTTACAGGCTGAGGAAGTTTATGAATTTTTCCCACAGGATTCAGAATTTCTGACTCTGATATTCCAAAAATAGTCAGCACACCTTGCTGCGGCATAGTGAGTAAACTTTTAGCCACTTGCAGCATACAAATGTCAGCATTATTAAAAGATTTTCGGCAGGTAATCATATCCTGAATTTGATGAATCAATGCCAGCCCCGCAAACTGGATAACGCGCACAATAAAGTCACTGCGGTATTCCAAAATCATGGGAAAAGCATTTACATAAGCCCTTATTAGGGCAATGATTGAAGGTTGTAAACTCTCCAACGGTGTCAACGCCAGATTTAGAGATTCTTCTAACTCAATGGTGGGGTCTACTACGAGGCTATTGAGCCAAATACCTAAATAGCTTGCTAGTAAAGTTCCTAAATCAAAGGCTGGATCTCCCCAAGAACAAGCTTCCCAATCAATTAGTCTTACTAGGCAATTGTCTAGTTTCTCCCACCTGGAATGAACCAAAATGTTGTTCAATTTCAAGTCGTTGTGAGTCAAGCAGCAAGGATTCCAGTCATACGCCAAATCAGCGATCGCAGATTCCAAACTCTCAGACTGCTGGTATAGTAGATAGAATTTCAGCGCATCCGTGGGAACCGTGCCAAAAATCTCCGGCCCAATTGACTCTACCCCTTGCGCCGGATTGTAAAAGCCATAGCGAAACTCTCCTTGGGGAGCAGTTGCCATAAAATCCCTATATTCTCGGCGGTTGTAGGTTGCGCGATGGAGTCCGGCCAAAGTAGTGCCGATCGCAGTGGCAATTTCTTGTGGAAAAATATCATTGTTGTGGTAGAATGTCGCAAGCTCCAGATATTCACTTAAGTAGTTACGGACGAGGACAGAATTTTCTTCGTCAAAGTGGACTACCAATGGTGCGATCGCAGAAATATTGCCAAGAACTGGAAACTGCTGGAGCAACTGATGAAATAGCCACTCCTGGAACAATTCATGGGGCGCGCCGTCATTGTTTTTAACGTTACGTTCTTGTTTAATGAGCAGTTTACGATTATCTGCTAGAGTCACGAGTAAATCGAAATTGTTCTTACTACTTCCTGGCAACTCAGATTTATCTGATGCGTCATCTTCTGAGCTACACAGCCCCGCTTCTAGCAGATACTGAATAACGTTATGAGAAGACAGTGATAATACCATGTATTATTTCCTACTTCATTAAATTACTTAAACTTATCTATGTCGGTATTTGCTTGTACTTAGCAGTTGTCGGTAGATAGTGAATAACAATAAAGATTTGTACAATCTACTAATATCCCATCTTTCCGGTCAAAACCTGCCAAAATGGCACCAAGCCCTTTACAATTGCTTTAAAATTTGCTTCTAGATACGGTGATATTTTTACATTTTGTCAGCATATTTACTTAGATATAGAGCAAATTTTGTGGTAGAAGCCTATTGATGTGGCTGCATCTCCAGCAAAACTAATTGGCGGTAGGTGTTGTTTAATGTTCAGTAATCATCCTGAAAGCAGCGAAGAATTTCAGTAATCCTTCGTGCTAGGAAGCATGACATTCAACGCTATTATTTTTATTTATCATCCCAAAGCCAAAAAAACCGGAATTTTTAAGCAATTAGTAATTATTTTTTTCTTTCATTTTTAAAATTGATGTCTGGAAGCCTTGTTACTACGTCATTTTTCTTACTTACGTATTGTAGATGGCTATAGGCGATCGCAGACAACGGCTACATGAGTACATCTTATGGAAGTGTACTTTTGTCAAGGATGATAAGACCCCTCCCTGGTTTTACTACGTAAAACCGTCCCTCTCCGAGTCGGAGAGGGGAAGGGTTAAGACCTGGTTTCGATATTGTATAAATTGCAGAGGGTGAGGAGTTTTTGTTTGAGGCGATCGCGCACATTCTCTGGTAATATCACTACACAATCTGGCGCATATTGCATGACTTCGCGCATAAACCAAAATGTACTAGATACTCGCCTGACAACTCGCCGGACTCGCGCTTTATCTGGTAGCCACTCATTAATATTGTCTTCTGGTTTAGCTTGATAGGCAAAAGCCAAGCCAGCAAATAGATGCATTTCTACTTCTATCTCAGCCAAACTTCGCCAATCACCAGAAATCGGCATGACAGCAGCTTCTGTAATCCTGTCTAATCGCAAACTCCAGTTGTGAACCAGTTCTGGGATATCAAAGTTTCCTTCTGTCTCTTCGCACCAGCAATCAAGATATACCCGCTTTTCGTGCGGTGTAACTTTGGCATAGCGAACCGTGAAGTTTAATAAGCGTCCGGTTGCATCTTGATAAGAAAGCTGAAATGGTTGGTTTCGCAAGATGTAGTTATCTATTTGTAAACGCCAAGCTGGAGGCAAATTCTCTAGAAAACGTTCAATTTCGCCTCGCAACGGTAATGATAATTCGCTGCGTTCGAGAAGTAAGTTTGCAATGATTTGGGCTTGTTCAATTTGCCCGATGTCTGTCAACGCATTGATACATCTATGTAATGCCCTAATGCGTGGTTCTTTCCAATCGTTATTGTTACCGATGAGTAACTTACGTTGAGCGATCGCTTTAATTAACTTAGAGATGTTAGGTTCTTCTCCCCACATCATACCGAATTCACGAGCGATCGCTTCTAGCTCGGCTTTATCACGTTCTGATATCGACAGTGTAATAGATTGACCTTTTCGACTCATTAAAGATGTCCGTATACTTTGTACATATTTTCTCTTGTCAACTTCTATTTTGCGTGCCAATATAGTTTTTAACAACCAGTTACGGACACTATTTAAGTGTATATCCAAATGTAGAATTAGGAGAAGAGGATTCATTGAGAAGAATTACGACAAATTTGGAGAAGTTTCAATGACTAAGAACGATTTACTATCTCGAATTTCCATTGATCCAAATATTTGTTTCGGTAAACCTTGTATTAAAGGTCATCGCATCTGGGTTACTTTAATTCTCGACCTTCTTGCAAGTGGAGAAAAAATAGAGACGATTTTAGAAGAATATCCCGGTTTGGAACGAGAAGATATCCTAGCCTGTATTGCATACGCTGCGGAGATGACAAGAGATAGCTATGTAGAAATTCCTTTGGGGTTGCAAAAGGAATCAAAAAAGTGAATATTAAACTTGATGAAAATCTTGGTAGTCTGCGAGTAGCTACATTATTGCGTCTTGCAGGACACGATGTTGCTACTGTCCGAGAACAAGGTTTAATTTCAACTCATGATGAGGAATTAATTGATATTTGCCGTAGCGAGAATAGATGTTTAGTAACGATAGATAGAGGATTTGGAAATCGTCTTAAATATAATCCTTCTCACTATACAGGAATTATAGTCATTCGTTTACCATCCCGTCCTAGTTTTGAAGATTATCGTACAGTTACAGAAACTCTAATTGCTGGACTTGAAGCAGCAGATGTGACTGGTAAATTATGGCTAATTCGACAAGGAAGTATTCAAGAATATCAGGATATTGAGGTGGAGGGGAAAGACAAATGACCGAAGCATACAAAATTACTCTCAAATCCGTTTATTCTCAAACTGTCCCGACACCTGACGGGGTGAAATTACCTAAAGATTGGTTACTTTCTTGGCATCAAGCTGCAACTTTAGAAGCGTTGCGCGATCCAAATATTGATGTCGTGTTCAACACTGCGATGACTGGTGATGGTAAAAGTCTCGCGGCTTACCTAGAAGTGCTTCAGGGTGAATTTTCTGCGATCGGACTTTACCCAACCAATGAACTCGCCCGCGATCAAGAAACGCAGATTAGAGGATATGTAGAAAAATTCCAACCACAAAATCAGCCGCGTGTAGTGCGACTGAGTGGGGCTGATTTAGAGATTTATGCTGAAAATGAAGGATTGAAAAAAGGGGCTGCACTACTAACTCTTACTGGGCAATCCGAAATATTTTTAACAAATCCTGATATTCTCCACTACCTTCATCAAGGAGCTAATATAACTGAGAATGATAGCCCTGATAAACTATGGAATAGAATTAATAAAGATTTTGACTTATTTATTTTTGATGAATTTCACGTTTTTGCTGCTCCACAAATTGCTAGCGTGATTAACACAATGTTGTTAATTCGCTGTACCAATCGCCGCAAGAAATTTCTGTTTCTCTCAGCTACACCAGATACAAACTTAATTGGGCGATTAGAAAAAGCCGGATTTCGTTGTAAAGAAATTGATCCTCTAAAACAAAATAAATATCAATTTCCCAATACACCAGAAGAAGGGCAGCAACTGCAAACACAGGGCTGGCGGCAGGTAGCACGGACAATTACGCTGAATTTTATTCCTTTGGAACCATCGTTTAAAGCTTCGGAAACCTGGCTAAAAGAAAATAGTGATTTGATTTTGGCTCAGTTTCAGCAGTATCCAGGAAGTAAAGGCGCAATCATCCTTAACTCAATTGCAGCAGTCAAACGTCTAACTCAATTTTTGCGGGAAATCTTACAGCCTTACGGATTGAAAGTTGGAGAAAATACAGGGCTATCGGGAAAAAGAGAAAAGGAGCGAAGTCTTTCTGCTGACTTGGTTATTGGTACTAGCACAATTGATGTTGGAGTTGATTTCAAAATCAATTTTTTAATTTTTGAATCATCCGATGCAGGTAATTTTATACAGCGTTTAGGACGCTTAGGAAGACATGACGAATATGAGAAAGATGGACAGATAGTTAAGTTTGAGAATTTTACAGCTTTTTCTCTAGTTCCTAACTTTTTGGTAGAGCGATTGTTTAAGGGTGATACTCCACCGTTAGAAGTGAATAATATTTGCGATCGCCCCTTTTTTCACAATACAATTACTGAGAATTATCGACAAATTAACGATTTTCGTGGTTATTATCGTCGCTGGGGGGCTGTGCAATCATTTTGGCTGTTTTATCAGTTGAGCGATCCCACAATTAAACAACAGTATGCACAAAGCAGAGACAAGTTTCAAGAAGCCTGTGAACAATTATTTGAAACTAGTCTGAAGTCACAAGCTGGACGTATTCAAGGATGGGCGAAAGATTGGCAAGCGCTTTCTGGTAAATCAGGAAATCCTATTGCTGAAGATGCTGCTAGTTTTCAAGGTTCAAGTCCTTTGCAATGTGGTTTATACGACTTAACGGAACAAAACGAGGCAGATAGGTTTAAAACCTACGATTTACCAGGTATTTTGGGCAATTTAGAAGTTGAAATGTGGACGGAAGCGACATTTATACGGACACTTAAAGAAAGCGCAGAACGCACGGGACAACCCATTGCCAAAGGTAGATTTGCTCATTGTCTAGCATTTATGAAGTTGCGTTCCTACCGAGAGGAACGGCTGAACTGGAAGTTTACCTATTCTGGAAAGTTGCAGCCAATTGCTGACGCTTGGAAAGTTCAGGTTTTGACTGGTGTGGAAATTTGGCAACCTGACAACTATTGGGTTGCGGAAATTAACAAACGCCTAAAAAAGGAAGGTTTTGTTTGTTACGTGATTCGCCGTCCTCTTGCTGAAGTGCGGATGCGGCTAAGGCTACCGATGAATTTTCAGATTTATGGCATCAGCGATCAGTATAGCTTTCATGATGCTACTGCGCCCTATGCGATCGCTTTTGGCCATTCTGCACTGCTGCTGGATACGCTTGCTTACACGTTTAAAAGCAAAGGAGATGAGATATGGATTGCTTGAGGTTCAATCCCTGATAGGGATTACTTACGGGCTACATAACAGCCTATCTGCGAGGATTGATTGTGTATTTCAATCCCTGATAGGGATTTTTTTACCTCGTTTTCACAAATTAGCACAAATTTAAAAAATAGTAAACTTAAAATTTCTCTAGTCACACAATCATAACTCGCTGATTAGACTGTTAATCGTATAAACACGATAAAAGTATATCCAATGGTCTTATGAATACAAAAGAGATATACTCAGAGCAACAAGCTTAAAAGGAAAAGCTCAAATGCTCGACCCGAATACCGACTCCCACTTATTGAGCTGGGTAATGAATGCTGACATCAACCAGATTCAGCAGATCCATCAAGCCCTTACACTTCGTCTATCTGGCAAAGTATGCGAGCATGACCGCCGTATCAGTGCTTTAGAAAACAGGATTGACAAGCTAGAAACAACTTCATCCTTAAACGAAGCTCAACTTCAGGAGTGTCAGGATTCAGTGAGCTTTTTAAAGACAGAAATGAGATACACAGTTTCTCGAAATGAAGACTTGCAAAACCTTGTAGATTTCCATTGTCCACCGGAATAAGGTGTTTTGTTTTTTACAATTTCAAGACCCGCAGAAATTCTACTGTCACCATATAGCTAACCTATGAACGAACAAAAACTTTTGGAAAGAATCACAGTCAACCCTCAAATATTTGGCAGTAAACCTATTGTTCGAGGTCGTCGCCTTGCAGTTGAACATATTTTGGGGATGTTGGCGGCAGGAGATACTATTGGAACCTTGCTAGAAGGTTATCCCTGGTTAGAACGGGAAGATGTACAAGCCTGTTTGATCTATGCGCGTCGGCTAGTTAGTCATGAGCGAGTTGAACCTTTTCCGTTATGAGTAACCCTATTTCAGACAATTATAGACATTTGGTAATAGAAATAAAACAGCGTATTCGTTCAGTCCAGTACGAAGCACTAAAAGCAGTTAATCGGGAAATGATTAACCTCTACTGGGACATTGGACAGATAATTGTTACTCAACAGCACGGCGGTAGTTGGGGAAAATCCGTAGTAGAACAGTTAGCAAAAGACTTACAAGCAGAGTTTCCAGGAATTAGCGGATTTTCTGCTGCTAACCTCTGGCGGATGAGGCTTTTTTATGAATCATACTTCAACAATGAAAAACTCGCACCAATGGTGCGAGAAATTGGATGGAGTCACAATCTGGTCATTGTAGAGAAGTGCAAAGATGACCTAGAACGGGAATTTTATATCAGAATGACTCGTAAATTTGGCTGGACAAAGAATGTTTTGATTCACCAAATTGAAAATCAAACCTATGAGAAGACTCTGTTGAATCAGACTAACTTTGATAAAACTCTTTCAGCAGAGATTCGTAACCAATTAAAACTAGCTGTCAAAGATGAATATACTTTTGAGTTCTTGGAACTAGCAGATGAACACAGTGAACGCCAGCTAGAACAGGCAATTTTAACAAGAGTTGAACCATTCTTGCAAGAAATGGGTGGGATATTTGCTTTTATCGGTAGTCAATATCGGCTAGAAATTGATGAAGAGGAATATTTCATAGATATTTTATTATATCATCGCCGCTTAAAGTGTTTGGTAGCGATAGAACTGAAAATTGGTAACTTTTTACCTGAATATGTAGGCAAGATGCAGTTTTATTTAGCTGTTTTAGATGACACAGTAAAGTTACCTGATGAAAATCCTTCCATTGGAATTATTCTTTGGAAGTCTCAGCAGAGAACGATTGTTGAATATGCGTTGAGGGAATCTAATAAACCAATTGGTGTAGGAACTTATCAAGTGGTTTCAACATTGCCTCAAGAATTAAAAAATCAGCTTCCGGCTCCAGAGCAAGTTGCCAAGTTGCTAGAAGGCGTGGAGCAATAAAATGGAGTTTGAAAATGTCCAATGATGATTGGTTATCAGGTGATTTTGGTTTTGATAGTGATTCTTCAGACCGTACTATTGAAACCGAAGGCGAATTATTAACACTCAAGCTATTACGAGAAGCAATTCAATTTCAAAATCCAGATGATAAGGTAATGGCAGACTTTGGTGAATATGTTTTACCAAATCTGTTGCGGGTAGCAATTGGTGTAACGGCGAAAGGCGGTAAGTTTTTTGATGAAATTGACCAACAGCGAGAAGCTGAAGGAAAAACTAAAGTTAGACGAGATAATGCTGCTGACCAATCACTGAATACTCACTTACTCAATGGATTATTCCCAGCAAATTTAATTGAGAAACGTTTAGAAAAACTTAATACCACAGTGCAGCGAGTGGTGAAAGAGCGAGAGCGTAGATTAGTAATTGCTGGATTTATTTTACATGATTTTGAAAAGTTTCCTGATGTTCCTGAAAACTGCCGCAAGTTGCCGTTAGCAGAACATCGTAAAATTCTTGATAAAAAAGTTCACCAGTTAGGACTAGATAACTTTATAAATCCAGAAAATCCTGAAGCTTATCGAGAGTATCTAGATGATTTGTTGTACATGGCTTACAATGCTCAAGGTCGCTGGGATACTAACTGGAATTTTTCTGAATTTGGCTTGAATCCTCTTCTCAAAGACCGTACCCTTCGCAGTTTATCTGATTTAACTTGTTTAGCTGATTCTCTCGCCTCTATTGTTAAACATCCCCAAGATGCAGAACATCCTAGACTCAAAGAAATCATCCACAGCCTCAGTGATGGACAATTGAAATTTACCTATCATAGCATTGCTGAGAATCGGGGTGTTTTAACTAATGTGGTGAATAATGCTTTAATTCAGGCTCATACTAGTCTCAATACTAATGAGTATACTTACTATGAACCTTTGTTATATCTGCCAACAGGCGTAATTTACTTGGCTTCGCGCAATGCTCCAGCTATCTCGCCGGAAGATTTCCCAGACCGTATAGTTAACAGTATTAAATCGCTTTGTGCAGGTCAATTACGCCTCAGACAAACAGGGTTTGGTAGAGATGGCAAAGGCATGAAATATGCCGAATATTATAACTTATTTTTTGATGATATAGGCTTGATGAAAGTAGCCTTAGATGCTACATTACGCATCTTAAACTCTAATAAAGGCTCTGTTGCTAAAAGTCGCAGCGAAAATCTGAATAAGTTTCAGAAACAAAATGTTTTATCTGCTGATTATGATTTCAAATTTGAAGACGATATCCGTATTGACCAAATAGCAGAATTGGGTGATTTAATTAGCAGGAAAATTTGGGAAGAAACAGTTAATCGCGTTGATTCTGCTCGTAAGAAAGATAAAAAGCTGCCAGCAGTTCCCGATTTAGATTTAACTTATAAAGTTGTAGAATTTTGGAATTTAGCAGAATATTTACCCCAAATTAGAGAAATTCAACGCATTAACGAAAGTCTCAAAGAAAACAAGTTAAAGGGAAATACGGGAGGAGTAGCTTATGAATGGTACTATCTGGCGGCTAAATATTTAGAACATCATCCAGGAATTGAAGATGTACGCGAAGCTTGTCAGCAAGTGATTGACTATTTGGCAACCTTAATTTATCCGATAATTTCTCAATATCAATTGCCTGATGGTTGGGATGATTTAAGGCTTTGGGTAAAACGAGTTGTAATGTTACCAGGCACTAATCAAAAACCATCTGTTAAAACTCAAGTTGAAACATTTTTAAATGAGTTAAATAATTACAATGCTGCGAAAAAAATAGGGCGAGGGAAACGACTAATCTGCTCAATTTCTCATTCTGCTTACACGGTTACTGAGCAAATGGAATCAGCAGTTTTATTTACACCACAAGTTTATACAAACAAGCAAATGTTAGGAGGTTCTAACGCTAAACGCAATATCTCCAGTATTGCAGGTGTGGAGATGATGCTAAGGCAAATCTTGATGAATCAAACTCAAGCTGTAGGTAAGCGATTTGAAGATGGTAAATATCGCTATCTCTACTTTTATGCTACTTCTTACTTTACTCCAGAGACTAACAAGTTTTTGCAGAAAGCATACAATGGTATTGCTCAAACTCGCTTTGATACCAGCATTCGTAATCATTTTATCAGTAAAGATTTACAGGCGGATTTGGGGCGCGATCGCTACCAAAGTGTAGATAGTTTCTTAATCGATGAAAACCTCCAACGTGATAAGGATCGCACCTTTAAGCTTTCCTATCCTGAAGACCAGCCTTTAACATTTTACTTCATGGCACTCCCCCCAGGAAGAGACAGCACCGATACAGAATCTTGGGTAATGCCAACTTGGTTAGCGTTTGTTTTCCCGATGATTTTAGATGTTAAAACTGTGGTTTCAGAGTCACCAATTCCACCTTTTAATGATGGGGCTGAATTTGAGGAAAGCGTTTTACTTGACAGTGCGCCTCATGCTTTTCATGCTTTAGTAAGGCGCGACCGCTTCCGTCTTGACTACATCCTCAAAGGTTGGAACGAAAACGGCATCCAATACCCAGCACCTTTAAATGTGCTTACCGCCGCTTATGCCATTCATTTAGATGTGAATGCTAAACAAGGTAAGTCTGGTTACGATGCCAACTGGGGAAGATTTACTGAACTGGCTAAAGATTTTGAAACCAGTCCGTTGTACGTCTTTTCTTATCTCAATCGCTGGGTGCGTAACCAGGGATTAGAAATAGCACGAATTGAAAAAATCCGGCTTTATGCCTATCATTTTTATCCTTGTTTTGACCCTTGTGTGAAATATGACACTAATATGGAGCAATTAATTGTGGGAGAAGCATCAAGCCTGAATCATCCTAAGAAATTAACAGATTTATACCGCAGATTTTACCGAGCTAATAAACGTTATAATCCTAAGTCTAATGCTGTGTTGAAACCAGTTGACATCGCGGCTGAAACTATACTCAAAGCTGAGTCAAGTGTGTTTCAGGGGGAAACATTAGTTGTGGCTGTTGCAGCAGAAGTTTTTAAACTCATGGATCGCATCCATTCTTCTACTGCTGAAGGACGTTGGATCATGAGCAAACGAGAAGAAGAACGGCAAGCTGTACTAGATTTTGCCAAGTATTTTGTAGTGGAGGTATTTGATAACGCATTTGCAGGCGATCGCGCTCGTTTGGCAGGTCGTCAACTCAACTTAATTCGAGATACCTGTGAATTTCTTTACCGTCTTGAAGATGACAAAGAAAATGCAGGAAGAAATGAAAATATTCCTGTAATAGACGATGTTAATGAACAGGAATAAATTCTTCCTCTAGAAATAAACAAGTAGTAAATAATTCTTTGGAGATAAATCATGGTAATTTTAAAAACTGTTGAATCCAAATTCTTTCAATCTGAGATTCCTTACAAACCAATGGGGAAATATGTTCATTTCTTGACTATCCGCATTACGGAATCTTATCCACTATTTCAGACAGATGCAGAACTGAATAAAGCAAGGGTAAGAGCAGGAGTTAAAGACAAAACTACAATTAGCCGTTTGTCAATGTTCAAGCGCAAACAGTCTACTCCAGAGCGTTTAGTTGGTCGGGAATTGCTGCGTAATTATGGCTTCATGACTGCTGAAGAATGCGAATACAACGTGAATTTTGCAATGGATAATCCTGATTGCATCATTTACGGATTTGCTATTGGTGACTCTGGCTCAGAGAAATCAAAAGTTGTGGTAGACACGGCATTTTCAATTACAGCTTTTGATGAATCACACGAAACTTTCACCCTCAACGCTCCCTATGAAAATGGCACGATGGCTTCTAAGGGTGAAAATGGTTCTAAACCTGGTGAAGTTACCAGTCGAATTAATCAACAAGACCACATTAGACCGCAAGTTTTCTTTCCCAGTATTGTCACTTTGAAAGATCCCACTGAAGCTAGCTTCCTTTACGTTTTTAATAACATTCTGCGAACTCGTCATTATGGAGCGCAAACCACGCGTACAGGTCGCGTCAGAAATGAGTTAATTGGAGTTGTATTTGCTGATGGAGAAATCACTAGTAACCTGCGTTGGACTCAGGCAATATATGACCAAATGAAATCTAACAATACTCTGAATGCTCCCGATCCGTTAGATGAAGATGATGTAATCACTGCTGCAAAAAATGCTATTGAGGCGTTAATGGCTGATGAATTCATTGTTCATACAGATTTCATTGGTGATGCTTTTGTATCCTTAATTAATGAAGTAAAAACTTTAACAGGAAGTGAGAAAGGTATTCAGGCAATTTTGCAAAAGGCTGATGCAGAAGCTAAAGATTATGCCAAGAAGCATATCAGCAAGAAGAAAACGGCTGCTAAAGCGGGGAAAGAGTAATGGTGTTTATTTATCGTTGTCAATTGGAGTTGCACGACAGCCTATATTTTGCTACTCGTGAAATCGGACGATTGTATGAAACAGAGCCAATAATTCACAATTATGCTCTCTGTTATGCACTGGGTTTAGTTGATAGCCAAATCTACTCTACTACCGTTGCTGAAGAAGATTCTTATCGCTATTTTTGCCCCGAACAAGTGCCAAAATATGAGGAGCATTTAACGCCACTCAATCAACAAGGAATTTACGTAACTCCGGCGCGATCGCTCAATCATTCTTCTATCCTCAACACCTGGAAGTATGCTAATAACAACTACCACGTTGAAATGGAGAAAACACAGAAAAATATCCCTAGTTTTGGCAGAGCAAAGGAAATAGCAGCAGAAAGCAAATTTGAGTTTTTTGTAATTTCCCAAAAAGAACTCAAACTACCAAAGTGGATTCGCTTGGGTAAATGGATGAGCAAGGCTGAAGTGACAGTTGAACCATTACCGAAACATAAAATTGTTGAAGGTATATTTACTTGCACACATCCATTAAATCCTTTAGATGTGATGTTCACTAATCAAGTGATTAGCTATGATGTTGTGAATATGCCTCCAGTTAGCTTAATTCAGAATGTCCAAATGCGAGGTCAATACTATCAATTTGATGGCATTCAAAACTTAAAAATTCCAGTTAATATACAATATCGTTTTCGGAGTTAATCACTTCCCAAAACCTTTACTACGGCTTTTATTTTTTCGAGGCTCTATCGTCATTAACTCAGCTTTAAAACCTCTGGAATCTTGCAACATTAACTTACGTATTCGCTGGCGTTGGTAAGTCTGCACTTCAGCAGCTAGAGGATGATTAGGATCAATCTTTAGGTGAGTAATAGAAGAAACATATTTTTCTGTACTTTCGGGATTATTTGGCTCTTTTAGTCCGCACATAATTCCGCCTTCATCTCCTGAATAGCCAACGAAATCAATTTCAAATTCTCTGTCTGGATCGGCGTTTACTCCTTTTTGCCTTAATGTCTTCAAAAACTCCTTCCCTGCTCGTGCTTTAATAGGTAAGTTCTCTTTCAGTTTTTCAGTTAGTGCCTTTGCTGCATTGTAATCATCAATTTTCATTGGTCTTTCTCTCTATGTAGTTTTTCTCACTTAAAAGAATACTACTATCATCACTCGATAGTCTTTAAAATTTTAGATACCACATCCAGCGATCGCTCCTCTATCCCCAGTGAAACACTATCAACAACAAACCAACGCTTTCCCCAGCAACTACCTAAACAACTTGTGGGGAGAAATCCAAGCTTGTCCTTACTTTGCTATCAACAACCTCAACCGCGATTTTGTCGCCACTAAAGGATTTTCTGTAGTATTTCAGCGTTCTGGATTAGCAAAAGTAGAACAGCAGTTTCCCTACTTCAAGCCTTACCTAGATTTGGCTCTCCAGCCAAGTTGTAATGCTTTTTACCTCAATCCCTTACAACTAAAGGAAGGCTCCCGCGTCGATCCGCATATCGATCGCTCCTTACGTTCCTACTCCAAAACCATTGAACCGCCTGCGGTTGTCAGTGTTCTCTATGTGCGCGTACCTGCGGATATGGAAGGGGGAGAACTGGTATTGCGATCGCACAAACGCCAACTTGGGCAAATTAAGCCCCAATTCAATACTTTAGTTTATTTTCAAGGTGATTTAACCCATTCGGTTAACGCTGTGAAAACCCCAGGAAATCGCTTAAGTTTAGTTTGCGAACAGTATAGTTTGAGTGATGCTGAACTCCAGGAAATCCCTGAGTTCACTGTAGAGTCAAGAATCACTCAGTCTACAACCAAAAAGAGAAAGTATGCCTCATAGTTTAGTGTTGAATTTGCTACCTCAATCGCCTATTCCACCACAGTATCTTACAGGTAGACATCTCCACGCCTTATTTTTAACCCTCGTTAGTTCTGTAGATAGCACATTAGGCGATCGCTTGCACGATTCCACCGCAGATAAAGCTTTCACTCTCTCCCCTTTACAAATTAGTAATACAAACTCCCCCCTTTTGAAGGGAGGTAAAGGGGGATCTAAATTGCAATACTCACATCAACAACCAATTCCCGCCGGAACACCTTGTTGGTGGCGCATCTCTTTATTAGATGACACTCTATTTGGCAAACTTACCCAACTTTGGCTTAATCTTAATCCCAATCGCCCTTGGCATCTTGGCCCGGCTGATTTGTATATTACCAGCATTCAAGGCACACCCCAATTTATTCAACCTTGGGCGAATGCCAGTACTTACGCTCAATTATACGAAGAAGCTAGCGATCGCAATTCTTCCATAAACCTTACTTTCTCCACGCCTACCGCCTTCCGTCAAGGACAGTATGATACTACCCTTCCTACCAGAGAATCTGTCTTTAATTCCCTACTTTCGCGGTGGAATAAGTACAGTGGCATAGAATTTCCTCAGATTGCGATCGAGTCAATATTTCCCTCATTTGTCAATATTCACACAGAAATATTAGCTGATTCTCGCAGCAAATTTATTGGCATTATTGGCGAAGTTACCTATAAGATTTTAGGGGCAGTTGAACCAATAGAAATTAAGCAGATTAACGCTTTAGCTGACTTTGCTTTATATACTGGTGTTGGAAGAAAAACAACAATGGGTATGGGAATGACGCGGCGACTGTATTCTCCGTAATTTCAATAATCCTTTAAAAACCACCTAAGTTATGAACCAAACTGAATATATTTCCATTGCAGCATTGAACCAATATGCCTATTGTCCGCATCGCTGTTGGCGGATGTTTTGTGCAGGAGAATTTACCGATAATCAATACACAATTGAAGGCACAACTTTACACGATCGCGTCCACACGACAAGCGATGTACAGCGAGGAGAAACTTGGCAAGTTCGAGCAATTTGGTTGAAGTCGGAGCAATACAAACTCATCGGCAAATCTGATTTAATTGAAGCAGAATCTGGTCAAGTTTATCCAGTGGAATACAAACGAGGACGCAAAGGCGAATGGGATAACGATGAGTTGCAAGTTTGTGCCCAAGCCTTATGTTTAGAAGAGATGACGGGACAACCTGTTACTACTGGATATATCTATTATGCCCACTCCCATCAACGGCAATTAGTAGAGATTAATGCAGAGTTACGAGAAAGTGCGATCGCTACTATTCAATCTGTCACAAATCTCCTAGAAACAGGAGCAATGCCAAAACCAGTTTACAGCAAACGCTGCCAAGGATGTAGTCTTTATTCGCAATGTTTACCCAAAGCAACTGATAAAGTCAAAAGTTATCAAGAAGTAAATTAAATCATCCTCTGGTAACTTCTAGTTTGAGGACGTATTGACTTTCAACACTGTTCAAATAAGATCCCCCCGCCTGTGGCGACCCCCTTAAAAAGGGGGTAAAGAACATAAGCCGAAATAAACCCCCCTTTTTAAGGGGGGTTGGAGGGATCTTCGCGCAGTAAACAAGCTAACCAAACCGTATTGTATTGAGTTTGATAACTTTCAATTAATTAAGGATTAAATCATGGGAACACTTTACGTAACACAAGCCGATGCTTTTATCGGCAAAGTTGACGAACGCCTCACCGTCAAAGCTGAACAAAAAACAATTTTGGATATCCCTTTAATTAAACTAGAAGGAATTGTAGTACTAGGACGGGCTACTATTTCTCCCGCCGTCGTTAGTGAACTTTTAGAACGTCATATTTGTTTAACATTTCTCACACAAAACGGACGATATTTAGGGCGTTTAGAACCAGAAGTTACTAAAAATCTCTTTGTTCGTAAAGCCCAATGGCAAGCTGTGGGAGAATCACAATCAGCAATACATTTAGTCAGAGGATTTGTACGGGGTAAATTGAAAAATTACCGCCATAGCTTACTTCGCACTCAGCGAGAACATCCTGATACTGACCTGAATAATAACATCACTCGATTGGAAAACGCGATCGCACCAATCGAAAAAACTAACAGTATTGATTCTCTCAGAGGCTTAGAAGGTGCTGGTAGTGCAGCCTATTTTGGTTGCTTTCAACAACTAATCAAAACCTCAGAATTTCGCTTTGAAGCCAGAAACCGCCGCCCACCAACCGATCCGGTTAATGCCCTACTGAGTTTTGGGTATTCATTACTACGCCATGATGTGCAAAGTGCTTTAAATATTGTCGGCTTCGATCCTTATCTAGGATACTTACACGTCGAGCGTTATGGTAGACCTTCCCTAGCCTTAGACTTGATGGAAGAATTTCGTCCCTTAATAGTCGATGCTGTAGTCTTGTCGCTGATTAACAAGCGATCGCTAACCCTAACTGACTTTACCACCGAACCGCTTAGTGGTGCCGTGTCTTTAACCAAAGAAGGACTGCATACATTCCTTCGCGCCTACGAACAAAAGAAACAATCGGAGTTCAAACATCCAGTTATGGGAAACAAATGCACCTATCAAAAATCCTTTGAAATTCAGGCGAGGTTATTAAGTAAATACCTCATGAACGAAATCGATAAATATCCACCCTTAGTTCTCAAATAACTCCCCATTAACCCATGTATTATATTGTTGTTAGCTACGACATTCCAGAAGATAAACGTCGAACTAAAATTCATTCCGTTCTCAAGTCTTATGGACAATGGATGCAACTGAGTGTGTTTGAGTGCAATATCACTTCTACTCAGTATGCTAAACTGCGATCGCGTTTAGCTAAATTGATAAAACCCGACACTGATAGCGTGCGCTTTTATTTTCTCTGTGGCTGTTGTCAGGGAAAAATCGAACGTATTGGCGGAGAACAGCCACGAGACGAAACAATTTTCTTTGCTGAGTCCCCTTCTGGCTAGGTTCCTCCACCTCAAATGCGCGGAAGGGTAGGTGTACAAATTTCACAGCCCCAAAAAATGCTTCTATCCGAACTCCAGTAAAGCTTTCAACCCATTAGTCGCCTAATCCTCATCCGCGCAATCTCTGAAATGCTATCAAAACACAATTTTAGTCTTTAAATTTTCCTGGCACTCTTTGCAAACGAATTCTCTAATGCTATGATTGCCTTTGAATCGCGCAACCGCACCTTGAAAACTAAATACAGCTTAGGTTTCAGCCTCCTGCGCATTGCAATTTATCAAAATCCCTATCAGGGATTGAAACAAATTTAGTCTATTCTGTGGACTGCGACGGTTCACAACATTGCAATTTATCAAAATCCCTATCAGGGATTGAAACAGGAGTTTTAGAAGCTCTATCGGAAGTTGATAATCATTGCAATTTATCAAAATCCCTATCAGGGATTGAAACTAAAAAACTTTTGGAAGGCATAAAGAATCACGCCATTGCAATTTATCAAAATCCCTATCAGGGATTGAAACTATTAAACTAGGTTCAGCCATATTATTTACAAAGCATTGCAATTTATCAAAATCCCTATCAGGGATTGAAACGGGTCGCTTTCTCCCCACTCCTTAAGTGCTTCCCATTGCAATTTATCAAAATCCCTATCAGGGATTGAAACCTAGTGGGCGGCTCTAACCAAGGCGTATCTTCACCATTGCAATTTATCAAAATCCCTATCAGGGATTGAAACTGGAATATCTCTACCACTGCTGCTGCAACGCTTGCGAAACATTGCAATTTATCAAAATCCCTATCAGGGATTGAAACACGTACATGGGAAGATGACCCTATCACAGAAGGTAGCATTGCAATTTATCAAAATCCCTATCAGGGATTGAAACCCCCGTTTGATCGCCCTAACATTCCGCCTACTAATTGCAATTTATCAAAATCCCTATCAGGGATTGAAACACTTGTGGGCTGTAACCCCTATATTGTCAACCGAAAATTGCAATTTATCAAAATCCCTATCAGGGATTGAAACAAAAATTATGAATGAACAAGAGTGGATGGGTAGAATTGCAATTTATCAAAATCCCTATCAGGGATTGAAACGCCATCGTCCGGTTCCCTAGCTTGAAGCTCATTACATTGCAATTTATCAAAATCCCTATCAGGGATTGAAACGTTTCAATCGTGTACTCCATACCAATTCCTTCAAATTGCAATTTATCAAAATCCCTATCAGGGATTGAAACGAATTAATTGCAATGATCACCACGTATAGTGTTTAAATTGCAATTTATCAAAATCCCTATCAGGGATTGAAACCATCAGCAAATCAGTAATCCATGCCAAATCCATTATTGCAATTTATCAAAATCCCTATCAGGGATTGAAACTTCATAGTCACTGAGCAAGCCTCGATAGCTGGCAATTGCAATTTATCAAAATCCCTATCAGGGATTGAAACACCGCCCAAAGGCCGGGCTTTGAGCGAGGACGAATTGCAATTTATCAAAATCCCTATCAGGGATTGAAACTTTGTTAATCCTTGCTATTACACTTTGCCTTACAATTGCAATTTATCAAAATCCCTATCAGGGATTGAAACGAGTCCTCAACAGTAATCCGCGAAATGCACGAGCAACCGGAATTGCAATTGGACTACAATGCGATTGTTTTGGCTGACAATGCGATTGTTTTGGCTGACAATGCGATTGTTTTGGCTGACAATACGATTGTTTTGGCTGACAATGCGATTGTTTTGGCTGACAATACCATTGTTTTGAATGACAATGCCATTGTTTCGGCTAACAATGCCATTGTTTCGGCTAACAATGCCATTGTTTGACCAAATTTTTATACAACTTACGCATAAAAGATCCCCTTTTTTAGTTAGAGGGGAATGCAATACGGTTCGGATATACAGGAGAGGAAAGAGGGTTATTCCACTCCCTCTGCTTCTCTTCTCCTTCTACCCCCCTTACCTGCCTCAACTAAGAAATTCCTTAACCGAACCGTATTGGGGGGGGAGTGTGCTTCGCGCACCTATGGGAACGAGGTTTTAGGTTTTGAGTGCGTAAGCCCTGTTTCTAATTAGCTTTGCCATTACTCTGAAAATTTAACAACTGCTCATCATTGACCCAAATTGCTTGTTGAGGCACAGAAATAGAAATTCCGGCTTTGTCTAGGGCAACTTTCAGGCGGCGGCGAAACTCTCGTGCTACATCCCATTGTTTGAGGGGCTGTGTTTTAATCCAGACGCGAATAATCAAACCGCGATCGCCAAATTGATCTATTCCCAAAACTTGTGGCGGTTCCAGAATTTGACGCTCCCATTGCGGATCTTTGTCCATCTCAAAGCCAATATTTTCAATCAACTTCAAAGCCTTTTCAACATCGGCTTGGTAGGCAATGGGGATCGTTAAATCGGCTCGTGACCAACGACTAGAAAGATTGGCAACAACTTTAATTTCACTATTGGGAATTGTGATCAAGCGCCCTTCGGAATCTCGCAGTTGGGTCATCCGCAGATTCAGATTTTCTACTAAGCCTCCTACGTCTCCTACAGTAATCACATCGCCTAAAGCATACTGGTCTTCTAAAATGATCAGGAAACCGTTAATCGCATCTTTAATTAAGTTTTGCGAGGCCAGAGACACCGCAACACCAACTAAACTGGCACCCGCTAGCAAGGGAACGATATCTATCCCCAATGACACCAGCGCTAGCAAAAAGCCTACTCCTACGCAGATAGCAGTAGCAATGCTTTTAGTCACGCCAGAAAACGTGGAAACTCTCAGTCTCAGCCGTTCAGAACTTTCTGGAGTCAATAAAGCGCCACTGCTAATCAGAGTGGTGGTGAAGCGGTCAATGAGGGCATAAATGAGACGGATTGCTACATAAGTTCCCAGGAAGACAACACCTAATCGCAAAGGAAATTGGACGGCATTGAGAATTATTACCTGAAATGGTCGTGTGTAGGGAAATAGACCCAAAATAAAGAAGCTTCCACCTCCCCAAATTCCTGCTTGACTTAGCTGGAATAGTCGTCTCTTAACTTCTTGGAGATGTCGGTGTTGCTGTTGATTCAGTTGTGTTGCAATTGGTTGAGCTGGTGCTGGTGAAACTTGAGAGTTTAAGGGACCTGTGTTGGGTTGAGAGGCGATGGAGCGTACTAAATCCTTTTTGGAACGCTGCTGCCAGCTATATACCCCCAAACTCATGAGCATCATCACCAATCCAATGCCCGCAGCAATTTTACCTTGGTCGATTAAAAATTGAGTTTGTCTTTCTTGCTTTGCTTGTTGCAAGTCTTCTTGTAAGGATTCGGCAATTTGATTTGCCGATGTCCATGTATCTACCTCTCTGAGTTTAGCATCCTCAGAAGTAACGGTCATCAGATATTGACCGTTGACATAAATTACTGGTAATTGGTTTACTTTAGGAATATTTACGTCGACTGGTGTATTTGGTGGCGACTGAAAGTAATTTTGGGCAATTCTCTCCAACTTCTTTTGGATGTCTTCTGAACGCTCAGGGAAGTTGGCTCTTGATGCCGCTATCTGAAATAACCGACGACCATCTAAATAAATCCAGCCTGTAACAAGTCTATTGTTGGAATCATTACTCACACTGCTGGGAGACGGTAGCAGCTGCGGTAATACAGGAATCTGGGCTGTGGCTTTTGGCACAGATACAACAGCTATAGCCATTGAACTAGCGATCGCCAAAAATTTAAAGCGCACTCAAACACCTCCTGGAAAAAATTTACTAGTGACTACTTCTATAACCATCCTCCGCAATTAATTTGGGTAAATGTACCTATCTAAAGTTGAGGTTTTCCCTTTAGATGATGAATTTTTGATGTTTTTTTGATTTTTTTCTATCTTTAGATCGATGGAATGTACTGAAAATTAGCCATGTAAGCTTAGAAAAGTCTTACTCTTACCAAAGATAAAACAAAAACGAAGAAGCTGGGGATGAAGTTGACATTATGCTGATCAAACGTCAAGCTAGTTTTGAGGACTATTGACTAGTGATTTGCTTTCATACAAGCAAAAATCGCCAGTCGTAGAATAACGTAGTAGAGTGCGTAAAAATTACGTAACTTTTTTAATTTTTTGAGGTAACTTTTGATGACCGCAACTTCTCCCCGATTAAAGCACGAGGTTAAAGACCTCGGCCTAGCTGCCTTGGGTAGACAGCGCATTGAATGGGCTGGACGCGAAATGCCAGTTTTGCGGCAAATCCGCGATCGCTTTGCTATTGAGAAACCCTTCGCTGGTTTACGCCTTGTAGCTTGCGCCCACATTACAACAGAAACAGCACATTTGGCGATCGCTCTGAAAGCCGGTGGTGCAGACGCGCTTTTAATTGCTAGTAACCCCTTATCAACTCAAGATGACGTAGCCGCTAGCCTCGTCGCCGATCATGAAATTCCCGTCTTTGCTCAAAAAGGCGAAGATAACGCAACTTATAATCGCCACGTCCAAATAGCTTTAGATCATCGCCCCAACATTATTGTTGATGACGGTAGCGATGTGGTTGCAACTTTGGTACAAGAACGCCAGCACCAAATTGCTGATTTGATTGGTAGCACCGAAGAAACTACCACCGGTATCGTGCGGTTACGCGCCATGTTTAGAGAAGGCGTTCTCACCTTCCCCGCAGTCAACGTCAACGATGCTGACACCAAGCACTTCTTTGATAATCGCTATGGTACTGGGCAATCAACCCTAGATGGCATTATCCGCGCCACAAACATTTTGTTGGCTGGTAAAAACATTGTCGTCGTCGGTTATGGCTGGTGTGGTAAAGGTACAGCCCTCCGCGCCCGTGGAATGGGTGCTAACGTCATCGTCACCGAAATCGACCCCATCAAGGCAATTGAAGCCGTAATGGATGGCTTCCGCGTCCTGCCAATGGCAGAAGCTGCACCCCAAGGTGATATATTTATCACTGTGACTGGTAACAAGCACGTCGTTCGCGGTGAACACTTCGATGTCATGAAAGACGGTGCGATCGTTTGTAACTCTGGTCACTTTGACTTGGAACTTGATTTGAAATACTTGGCTGCACAAGCTAAAGAAGTCAAAGAAGTTCGTCCCTTCACCGAAGAGTACAAGTTGAAAAATGGTAAATCAGTAGTAGTTCTTGGACAAGGACGCTTGATTAACCTAGCTGCGGCTGAAGGACACCCCAGCGCGGTAATGGATATGAGTTTTGCGAACCAAGCTTTAGCTTGTGAATTCTTGGTGAAGAATAAAGGTAAGTTGCAACCTGGTTTGCACTCAATTCCTGTTGAAGTTGATCAAGAAATTGCTCGGTTGAAATTACAAGCTATTGGGATCACGATTGATAGCTTAACACCCGATCAAATTGAGTACATCAACTCTTGGACAAGTGGAACTTGATACATTGATTAGTTGATTTTTTGGGGATAGGCATTTTGCTTATCCCTTTTTTTTTGTGTTTCTCTCGCAGAGATGCAGAGGCATAGAGAGAGAATATAATAGGATGGAGGGTGTTATTGTAAGTTTGTATGTCAGCAAAAGATTTTTTTCATAATGCTGTTAAGTCAGCTTTAGAGAAAGATGGTTGTTAATTACTGATGATCCTTTAATATTTCTAGTAGATACTATAGAATTTCGTCTTGATTTAGGAGCAGAAAGACTTTTAGGAGCAGAAAAAGAAGGAGAAAAAATAGCAGTTGAAATAAAATCTTTTTTGGGGAAATCAGCAATTAGTGAATTTCATACAGCTTTAGGAAAAACACTTAATTACCGTTCTATTTTAAGAAAACAAGAACCCGATCATATTTTATATTTAGCAATTAGCTATGAAATATATACAGCTTTTTTTCTGATACCTGTGATTCAAGAAATAATTGCTGAACATCAATTAAAATTATTGATATTTGAAAGTAGCAAAAGGGAGATTGTTTTATGGAAGGAATGAATTATCCTGAATTAGTAAAGACAGTATTAGCAAGACATACAGAAAGTTATTTAGCCAAGGGTACGGAAATACAATTAATATTTGATAATCAAAAAAACCACTATTTAGTAATTCATCTAGGTTGGGAAGGTGAAAAACGGACTTATGGTTCAGTGATTCATATAGATATTATTAATGGAAAAATCTGGATTCAGTGCGATTTTACAGAGGAAGGTGTAGCTAATGAATTAGTAGAATTGGGAGTACCAAAAACAGATATAGTTTTAGGTTTTAGATCGCCTCATGTGAGACAGTTTACTGGTTTTGCATCGGTGTAAATTTTTTGCATTATATTACGACTTAAGTTTAAAGTTGAGTATCTCAATTCTTGAACATCGGGAACTTGATGATTGATTAGTTGATTTTTTGTGGATAACCCAAAGCTTATCTTTTCTTTCTTGTTCGGCGTTATGGATTGATTGAACGAACTCTGAAGGCACGAAGGAAGAAGAGTAAAACATCAAGAAAAGACTATTATTTCTTGTAAATCAATCATAGCTTTATCAAGTAAGTCTTTTTGTTTTATTTCCCAATTACTAAATCTAATTACAAACCATCCTTCTTTCATCAATTTTCTCTCTTGTTGTATATTTTTATAATATTCTTCTTCGCTAGCTAACCAGGTTTCCTGATTGTGCTTACGAGTTGCATAATGACTAATATCGTCAATAAAAATAGCAAATCTTTTATTTTTCCAGAAAGCTACAAAGTCAACCCTATAAATGTCGTTAATATTTAGAGATGATGTAGAACTTAAATATTTTTTTGATTGTGAATGCCACTGTATCCAAGCTTGAGGTATGAGTATAGGTATATTTTGATTAGCCGTATTAAATTTGTTAGCATAATGGAGGAAAAATTGTGTTTCATATTCAGTTTGATTCATGTCTCTCAAGGCTATTCTTAAACTTTTATCTGTTATTCCTAAATATAAATTAAAGTTTTGTGCTAATTGTTGATAAGTTAAATCAGGATAAACATTAAAGTCTATAATTCCAATTCCATTTTTCCATTCAAATTTTAACTTTTGGCTGCCTTTGTTAATTTGAACAGCAAACTCTGGCTTGGGTTTGCCAAATGGCAATCCAACAGTAAATTGTGATATAAATAAACTCTTATTAGGAATAATTGGCTGATAAATCACTTTATTGCCATCAAATTTAAAGCCAATGTCTGAGAGTGTTTTACGAAAATTATTTTTTGCATCATCAGATAAATGAATAGAATACAATATTGTTTCTATAACTTGATTCAATTTGGGTATTATTACTGGACTTTCCCAATCGACTGATTTATAATATTGATTTATTAAATCACGTTTATACTCAAAATTTATTGATTCATCCTTGGTAAAGCCTCCACCTGAAAAAATAGTGTCTATTTGCCTCTTACTGAAAAAATCACAGCAAAATTGTTCAAGATAAATTTTTAAACTTATTAAAATTGGATTTGACATAGTAATTATTTATATTTCCAGAAATATTACTAATTTAAAATATTACTATATTTAATAATTACTCAAAATTTAGAATAGCCTTTCCATTTTAAAAGTGCATAAGAGTATGCTTTTTTTAGCATTAAATAATCAGCACTTACTCGCAGCGATCGCAATAATAATTTATCTGATTCACTTAACCGATGATTTTGATTTTTTTCTAAAAGTTGTAACATGCAGTTCTTGTTGAGTTTCTGGAATTTGGCTTTGACCAACAGTTAAGAATTCCTCAATCGTTAATTCTTGCATAGCAATTAATTCAGCTTGTAATTCCAGAGGTGCATAATCAACAGCAGGAGGAGCATTTGTTTGGTTAGTCATAATTTTTGTAGAAAATGCATTAGGGCAATATATCTTATATTATGATATTAAATAATCAGCACTTACTGCGAACGATGCCTGCGGCGGGCTACGCCTACGCAAAACTAAACTCTGTAGGAGCAATTCATAAATCGCCCCTACCTGAAAATCATTCTTTTCGGCTATTGTTTGCGTAAGTGCTGTTCACTTTTCGCTGTCCGGCTGAAGACTCGATAGTATAGCGACGCACTAGTTTCTTTTAAGGGAAACAGCAGATAGGTTAGAGGATTTATTGCCACAATAATATTTCGGAAGTCTCGCCGCGCGAAAAATAAAATAGCACGAGCAACTTGCTGTGCAGACATCACTCCATAAGGATTCAGTTGACTCTTAAATGGGCCAAGAATTAACTTGCGAATTACACAATCCCCGTCCAAACGCTTCAGGGTAACAATATCTCCTAGCGATCGCTTGCTGAGTTCATAAAGCGGACTCAGTGCTGGAGAAACCTCAGCCTCAGAAGTGTTTACCCAGATTTCCTTGGTTGCTTTTGCTTGTGGCCCTATTACAGTTGTCAAAAATATATCCATCAACCGCAATGCTGAAAAGGTATTCACTTCATAAGAAGAGTTGATAGCCTCTGATGTGCGGCTGGCGTAGACATTGATTCCGTGGTTGATAATTAAAATATCTACTTTCTCTAGACTATTCCTCAGTTCGGCTTCGTTACCCAACTGCCAGGGAACCACCTTAACCCCGACTTGCTCTACTAATTTTTCTGGATTAGTGGTTAACGCCACAACTTTAGCATTATTCTTTACAAGTTCAGCCGCTAGCGCTTGTCCTAGCGCTCCTGATGCTCCAGTTAAAGCGATCGTTTTACCTTTAAGAGACAGTCCTGTACCAAGAATTTTATCCACTAGGGGAAAGACACCACTGTAGTAAGCGTTGACATCATCAAAATGATGCCGCCAATGGTAAGTCCGATTCACCCACCAAAGGGATGGTATTGTCTCTAAAGGGCCGGGTAAGTGGTTGTAGTCTGTATCAATTTTTCCCTGGAAATATCGTACAGACGCGCCATACAAGAAGGTGCAACCATAAGCTACTCCCAGCCATAACCCCATTTGCTGGACAATTAAGGCAATGACTACCAATACCACCAGCAGTAGACTCGACTCTAAAATGTCGTGATATAGTTGCGATTCTTGGTAAACTTTCAGGGAAACTATGGATAAATCTCGGCGATAAGCCATGTGGTGCTTGTTGTGCCATTTAGCAAGCCAATTGACTTGGTGACACAAAGCATGGTAACTGTCTCTCAAGACCTCAGCGAGTAAAATTGAGAAGAGTGCCCAACTAGCAAACTGTAAGCTGGCATTTAGCCAAACCCAATTAATTTGTAATCTTGTCTCAATTCCAATCAAGTTTTCAGCTAGCATTTTTATCATATTTGTCTATACTCGTTTTTCTTAATCATTCTTCATGATCCAATAAAGGTGCGTTAAGGTCGAGTCTAGAGCAAATAAAAATTAAAGGGAATAGGGAGTAGGGAGTAGGGGGAGAAGGCAATATTCAATGCTCCTTGCTCGCTCATACTCCCAACCGTCTGAATTTAGCTACAATATCCCAGTTCAATAGAGCAAAAACCAAGGTTAACCAACTGCAATTGAGATAGCGATCGCAGCAGCATAAATACTTAATTGCCAACGTGTGGAGCAAATAACTTCGGCTCGTGCTGCTTCTAGCACAAATCGAAAATCCATAGCATATTTTAACTTAGTGAGGTACAGAAGTTAGTTCTTAAAACCAGAATTAAGCTTGTTTTAAGGACTAACTCTTGCCTTATTCAAATAGCTCTTTGCCGCAGATTTTGACCATTAAGCCCTTGCTTAATCCAACTCAGACATTCATATTCGGATTTGAATAATTTTGGAGCTGCAATATTATTCAATAACTCTGGTGGATAATGATCATAAAAATATTTGTCGCCTTCTTGGAAGATGATTATCAAATTGTTTCGGTAAATGTAGCGAGACTTAAAATTATCCTTACGGCTGACAAACTCTGAATTCTGATCAATATGTTCTTTAGCAATATCAACGATATTACTAACGCTACTTCCATAGATTCCGGCTGGGTTTTCTGCTTTATGAAATTGGCTTCTTCGCCCAATCTCAGATAGCAATTTATACGAATAAATCTCGTAATTATCAAGCTTCCCAAAAATAAATGGAATGATGAGATATCCTTTGTAAGAGACTGAATTTTCATAAAGAAGACGACTCATTTCAACCTCCTTTGGTATAACTGCTATCAAAAAATCTGCTTAAATCACATACACACTAAAAATCAATTCTTTTCTGTTAAATATATTTATAGATTATTTAAACCCTCATTGTCATTTCACAAAAAGGGCTATTACTATTATCCCTTCTGTCAGAAAAAAGGAATATCAAGCTTTAACAGAAAAGTGCCGTAACACCAATTATCGCTCTTTTTTTAATCACTAAGCATTAGATATCTTATAAAAATTAAAAACTTATAAAATTCATTCTGTGGGACTACTCCCTTTGATCTGTGCCTTTCAAGACCATAAACTGAGTTGATTGGGGGGATGCTCAAGGTTATTCCAAGGCAGGGGTGGAACTGGTGTATCGCTCTGTTCCAATAGCTGTTGGAAGTGACGGGCTGTGCTGGGCGATCGCGCTTCTATTGGACAATGGACAAAGAAATAAATTCGCACTCCCATCTGTAACCATTGCTGAATCTGCTTCACCCACTCTTCCATAAACGGCTGATTCACTGATAAGTTTGGATGAGAAATAAACCGAATCAGAGTAAAAGGTGCTGTAACACTCAATTGCAACGGTAATTTGGGTTTACGTCGTTCTGATTGCAACTGGGGGTCATCATCTCCAGTGTAGATGGGGCGCGAGTCTAACAGTACCCTTCCCACATTTAGCTTTTTTAAAAGTGTCGTCAAATGACTAGCATGGGGTTCCTTGAACCAGTCGGGATGCCGAACTTCTAACGCTAGGGGTGCTTCTGTACGCGGCCAAGCTTCCAGAAAGTTGGTCAAATCGTCAAACAATGCAGGTGTATAACTGGGTGGTAACTGGGCAAATATCGGGCCAAGATGCTTACCTAAAGGGCGCATCCCTTCCAGAAATTTTAATGCAGCCGGAATATAAGGTTTCAACAATCCTTGATGGGTAATATCTCGCGGTAATTTTAAACAAAATTCAAAACCTGCTGGGGTTTCGGCAACCCAACGGGTTACAGTTTCTTGATTAGGCACAGCATAAAAGGTGGTGTTACCTTCTACAGTGGTGAAGCGACGACTGTAGAGATGCAGAAAATCAGCAGTGCGAGTGCCTTGGCGATAGAGTTCGCCCACCCAACCTTTATATGCCCAAACAGCACAACCGATAAAAAAGTTCACAGTGCCTAAAAGCCTAAATGTATCATCTTCAATTTTACAGTCAGGTTGTAGGGGTCGAAAGGAGTCGAAGTGTCAAAATTCAAAAGGATTTAATTTTGGGCTTTCTGGCTGTGTTCAAAATGCTTGATTGCTTACTCATTTCAGTAGATTCAGCAAGCAAAAGGGCATATTGCTTTCTCAAAATGCTTGATTGCTTACTCATTTCGGTAGATTCAGCAAGCAAAAGGGCATATTGCTTTCTCAAAATGCTTGATTGCTTACTCATTTCGGTAGATTCAGCAAGCAAAAGGGCATATTGCTTTCTCAAAATGCTTGATTGCTTACTCATTTCAGTAGATTCAGCAAGCAAAAAGGTATATTGCTTTCTCAAAATGCTTGATTGCTTACTCATTTCGGTAGATTCAGCAAGCAAAAAGGCATATTGTTTTCTCATTTCAGTAGATCGCGTATTCGTTTTGGTGTTTTGGGCAAGTAAACAGGCATATAGCAGTTTCATTGCCTGGAATACAGATCAGATCACTTCACTTGTAAGGGCACAGCAATGCTGTGCCCTTACCATCTGTTGCATTCAAACAAGAACTGCTTGATTGCTTTTTCATTTGAGTAATTCATACACTCTGTGTCATAGGGCAGCCTCAGTTATTGATAAATTGAACCATCAGGCATAATTGCCCCTGCTAAGTTAGTACCGATTAGTTTAACCAAAAGGCGCTCACCAGAGCGAATCCGCGCTCCTGTCAAGTCGGCTCCTCGCAAGTCGGCCCCACTGAGATCCGCTCCAATCAAATTAGCAGCGCGTAAATTCGCCTCCCTGAGATCCGCTAAAAGTAAATTTGCCCGAAATAAATTTGCTTCAGATAAATTCGCACCTCTGAGGTTGACTTTGTGCATAAATGTATCGCTGAGATTGGCACCGCTCAAATTGGCATAACTCAGATTTCTGCCAGATAAGTCTTTATTGCTCAAATTTGCCCGACTGTAGTCTTTGCCACTCAAGTCTGAATTTTGCTTTGGTGGTTTCTGGGTTGTTTGAGATGGTTTTTCCTGTTTAGGTGGCGGTGAGTAATATGTGGTTTGAGATGGTTTTTCCTGTTTAGGTGGCGGTGAGTGATGTGTGGTTTGATGTTTGGTTTTTAAAGAGCGCAATTTTTCACGAGCTTCATTTATGGCTTTCAGCTTGTCTTGTGCTTTCTGCTGTAAACGGAGATTGTCTTTGGGGATGCGATCGGGATGCCAAACAAAAACTAAATCTTTGTAAGCCTGGTTCACTTCCTCAAGTGTTGCCCCAGGCTCTAATTCCAAAATTCTATAGTAGTGCTCCAGATCGCTCATACGATATTTTGGTGGACAATCAATTTATTAATTATGAGTGATGGAGCCATCTATTCGCTGCATCATTTGTTATTGATCATTGGGCATTGGGCATTGGGCATTGGGAATTTGTTTATTATATTGTTCTCCCTCATCTTCCCCTGCCTCCTCTGCTCCCCCTGCTCCCTCATCTCCCCATCTCCCGGTTCCTCCATCGAGCGATCGCTCTCAAATATGCTGCAACTGGAATTTGATAAATTTCAATCACAATCCAAACAATAATCGATAAATGTGAGAAGAAAGTTAATACAGTCCAAATATATGGCGTCCAGGTAATGGGTTCATTGAGATTAGCAGGAAAATAGTAAGCTACTATGCCAATTAGAGTAGTGGGAAGAATTACAAAAACTGCTGCTGCTAGTCCATAACCCCAACCTAATTCCACACCTTCCAACTGCCCTTCTGCCCAACTAAACCCATTCCAACGCCAAATTAAGGGTGGTTGCCTAGAAGGCATCTTGATTTGCTGTAGTTCTAAGTTGACTGTAAAAATCTCTTGGCAAAAGTCACAAGCCATAGTTTCCATCAATGGCATATGAGAAATCTTACCTATCCGACAGACTGGGCAGGGGTAAACTCCATAATAGTCGAAAGATTGGGCTAAGATTTTGGGGCTGGGCATAATGAAATTGATGATGCTAAAAAGTTAATCTGGTAAATCAGGGCTTGGGTAATAACAATGTAGGCGAACGTCAATTGTCTGTAATCAGCTTTCGCAAGGTGAGATCACAAGTCAGGAGAATTATATATTTTAACTTTTCAATCCTGGCTCCTTAAACTCCCGAGGGACGGAAGCCACTGGGTTAGAGTTCTCTCTAATTACCTTGATTTGGCTGTGTTCTATTCCTTTAGATAATTGCCATATTCTGAACTTTTAGATTTTTCACCATTGATTTTTGATCATCTGTAATATCCATTATTAATGACACAACAATATTTTTAAACTTATTAAGTATGCTGATATTTAATGACAAGCTGCTTTTGTTGTTTACGCAAACAAGCAACTAGCAGTTCATCACACAATCACAACAGAGCGTAATTTAGAATTTTGCAAAGCGTTACTAGTCTTAACTTCTATAATTGTACTGAGTGTATCGCTTTTTTATGGTTTGTGGGGGTCTTGACACCGCTTACTCTTCCTGTTAATGTTAGCTTACATAGGTATAGTTATTAAGTTTTCCAGCAAAAGCCCCGCAAATGCTTAACACAAATTCCTACTTATATTTTTGGTTTAGGGTAGTTCACCGGGAGTGAATCGAGTTTCCTAATGGAAACCGCCCGGTGAACCGCAGAGCGAACTCTGCGGTTTTTGTTGTTTTAAGGAGAATTTCATCTTCATGACTTATTTAAGTAGCTGGTTTTATGGCTTTTACTTTTGGCCCAGAGTAAGTTCCGGGTAAATAGCGTCATGTCGATGAATCAGAACGCGCCCGGAACTTCTCAAAAGTTCCGGGCTTTTTTGTTATCGCAAAATACTGCCCAATACTTAATTTTCAGGAGGATAAAACCATGATTAACGCCAAACTTGCCGCACAATCTCATCAGAACCACCAAACAATCGTTAAAATTTCAGAAAAAGTGGCTTTCGGGGGCGAAGAACTGGTAATTATCGGCGGTCCCTGCACCGTCGAAAGCTTAGAACAAATGGAGATAGTCGCCCAAAAGCTATCTACTGCATCCGTGCAAGGGTTGCGTGGCGGTGTCTACAAACCGCGCACATCTCCCTACGCCTTCCAAGGTCTGGGTGAGTCAGGATTGAAAATTTTGGCAAGGGTGCGATCGCATTACAATATGCCAGTGATTACCGAAGTTATGTCAATTTCTCAAATTGAAGTAGTCACTGCCCATGCTGATATGCTTCAAGTTGGTAGTCGCAATATGCAAAACTTCGACTTGCTCAAAGCTTTAGGACAAGCAGGTAAACCAATACTGCTCAAGCGTGGTTTAGCAGCGACAATTGAAGAATTCGTTATGGCTGCTGAATACATTCTTAGCCACGGAAATCCTGATGTGGTGTTGTGTGAACGCGGTATTCGCAGCTTCGATGATTACACTCGCAACGTCTTAGATTTAGGGGCAGTAGCAGCACTCAAGCAAATAACTCACTTGCCTGTAATTGTAGATCCTTCCCATGCCGTCGGTAAACGGGAGTTAGTAGCACCTGTGGCTAGGGCTGCGATCGCTTGTGGTGCAGATGGATTAATTATTGAGTGTCACCCAGAACCAGAAAAATCTGTTTCTGATGCCCGTCAAGCACTTTCTTTAGAAGATATGGTGCATTTAGTTGATAGTTTAAAGCCTGTAGCAACAGCCGTCGGGCGCAGTATACCAGAAGCGATCGGGGCGGGTTTGTCACCTGCCCCGATTTTTTGTGCTGCTTAAATTTCAGTTGAGACGTAGGCATCGCTTAAATATCTCAGTCAAAAGATATATTTTGGCTGAGACATTCAAGCGATGCCTACGGCGGTAAACTACGCCTTCGTAAAATAAAGTTATTGCTTTTGCGAGTCATTGAATCTACTTTCGTGACAAAATTTTGGAGTGCAAAAATAAGCAAGTTTGTTTTTGTTGTAAAACATTAGTTTTAAATACTTTAATGAAATACCCAAAAGTATCTAACTGCACAAACTGGCTATGATAAACAATTTCACTAACTGGCAACCTGTTAACGCGTAACTTATAGCTATTAAAGATCCTAAGGATAATATTCTAGCAAATAGATAAATAATTTGAGATTCGACAAATAAATTAGTGAGATGTATGTTATGGTTTTTATAGGAATCAAAAAAGTAAAAGCACAAAAAGACTTCAAGAAACTTTGAGGCAAGCTCAAGAAAGTTTTTTTGCTCTGGTAAGTCCACTTCACTTCGCTACATCTTTTTGTAACAAAAATCTAAAACTAGATTGAGTGAGATAGTAGCCTTTGTAACAACTTGAAGTCAATCGAAATTTATCTGGGTATGAGCCAATAAGACTTGGCTAACCTAGCTAGAGCATTACCCGCCAAAGGCGATTACTCTTGGAGTCTGGGAAGAAAGACTCTTAGTACAGCCTGACAAATCCATAGAAATACAGAATATTTACGAACTTAGTCTTGCGGGAGCAAACATTTTAAACCGCGAACTAAGTTGAAGCAGTTGCTGACTTTTGGAACGAAAACTTTAAGCAGAATGGTGTCGTTCCACAATTTTTAGGAATTTAACCATACTGTCAAAAGTCACCAAAATATTGTCTCAGCGAGAGTGTTAGAGGTTGCCTGTGCAGCCATATTACTGCACGCTAGAACTTATCCTGCTGCATCAATCACGAAACGAGAAGCACTATAGAAGTTCTTGGCGACTTGACATCAGCAAAATCAGAGAAGTCGCAGCTACCATCTAGAGTGGATTGCAATTTGGTTGGTTGTGTGGTTCAGGGAACAAATCTGCGTTCATTTGAATTCCTGCTGCAACCACTCTTCAGGCTTGAGCAACCATTTGGAATTCTGTTACAAAATCTGACAATGCTGAAGTCAAATTTTTAAAGGCTTCGTTATTAGGAGATAGAGAAATCTCTATCTCTTGAGCTATCACTTTGTGAGTAAATATGTTCTGATTTTAAATGTTTTTGCCAGCTTACAATGCCTAGCGCAAATAGGCTCTACTTCCCTACGACACCAAGGGTAGACAACTACATCAAGCTTACGACCCATCAACTAAATCATTGTAGGAAACACAACCATGACTGACGAAAAGATTAGACAAATAGCTTTCTATGGTAAAGGCGGTATTGGTAAATCTACCACCTCTCAAAACACCCTTGCAGCTATGGCTGAAATGGGTCAACGCATCTTAATTGTCGGTTGCGATCCTAAAGCTGACTCTACCCGTTTGATGCTGCACAGTAAAGCTCAAACAAGCGTTCTTCAATTGGCTGCTGAACGTGGCGCTGTAGAAGATATTGAACTCGAAGAAGTAATGCTGACCGGTTTCCGCGATGTACGTTGTGTGGAGTCTGGTGGTCCTGAGCCTGGCGTGGGTTGCGCTGGTCGTGGTATTATCACCGCTATCAACTTCTTAGAAGAAAACGGTGCTTACAAAGATGTTGATTTTGTAAGTTACGACGTTTTGGGTGACGTTGTGTGCGGTGGTTTTGCTATGCCTATCCGTGAAGGTAAGGCACAAGAAATCTACATCGTTACCTCTGGTGAAATGATGGCGATGTATGCAGCCAACAACATTGCTCGTGGTGTTCTCAAATATGCCCACACTGGCGGTGTGCGCTTGGGTGGTCTAATTTGTAACAGCCGTAACGTTGACCGGGAAATCGATCTTATCGAAACCTTGGCAAAACGTTTGAACACCCAAATGATTCACTACGTACCTCGTGACAACATTGTGCAACACGCAGAATTGCGCCGCATGACTGTTAACGAGTACGCACCTGACAGCAATCAAAGTAACGAATATCGCATACTAGCTAAAAAGATCATCGACAACGACAAACTCGCCGTTCCTACCCCCATTGAAATGGAAGAGTTAGAAGAGTTGTTGATTGAATTCGGTATTCTCGAAAGCGATGAAAATACCGCGATGTTAGTTGGTAAAACTGCTAACCAAGCACCTGTCAAGTAGTACCAATTAAATAATGGTTTAGGGTGGGCTGCTTGCCCACCTTTTTTTTGGTTAAATTTGATTTTATGGCAATAAAATAATTAGAAATCGTCTCACAACAAGAACTGTAGAAGCTTTTAATGATTTGAATGGAATTGACTCGTCTTCGACTCGAATTAAGTCTTTAATTCGAGTCGAAAGAACTGGAATACCAGCAGGCCAATTATAAGATTGTCTGTTACATTAGTAGCTTAATTCACACAGTGCAAGAACTTATATGTGGTATTTTCTGGGATTTATGTATTAAAATTTGCTTTTGCCGGGTCGAATACGTGGTTTCCAAGGATGATTTAAAGATACGTATGGTAATGTCCCCGCAAATCTCTCTATAACATCCTCTAACTCTGATACCATTTTCTGTAATTTCCTGCTTGCTAAAAAAATTAGTTGAATAGAAATTAAGCACTTAGATAAGGAAGAGTTAAATGGGACTTAGTGACGGACTTTTGAACCCGACCAAAAAAGCTATGGTCATAAATGACTGTTGCAACATGATAGAAGGACAGCTTGCATCCAAGTCAGGTATGAGCGGTATTGCTTTGAAAACCGCTTTCGCCGCCCTCAAGGGGGTCAAACCAGGGTATATCCCCTACGTCGTTGAGCAGATTTTGCCGCAGTGCTTCACAGCACTTGATCCTATCTGGAGTGAAGGCGTACAGAAAGGCGATCCAATTGAATACCTGAATGCAAATCGCTCTCAGACAGCAGACGCGCTACTAGGTGTCACCGATGCTAGAGTCAAAAGTGCCAAGCGCCAAATCGTGCGAGGAACCTATGAAAAATTTCGCGGTTCAGCTAAAAAGCACGTAGAAGAAGCAGTGCCAGACTTAGCCAAAGTAATCGATAATTACACTAAGTCTTGAGCTAGAAGATAAGAATCACAATATAACGTATGCCACCGTTCGATGCGTCGGTGGCTGGCATACGGGATAGATAATAAATATACTTGTAGGGTCAAGGTTTTTGCGAGAGGTTTGGAGATGCCATATCCACTAAATTTCCTGATATTTTCCGAGTCAGGTTGAAACAGCAAATAATCAGAAATTATCTGAATTATTGTTTGAATAAACTTTCAATTTATGAAAAAATTTACCGTTTATCGATATCGTACTTATGGACTAATTGGGTTAATATCTTTAACCACCGTATTAAGTACAACTACATCTGCCCTAACACAGTTAGCAGGCGATTCCCCAATTGGGCAAACCCTTATTCCTGCCTCTAATTTAATCTGGCCGACTCAAGGGTTTATTTCTCAAGGCTTCCGCAAATATCAACATGAAGGAATTGATATTGCAGGGGCATCTGGAACTCCTATTGTTGCTGCTGCATCTGGTACAGTTATCAAAGCGGGTTGGGATGATTGGGGATTAGGCAATGCTATAACTATTAAACATCTTGACGGCAGCACCACTGTTTATGGTCACAATCGCCGTTTGTTGGTGAGCAAGGGTCAACAGATCATTCAAAGTCAAATTATTGCTGAGATGGGATCTACAGGCAATAGTACAGCACCTCATCTGCACTTTGAAGTTCATCCAAATGGCCGAATAGCAGTTGATCCCCTTGGACTATTAACATCCTTAACTGCAAGTGTTAATTCTCCTTCAAAAGTCCAGCAAGTGGATAACTCGAACCCCCCAGTCTCGACACCTTTAGTAGCAAAGCCAGTTTCACCTTCACAGCCAATTCCAATAAGTTTTGCACCTGTTAGCACTGATACTAAATGCAATGGAGTTACCATCATTGAGGGTGAGACTGCAAGTATTCGTGTAAAAGTTTGCGAAGAAAAGGGTGAGTTATTTTATATTGGGCAGTTGAAACAACATCCAAGCAAGCCTATAAAAATAGCAGCTTTGAATATTGGCAAAGGCAGATATCGAGCAGATAATGGTAGTTTTTATTATTTAGTCAGTCCTGAGAAAGTCGAAGTTTGGCGAAATGGTACTCAGATGCGTTCTGATAGATTTTATAATTTAACAAAATCGCCATAAAGTTACCATTTAATATTTGACTGTATTGTAAGCGATCGCTTGAGTTGATCAATTTGCTAAGTAAGTCCATAATTATCTTGCTATGGCGATTATCAATTGTGATGCGATCGCAGGAATTCAGCTTATGCCTCTAGCTCTCCAAAGAATTCACTCTAGTCCAAACTTAAAAATTCTCTTTAACAGATAACATCTGTAAAATCTTTTCTACATGATCCAACTCTCCAACGATTCGGCGAATTGGGTGAGGCCAAACCTTGACAAGGGTAGGAGTTGCAGAAACCTGATTGAGTTCTGCTTGTTCTGGATGACTTAAAACATCAATCACTTTCAGAGTATAAGGATGTCCCAGCGATCGCTCCAACAATTCGTGTAAATTTTTGAGAATGCGTTCGGTGGTACTGGTATGTCCTGCAACAAACAATCGCAGAACATAGCCTTGTGTCATGACTTCCTTTTTTTGTACTATTACTGGTTGGTGGTATTTTGGTACAGGTTCAGAAAGGTCTAGACGGACAATTAAATCGTGATCCTCCCAAAGCTGCGGGAATGACGAACGATAAGTTGTTAACACCATGCGATCGCACAACCCCTCCTGCCAGGGAGCTGGTTGCCATACTAACTCCCCTGTGCCAAAAATGGCATTAAGCAAAGCTTGATTTCTAATTACAGCCGGATAAGCTTCAGCGAAAGTTCGCACTTGTTGAGTACGCGGATCTAACCAGTTGTCAATAGTTGCAGTATAACAAGGCACTAAAAAGTGCGGTGGTTCTGGCAAATCTAAGATTTCTTGCAAAGCCGAGCATAAATGCAAGTGCCATCGACCCTGCTTGCTAGGGTCAATGCAGTAAATTAAATCTCCTCCAGGCGTAAATAAAGCAATGCCTTTAAACAACTGGGGTGTAGATAGTTTGTTTGTCGTTAAGTTATTCACAGAGGCTAGGAAGCTAAAAGTAAAAAATTCTTTCTTTTACCTTTTACCTTAGCTATAACCGCAACCAGGATCAGAAAAATATTTGTGACTGGGGGATGAGGGGGCAGGGGAGGCAGGGGAAGCAGGGGAAGAACAGAGGAGAATAAATCAATGCCCCATGCCCAATGCCCCATGCCCAATGCCCAAATTTTAAACTCTACCTCGGAGAAACTGTGCCATTTCGTTAGGAGTTGGTGACATTTCTAAAGCAGTCTCTTCAGTAATGCGACCGTCTTGATAGAGATTGAGCAACGACTGATTCATCGTAATCATGCCGTCAAAGCCAGCTTGTTTCATTAACTCGCTAATTTCATCATATTTACCATCTTTGATCCATTCTTTAATAGCCTCAGTGTTAATCAAGACATCGTGGAAAGCAGCCCGTTTTCCGTCAGTTGTGCGGCATAAACCTTGGGCAATGACTGCCACTAAAGACTCAGAAATTGCCACCCGCATTGCATCTTGTTCTTCACCAGAGTAGAGGTTGAGAATCCGCTCAATGGTTTTAACAGCGCTATTGGTGTGCAGGGTTCCCATAACTAAGTGACCAGTCTGAGCGGCTTTTAGGGCGGTGTTGACTGTTTCTTTATCCCGCATTTCACCCACTAGAATCAAATCTGGGTCTTCCCGCAAAGCTGCTTTCAAAGCATTGTCAAATTTCCGGGTGTGCATTCCCACTTCGCGCTGTTTCACTAAAGACTTGCGGCTTTGATGGACAAATTCTATCGGGTCTTCAATGGTGATGATATGCTTGGCCATCTCTTTGTTGATGTAGTCAATCATCGCTGCCATTGTGGTGGACTTACCCGAACCTGTGGGGCCAGTCACCAAAATTAAACCTTTATGATGATGACAAATATCCCGGAAAACTGGGGGTAAGTTTAACTGTTCCATAGTTAAGATTTTCAGAGGAATCAACCGCAACACCATTGCAGGCCCTTTGAGGGAGCCAAAAATATTAATCCGCACGCGAGCAAAGTCGTATTGAGTTGCTCCGTCAAATTCTAAGTGTTCTTCAAAGCGTTGAATTTCCCCCTCAGTCATCACCTCCCGCAACCAATTCATAAAAGTTTCTTTATCTGTTTCTGGATAATCTGTTGTTTGAATTTCTCCTCGGTTGCGAAAGCGGGGTGCTTCACCTATACCCAAGTGCAAGTCAGAATATCCCTGATCGTAAGCTTCCTTGATTAACTTCGCTAAAGTGATTTGCGGAATGCTGTTTTTAGGGCGAACTGAACTAGGAATTGGCGGTGGACTACCCGGACGATGACCTGCAACAGGCGCATTGGTGCTTCTATCCATTGACATATCCAATGTTTGTGTCATCTGCCGTTGCGTACTAGAGGTTGGCGGTGGTGGCGGCATTGGTGGCAGATTACGTCCGGCAGCAGGGTTAGAATTTAATGGAGACTGTGATTCTGTCATATATCTTCACATTTGGTAGTTAAAAAGTTGAATTAACGAGAAGTCAAGTCACTTGTTTCAATGACTTTTGGAGAATGCTTGCGTGCTAGCTCTAGCGGTGATGGCAGGCGATTGAAACTTTAGAACCACGGTCAATCCATTTCATTCACCTCAATTTGTATCTTTTTTTCCTGAAATTCCACTACTCAGAATATTGAGAGAAATTATTTAACTTATCTAACATGGTTTAACACACGCAAGTACTCAAAATCCCTCAGCAAAAATACAGAGATTATTTAGTGATTTATAGTACTTTTAACAAAACATAAATATTCTAAGCCTTTAGATGAGAAATTTCTCTCACGCATACACGCGAATTGCCAGCAATTAACAGCACAAACACTAGCAGCTCATTTATTCAGCACATCTATAAATTATGAGAAGGACTCCTAGTTTTTATAAGAAATGTTAAGTTGAATAGGAGTAATGTCCTGGGGATCAAAGTTAAAAGCTTATACTTTTGAGGTGATATACCTGAAGGTAGATGCAGAAAGCAGGTTTTTTTAATAGATAGAAACTTGAGTTTATATTCACAATTACAAAAAATTAACTGTAAACTTTAGTAACTAAATGCTCATTTTTCCAATTAGTTTTTATATACTTAATTTCACTGAGAAACAATTCAGTTTACTCGCAAAAAGCGAGATATGACTGAAAAATTAAAATTCACTGTGTATTTTTGGGAGGAAAAGTCATGGTTTCTGCTCAAAGCTCTAATCAAGGAAAGACCTACTCCTTGTTGATGATTAAAAGCTTTTTAATATGGACTTTTACATTGGCAGTATGCTTGTTGGTTGTGGGTTTTCCACTAGTTGTATTGATGGCTACGGTCGGATGTCTGTTGTCGATTATCTTGCAATCTGTGATGCCTGTTAGTGCTGTTTTGCTTGTAGCAGGTGCTTTAATAATGTTTAATGTCATGGCAGTTGTATTAGCTGCGGGTGTACTAACTCTTAAAGGAGTTCATCCTAGTGAAATCAAATGGTTAAGCTGGCTGCATGGAGAGGCAGACCAAATGCAGACGAGTGTCTACGCTGCTTGCCCTTTAACTTGTGAGATTAAAATGTAGTCATTACAGGTGAATACGACAAACAGTGCGTCTGCCCGGTTAAGCCGGGTTTTTTCATGCTTTTTGCGATTTAACTTGTGAGATTAAAATGTAGTCATTAGAGATGAAATTCGATAAACAGTGCATCTGCCCGATTAAGCCGGGTTTTTTCATGCTTTTTGTGTGATTTATATTTATGATTTGTGTGATGATTGATCGCTAACTATTGACTATTGGCCATAGAACATTGACTATAACCATTGGCAAATGACAGATGACTGAATGACAAATGACTAATAAAAAACGCGTTTGTATTATCTTGGGTACTCGTCCAGAAGCGATTAAACTAGCTCCAGTGATTCAGGTTTTTCAAAAATCTTCAAGTTTTGAGTCACAAGTAATTTTAACTGGACAGCATCGAGAGATGGTTGAACAAGTTATGCAGCTGTTCAACATCAAGGCAGATTATGATTTGGAAATTATGCAGGTTCAGCAATCTCTAAATGATATTACCTGCCGTAGTTTACAAGGATTAGAAGCATTATTTAAGGAGAAAAAACCAGATTTAGTGGTGGTGCAAGGAGATACTACCACGGCTTTTGCCGCAGCTTTAGCAGCTTTTTATCAAAAAATCCCTATCGGTCATGTAGAAGCAGGGTTAAGAACTGATGATATCTTCAATCCTTACCCAGAAGAAGCTAATCGGCGGTTGATTTCTCAAATTACTCAGTTGCACTTTGCGCCGACTCCTTGGGCTGTGGAAAATTTGCACCGTTCTGGTGTTTTGGGTGAAATTCACATGACTGGTAACACGGTAATTGATGCGCTGTTGAATGTAGCTGCAACCCAAGCCGTTTGTAATGTACCAGGTTTAGACTGGGATTCATATCGTGTTTTGCTAGCAACAGTTCATCGTCGGGAGAATTGGGGCGAACCTCTACAAGCGATCGCTCACGGCTTTTTACAGATATTAGACAAGTTTCCTGATACGGCTTTGCTATTACCATTACACCGCAATCCCACAGTACGAGTTCCGTTACAAGAACTTTTAGGGAATCATCCCCGAATTTTCTTGACAGATCCTCTAGATTATGGCGAATTGGTGGGAGCAATTGGGCGATCGCATCTTTTGCTCACTGATTCTGGTGGCTTGCAAGAAGAAGCCCCCAGCTTGGGAAAACCAGTACTGGTTTTAAGAGACACCACCGAAAGACCAGAGGCTGTTGCAGCCGGTACAGCCAAACTTGTAGGCACTACGAGTGAGAACATTTTTGCAAATGCTGCTGAGTTACTCAGTGATCCAGATGCTTATGAAGCTATGGCAAATGCAATTAATCCCTTTGGGGATGGTCATGCAGCAGAGCGAATTTTGCAGATTGTACAAAATTACCTGGGTCTTTCATCAGAAACTTAAACAAAATGCAAAATTTCTGTTTTTCAGGGTGTATAAAACCGGCTTTTATCCCGGTTTTTCTTTTTTTTAGAAACGAGATTTTCAAAGGGTAGCTTTTAACTAAATACCCAAAGCTGCTCGAGTTTGAGGGCCGACCACACCATCTACAAGTAGACCTCTATTTGCCTGAAAATTCCGGACTTGGCTAGCAGTTTGTGGGCCGTAAACTCCATCCACTCTGAGATTACCTAAAGCTGTTTGAACGTTTCTTACAAGCTGGCCTCTAGAACCACGAGTAAGAATGACTGAACCACCAACACCACCAGGTCTAGTCACAGGAGCATAGTAAGGTCTATCACCAACCCATCGAGCAAAAACGTATCTACCCGTAGAAAGCCTAGCAAAACCGTTTTCATATCTTTCAATCGCTGGAAGTGTTGTGCCATTTGGTACACAGCCTACATATGAATAGTTAGTGCTTGGACCTGTACGGATACGCAAACAACTGCCATTAGTTCTGACAAATGCAGCCGAACTCATTTGAATTTGGGCAGCAGCAATAAGTAATACACCAACACCAGCTAAAGCTAACCAAGCTGAAGATTTAAGAAGTTTTTTCCAATTGAATTTAGGTTTGATGATTCTAGATGTTTCTTCTTTAGTAATAACAGTGTTAGAAGATTTAAGAGGTTTTTTGCTATCTACTTGAGATTTAGACGGATTATATTTGGTGTTTCGAGATGCCTCTTCTTGAGCAATAAACATTTGAGAATAAGCAAGATATTCCATAATGCACCCCTTTATATGAAAAAATGAGTAATCACAGAGAATTATTTTAGTTCTCTCTGTATTTATTCTTAGTATATTTTATATCTCTGTGTTTTAAAAGGTTTTTGTTGGTAGCGAAGTTAAGAAAGATTGACCGGGGGACTGGGGATTGGGGAAACTTGGATGGGGATTCAGACCCTAACCAAGTTTTGTTCGCGTAGCGTCTCTAAGAGTTGAAAACTATTCCTAGTCCCCAGTCCCAAAGCGCCATTCTTCCCCAACAAGATAGCGCCGAAGTCGGAGAATCCTGGCGCGACCCGTTGAAGAATTCAGCTATTTTGAAGTAATTACTACATCAATAATCTAAAATATGGCAGGCGATGTCTAATGACAACGCGAAGAACCGTCTACGCACTGCTTTACCCAATCAGAAGGTGCCAGGGTTGCAATTATTGGCAGACACACCCAAAAAGGGCAAAATTGCCCTATTGGGTGCTATGAAATAATTCTAAAGAGTGATGTCTAACAACAAGCCGAAGAAGCATCCATGCACTAGCAAGATGAAGAAGTAGTGCGATCGCTACTATGTGTAGATTTTAGGCGTTGTTGGAAAGACTAGGGTTATTACTGTAGCGTCTTTGAAAAAGAATTGCTGCCAAATTAGTTACTAAACAGGTGATTGCTAGCCACAGCAAGATATAAGTAGGAGCCATCACCACACCAATCTGGAACCAAGTATATACATGCAGTATCATCACAGAAGCGAAAAAGCTAGCAATTCCAGCAGATTGCCACACTTGATACGATGGGCGACGTAACGCTACCAGGCTCATCGTTAAAATTGTGACAAGTAAGTTCGCTGGGACGAGAAATGAACAAATACTAACGCAGTTGCCACGAGAGAACTCAGCTAAGGTGTTTAAATCGAGCATTAATTTGTTGGGATAGATGTTAGCTTTTTAAGAATTTAATTTATTGTATTTTAAAATAACGAAATCAACATTAATATATGAGTGAGTAATCACATTGCAAATATAACATAAATTAAACTATTGAGTTGCGTTTTGATACTCCCAATAGTTAGTTAATTATAAAGATTTTGGTTCAGTAGGGTGGAAAATACCCACCCTAGCTGAATTAACCCGGTAAAATCACCGTATCGATAACGTGTACCACACCATTATCAGCTTCTATATCTGCTGCTAAAACTGTGGCATTTTTAACTTCAAAACCATCAGAAGAATTAATTTTAATGGGTGAACCTTCCACAGAATTAACCGTACCGAGTTCTGCCAAATCAGCCTTTAGCAGCTTTCCTGGAACGACATGATACTTTAAAATCCGCGTTAGCTGGGGAATATTTTGTAACAAAGTTTGGATAGTTCCCGGCGGTAACTTGGCAAACGCATCGTCATTTGGTGCAAAGACGGTGAACGGGCCAGGACTTTTTAATGTTTCTACTAAACCAGCAGCTTGCACAGCCGCTACCAGTGTTTTAAAAGACTCAGCCGTAACAGCAATATCAACAATATCAGCCATATATCTTACCTAGAATCTCTGCAAAAGATTTTAAAGGATAATAAACCTATTTGAAGTTTTATTAAACGAAATAAGTTTAAAATCAAACTGAAGGTATAAAAATTTGGGAAATAGGGGAAAATTAGGGTCAAGGAAGAATAACCAATCCCCAATTCCCATTAATTATGATTAGCCTTCCAGTTTGCTAAATCAGTTAAAGAGCGATCGCGGTAACGTCCATAACGCTCTGGTTTACTTTTGATTTTCATTCCTAAATCGGGAAAAATCCCGAAGTTGGGCGGCATTGGTTGGAAATGCTTCGGCGAAGCGGAACTAATAAATTCCAATAACGCACCCATCATTGTTGTTGGTGGTAAAACTAAAGCTTCTTTACCCAAGGCTAGCCGCGCTGCATTAATTCCCGCCAAGCAGCCACCCGCAGCCGCAGCAGTGTAGCCTTCTGTACCAATCAACTGTCCAGCAGCTAACAATGTTGGACGCTCTTTAAATTGTAGAGTCGGATGCATTAGCTGAGGAGCATTAATAAAAGTGTTGCGGTGCATCACTCCTAAGCGCACAAACTCCGCCTTTTCCAAACTGGGAATTAGCTGAAATATTCGCTTTTGCTCACCCCAGCGCAGATTAGTTTGGAATCCTACCATATTCCACAATTGACCGGCTTTATCTTCTTGTCGTAACTGCACCACAGCATAAGGACGTTCCCCAGTGCGAGTATCTGACAATCCCACTGGCTTTAGGGGGCCGTAGCGCATGGTATCTTCCCCACGCTGTGCTAGTTCTTCAATGGGTAAACAAGCTTCAAAAAATTTCGCCGTTTCCCGTTCAAAACCTTTGAGTTCTGTTTGTTCCGCTTTACAAAGTTCTTCTCGAAACCGCAAATACTGCTCTTTATTCATTGGGCAGTTGAGATAAGCGGCTTCACCTTTGTCATAACGTGATGCCATAAAGGCAATGTCACGGTTAATCGATTCTCCCACAATAATCGGACTAGCTGCATCGAAAAAGCTCAGGTATTCCATCCCCGTAAAGCGCTGCAAATCCTCCGCTAAGTCGGGACTGGTTAAAGGCCCAGTTGCCAAAACCACAATCCCTTCCGGAATCGCAGATACTTCACCCCGACGAAATTCAATTAAAGGATGGCTGGCTAAAGTTTGAGTCAAGTCTTGCCCAAATTGTCCCCTGTCTACCGCTAGCGCCCCACCCGCAGGAACGGCGTGTTCATCAGCTTTAGAAATGACAATAGAGCCAAGTTGGCGTAATTCTTCGTGCAATAATCCAGCTGCGCGATCGCTTGCCATTGCTCCAAAGGAATTACTACACACTAGTTCTGCCAAATGTTCTGTATGATGAGCAGGGCTGAAGCGTTTTGGACGCATTTCATGGAGAATTACCGACACTCCAGCTTGGGCTATTTGCCACGCTGCTTCTGTGCCAGCTAGTCCACCTCCAATTACTTGTATCGGTTGTTGTTCCATAGTTAAATTTTTAATTCCTAATATTATAAGTATTTATCAGCATCATAGAAGTAAAAATAAATAAAAGAGATAAACTTATGATTACTTCTATAAATAGAACATCAACGATTATAAATTATCTGTATCAATTCCTTTTTCTTTGAGTTTAGCTAGCAATTCTTGATAGTAATCGCGCTCTTTTTTTAATTCTTGTAAAGCCGCTTCCTTTGCTTGGCGTTCTTGTTCGCGTAACTGGTCAATTTCTACGGGTGACAAAAAGTTTTGTCCTGTGGGAGAAACGATTTCCAGCGTATCCGGTGTTAATGTAAAACGGATTCCCAAACGCGGACTTACCCAGCCATTCATCTCTTCGATAACTTCAAAACTATCCCCAGAACGCAGCAAGCCATTTAAATCGTTTTTAGCTGGATCATAAATATAATATTCTTCCACACCGTAACGCTGGTAAAACTGCAATTTTTTAGTCGTTTCTTTGAGGGTGTTACCTGGCGATAGAATTTCAAATACTACCTGTGGGGGTATATTATCTTCATCCCATTGTAAATAGGAACCTCGTTTTCCTTTTGGTCTGCCAAAGACTACCATTGTATCCGGCGCTTGTTTAAGATTCGGGCTTCCTTTAACTGGATACCAAAATAAATCTCCGGCGATAAATACATTAGTTGTCGATGCAAATAGGATTTCTAAATTTTCTTTAATTTTGACAATCCATGCAAATTGTTCTGTATTATCCGCCATTGGCTGTCCGTCACTTTCCGGGTAGATGACTTCGATGGTGGTTTCTGGTGTAACTTGTTGTACCATTGCTGCACCTCCAAGTATGGGGTTTTTAGCTGATATTTGTAGTTAAGATAGCGATCGCGTTAATCTAAAATGCTTAGATGCAAAGATGTTTGTCGCCAAACATCGCTTGTCTGAACTTATTCCTTGAGAGGCTTTTGCTGTAGTGCTTGCTGGACTTGTGCAACATCCAAATCTAACACCTGTGATATTTGTTCAACACTTAAACCCAGTGCTAGCAGTTTAGGTACAGCTTCTAACTTTGCCTCAAAACGACCTTCTTGTTTACCTTCTTGATAAACCCGTGTTTGCTTCAACTCACTTAACCCAAACATTGCTTCTATCTCCTCTCGACACTATTCATTTAGAGGCGTTTGCTGTATTGCTTGTTGGACTTGTGCAACATCCAAATCTAACGCCTGTGATATTTGTTTCACACTTAAACCTAGTGCTAGGAGTTTAGGTACAGCTTCTAACTTTGCCTCAAAACGACCTTCTTGTTTACCTTCTTCTTTGCCTTCTTGTTTAGCTTCTTGATAAACCCGTGTTTGCTTCAACTCACTTAACCCAAACATCGCTTCTATCTCCTCTCGACTTATGTTAGGCAATTTATAAACTAGAATTGTCTCTATTAATTCTAGTAATTGTTTTTGTGGTAGTTGCAAATTTACCGCTTGTTTAGTACGGTTAATTAGTTCTCTGGCGGTAGTAATAGTTGTATCTTCATTTTCAATTACTAATTTTAGGGTAGCAATACCTATTGGTAATGATGCAGCTTCACCTAGTTCATCCAAGTAAATTATACTAATACGATCACTGTTGAAGAATTCGTAGCAATCTTGTCGTTCACCAGTATCTATATTCCTTCTGGGATAAATCACCACTCCTCGCCAAGAATTTTTAGATTTATTTTGCCGCAAATAGAGAAATACTTCCGAAACTAGGCGCAAATAAATATCTGAGTCTGGTTGAAATTGAACTTCAACGAAATAAGTCGGATTTTCTTCGTTTTGAGTGGGAAGAAATACACCATCTATTCTAAAGGCAGTTTGTTTGATTTCAACTGAAGAGAATTGATAGGTATTTGCAGTTTCAGGAGGATTGCCAATCAGTTCAAAGAAGATACTGGGGAATTCTTGAAATAGGCGATAAAAGATGCTGTCAGTTTTCACTCTGGATGTTAAGGCACAATTTTGAACTTCAGCAATTTTATAATGTGTGCTGCTCTCTGATTGCATAAATTATCCCAGATGGAAAACTAGCTATTTAGCAGCTTCTTGTATTTTTTAATGGTAAATTCTATGCTTATGGAAATTTCCGATCGCGTACTTCCAGCGCATAATCTTGCACGGCTTTAGTAATCGTTTCCCGCAAGTTTGTGTAAACTTTGGCAAATGGTGGATGTTTCTCGGTAAGTCCGATTACATCTGAGGTAACTAAAACTTGTCCATCGCAGTGAGTTCCTGCACCGATGCCAATTGTGGGAATGCTTAATTTTTGTGTAATCTGCATTGCCAAATCTGCGGGGATATGCTCTAAAACTATAGAAAATACACCCGCTTGTTCCAGAGCGATCGCTTCTTGTAAAATCCTTTCACTGGCTTCTTGGGTTTTCCCTTGTTGTCGCAAACCGAGTTGATGTACTGATTGCGGTGTCAAACCGACATGACCCATTACCGGAATTCCAGCTTGAACCAAACGAGCAATAGTTTCTGTGATCGCTGGATAGCCACCTTCCAATTTTACCGCTTGAGCGCCCGTTTCCTTCAGTACCCGCCCGGCTGAGTGCATTGCTTGCTGGAGACTTTCTTGATACGTCAAAAATGGTAAATCTACCACAACTAATGCGCGTTTAACCCCACGGCGCACAGATTTGGCGTGGTAGATCATTTCATCTAAAGTTATGGGTAGTGTTGTTTCATACCCTAGAACTACTGCCATAGAGTCGCCTACAAGGATTAAGTCTACACCAGCTGCATCGATGAGTTGGGCGATCGCATAATCCCAGGCGGTCAACGCCACAATTGAACGTCCCTGTTGTTTCCATTGAATTAATTGCTGGGTAGTGATTGCCATTTTTCTAGGTGGGGAGTTAGGAGTTAGGAGTTAAGAGTGAGGAGTGAGGAGTTTTGAATTTAAAAAATTCTTTAATTTATAACTTCTAACTCCTAACTCCTAACTTTTCATTTAACGGCGCGACTGAAAGCAATATGGGGTTTTGCACTGTCGGTTTTGGGCATTAACCAAGCTAAACCTTCACTAGTGCCAATCCATAATTTATTGGCGATGTCAGGTGCAAGGGCAAGAACCCGACTAGAAGGAAGTCCAGCAACTTCTGCATCTAACACAGCTCCTGTATTTGGATTTAATCGTAACAAACCATTGTTAGTCCCGACCCAGACACTACCATCTTTAGCAAAACGTACTGCCGTTACGTCACGCCCACGCAGGCGAGTTACAGAACGCAACACTGCACCAGTTTTTGGATTAATAACTAGTAAATTATTTGGCATTCCTGCCCAAATTAATCCTTCTGGACTGATAGCTAAAGCTTGGACAGTCGTCCCTGGTAAATCGGCTATCCGCTTCATAATCGCAGCACTAGCAGTATTTACCCGCACCAATCCATCAAGAGTGCCAACCCACAGTTGACCTTCAGCATCTAAAGTCAGGGTGTTGGCGCTGACACCAGGCAGATTTTTTAATGTTGTCATAATTAGGCCTTGGTCGGGACTAATTAGGGCTAAACCGCTATCGGTTCCAGTCCACAAATAACCCCGTTTGTCAACTAACAATGACAACACCCGTTTAGAAGGCAAAAATAAATTCTGCGCGGTGATTTCGCTAGTACGGGGGTCTACTCGGAACAGTCCATCATAACTTCCTACCCACAAACGTCCTACTTTGTCTTGGGCTAAAGCACCAATAGCAACATTCGGTAAACTAACACGAGAAATAATCTTGCCGGTTTTAGGATCAATCCGCGATAGTCCCCGCCAAGAACCTACCCAAAGATTGCCGGTAACATCTCCCAGTAAGTTACCGACACGATAATCAGTTTTTGGCGAATTTTCTTGCACTCCTCGCTCGTCAGGCAAAGGTTCTACTCGCGGTGGCGGTGCAGAAGGTGGGTAAGCAGGAGTTAGATCAGATGAATTAATATCAGGGGTTTTTTGTGCCCATCCTATACTTGGCAAAGCTATCAACCCCAGCAAGATAGAAGTAGTCAATAAACTAGTACGCTTGCAAAACAATACCACGGTGACATTTCCTTAGGAGACAGTACCCATAGCCATTACCTAAACTGGCTTTGGGTTAGTTCCAGTGTTCCCCTAGTCAGGATTTTTTAAACGTCATCTGGAATTTTCCTAAAATTTTATAGGGATTGGGCATTGGGCATTAGGGAAATAATTCTTAATAACTCTTAATTCCTAACTCCTCACCCCCCACTCCCCACTCCCAAAAGCTTCTTTACAGTTATTGATGACACCTTGTAAAGTATCTGTAACAAAATGTTAAATATTTATGTAATAACAAAATTAAATATATAAGTTAAAAACTTTCAAAGAATAACTTATCGAATTATTGATATATTGTGGAATAAGTTACAAATTACGTGGTGTGCAATTTTTTATCTTTACGCTCACGACTCTGCTAAATCTCTGTCAAGTAAATTCTTTTCTGGTATCTTTTCCATCAACGGAGAAGATATAAGGAGTGTAGAGGCGGGAATGTGTGCCAGCCAGCCCAATCCCCTGAATACCCCGGTTTGTAGGGAAATTATCTAAAATCAAGCCGCAAAAGCGGAAGTTTTGGTGAAATTGAGAAGGTTTAGTTAGGTGCGAAGAAGAGGTAAAAAAGAATTTTGATTCGTAAGAAGAGGGAACAGTAGAAGCGCTAGGTCGTGTACCCCTAGAAGGGGATAACACTGGTGAGGAGGGCTACCACCGCTACCAAAGTGCAGCCGCAAAAAAACTGCTACCCTTTGCCAAAAACAACCCTTAACAAAAATTTTTACCGTTCTTTTCCCCGATGAAGGGGGAAAAAATCGGGTGAGGGGAAGTTGCACAAAACGTGATTTGATAATTAACAAGAGTGATTTCAGGGAAGGATAAAATATGTCTTACGCTCAAACGAAGACTCAGAGTAAGTCTGGGTATCAAGCCGGGGTTAAAGATTACAGACTAACTTATTACACACCCGATTACACACCAAAAGATACCGATCTTCTAGCTGCGTTCCGCATGACACCCCAGCCTGGTGTTCCTCCCGAAGAAGCAGGTGCGGCTGTAGCGGCTGAGTCTTCCACAGGTACTTGGACAACTGTGTGGACAGACTTGCTCACCGACCTTGATCGCTACAAAGGTCGTTGCTACGATATCGAACCAGTTCCCGGTGAAGACAACCAGTACATCTGCTACGTTGCCTATCCTTTGGACTTGTTTGAAGAAGGTTCTGTAACCAACGTATTGACCTCAATTGTAGGTAACGTATTTGGTTTCAAAGCTCTGCGGGCATTGCGTCTAGAAGATATTCGCTTTCCAGTAGCTTACATCAAGACCTTCCAAGGGCCTCCTCACGGTATCCAAGTTGAGCGCGACAAGTTAAACAAATACGGTCGTCCTTTGCTGGGTTGTACCATTAAGCCCAAATTGGGTCTTTCTGCTAAGAACTACGGACGCGCTGTATACGAGTGCTTACGCGGTGGTTTGGACTTCACCAAAGACGACGAAAACATCAACTCCGCACCATTCCAAAGATGGCGCGATCGCTTCTTGTTCGTAGCTGAAGCTATCAACAAAGCTCAAGCAGAAACCGGTGAAATTAAAGGTCACTACCTAAACGTTACCGCTCCTACCTGTGAAGAAATGCTGAAGCGGGCTGAGTACGCTAAAGAACTCAAAATGCCCATCATCATGCATGACTACCTAACCGCAGGTTTCACCGCCAACACCACATTGGCTCGTTGGTGCCGTGATAACGGTATCTTGCTGCACATTCACCGTGCTATGCACGCTGTAATCGACCGTCAAAAGAACCACGGTATCCACTTCCGTGTATTGGCTAAAGCTCTACGTTTGTCTGGTGGTGACCACATCCACACCGGCACCGTAGTTGGTAAGTTGGAAGGTGAGCGCGGCATCACAATGGGCTTCGTTGACCTGTTGCGTGAAAACTACATTGAGCAAGACAAGTCTCGTGGTATTTACTTTACCCAAGACTGGGCTTCTCTACCTGGTGTAATGGCAGTTGCTTCTGGTGGTATCCACGTATGGCACATGCCTGCGCTAGTAGAAATCTTTGGTGATGACTCCGTACTACAATTCGGTGGTGGTACTCTGGGACATCCTTGGGGTAACGCTCCTGGTGCAACCGCTAACCGTGTCGCCTTGGAAGCCGTTGTTCAAGCTCGTAACGAAGGCCGGAACTTGGCTCGCGAAGGTAACGATATCATCCGCGAAGCTGCCAAGTGGTCTCCTGAACTAGCTGTTGCTTGCGAACTGTGGAAAGAAATCAAGTTCGAGTTTGAAGCAATGGATACCGTCTGATCTGAGTTAACGGTTAAGAGTTAAGAGTTAAGAGTTGAGATTTGCATTAATTCATAACTCTTAACTTATAACTCATAACTCTTCAGGGCTGGGGTCAAGCATGAATCTTAAGCAAATTGCGAAGGACACAGCCAAAACTCTCCAAAGCTATCTGACTTATCAGGCTCTAAGGACAGTATTGGCACAGCTAGGCGAAACGAATCCTCCATTAGAACTTTGGCTGCATAACTTTTCTGCTGGCAAAATTCAGAATGGTGAATCATACATTGAGCAACTGTTGCGAGAGAAACCAGATTTGGCTTTGCGAATCATGACTGTCAGAGAACACATTGCGGAAGAAATCATTGAATTTTTACCGGAAATGGTTCGCACTGGCATTCAGCAATCCAACATGGAACAGCGTCGCCAGCATTTAGAACGCATTACACGAATAGACACATCTAGCCCCAGTCTGCAACCAGAACAGCAAACAACTTCAGATCCGAATTTGGATAACTTATCTAATTAGTTCGGTCAACCTAGTAGTCAAAATCGCAACCCATTATCAAAAGCTATGCAAACTTTACCAAAAGAGCGTCGTTACGAAACCCTTTCTTATCTGCCACCCCTGTCTGACGCTCAAATTGCCAAACAAGTGCAGTACATCTTGAATCAAGGTTACATTCCAGCGATCGAGTTCAACGAAACTTCTGAGCCAACAGAATTATATTGGACAATGTGGAAGCTACCTTTGTTCGGTGCTAAATCCACTCAAGAAGTATTGAGCGAAGTTCAAGGATGCCGTTCTCAATTTAACAACAGCTATATCCGTGTTGTGGGTTTTGACAACATCAAGCAGTGCCAAGTTCTCAGCTTTTTGGTTCACAAACCCAACAGATACTAAAGCTAGCAAGCTTTAAATAGTTAGTTAGTTTATCCCCATAGGAGAGGTAGAATTATCTGCCTCTCCTATTTACTAGATTTTTTTTTGAAACGCAGAGGGACGCATTCGCATTAGCGTTCGCGCAGCGTCTCGCAGAGAAGGAAAACGCAGAGCAACGCAGAGAATAACTTGGTGTTTCTTTGCGTAAACCTCTGCTTTTTTTAAATATAATAAATGGAATTACAGCATCTGGCGGAAATAAGAATTTGCTTTGTTGGTGACTCTTTTGTTAACGGCACTGGCGACTCAGAATGTCTTGGTTGGACAGGGAGAGTATGTGCAAATGCTAATAAAAAAGGTTATGACATTACTTACTATAATTTAGGGATTAGGCGTGACACGAGTACTGATATAGCAAAGCGTTGGTTACAGGAAGTATCGCTTCGTTTACCCAAAGAATATGATGGCAGAGTTGTGTTTTCTTTTGGATTGAATGACACAACAGTGGAAAATGGTAAAACTCGCATAGATTTGGTAGATTCTATCAGAAATGCGCGTGAAATTTTAATTAAAGCCAAATCGATGTATCCTGTTTTGATGATTGGACTAGCACCATATGAAGAACGAGAAGATCCAGGAAGAAAGCAGAGAATTACTAATTTATCTAAACAATATGCTTCAATTTGTGAAGAATTAAATGTACCTTATTTAAACGTTTTTCCGATATTAGAAAAATCAAACATCTGGATTAATGAAGCAAGAGCTAATGATGGTGTTCATCCAAGAGCAGGCGGTTATGCAGAATTTGCCCAAATCGTGGAAAATTGGGACGCTTGGTTAAATTGGTTTACTTTAACTTAATTGATAATTCAAAGTTAGGATAGTGGTAGCACCTAATTTTTATATTCAAAGGTGGTAACTATGCAGCAAATTACTCTAGCTGAAGCATCTCAACATTTACCTGACTTAATTGAAGCAGCACTCAGTAGTGAAGAAATTATTATTATCAAAGATAATCAACCTTTGGTGAAGTTAACTCCTATCTCGCCAGTTCAACACCGTCCTAAGTATGGTAGTGCCAAGGGACTTATAACAATATCTGATGACTTTGATGAACCACTAGAAGATTTTAAGGAATATATGTAATGAGGCAGCTACTGGACACTCATATTTTTATTTGGTTTGTGATGGGTGATCCAAGAATATCAAGCACAGCATTGGTAAACTCAACTTTGGTTTGACTTTTGAAGAGTTTATCGAACAGCAAATAATTAGTAATGGTATTGAATTACTGCCAATTACCGTAGATCATATTACTGTTGTTGCCACACTACCTTTACATCACCGTGACCCATTTGACCAAATTTTAATTGCACAAGCACTCGCAGAAAATATATCTATACTGAGTGCTGATAAAATTTTTGATGCATATTCAATAAGACGTTTATGGTAGGTAGCGTTGCTTTTCTACCAAAAGATAAATAAACAGTCATCACCAAAAAAACTTAACATTACTTTAAGCAGTGCTAGGCAAAATAATTTTATGGGTTACTACATCGCTCCCCGCTTTCTGGACAAACTGGCTGTTCACATCACCAAAAACTTTCTAAAGCTTCCTGGTGTGCGAGTCCCCGTGATTTTAGGTATTCACGGACGCAAAGGTGAAGGCAAAACATTTCAATGTCAATTAGTCTTCGAGAAAATGGGTATCGAAGTGACTAATATCTCTGGCGGCGAATTGGAAAGTCCAGACGCAGGAGATCCGGCGCGGTTGATTCGGCTGCGCTATCGAGAAACAGCAGAACTAATCAAAGTACGCGGCAAAATGTGTGTACTGATGATTAATGATTTAGATGCGGGCGCTGGACGCTTTGATGAAGGCACTCAATATACTGTAAATACGCAGTTGGTGAATGCCACACTGATGAATATTGCCGATAATCCCACAGATGTGCAGTTGCCTGGAAGCTATGATTCCACCCCTTTACATCGTGTACCGATTATTGTCACAGGTAATGATTTTTCCACTCTCTATGCACCGTTAATTCGGGATGGACGGATGGAGAAATTCTACTGGGAACCAAACCGAGACGATAAGGTGGGAATTGTCAAAGGGATTTTTGAACCAGATGGGCTGTCACAAAAGGAAGTTGAACAGCTAGTTGATACATTTGTCAACCAGTCCATTGACTTTTTTAGCGCTTTGCGATCGCGCATTTATGACGAACAAATCCGCAACTACATCCATCAAGTAGGTTTTGAGCGGGTATCCTTGAACATCGTTAACAGCACTGAAGGGCCACCAGAATTTAAAAAGCCAGATTTCAGGCTGTCTCACTTAATCGAGTCTGGTAACTTCCTTGTTGGTGAACAAAAACGGGTGGAAAATTCCCATTTGGTTGATGATTACAACCGACTCAATCGAGGTAGAAATTCTCAATCTGCACCACCTGTTGCTGTAACCCCAATTAATCAGCCGTTAAGCAATGGTGCAACTCAAGAAGCAAAAACTAATGGATTCCAGAAACAGGAAGTATCAAGTCCACATTTGACTCTAGAGACACAAGAACAGATTCGGCAATTATTATCTCAAGGTTACAAAATTAGTATTGAACACGTAGATGAGCGTCGTTTCCGCACCGGTTCTTGGCAAAGTTGTGTTCATAGCCACATTGATGCCGAGTCTGATGCAATCTCAAACTTAGAGGCAACTTTGGCAGAATATAGCGGTGAGTATATCCGCTTAGTAGGTATTGATCCAAAGGCTAAACGGCGAGTTTTGGAGACAATTATTCATCGTCCGCATGGGAAAAATTAGGGATAGATAAATGAGAAAGAGCGATCGCACTAAAATTACCAAGAGCGATCGCTTTTGTCAATTCTTAAACAACTGGAAAAATATCCTTCCTCAATTGGATAGCTCAATCCTTACCCTTTAATTACAGGTAGGAGCTGAAGCCGAGTTCACCTTTGTTAAATCGTCAGTAAATACTGCTGTGTATTGATAAGGTGATGAACCAGAGCAATTCATAGGATTTGTATTAGCCGCACGGGGAGTCCACCAGGACTGTGCTTGCACAGTCAAATTTGTGCCATTCCATGATAGGTTTTGGACAAGTAGAGAGTTAGTTTTTCCATCAGTCGGCTTTTTGGAAGTTAAAAATGTTGCATAATTAACCTCGCCATTGGATGGATTGATCCGGGCTATAACTGCAACTTTTGGCCCGCCTCCGTAACCATAGCTAGTCAACCAACGCCCAGTTGCAAAGCGGCGAAAATCATTACCAGTCTGACTACCAGTGGAAGAGTAAACGCCATATAAAACATTACCCCCATCCCAATACAATCCGTAACCTCTACCATCGTCATTTGTTGTTTCGTAATCAGTTCTACACCATGATTTGATGCCACTATTAAAACGGATTGTCACAGGATTTTGGTTAGTAGATGATACTTGCTGATAACCAATGTAAATGGCTGAACTTCCATTTAATACTCTAGGCCCATTTTTAGCTTTTATTGTCGCTTCACTATCATTGCAACTGAATGTTACAGCATTACCGATAGATGAATTTACCGTTTGGGCAAACGCTGGCGGAGCTTTTTGCGTAATTAATAAATCAGCTAATAATACTACAGACAAAGAGAAACGCGCCAAATACTTCTGCAATTGGTGAGAATAAATCATGATAAAAATCTGCCGATAAATTGCCAGGGAAAACACCGTAACACTATAAACTCTAATCAAAAATTAGACAAGGAAAATCGTTGAAATTCCCAAATCACAGTACTTTAAACATCATTAGAAATGAGGCTATCTTACAAAATGCATAATTTTATATGCATGGGATTGCATGATATTGGCTGTATATAACCCTTTCTTATCAAAGAGCATCAGGAACAGAAGAAATTGCGTAGGCAAAGCCCACCAAAGGTATTGCAGTAGCCAATAACTTATGGTTTTAATGAGCAAACGCTACTTATTCATTCTCCACATCCCTTGCTAGAAGCTCTCTTCACCTTTACTTTCTGCTTCTCGCCGTGATGTAGTATATGATTTGAATATTCTCTTCTGATACTTATGCCGCACCAGATTTCAGACGGCTTAATCTGCTTTTGCGAACACGTTCGCTATCACGAATACCACCCGCCATCTCATATTCAATGCTGTTTTTGCCATACTTAAAAGCAACGCCCCTCACCATCTTATCTGTAAGATTGCTCAAGCTTTTTTCCATCTCATCAATTTTAGTTTTGGAAGAGTCAATCATAGCTAGATTGATGTTATAAGCATCAAGCATAGTGCGTAACTGCTCAATTGATTTAATCAGATTTTGCAAATCGCAATTATCGCCAAAATCCATATTTGAATCAATTGCTTTCAGTCCAGTGGATCTCAGTTCAGCTTTTTCTAAAACACGAGATGTACGTTTTGGCCTGGGCATAAATATATTCGTTAGAGAAGGTTCTAGAGATAGTTTGGCTTAGTAAAGCTGTTTTCTGGTTCAGTAAAATTCATGAATAATTTTATTTGTGATAAAACTAATACTTAAATATAAGTAATTTCTCTTAATTCCGATATTGCACTTGGTTTTTTGAACAATTGTTTTAACATTAGTGATGAATGTCGTGATGTTGATAAGTAATATTGTGATGTTAATAATGAATATCGTGATGTTGATTATGAATGTCGTGATGTTGATAAGGAATATCGTGATGTTGATTATGAATGTCGTGATGTTGATAAGGAATATCGTGATATTGATGATGAATGTCGTGATGTTGATGATGAATGTCGTGATGTAGCGGCTTGTCATCAGCAGTTCATCTGCGAGGCGCACTTTCAGGATGGAAAAAAGAAATCTAGAGTTAGAGTAAGTATTTCTGCTTAAATAAACTACGCTTGGGTTAAGACTTGATTCTTCCTAACCCTCCTTTTTACAGCAATTTTCAGGTAATTAAACCATAGTGTAGGGACGCATAGATGTCATCGGTGTCAACTTAACTTAAAATCCTGACTAGACAAAGCTTTAATAGATTCCTTCGTTTCCAACCTGAGGCTGGGAATGCCTCTTGGGGGGCTGCTGCCTTCCTTGCTAGAGGCACTGCAATGAGGGGCATTGGCTAAAAACGAGGTTTTAAAGTAATATACTATAAATTACGTATGCATATGTTATAATTATTGCATAAATTTAGGTCTTTCAGCCATGTTTAGCATCGTGCCATTGCCGTGGTGGTGTTGAAGTGGCAAGCGATTGCTTCCAATCAAGGGAATTGGACTTCTGTACTGCCAAGGGTCTAGTAAGTAAAGAATAGTTACTAATGAATACAACAGTTGATTTGAACTTGATAAATTAGTAATCAAGGCTAAATAGGTTGCCTGGCAGATTGAAAAGCCTAAAGTTCCTCGATTCCTCAGATATAGTTTAGGGTCTGTTTTCAGATACCAAACTAATTTAAATGTAGTTTGGATTGACGTAAAAAACCCCAACATTTAGGTTGTTTATTTGGGTTGCGCTTTGCTTAAATTCAACCTACAACTCAAGTTTGAAAACTCGATTCTCTTTATCTCTCAGATCGTAGTCTAGGAGAGTGTTCAGACATCCTTTTAGCTCGAATTTATCCATTTTTTGTCAACACTCTAGCTGGAAGCTTTGTAAGACAGTATTTTTACTTTTTCGTTTTCATGAAAAATCACGGAGATGGAAAAAGTTTTTGCCAAAAAGTTAGGGTTTTGTCGATACAAGAGAACCAACTTCTTAATTTTGGATAGAGTCGAGCTTAAGAAAAGTTTGATTGTCATCTATTCCAAAAATATAAGAATTAAGGAGACTTAAAATGATTGTTTCCGAATTGGATTTTGTTGATCTAACAATTTCTGAAGAATCTAATATTACAGGTGGTCAATCTAAAGATGAATACTACGTCATCTATAAAGACAAATACGCCTGTTACAGTTATTACAATGCTAAATGGGGTGGAACTTACTATAAGTGCTACCAGGATAAGTACATACCAAAGATACCAAAAAAAGAACTACAGGGGGGTACAGTACTACCTTAAGACGACAGCTAACTAAGCTTCATTGAAGGAGACAGGAGGCAGACCTACTGCCCTCTGCGTTCATTGATATGGTCTGTGGACGCGAATATATGCCCTGGCTTTTAACCTGATAATTTCAAAAACTTTGATTCGGTCATTAGGTATTGCATATTACGTATTGAGCGATCGCTCTGTGGCGACGTGATGGCATTGAGCATTAGATGCGTGTAATAGCTAGGACTGGACTGACAACTATGTTGCTCTCACGAGGGTGCGGTGCGATCGCTGTAACCGCACCCTATATCTGTGAAATCCGCGCCTAGTGCTGACCGGATACTTCTTTCAAACCTCTGCTTACTTTCCTAAATCAAAAGTCCTGTAATTTTTTTTTTAAACTTTTGTAAAAGTTGGTACTAATCTAGCAAAAATTTATAAATATGGCTTTTTAAAGTGGTAGTGCTGTGATTAAGGTATCAATCTTGATATACAACTCACAGGCATATCTTTAGTTTCGAATAGCAATATTTTGGCTAGCAAGAGGATTTATTGCGCTTTTATTTGTACGCATGAACCCTCTTATCAAAAAAATAAAAGTTTAATTAAAACATAATTCTATGATTTATGTTTTTTAAATAAGCGTTTACCTCTTTAAATCCTTGTTTTAATTCCATAGTATTGAAGTGGGATTAGATGATTTATAGCTAATCCAATTTTTTATAAAACTTTCGTAAAAACGACTAATTTAATGTTGGAGATTCCATCATGGCTAACATTAGCATTTTTGATCTAGATTCTACACTTGTTGCAAGTGATTTGACTGATAAAGAGTTGGAAAAGATTAGCGGCGGCTCTTGTACTTATGCAGGATTAAAATATGGTGCAGGAGCTAGAATTTATCAGGCTGACGGTCTTTATGAATGTAAAGATATTCGTTTTCGCCCTGATAAATGGAAAAAGGTTCAGTAAACCACAAACTTTTGAAAATCAACGTAAAAGCAAGGGTTTCAGCCATCGTAAATCAATAGTATTGACCATTGGTTTTAGAGGGATCTTAGAGCGATGTCTACGGCGGGTTACGGCTACGCTTGAAGGTAACTAGGAGTATCGTCTCAAATGCTTATTAATACGTTGTTTTTTGATAACACTCAATTCCGCTGATTATTTTGCCGTTCTGGACATACCTCATAAAAACTAACTAGGTTATGCCTTTAACAAAGTTTAACACATAACCTAGTTAAATATGATCGGTTTATACTGTCCGAATTTTATATATTGTTTTTTTAATAATAAATAGAGTAATTGGCTTGAGCAAATCTATGGTTAGCGATGCCTACGGTGGCAAGCTAAGTTTCCACTGTCGGACTTTTCATTACTTCTATTTCTTGCCCTAGCTATATTAATGAATTTCTAATAAGCTAATATCTATGATTGGTTAACTCGGTAGTTCTTTCGCTTACACCCCTACCCCTTTATATCCTTACACGCAAACTAACATAAATGTTTCACCTTATGAGCGTGGCATTTGGGTAAAACTTTAATACTTCGTAGCTGTAACGTTGAAAAAAGTCGTTAATTTATCTGAGAGTAAAGAAGAGGGTTATATGAATATCAAACTTGCTAAATCAAGTCTCTTGGTACTCTGCCTGATATGCGCTACCACCATAACTCTGCTATTTGGAAGTATGCCTGCGAACTCTCATGAATCTCCCTCACAACCTAGTAGCGCGTCAACTTCTAATTTAATAAGGAATTCTATACAAGAGTGGAAAGGTTTAATCGAACCCTTTTTAGTCCTGACACCTGAATCACCGTTGCCAGGGCTGTACCCTGGCACAATACTACCAGGAATACGTTTCCCAGATTTGGGGCAAGAACATGTGGAAGTAGGTACTTCAATCAGTTATAACTCAAATCCACCAACCTCCGGGACGCACTACCCGTACCCAGCAGCATGGGGCATATACAAAGATCCACCCGCCGATGGGTTTTTAGTACATAATTTGGAGCATGGTGGGGTGATTATTAGCTACAATCCGAAGCGAATTAAAGATCAAGAATTGTCCCAACTACGGCAGCAGGTGCGATCTTTGAGCAACTTTAACGGACGTATTATCCTAACACCACGGTTGAATCTCGACACAGCAATTGCACTCACTGCCTGGAATTACTTGCAGGAGCTTGACCGTTACAACTCTACAGCAATAAAGGTCTTTTATGATACGCATATTGCTCGCGGCCCTGAATGCCAACAAGGGCTATGTCCTACCTAATGCTTTATTGCATGAATAAGGAAATAGACAGTACGCAGCTATGCCGCAGGCTCTGCGGCATAGCTATGCTTCGGGCAAAGCCTCTCATAGAAAAAGCTTTACACTGCGCTATCAGCTTTTTCGGTCAGAATTCAGAATTCATTCTGACGACTGACGCCTCTATATCTGCTTTGATAAATGTTGCTTTACCACATCTAAGCGTGAACAATTCCAATAATCGACATGAGAGACAATCAAGCCATCAGAGTTAAGACCTAATTCACTCCAACCAGGAATAGAAATCCGTGGCTTCCAAGGAAGAGGAGTATTCCAACTGAGTGTCCACTCAGTTTTTATTGTGTCTCCTAAACGTTGAATATTATGTAAGTCCATCTTGGGATCTAAAAACCAAGTTTGGATGAAATTAATCATTTTTTTGTAACGTTTAACGCCATGAAATTTATTTAGTGGGTCTTGAAAATAAACGTCTGGGGCGTAAATGCTGTAAGTTTGATTTTCTGGGAATCTTTGATAGTCTTCTTTGAGGATTTCAATGATATCCATGTGAATAAATATATGTGTAAATTACTTTAATATGTAAACTGGGTGCGGATCACAATTCCTATTAAAAATTGAAATCAACCTTCATTCCATAATTTTTCTAACTGACGCCGCCAAGCAGCTAAAACTTCTTCTCGCGCTTCTGAGGTCTGGTTTATTTCACCCAATAATCCTTCGGCGTAAAAGCGTTCCAAGCTTTGCATAGTAGCTTGCAGAGATTGTCCTTGCTGCTTTGCTGCTTGAATAATTTGCCGGATACGACTTTCGATTAGTCGATTAAAGACATTATCTAATCCAGCCTCATGGAGAGATACAAGTCGATTAATTGCATTGGACAAATCTGCACTCACTAAACTGTCAGTGTTATGTTGAAATACTCCCCAAATTACCCCTTCATACAAAGCGTAACGTACTTCTTGAGTTTCATCAAAGTTGGCTTCTAGGAACTGTCCTAAAAATGGTTGGGCTTCTTGGATAGGCACAATAGGCAGTAAAACTCTCAGCCAAGTATTATCTTCAGAAAGCAGCACCAACAGCCGAAAAGTAGAAGTATCTATTTGCCAAGATCCAGGAGCGATCTCTACGATGGGCTGCGCCAAAGCATCAACAGCCGATGTGCCAAATAATTCTGTTAGCGTACTTGCAATTTCTTCAGGTGTCATAAGTTTTTGTTAGCTATAGCCTCTAGATTAGCGCAGAGATGCATCACCTTATACCAATTCGTAATTCTTAGTTCGTAATTCGTAATCAAGAAAGTCCTACTTAGCCTGGGTTTCAAGGTTTATATCTGTTTCATTATTTTCGTGAAATGGTATTATTCATTAAAACGCTGTGCTGCTTGCTGGACAACTTCCATCGGTAAAGATTTCAATTATTCTAAAGACGTAGTGGGGGCGCACAGCTAGGTGTACGCCCCCACAAATGAATGTATTCCACTGAATTGAAATATCTAAATTATCGAATTGCTCAAAAACACAATACCGATCGCACAGAAAGCAAAGCCAGTAATACTAATTTTCCAGGGTAAAATTCGGTTTATTTCTCCCATACCCATTGCACTACCAATTTCTCTGGCACTCATGGCAACTGTAAACAGAGTTAAGGTAATGCCTAGTATATAGGCAATTAATGGCATCGTTCCTGCCCCAATAATAGATTGAGCATCGGCGTAACCCTGAAATAAACCAGCACTAACGCCTACTAAAGCCAGTACTATAAAGTTTGGTTGATTTGGCAGCATCAGCATAGTACCAAAAACAATGGTAGAAATGGCGATGGCTATTTCTGTGCCTGGTAAATTTAGCTGAAATGAATGAATTACAATCCCCAAGATTGCTGCTAAGACAAAACATCCAGCGATCGCAGCACCACGAACAAACACAGATGAGAGTAAGCCAATAGCAATAATACCAACTAAACAATCTAACCCAATTACTGGATCTGCTAGCCCCCAAATAAAGCCTTCCCAGCAGTTAGAGATGGTATGATCAACCGATGTTCCACTCAATGAACTCAGTAAGCTAATTAAAATTAGAACTGCGATCGCTCCAATATGGCGATGCATTAACTTCAAGGTATAAAATTCCCCCCAAGCACGGGATTGTGATAATTTAGTTTTGAACATTACCATCTGCCAAATTAGTTTTTTCGGTAATTTATACTACCCATAGACACAAAAAAACTAACGTAATTACCACGTTAGATTACACTAGCTTCATCAAGTTATGTAAAGCTACAGTTATTGCAAACCTTTTCTCTGATAATAAGCTGCGTAGTCTCTCTATAAGTTGCCCGTCGCAGACATCGCCGCCAAAATACTTTATCCAACTTCTTTGAAACTATGCAAAAGGCTGTCCTTATATCTTTCTGAAGATGTCTTCAACCAAATTTTGAATTATTTCAGCATCTGTTTCACTTAAACTTTCCAATTCAACTGTGTTGCCTTCTTCTGGGGTATTAAATTGACTACTGTATATACGACGACTCAACCCTATCAAACTTCCTTTATAAAATGTTTTATAAAATACACATGCTGCTAAATATGAGCCAATAGGGCTAGGGTGGCTTTGATCTGGATTATAAAGGTTGAATTTCGGATTTGCTTCCTGAACTTTTTGCCAAACTATTCCAACAAGCGCAACTTTGGCTTTCAGTTTTTTAGCAATTGCCATGTATGAATCGGTCAATATCTGTTGCGTTTCTGGTTGATTTTGCTTTGCCCAAGTCAAGTAGAAAACTGTTTGGGAATTCACTCGTTTGATTTCGGTATCAAACAGACTAGCGTACTTGTACATTTCCTTGGGATTGGTAATCGGTAAGGTACTTTGCTCTTGGAGTACTACGTAGTCCCATTGTTTCGCTCTCAATAGCCTGAGTGCTTTACCACGTTTCCAATGGCTTTTGAGGGTAGCTCCACCGACCACAACCATTTCAGTTTCGAGCGTTCTAGTTTCTTTTGCCGACTCAGCCAACTGTTGTGTTAACCAAGGAAGATTATTGACATAGATATAGCTGTTGCCAATAAATAAAACTCTGATTGTTTGCTGTTCATTTCCTTGAAAGGAATTTGCCTCAATCGGCTTCTTTTTTAGCCAAAACAAAGCAATCATCAAAAAGAGGAATAAAGATATGTATAGTATTTCTGTGTTTATCATCATCCCTGGAATTTTGGCAGTATAACTTATTATTAGTGGACAGGCTTTTTTAAAAAATAATTCTGAGTTTTATAAATTTGTATAGGTTAAATAAAGCAAAAATTTTACCTAAATACTTCTCTGTAATTACCAAAATGGTAGTGTTTTAGATTGCTTGTTTTAAGTCTTGATGAATAAACCAAATTATCATCAAACAGATTTTATCCGAATCGGAATCTGGATGATGAACTCTGTGCCTTGAAGCGGTGTAGAAACACACTTGAGTTGACCACCATGCTTGTTGATAATTTGGTAGCTAATCGACATCCCTAGACCTGTACCTGAACCAACAGGTTTAGTTGTAAAAAATGGGTCAAAAACTTTTTGCTTTACTGCTTCTGTCATACCACAACCATTATCAGCAATCCGAATCATCACTTGATTGCTGTCTAAAACCTCAGTACGAATTCGAATCTGGGGATTATTAGCTTTAGTGATAAGTTGTTGGTTGCCAGTTATTTTGGCATTATCCACTAACAACTGACAACCAATTACTGATTCTATCAAAGTATCAATAGAATTATTCAAAATATTCATAAATACTTGATTGAGTTGCCCAGGATAGCACTCGACTTTAGGTAACTTGCCGTATTCTTTTATAATTTGAATATCTGGATAATTGATTTTGGCTTCTAAGCGATTTTGCAAAATCAAGAGAGTGCTATCAAGACCATCGTGGATATCAACTTCTTTTTTGTCTGCTTCATCTAGCCGCGAGAAGTTACGCAAGGATAACACTAGCTTGGAAATGCGCCCGGCTCCCATTTTCATGGAAGATAAGATTTTCGGTACGTCTTCTTTAATAAAATCAAGGTCAATTTCTTCAATAAAAGCTTGAATTTCTGATATTAAATGACGATCGTATTTTTGAAAAAGCGTAATTAAATTGAGTAAATTTTTAGTATATTCATCGATAATAACAATATTAGCGTCAATAAAATTCACAGGATTATTAATTTCATGGGCAATACCTCCAACTAATTGCCCTAATGAAGACATTTTTTCAGTTTGAATCAGTTGAGCTTGCGTACTTTCAAGTTCCTTTAAGGTTAGTTTCAGTTGGCAGTTAGCTGCTTCTAATTGTGCCGGACTTGGCAAAGCCAGAGCCTGGGGAATGATGGGTAACAGTGCGATCGCTGTATATAGTGAGATAATAGCCGTAATAAATTTGATGAAAGTGGACAGCCAGTAAGTTGGATGCCAAAGCGTCCATACATCCATCACATGGGTTGTGCCACAAGAGATGATAAAAGCTCCAAATAATAAAAGTATCCATTTAAAAGGGAAATCCTTTCGCTTGTGGACAAAGTAAACAAGGGCGATAGGAATAGAATAATACACCAAAGCAATTACAGAATCTGAGATGATGTTTAGCCACACTAAACTTGGTTTCCAGAGGTAACAATGTCCATGTGGAATAAATGAGCTATCAGTCAAAAAATTTTGCAAAAATTCCAGCATATATTATCAAAGGGGATGATTTGTCAAGTGTCAAATGACAAATTATACACGCTGGAGAAAAAATTGTCCTTAATATTAAATGTGGTACTAGTACAGCACGGCGTAAATAAGTAGACCATTGAAAAGTCTTAAACAGCTTATTCCATAATACTTTTGACTTTTGACTTCCGCCTTGCGATACTAGTGCAATAATTCTTCAACCTGATGCTGGCTCCACAAAGTTCTGTATAGACCCTGTTGTTGCACCAGTTCTAAGTGATTGCCTATCTGAACAATTTTTCCTTTTTCCATCACAAAAATTCGGTTAGCAGCTGCGGCCGCTGATAATTGGTGAGTAATGAAAATTACTGTTTTGCGTACACTACCACCAGAGAGATTTCTGAGGATTTGCGTGGCTGTTTGATTATCTACACTAGAGAGGGCATCATCCAAAATTAATACTGGAGCATTGACCAGCATTGCCCTAGCTAAGGCAGTACGTTGTCGTTGACCGCCAGAAAGCGTAATACCGCGTTCACCAACAAGAGTCTCATATTGCTGGGGAAAATTATTAATTTCTGATTCAATTTGGGCAAGTTTAGCAACAGATTCTATCTGCTCTTGTTCGCTAATTGGGTCACCGTAACGGATGTTATTTTTGATTGTAGTACTAAATAAAAAGCTATCTTGAGGAACGTAGGCGATCGCACCTCGCAAATCTCCCAAAGCTATCTTAGTAATATCCACCCCATCTAAAAACAATTGTTCTGATTCAATATCCAATAAGCGCGGCAAAGCATTTGCCAAAGTGGATTTTCCCGAACCAATTGCCCCAACAATGGCCACGGTTTCTCCCGGAGCAATGGTAAAGTTAACATTTTCTAGAGATGGAGCCGTGGAACCAGGGTAAGTATAGGTGAGATTTTTAGCTGTCACTTCTCCTTTAAGTTCAGCCACTGGTAGATGTATGGCATCGGCTTTATCTTGGATTTTCGGTGTAACAGAGAGAATAGATTCAAGCCGATCAATACTAACTTCACCCCGTTGGTAAGCCGTAATTGTGAATCCTAAAATGGCTGTGGGGAAAACTAGACGCTCTACATAAATTAACAATGCTAAAAAGTCGCCAACCTGAAGTGTCCCAGAGGACATCCGCGCCGCTCCTAGCCAGATGATTACCAGCGAGCTGATATTGGCTAGCCCGCCAATTAGCGGAAATAGTGTATTTCGGATTTTTGCTAGTTCCAGGTTAGCAGTCAATAGCTGCTGATTTTTCTTGGCGAAAGCTCGACGCTCATTTGCTTCTTGGGCATAGATTTTAATTAAGGCAATGCCACTGATATCCTCTTGGATGAGTTCGCTGATATCAGAGAGCTGCTCTTGGACTGCTGCTTGTTGTTTGCGTAAGCGATCGCTAAACAGACTCACTAACAAGAGCATAAAAGGATACACTGCCAGAGAGGCTAGTGTCAGATCCACACTAATCGCCAGCATTACTGGCAACGTCAAAGTGTAGGCAAACACCGTATTTGCCAAACTCAAGACTGCAAAACCTAACAATCGCTTGATATTGTCCACATCACTGGTAGCCCGATTAATCAAATCGCCAGCAGTATTACTAGCAAAATAAGCTGGCTCCAGCTTGAGTAAATGTTCAAAAATCCGTTGTTTCAGGTCAAATTCCACCTGACGCCCCACCCCAAACAGCCAAATGCGGGATGCCATCCGCATTAGCCACATTGCCGAACTGAGCAAAACAATAATTACTACGTAATGTAGTATTTCATCCCAGTTGAAGGTTGTCGACAGTTTATCAACACCACCACGAATCAACCAAGGGATATAAACGCCCAATGCATTGACAGAAAACAAAGCGAGAATCCCTAAGGATGCCTCTCGCCAATGGGGTCGTAGGTAAGCACTGAGTTTAGCGATTCGTCGAGATTTTGCCATTAAAGCAATTTTGCTACTTTATCATCCTAGATTAACTGCTAGTCGAAGCAGACAGCTATGTAGAGGGAATATCACTTGTAAATTAGCAAGAAACAATTCAGAAGTCAGGAGCCAGAATTCAGTATTTAATTCTATGGGACTGCCGTTAGCAGAGCGCTAGCTACGAACGAGCGTCACTTGTTCGCTCTTAGCTTTCTTGCAGGGTAGATGAATAAACGGGTTTAAGTCCCTCACTAAATTTTCCCACTAAATTTAAAATTTGGTGGTCTTCCCTACGGGATGCTATGCCAACAATCAGTGGCGGGTTAAATATCTCCCACTGATAGCGCAGCGTTAACTAGTCAGACGCTTCTACATCGCTAACGCAACGCTCACGAGCGTCTTGCATTCTGTATTCAGAATTCTGAATTCTGACTTCTCTTTTAGTTTTTTACCGCTGAACACGCATGAACCTATAAACTTCAGCGAGATAACTTTCCCAAGTTCTTGTTGTCAATAGTAACGTTTCCGCATTCGGTACAAAGTCTTCAAGTCTTAAACCGCGTGTGCGAATATCTTGAGGATTTCCTTGTAATAGGTAGGGAGGCACTTTCAAATTATAAGAAAGAATGCCACCCCCCGTAACATCTGAGATGTTCGCTGCGGTGGTTTGTTGCCCTAATGCCACTAGTGTCCCAGATGTTGGTGTAGCAGTTGCTACATAAGTTTCACCTGTCATTGCTAGAGGTGCCCTATAAAGGAAATAGGCGACTGCTGGTGTACTTGCTAACAGCAAAATCGTCAGTGCCCAACCTATCAAGTATCCTCCTGGTTTGTCTATTCCGCCTCCTTTGATTCTCTGAGCTGCAAAAATCATCATTAAAACAGAGGCTCCTAGAGGTCTGAGTGGAAAAGACAGCATCCTCCATAACGATGCCACAGCTGGTTCATTGGGGTTAAGAAATGATAGGGCTACGATTACCAAGATAACGACTAGGATTAATCGCCCTACAAAACTTCCAGAGGGATAAAATCGCTGGAACAGAGAATATACGATAGTGCCAATCAGCAGCCACAGCAGTACTCGGCTTAATAATAGAAACATAGATTAACTCTCAAATTTTCTGGTGCAGTGAGCCAATGTGGTGGTAAGACAGTTCTCCTTGCTTAGGATTTCCGCGCCACTTCTCTTGTTTAGAGAAAAAGTGGCTCCCCAAGAGGAACTGTCGTGCATGGTTTCCCTGCATAAAACAACTAGCGACTTCTTAGCTTTAGCGACGCTAGGAGCGTCACCCGTAAGAGTCAACCTAGAGGTTTCGGGAAATGAATTTATTTTATTGTCAAATTGTAATCGCACTGTTTGACTTAAAATACCTCAAACCTCACACCCAAAGACTACCGTCGTAGTGATTTTAGTGCAATTTTTTGCCCCTGCGTCTATTATTTATATTTTTCCAGCAGAGTAATGTAGCACCAGTAAACTAAATTAATTGAGTAATCCACTCAAAAGGAAAAACTATGTCGTCTGCAAAGCCTACCATTTTGGTAACGGGGGGAGCTGGATATATTGGTTCTCATACGGTACTTGCTTTGAAACAAGCGGGTTATAACGTTGTCATACTTGATAATCTGGTCTATGGGCATCGTGACCTAGTAGAAAAGGTTTTACAGGTAGAACTGATAGTAGGGGATACAGGCGATCGCGCGTTGCTAGATCACCTATTTAAAACCCGCGATATTGCTGCTGTAATGCACTTTTCTGCCTATGCCTACGTAGGAGAATCAGTGACTGACCCAGCTAAATACTACCGAAATAATGTTGTTGGTACTTTAACCCTGTTAGAAGCGATGCTGACGGCATCTGTAAAGAAATTTGTCTTTTCTTCTACCTGTGCTACCTACGGGGTACCAGAATTTGTACCTATTCCAGAAAACCACCCCCAAAATCCGATTAATCCCTATGGCGCTACAAAACTAATGGTAGAGCGGATTCTTTCTGATTTTGATGTTGCTTACGGTTTTAAATCAGTGCGTTTCCGCTATTTTAATGCTGCTGGTGCTAATCCCAGTGGGTTACTCGGCGAGGATCACAACCCAGAAACCCATTTGATTCCCTTGGTGTTGATGGCAGCTTTAGGCAAACGAGAATCCATCTCAATTTTCGGCACTGATTACCCTACGCCCGATGGTACTTGTATCCGTGATTATATTCACGTTAACGACTTAGCAGATGCCCATATTTTAGGATTGGAATATTTATTGAAAGGTGACGATAGCGAAGTTTTCAATTTGGGTAATGGTAGCGGCTTCTCCGTCAGAGAAGTAATTGCAGCTGCCGAACAGGTTACAGGAACTTCGATAGCAGTAGAAGAACGCGATCGCCGTCCTGGTGATCCCCCAATTCTCATTGGCAGCGGCGAGAAAGCTAGAACAATTTTAGGCTGGCAACCTCAGTATCCATCCATCAAAGATATTGTTGCTCATGCGTGGCAGTGGCATCAAAAGCGACATAAGTAAAAGTTAGGAGTTAGGAGTTAGGAGTTTGAAGTTTGAAGTTAGGAGTTAGGAGGTGTAGAAGTTAGTAAATTTTAGATTTTTCCTTCAATCCAAAATCCAAAATTGTTAAGTCTTGAATTCATAACTCTCAACTCCTCACTCCTAACTCCTAACTCCTAACTACTCCCCACTCCCTTTCATGCTTCGCAGTACGACAACTAAGATGCCGATAAATCCGAGGATTGGAAGTGCGATCGCCCAAAATGGTAATTGTTGAGATCCACCCTCTACTAAATCGCCATTGACATCTCGTAGGTTTCGTGAATTTTGTGTAGATCCGCCTGCTACAGTAACTTCAAATTTGAACTGAAATGGTTTGAATTTTGCCCCAGAGATTGGTTTACCATTTAGTTGCAACTCATAAATCCCTGGCTTGGGAAAGGTAATATCCGCACCTGGGATGCCTTGATAACGTTCAGCTGCCACAGGTTCTAACTCTGGTTCTAAAAGAGGTGGCTCTCCGGCTGCATAAGGTTGGGCATAAACAGCCAACTGACAATTACACTGTGACAGGGGAATCACCCTTCCACCTCTGCGGGTAAGCGCAAACCAAGCTTGGGCGGGTTCTCCAGCACGGGGGTTATCATTTGGTTCAATGTGGAGAGTGCCGCCAACATCTCCAGATATCTCCACTTTATGAGCTAAAGCAGGGTCAAGATTAGCTATTGGTATAACTAAAAAACTTAGGAATAATAAATACTTTATTGTTCCTTGATTCCAGAAAATGCCTTTGAGCAGGTAAGACCTTTGTTTTTGGCTTGTTGGGATGGAGCCAGAAAATAAGGATGATTTACCGCGATTTGGTTGGGGGGACATAAAACTTTTCTAAGGCTAACTTTGACCAAAAAAAGCGCGATCGCACCATCAATACAGTGAGGGTAATAATTACCATCAGTACTGCCGCTAATTTATTTCCCCAAGTTGATTGCAAGGAACCCAGGTAATGGGAACCAATTAACACAGCATGAATGGCACTCAAGAGCAAGGCTGGCACACCCAATAGATGAATCTGTCGCCAACGCTTGCCCAAAGATTTTTGCAACGATTCCCAACTCGTAAAAGCGGCGGGGGACATTAATATCAATGCTACAGCACCCGCAGCCATACCCCACTGAAATTCTGGCGGCAGGAAAGAAAAGGCGGCAAAATTCCATTGCAATGAGTGTTCTATCATGTGGACGGTGTGAACCACAGAAAGCACAAAAGATCCCACCCCCAAGGCGCGACGGTAACGCAGTGGTGAAGCCCACAAACCACTAATGGGACGCGCAATTAGCGCCAAAATTAAGCAAATTAACGCGGCGTGTCCGGTGTAATCTACCATTGTGTCACCAGTCCGCAACAAGGTGATAATGCCAATGGTGAGTGTCACCCAACCGCCTAATCGAAACAATTGATTGCGCCTGTCTTTACTTACCAATGATGTGGAAACGCCTACACCTAGCATAGTGGGCAGGGTTCCCAGTCCAAAAGCCAGCATAGTTGCCCCACCCATCCATAAATTGCCAGTTTCAGCAGCTTTAATTTGGGCAGCATACAGGAAACCACAAGGCATTAAACCCCAAGTCATCCCCAAAAGCATTGGTGTCCACCATTTGGTTTTTAAGGAAAGCTTAACCATTCCTGTGCTGAGGCGATCGTGTAAGCTACCTTGCAATAGGGGATGTAATACAGGAATGCGCGGCAGTAAATCGGGTTTTACTTGTCCTAAACCAAACCAAATCAGCATTACGCCAGTTAAAATTGCCATCCAACGCCGGAAGTCGCTACCAACACCCGCTAGCTGTCCACCTTGCAGCAATACCGAACCCAGCGCCCCAATGCCAGCGCCGACTAGAGCATAGCTCAACATCCGCCCCAGGTTTAGCAGGATATGAAATTTTAATTGCTGTTGCCAAGTGTCGGGCTTTTCTAAGGTTAATGTGCGCCCTAATGAAGCTGTATGTGGAACTTTCGGCTGATGAGATAGGGAAAACGCCACTGTTAGCGGGCCACACATCCCAAAGCAATGCCCAAAACTCCCCAGGAACCCCAGTATTGTGATCAGCAACAAATCTACCATAAAAAAAGCCCTGAGTTCTGAGTCATGAGTTCTAAGTGTCAGAATAAAGATTTTGAAGAAGTAATAATATAATTCTTTTCTTCTTTACTCAGTACTCAGCACTCCTCTAGTGGGGCACTGTAAGTGAAGTTGCGATCGCTGTCAAAAGACAAGTTGTCAAACTTGATATTCACTCTAGGAAAGAAAGCTTGCGTGTAAGTAGCTTTTTTGCTTTGTTGGATAAATGTAATGTAATCACACTAGCAAAAATGACATTTAGAGAATTAAATGACAGAAACTATTTTGAAGTAAATGCCATTCATGTGGAAATTCTGCTGCCCGACATAGTAGCACTAGCCATTCCAGAAAATAAACCTGGAGCTATTTATCATATAAAGCTAGTTGTTCAGATTACTAACAACACATTGGAGCCATTTACTATGAGTTTCGATGACACTTTCATTCCAGAAATTGTGAACTCTGACGGTCAAACATTACAGAGAATTCTCGTTATCTATGAGCAGGAACCCACAAATCAATCAAATATATCTCAGCAGCAAAACTGGAGGCTTAAATTGAGATGCTTATTTTCAAGATTAGTTAACTTTAACAGGCGAAAATATCCTATAAATGTCAATTCCTGGTTAGTCCAGCCTGGGAGTAAGAGCGCTTCTCATTTAAATGGAAGGCTGTTTTGGCAAAGTGACTTACTGATTTTAGAATTATCTACTAAAGACTTTTCTTTAGACTTTGAATACTTTAGACCTAGAACTTATTACTATTTTAATAATCTACAACCTGGAAATTATCAGCTTCGGTTCATTTATTTAAACAAATTTAGTAGTAGCTACAATGAATCAGATGCTATAGATGTCACAAATTTACCACAAATTGTATCAAGTCATCCAACAGCAGCCTTCGTTAATTTTCGCCTGATTCGACCTGTGGAACCTAACAGTAGTGCTGTAGAAGTGGCTGGTATACATTTTGAAACCTTAATGCCAGAAAGAGTATTGAGATTGCCAGAAAAAAAACGCGATATTAAGACTCGTATGCAGTTAGGGATTCGCATTACTAATAATACGCCTATGTCAGTCCGCTTTAGCTTTTTTGCTACTATAATTCCCCAACTTGTGGGAGCAGATGGTCAACTACATTTCCAAGGATATTATCAGTGTGGTACTAAAAGACGATTAGAATCAGATTTTCCATTAGTTCTACCAGGAGAAAATATTACCTTTTTTCCATACTCCTTATTATATTGGCAAAAGCGCGATCAGTTTATTCTTCGCATCGAAGCTGGAGATGGAGGTTATTGTATTTTTAAAGCTCTTCAAGCAAACGTCTATCAAATTCAGTTTACTTATAATAACAAAGATGCAATGGCAGAAATATATGACCGAGAAACTAGGAATACAAAATTAATAGAAGGTATTTGGATGGGGATAGTATCTACACCCCAAGGAGAGTTTCGTTTAGTCGAACCTTGAACTTAAACAATGTCAAAATTGCTATTCCCAGAAAGAGAAATATCATTTAAAGGTATTTAATATTTACAAGTTGAGAAAATAGTAAAAATGACAGTTTATGAATCGAATGGTACAAGCATAGAAATCGTTAATCCTAACACAATACTTTTTCCTACTAGAATATATCCCATTCCCAAAAAACAAATCGGGATTAATATTCCAATTAAATTCAGCGTGAGTATAAACCACACTAATTCAAATTATTTTTATTTGAACCACTTACAAGCTTTGATTCCAGAGCTTTTGACATCAAATGGACAGAGAATGCAGGGACATTTAGTTACAGACGATCTGGTTACTAATCAACAAATTAAACAACCAGATAGTAGTCCAAGTATACAATCGGATTGGTCGAGAATTAGACCCAAATGCCGTACAACTTTCTCTGTAACTGCAAAGCTTTTTTGGCAAGATAATTCTTTACAACTAAAAATTCCTACTATTCCCGACTATGTTCTTGATTGTTTTAAGTCTAATTACTTTTGGTACTTTGATGCACTTGAAACGAAAACTTATCAGCTTCGATTTATTTTAAATACTGATGTTAGAGATATATGTGTTTCAAATTCTAACATTAACCAAGAAGCAATTGAACGAGAAACTAGTTCAGACATATTGGCAACCCCGTGGGTAAATATTTGTCTTGTTCAACTCTTATCAACTGATAGTAATGCAATAGAAGTAGATGGAGTCCTGTTCAAAATAGATATGCCAGAGTCCGTACTGACCATCCATTCTAAATTATTTAAAGCCAAAACTGATGTAAAACTAGGTGTTTATATTACAAACAATACATCAACCACTCTTTGCTTTTACCAATTAAGCTCTATTGACGCGATTTTAATAAGCGATGATGGTAAACCAATAAATTGGTCTGGCGACCCAACTAAACTTGCTTGGAAAAACAATGAACAAAATTATCACTTGCTTCAACCAGGAGAAAAAATGTTTTTGGATTTACATGGAAAACTTTTTTGGTATTCTTCTCAACTTCAATTCGCAATTTATAGCAAAACTCGTAGCTTGAATGGAGAAAGTGGCTCTTATTATTTTCATAACCTGCAAGCTGGTGCATTATATCACCTCCAAGTCATATATCAAGTTTCTGAATTGAGAGCAAGGCGTTTAGAAGAAAAAGTATTAGAAAAAGTTTGGAGTGGGAGAATAGCTATGCCTCTTGTAGAGTTTCGTCTTATCAAGGCATGAATAAAAGTTAAACAAAATTATGTTCCTAGAGGGAATTAACGCAACAGCAACGCAGAAAATTCACTCACTCAACATATCCCGATGACCAAATTCTGACTGCGGTGGGTACTGGGAAAACAATAGCCGGATTCGCTCTATAAAAATTTAGAGAACCAAAATATTAAACCCTTCCTAGGAATCCTGAAAAGTTATGCCTGGGGATTTGCGCTACCCTAAGTCTGGAAGCCAAGGATAAATCACATGAGAAAATGGATTTGGCTGATGCTGTTGGTGCTGATGGCAGTTGCCGTGGTGGGTAGTAGGGGTAACACGTTTTTTGAACAGCGTCCGTCGCCAGCAATTGTTGAGCGCACTCCAGTGGAAACACCCCAACCACAGCCAGAATCAAAGGAAGTTGACAGTGCGCCGCAAGTGTCTACTAATAAGCTGTTAACCCATATCCAAAAGTTAAATTTTCAGCGCTACACAATAAAAGAGCGATCGCTTACTCGCACTTATATCACAACTGAACTCACAAAATTAGGCTGGAAGCCCAAATTGGAAAAGTTCTCTGAAGGTGTGAATATTTTTGCCGAACGTATAGGAACTAACAAAGCCGCTAAAGCAATTCTCGTGGGAGCGCATTACGACACTGTTGCTTTATCCCCTGGTGCTGATGATAATGCCAGTGGTGTAGCCGTAATGCTGGAAATCGCTCGGTTGCTTGGTTCCCGTCCTACACCACGAACGTTACAGCTAGCTTTTTTTGACCAAGAAGAAGCAGGACTTTTGGGTAGTCAGGCTTTCGTTAGCAAGACAGCACGCTTACAAAATTTAGGCGGAGCGATCATCATGGATATGGTAGGTTATGCATGTTACACTACCGGATGCCAAAAATACCCTGCGGGGTTGCCTGTTACCCCAATTAGCGACAAGGGCGACTTTTTGGTAGTAGTCGGTGATACAGAACATTTGCCTTTGCTGAGTGCGTTTCAAAAACCACAGATGCTCCCCTCAACCTCTCTGAATAAACAGGAATCAAATTTGCCATCCGTTTTAACACTACCAATTCCTTTTAAAGGTTTATTAACACCAGACACCTTACGCAGCGACCATGCACCATTTTGGTATCAGGGTGTGGGTGCTGTGCTGGTGACAGATACTGCAAATTTGCGTACTCCGCACTATCATCAACCTAGCGATGTTCCAGCGAATATCGAGCGATCGTTTTTCACAGGAGCAGCACAGATTGTAGTCAATGCTACTATTGACTTGTTAGAGAAAAACGAGGTTTTAGAAACTCAACCACCAAGCTGACCGAAAATTGGTCATTCGTAATTAAAGAATACCTGACTAATTCCGCGTAGCGGTGCTAGTTTTTGGTTCAGGAAAAGTCAACGTCCAATTTTTTTTATCATTGATCTGAAAGTACAAACCTTGGAGAATCAGCCGCAGAGCTGTTCGAGTTCTAATAGGCTTTTTTACCAGATAATTTCCTGGTTCAGCAAAAATACCATTAAAGTTTTGTTTATAACCAAATTGTTTTAAACAGTAACTGCCAGCACCTTTTACTGTTAATACAAAAAATGGAGCTTTTTTGTATTCGTCAGGAATCGTAAAGATTCCATATACGTTGTGACGACCACGCCACGGCTGAACAATAACTTTAGTAGCATTTACTTGAAATTTTGTAGTTTTTGATGCTAAAACAGTCTTGAAATTGCAATCAGAATCATTCACAGGCCACCACAGTGTAATAATACTCAGGGAAAGCAGCAAAATCAAGATATAGCGGAGTTTGCAATGCATAAAGCCAAGAGAAATTGTTGATGCTGCTGGTAGAATTTGATGGTTAATGATAGTGCGGCTACAGCAGTAATAACTATTCACCTGCAACACGTTATGAAGGGCAAATACAGAACATTAAGCGGTCGGTTAAACTTACTGCCAAAAAAAATTACAGTCAAGGTATTAGCCCACAAAAAGTTCAGATGGTAGATGCGTAGTTTACCGCCGCAGGCATCGCTTGCCCTAGTTTAGTAGCTCCTTTACAGTATTAAACCTAGCTGAGAAACAATCAGGCTTTTGTGACTGTTAACACTGATTTATGCTCAAATTTTTAACTGTGATGAATTCTACAATTTGTTGCTTTTGTTATGTTTTTGATGAACTTTGATCGCATCAGCAGATGCTTTGAATAGATCAGCGCGTAGACGTAGCCTGTTGTAGACATCGCGATCAAGTTCAGGAAAAAATCTACTTTTATTTATAGGCAATTAATAGGGTAGTCAAATACACAAATATTGGTTATATTCCCGTAAGTAAGGATTGGTATAAATGTTTATGGAAAGAAATTGGGGAAGTCTTAAGGCAGTCGCGGGTTTCTTTGGTGCGATTGTGCTTACACAGTTTGGGGCAAATACTTCGGCTATTGCGGCTGACACCGTTGTTGTGCGTTTGGGTTTATTTACAGAAACCATCACCCTTGCTGAGTTGCAAAAGGCTGCAAAAACTGGGGAATTGCCTGGGAGTTTGCAGCCTTACGCTAAAGGATTATCTGAACAACAACGCCGCTTCTTCTTGGGAGCGCTGGGCATGAATATACCGATGAATGTTGTTACCATTAATAGATTAGTTAATACCCAGATTGGCACAACTATTCTCAATGACTTTGCTACAGCCTTAGCCCGAGAAGACAATGCTGGGGTGCAAGCACTCAGAGCAGGGTTGGTATTAGGTTCTACTGCACCGCAGGGACTTTCTATACTGAGCTTTATCGCTGCTTATCCAAGTAAACGCCTAGAAATTAATTTGCCACAGGCTTTTATAGTTGCAGGGAGTTTTAATACAGCTTTTTGGCGTACCCAGCAATTTATGCTAGCGATCGCTCCCCAACTCGATACCATAACACCGCAGCCCGGAACACCACAGATTGCTTTCCCTTTTGATCCCAGCCAACCAGGAAACGCTGAAGTAAAAATACTCAAGTTAAGCCTGAATGACCAAAAGCGCGACCGGAAAATTCCAGTTGATGTTTACTGGTCAACTGCTGCAAATGCCAATAAACCCGTTATTGTTTTTTCTCACGGCTTCGGGTCAGTCCGCACAGACTTGCGTTACTTAGCAGAACATTTAGCATCCCACGGTTATGTAGTAGCAGCTTTAGAACATCCTGGTAGTAATGAGGCGAATACTAACTTAGCATTACAAGGTAAAACCAGAGTTGTAAAGCCTCAAGAGTTTTTGCATCGTCCTCAAGATATTAGTTTCGTTCTCGACGAATTAGAAAAGCTCAACCAAACAGCGAATAACCCGCTTGCTGGGAAACTTACAACCACAAACGCGATGGTTGTTGGCTATTCTTTTGGTGGTGGTACAGCTTTAACACTTGCTGGAGCCGAATTACAACTGGAACGACTCAAACAACGCTGCAAAAATAATTTGGCTATCTTAAGTCTGGGAGAAGGTATGCAGTGTATTGCTCAAGAACTACCAGAAAATAGCTATCAGCTGCGGGATACTAGAATCAAACAGGCGATCGCTCTCAATCCTACAACTTCTCAGATTTTTGGCGAAACTGGGTTAACTAAGGTGGAAATTCCTACCCTAGTGTTAGCAGGTTCCGCAGATAAAACCACCCCAGCTTTAACTGAACAGATTGTGGGATTTGACAAAATCCCATCCCCCAAATGGCTAGTTGGTATAGTTGGGGGTACTCATCTGAGTGTAAAAGACCCCAGCACCACTTTGGATCAGATAGGACAACCAAATACACCGATTAGCGGCGGTGAAGTTGTGGGTGAACAAGCAGCAGATGTTCGCAAGTACGTTAAAGCTATAGCTTTAGCCTTTGCTTTCCAGATGACTCCAGAAGCTAAAAACTACGCTATTTTTCTAACATCAGATTATGCCCAGTTTGCTTCGACTGCGGCATTTCCATTTCGCCTAATTACGCAGATTCCTCCTGATGCTATGAGGATAGTGAAAGAATTTGTTGAGAAGTAAACGACTTCCAATTAAAAAAATATCCAATTTTGTGACTACCTTGCTTAAGAGTAGCGGTATCTACGATGTACACACAAGTCGAAAAAACTCGATTTCTATTGTTCTCTTCTCGTTCGTATGCATAGCATAAAAATGTCTATTAGGGGCTACTACATCTCATAGATAATTAACTACAAAAGTTAGTACTGACACCGCCCCGTTTTTTCTTAAAGTTCGGATTTTTGGCGCAACCAGCCCGTTGCAGATGTCTAGTCCCTTATTAAACTGATACTAGCTGCTTTTTCAATACACTGTGCTTTATATATTTAAGTTATATCATGTCCGGTTGATTGCTTATTAAACCCGAAGAACCCCACCCCCAACCCCTCCCGAAGAGCGGGGAGGGGTGCAATGGCTATGGGAATCGTAACTAATTATGCGGACATGATATTAGATGAAGCTTAGAAAATTGGGCTGAATTTGTAATACCTTAGATAGATTAAATTATAAGAACTTGATATTAAATGTTTAGTTGATGTTAGCTCTATACTAAATTTTTACAGTAAAAATAACTATTTACACATAAACTTTATAATATTTTTATTAAAAATAATAGAAGCTTAATAGTGTAAAAAAAATAGAAGCATTTATGTATAGTACATATGCATTATATCCAAAATGTAAAAAACAGATAAGCAGCAACTTGCTTGGTGCAAAATGTTTTTGTGTATTTTATTGATGTAAAATTCTTTAAATTCGCAAAAATGTTAGAGCAATTTTCTCTGCTAAAGCTACAGATGAACCCAAAATAATAAAATTCAAAACTTGTTTTCTTTCCCTAGATAATAAAATATGTAGTTTTAGACAGATCATATAGTAAAAAAAATTTTGGATTCAGAATTAGACAATTACTCTATTTCACTCAAGCTCATGGAACTTTATACAACTCATGAAATCGAAAAACTCCAGCAAAATGAAGACCTTCCTTACTTGATTGAAATTATGGAGTGGGTAAAAAACTTTTTAGGAAGACCTCACCCTAACTTAGGAAGGCCCGGCGTAGTTTGCCCTTTTGTACCTCACTCTCTCAGGTCAAATAGTATTCGTCTGGCAGTTATTCGCACAAAAGATTTGTATCCAGAGCAATTAGAGGAAGTTGTTGGACGCTACCGAGATATCTTTCTTGAGATGGATGTTGAAGAGCAGGAATTAGCAATAAACAGAGCTTTTTTACTTATCTTCCCTGATATCCATATAGAAGATGCTTCTAAACTAGTAGATAGTGTCCAACAAAAACTTAAACCTTTATTTGTTGAATCAGGGCTGATGATAGGAGAATTTCATAAACGTAATGAAACTCCTGGTCTGCACAACCCAGACTTTCGTCCACTTCGTAGCCCTATCCCCTTGTTGGCTATTCGGTTTATGGTTGAAGCTGACCTCCCCTTTCTTCAGAGTCCGGCTGATCCATACTTACGTATTCGATATCTAGAAGCTTATCTAAAGTGTTTTGGTCATAAATTTACAGATGAAACAAAGTTTAAAAATGCTCATCAAGCATTAGCTTTAGCGAAAGAACAAACAGCTATTTTCACTTAACGCAATGTTGTAGTGGCACAGCAATGCTTGTATATCTTAACTTCAGCTAAAACTCATTTAATACTAAAGCCTAATGGTAATATAAGCGCTCATTTGAATGAGGACACAGCAATAATGCCCTGTCCTTACGAGTGAGTATGTGTATTCATCTGTTCCTTACCCATGTAGGAACCGGTATATCAGCGATCGCAATTTCAAATCCCTACTTTTATGCAATTGGTAAGCGGGTGCGTTACAATCAGGCATTGAAAGTAAAGCATTGATACTCTGTACAAGTATCCGCAGACATAGCTGTTGCCATAAAACTAGAAATTAATCAGAGTCGGTAAATATTGATAAAACTGGTAATGTGATTGAGTATGGGGTTGCTCGACTCTGGAGCGATCGCATAGAGTTGGTTTTTGAATAGGTAAGTAAAATGGCGAAAGAAATAGAGCGAAAATATTTAGTGAAAGGAGATAGCTGGAGAGGATTAGCCGAAGGTAGTGTATATCGCCAAGGATACATTGCTACACAAGATAAAGCGGCTGTACGTATACGTATAGTAGGAGAAAAAAGTTATTTGACCATTAAAGGCCCTAATATCAAATATTCCAGATTAGAGTTTGAGTATCCTATTCCTGTTAAAGATGCTCAAGAAATACTTGAGGCATTATGTGAACGTCCCTTTATAGAAAAAATCAGATATAAAATAGAGTCGGGTGGTTTGATTTGGGAGATAGATGAGTTTGATGGTGTTAATAAAGGATTAATATTAGCAGAAGTTGAACTCAGTGATGAAAATCAACAGATTGAATTACCAAGCTGGATTGGACAAGAAGTTTCTGATGACTCCAGATATTTCAACAACAATTTAGTAAAACATCCTTTTTCAGAATGGTAATCTCCGAAATATTGGTAACAACTCAATTTTATAAAAATGCCTAACGAATAGTTGCGATCGCACCATCAACGAAAATCGGCGATTAGGCGATACTAAAATCTCTTTGGTGTAAGGTTTCTTGCTTAGTTGTGTTGCCTTTTGGTCGCGTGGAAAGCCCCATCTCCTTGAGCAAACGGTTAATGTGACAACTGCTAACCTGAATTCCCAATTCTTTTGCCAAATGCTTGCTTAACCATTGTGCTGTCCAGTGTTCAAATGAATAGCCAACAAGGCGCGGACTATGGCTTACCAATTCTTTCAAGCGAGCGAGGTATTGCTCATTCACAGTTTTAGGTCGTCCCATTAAGCGATCGCTCCATTTGTGAGTTTGTCCTGTTTGTGCGATCGTAATCCAGTAGCGTGCAGTCTCTTGAGAACATCCCAAAGCTTCACAGATTTGAGCCTGAGATTCACCTGCATCGAAAAGCAGCATAATTTCAATGCGACGGCGGTATTCTGCACGTAAGTCGGTTTCTAAGCTTTTCAATAGGTATCTGCGCTGAAAGGGTGTTAAGCAAAGACCTGGATTTTCCATAACGATTCCCCCTGGTAGAACTTGCACTCTATAGCTTCAGTATCAAGGTGGGTGACTTGGAGCGTCAAAACACTTTAACTTACAAGACAAAAATACCTTTAACTTGAAAATTAAAAAACTGAGAGATGCAAGAAGCATACCTTTCCAAAAATCAACAACAGATATAGAACCAAATATGCATCCAAACCTAAATGTTTGAGCTTTAACGATGAAATATCAAAGTATCCTGCAACACAGCGAAGAAGACTGTGGTGCTGCTTGCATTGCCACTGTTGCCAAACACTACGGACGCACCTTTGCCATCAGTCGGGTGCGGGAAGCCGTCGGTACAGGGTCACGAGGAACCTCTCTGCTGGGGTTGAGCCGGGGCGCTGAAACTTTAGGATTCAATGCTCGCCAAGTCAAAGCCTCACAGCAACTGCTTGACTCTTTGCACAAAATTTCTCTACCCGCCATCATTCACTGGAAAGGCTACCACTGGGTCGTTTTATACGGGCAAAAGGGGAAAAAATATGTAATTGCTGACCCTGGTGTAGGCATCCGCTATCTTACCCGCGAGGAGTTACTAGAAGGGTGGGGTAATGGCATCATGCTGCTGCTAACGCCAGACGACAGCCGCTTTTATCAGCAATCAGATGATAAAATTGGCGGCTTTGGACGTTATCTGATGCGGGTTTTACCCTATCGCGCTATTCTCATCCAAGCGATCGCAATTAACATCGTCATCGGTCTGCTTTCCCTTGTTTCTCCTTTAATGATGCAATTGCTCACTGATGACGTACTCGTGCGGGGAGATACCCAGCTACTAACCGTCGTGGCGATTGGAGCGATCGCTATGAGTTTATTTAGCAGTGCGATCGGTTTGGTACAATCTCACTTAATTGGTCACTTTGGTCAACGCCTACAATTAGGATTGATTCTAGAATACGGACGACAACTGTTGCGTTTGCCCCTCTCGTACTTTGAAGGACGACGCAGTGGGGAAGTAGTCAGCCGGATTGCCGATGTGAATCACATCAACGAGCTAGTTTCTCAAATTGTCCTCGGTTTACCCAGCCAATTTTTTATCGCCTTGGTTTCCTTGGGCTTCATGCTCTTTTACAGTTGGGGATTGACTTTGGCTTCCCTGGCTGCCTTTATGATTGTCACCCTTGTTAACCTGCTTTTTCTCCCGGCTTTGCGCCAGAAAACCCGTCAGGCGATTGTGTTGGGTACAGAAAACCAAGGCTTTCTCGTTGAAACTTTTCGCGGTGTCCAGGTGCTAAAAACTACTCAAGCCACTCCCCAAGCTTGGCAAGAGTATCAGGCAAATTATGGTCGGCTTGCTAACTTGGGCTGGAGTACGATGAAGTTGGGGCTTTACAGTGGCACAATTACTAATATTATTTCTACTTTTACTAGTATTGCCTTACTGTGGTTAGGCTCATACTTGGTAATTAATCGCACTTTGAGCATCGGTCAGTTGCTAGCATTTACTGGTATGAGTGGCAACTTTCTCGGCTTTTTGGGTTCAGTTATCGGCTTAATTGATGAGTTTATCACAGCCCAGATTGTCATCCAACGCCTGACGGAGGTGATTGATGCTACCCCAGAAGACGACAAAGACGAGAAAAAGCCTTGGGCAGAACTTAAGGGCAATATAGATATTACTTGCACCAACCTTAATTTCCACCACGCAGGTAGAGTTGACTTGCTGCAAGATTTTTCGCTGATTATCCCTGGCGGTCAAGTCATTGGTCTAATTGGTAAATCCGGTTGTGGTAAAAGCACCTTCGCCAAACTGCTTGCTGGTTTATACGTCCTTCAATCTGGCAATATTCGCTATGGCATCTATAATCAGCAAGACCTCTCAATGGAATGTCTGCGTCAACAGGTGGTGCTAGTACCTCAAGAACCCCACTTCTGGAGTCGCTCAATTCTTGAAAATTTCCGTTTCAGCTATCCTCAAATTACCTTTGAACAAATTGTGCAAGCTTGCGAGATTGCTGGTGCAGATGAGTTTATTAGTAAACTGCCCGATAAGTATCAAACTGTTTTAGGCGAATTTGGCGCGAATCTTTCTGGTGGACAACGACAGAGATTAGCGATCGCTAGAGCTATAGTTACTGACCCGCCGATATTAATTTTAGATGAATCCACTGGCGCTCTCGACCCAGTCAGTGAAGCCCAACTGCTAGATAAACTGCTGTCCCATCGGCTGGGCAAAACCACAATTATGATTAGCCACCGCCCTAAAGTTATTGGGCGGGCTGATTGGATTGTACTGCTGGAAGAAGGGCGTTTGAAAATCCAAGGCACTCCAGAGGCTCTGCGCCATCAAGCTGGTGAGCACTTAGACTTTTTAGACGGCGTTGACCAATTTACAAATGGTTTAGTACCTAAATCTTCTAACTCTAACGGTAAATTCAGCACAATCATTAATTAAAATAGCATGATTAGCCATTCCAACTCAGATTACTTGCCCCCAATTCAAGACAACGAGTTTCTCCCGCCACTTGGTCGTTGGACTACTTGGGGCGGAGTAGTTCTTGTCTGTGCTGTGGGGTTAGGCGTTCCACTCGCCTCTGTTACCAAATATAAAGTGACAGTTAAAGGACAAGCTGTTGTCCGCCCTGCTGGTGAATTGCGGATTGTTCAAGCTGCTACCGAAGGTCAGGTGACACGGGTTTTTGTTGCAGAGAATCAAGTTGTCAAAAAAGGGGATGTCATTGCCACTATTGACAACTCAAAGCTACAAACTAAAAAGAGCCAACTCGAAAGTAACATTGGGCAAAGTCGTTTACAACTCTTTCAAATTAATGCCCAGATTAACGCCATTAATAGCCAGGTTTTAGCTGAAACTGAGCGCCTAAACCGGGTTATTGCTGCTACTGAAGCTGAATTAAGCGATCGCAGTCGGAACTATCAAGATAAACTTATTACTACCACTACTGATGTCGAAGAAGCGGATGCGAATGTCAAAGCCACGGATGCTATTCTGAAAGCAGCCCAGTCAAAGCGCAATCGCTATGAGAGTGTAGCCAAAGCCGGAGCTTTGTCTCAAGATCAATTTGAGGAGGCACAACTAGCTGTTCGCCAGCAAGAACAAGCACTCTTAGCAGCTAAAGCCAAATTGCAAAATGTCCAAACTGCCCTCAATCCTAGTAATGCACAAGTAGCGATCGCTTTTAATCGCATTGCCCAAGAAAAAGCTACCGGGAAAGCCAGCATTGCAACTTTAGATAAAGAACGCCTTGCCCTAATCCAGCAACGAATTGAAATCCAAAAACAATTAGAGCGCGACACCCGCGAACTCCAACAAATAAATATCGACCTCAGCCAGACTATAATTACTGCCACAGCAGACGGAATCGTTTCTAAATTAAACCTGCGAAACTCTGGTCAAACTGTGCCTGCTGGAGAGCAGATTGCCCAAATTGTCCCCAGTGATGCTCCCTTGGAGATTAAGGCAGCAGTAGCACTTCAGGATAAAAATAAGTTGAAACAAGGTCAAACAGTACAAATGCGAGTTTCTGCCTGTCCTTATCCAGACTACGGGACTCTCAAAGGCAAGGTTAAGACGATTTCCCCAGATGCGATGCCTGCGGCGGGCTACGCCAACGCACCTGTTGGGAATGCTGCTAATGCCAGCGCCGCAACATCTGAGAGCCAAAAAATGGCAGGCGTTGGTGGGTTCTATGGGGTAACAATTGAGCCAGAAAATCTTTCTTTGGGTAGGGAAAAACACCAATGTGCTATCCAATTGGGAATGGAGGGTACAGTCGATATTATTTCTAGAGAAGAGACTGTGATGCAATTCTTTTTGAGGAAGGCAAGGTTGATTGCAGACATTTAGCGCGATTGCAGCGTAACTATTCGTAACTATTTCTCGCATCCTACCGTGGGTTTTCTATCTATCCTTATAGGGGTTGTAGTTAACTTGCTGGCTATTGAAGGGGTGCAATGTCTAGAATGAAGCGAAGTAGGCAGCATTGGTGCTGGAAATTCGCACTGGGAAGTTGGTTGGTGATGGGTAGTGCGATCGGCGAAAGCGTATTGCAGACATTCGTTTTTCCTTTTAATTCCGCTTTTGCCCAAATTACCCCCGATAGCACTCTACCCAATAATTCGAGTGTTACAACACAAAACAACATCAGTACCATTGAAGGGGGAACCCAAGCTGGAAGCAATTTGTTCCATAGTTTTCAAGAGTTTTCCGTTCCAAGGGGCGGCACTGCTTTTTTTAATAATGCTGCGAATATTCAAAATATCATCAGTAGGGTAACGGGTGGGTCAGTTTCTGAGATTGATGGGATAATTCGCGCTAATGCTACGGCTAACCTATTTCTAATTAATCCCAACGGAATTGTATTTGGTGCAAATGCCAGCTTAAATGTTGGTGGTTCCTTTGTGGCGAGTACAGCGAACGCATTGCAATTTGGAAATATCGGATTTTTTAGCGCTACTGATCCAAATATCCCTTCACCGTTGTTGACTATTAATCCTTCAGCATTGCTGTTTAATCAGATTAATCAAAACGCAGCGATTCAAAATAACTCAGTTGCATTTGCAGGAAAAGATCCAGCAGGCTTTGATGCATTTGGTTTACGAGTACCAGATGGTAAAAATCTACTGCTGGTGGGTGGTAATGTCAGCATTGATAGGGGACGATTAAATGCTAATGGTGGACGAGTTGAGTTAGGAGGATTGGGCGAACCTGGTACTATCTTGCTGGGTGTAGATGGCGATAATCTCAGTTTGAAATTTCCTGATAATGTTGCGCGAACAGATATATCCCTCACCAATCAAGCAGGTATATATGTAACTGGGGATAGTGGGGGTAATATTGCAGTCAATGCCAGAAATCTAGAGATTTTAGGAGAAACTCTACTAACTGCTGGTATTGGGCAAGGTTTGGGTACACCTGAAACTGTTGCAGGAGATATTACGCTGAATGCTACCGGGAAAATCAAAGTTGCTGGCACTGGGAGTAGTGTTAGCAATCTGGTGGGCTTGGGGTCACTTGGCAATGGGGGTAATATTACTATTGATTCTGATTCCTTCTCGTTACAAGATGGCGCTCAAATTGCTGCCTCAACATTAGGACAAGGAAATGCAGGGAATGTCAATGTTAATGTTACTGGCGCTGTTGATATTACTGGGGAGAAAAATGGTTTAGCCAGTGGGATTAACAGCTTCGTGCAAAGGGGGGCAGTTGGCAATGGGGGTAACATTACTATCGATTCTGGATCATTATCGTTACGCGATCGCGCTCAAATTGCTGCTTCAACATTAGGACAAGGAAATGCCGGGAATGTGATAGTGCAGGCACTCGATGCTGTAACTCTAGCAGATGCTTACATCTTGGGCACAGTGGGATCAGGAGGTGTAGGTAAGGGAGGCAATATCGACATCAATGCTAGCTCCTTATCGCTAAAAGATGGCGCTCAACTGGCAACTGCTACTCTTAGAGCATCTGATACCCTGCCAGCAGGACGGGGGAATGCGGGGAATGTCAATGTGAAAGTCTTTGGAAAAGTTGACATTGCTGGGAGGAAAAACCTTTTTTTTAGTGGGATTCACACCTTGGTGCAAACGGGGACGGTTGGCAATGGAGGTAACATTACTATCGATTCTGGTTCTTTCTCGTTACGAGATGGCGCTCTACTTAATGCCTCAACACAAGGACAAGGAAATGCGGGGAATGTGACAGTGAGTGCAATCGATGCTGTTTCCCTTGCAAATGCTAATATCTTCAGCCTGGTAGATGCTGGGGGTATAGGTAAAGGTGGCAATATCGACATCAATGCTGCAAAACTATCAATTAGTGATAGCGCTAACCTGCAAACCGCTACTCTTCGTGCATCTGCTACGCAGCCGGCAGGACGGGGAGATGCAGGGAATGTCAATGTTAATGTTACAGGCATTGTTGATATTGCTGGGAAGAAAAATGGTTTTTTTAGTGGGATTGTAAGCCGCGTAGAAAGAGGCACAGTTGGCAATGGAGGTAATATTACTATCGATGCTGGTTCTTTCTCATTACAAGATGGCGCTTTTCTTTCTGCCGAAACCCTTGGACAAGGGGATGCAGGGAATGTGACAGTGCGGGCTAAAAATGCTGTTTCCCTTGCTGATACTGCTGCCATCTTCAGCACGGTGGGATCAGGAGGCGTAGGTAAGGGTGGCAATATTGACATTAATGCTGCATCTTTCTCACTAACTGATGGCGCTCAACTGCTAACTAGCACTAGTTGGGCATCTGGGAACCAGCCAGCAGGACGAGGGGATGCGGGGAATGTCAACGTGAAAGTTACTGGCGCTGTTAACATTGTTGGGGAGAAAAATGGTTTTGTTAGTGGGATTTCCAGTCGGGTGGAAGAAGGGACAGTTGGCAATGGGGGTAACATTACTATTGATTCCGGTTCTTTCTCATTACAAGATGGCGCTCTATTTAATGCCTCAACCCTTGGACAAGGCAATGCAGGTGCAATCAAAGTTAATGCTGCTGATTTTCTTACCATTTCTGGCAATAGTGCCAACTTTACCAGTGGCTTGTTCGTTAACTCCCAAAGTAAGACGGGTATTGCTGGAGATATTATCGTCACCTCACCTAGAGTTACCTTAGACAAGGGTGGTAAACTCAACGCCCAATCTGAATCAGGTAACGGTGGCGACATCAACTTACAGACTGATTTACTCCTTCTCCGTCGTGGCGCTCAAATTTCTACCACCGCAGGCACAGCCCTAACTGGTGGTAATGGTGGCAACATTAATATTGATGCCCCGTCGGGCTTCATTGTTGCTGTCCCAAGCGAAAATAGCGATATTACTGCTAATGCTTACACAGGTACAGGTGGAAGAGTAGATATTCAAGCTATTGGTATTTATGGCATTCAACGCCGCCAGCTCCCAACTTCTCTGAGTGATATCACTGCCAGTTCTGAGTTTGGCGTAGACGGCACTGTAGAACTTAACACGCCGGATATTGACCCCAACAGTAGCTTAGTCAACTTACCAACTGTACCAGTTGATACCCAAGTAGCACAGGGGTGTACCGCAGGTAGCGCTGTAGCTAAGAGCAGTTTTACAATCACTGGACGCGGCGGCTTACCACCTAATCCGGGTGAAGCCCTCAACGCTGACGCAGTGCAGGTAGATTTGGTGTCTCTCAACCCAGAAGTAGATAATACTCCAGCAGTTTCCACAAATCCCATGAACTCAACACCAACTCGCATAGTAGAAGCTGCTGGTTGGGTAATTGCTGCTAATGGCGATGTTATTCTCACTAGCTCTGCACCCACACTCACTCCTCATTCTTCCTGGCAGAGGACAGCCGATTGCCGTGTGGTTAATCAACACCAGGGAGGTTGAGCAACTTACACTGTCTATTTTTAGTAAAAACGCGGTGCGAATGGGGGCAAAAACATGGCAAGAAAAAAATCTAGATTACGGAAAATCAAACGCTTTTTAAGTGTACTGCTGCTTTTGGCTATGTTCTTAGGCGCGGGGTTATTGCCCCCTACTTTTGCACATGTAACTGCGGAAAACTCTAGTCTTCAAAAGTTGTCTTATGCCGAGAGTTTGCTGGAACAGGGCAGTAAATTTTATGAAGCTGAACGGTTTGCTGAAGCTGCTACTTCTTGGCAACAGGGTATCTCTGCATTCAAAGCTAATGAAGATGAATTGAGGCAAGCGATCGCACTGGGTAATCTCTCATTAGCTTATCAGCAATTGGGACAGTGGTCAGAGGCAGAAGGTGCGATCGCTCAAAGTCTCAACTTATTACAATCTGCTAAAAATATAGACAGCAAAGACTCCTCGCAAATTCTAGCCCAAGTCTTAGATATCAAAGGTCGCCTGCAATTGGCTCAAAGCAAAGCTGAAGATGCCTTGGATACTTGGCGAGTCTCACTTGATATTTATACCAAAAGCGGCAATGAAAGGGCGGTTCTTCAAAATCGGATTAACCAAGCGCAAGCTTTGCAAACTTTAGGATTTTATCGGCAAGCCGAGAAGACCTTAAGAGAAAGTACCCAGATTCTCCAAAGTCAACCCAACTCACCTGTTAAAGTCGCAGCTTTGCATAGTCTCGGCAATGTCGTGCAAGTTACAGGTGATTTAGAAACATCTCGGCAGATATTGCAGCAAAGTTTAGAAATAGCTTCATCGTTGCAAGATAAAGAAGCGATCGCTGATATTCTCCTCAGTCTGGGTAATACAGCCCGTGTTCAGCAAGACACGCAAACAGCGATAAAACTTTATCAGCAAACTATTAAAACTGCAAGCTCACCCACTACACGCATCCAAGCTCAAGCCAATCAACTCAGACTACTACTGGAAACTGACCAATTGTCAGCTTTCCAAACATTGTCCTCCCAAATTAAAACTCAGCTTAACGACTTACCCGTTAGTCGAACAGCAATTTCTGCCCGCATTAACTTTGCCCAAAGTCTAATGCAATTCCGAAAAAAAACCGCCGCAAACACTCCCTCATCGTTGGACATTGCCCAATTACTAGCAACTGCTATTGAGCAAGCAAAAAGTTTGCAAGATAAACGCACACAATCCTATGCTCTTGGTGTTTTAGGTCAAGTGTACGAACAAACTCAACAGTTGTCTGATGCCCAAAACCTCACCCAACAAGCCTTGCTCATCGCTCAAGCTATCGATGCTAAAGACATTGGCTATCAATGGCAATGGCAACTGGGACGTTTGCTTAAAACTAAGGGAGATATAAAAGGAGCAGTAGCAGCTTACACAGAAGCAGTTAATAACCTCCAAGCTCTCCGCAGTGATTTAGTTGCTGTCAATTCTGCCGTTAAATTTTCCTTTCGAGAGGAAGTTGAACCAGTTTATCGACAGTTGGTTGATTTACTTTTGCAATCTCAGGGTAATCAAGTTAGCTCAGAAAATCTCGCAAAAGCCAGCAATACAATCGAATTACTCCAAATAGCAGAACTAGAAAACTTCTTTCGCAACAACTGTTTGAATGCTCAAATCGTTAATCCAAAAAAAGATCCAAAAGCAGCAATTATTTATCCATTTATTTTGCCAGACCGATTAGAAGTCATCCTCCAGTTGCCTCAACAGCGTTGGTTGCACTACAGTACCCCTGTAGTTGAAAAAGAAGTGGAGACTACTTTAGCGCAACTACAGGAAAATCTACCCAAACCACACACCCTGCGACAGGTTCAATCTTTATCCCAGAAGGTTTACAAATGGCTGATTCAACCTGCTGAAGCTGCCTTAGCTGAAAATAAGACTCCTACTTTGGTGTTTGTGCTGGATGGTTGGTTGCGAAATATTCCGATGGCAGCTCTCTACGATGGCAAACAGTATCTAGTTGAGAAGTTTAACATTGCACTTACACCCAGCCTGCAACTGATTGAACCCAAAACATCAGAGAAGGAATTCAAGGCAATAGCAGCAGGATTGAGTGAAGCAAGTTCGGGATTTTCTGCACTACCCAACGTCAAACTTGAATTAGAACAAATCCGCTCTCAAGTCCCTAGCAGCATCCTTCTGAATCAAGAATTTACCAGCGAAGCTTTGCAAAACCGGATTAATTCTCTACCTTTCCCTATCGTTCATCTTGCAACTCATGGTCAGTTTAGCTCCAAGGCTGAGGAGACATTTATTGTTGCTTGGGATGAGCGTATTTATGTGGAAAAGTTAAATGACTTAGTGCGAACACTAGAGCAAAATAGACCCGAAGCAATTGAATTGCTAATTCTTAGTGCCTGTCAAACAGCTGCCGGCGACAAACAAGCTGCACTAGGAATTGCTGGTGTTGCTTTTCAGGCAGGAGCACGCAGTACGATCGCTTCTTTGTGGAACTTGGATGATGAGTCTACTGCTGTGTTGATGAGTCAATTTTACCAAGAGTTAGGCAACAAAAACCTGACTAAAGCTGAAGTACTCCGTCACGCCCAGCTAGCTCTTTTGCAAAATCCCAAATACAAACGTCCCAGGTTTTGGGCCCCCTATGTTCTTTTGGGTAATTGGCTTTGAGCCATCACCACTTCAAGTTGTGATTGGAGTTAACTTTTTGTTTATTTACTTAGGCAGATGCGATCGCATCGACTAACAATTCGATTGTTGCGGTTGACAATGCCATTGTATTGACTGACAATTCGATTGTTTCGACTAACAATGCCATTGTATTGACTAACAATTCGATTGTTTCGATTAACAATGCCATTGTATTGGCTGACAATTCGATTGTTTCGACTAACAATGCCATTGTATAAATTTATGTAAAGAAATGAGCAAGTTTTGCGTAAAACTAATGCGATCGCAACCGAGAATTATCCAGAGGTGACTGCAACCACAGTAAACCTACATTAGTGGTGTGACATAACCAAAAGTTTAGCAACTGCTGTTCGCTTAAAGGGGTGCAATGTCCAAGATAAATATTCGTTGGGACTGGTTTATCGGAATTGCAATATGTGGTTCAAGCATTTGGAGTACAAATTGCGCTTTTGCCCAAATTATCCCGGATGGCACTTTGCCTAATAACTCTACTGTCAAATTAGAAGGCAACAACAGCATCATTGAAGGAGGAACCCCAGCAGGTGGTAACTTATTCCACAGCTTTCGGGAATTTTCTGTCCCTATTAACGGCGCTGCTTTGTTTAATAATGCTGCGGATATTCAGAATATTATCAGTCGCGTAACGGGTGGGTCAGTCTCTAATATTGATGGGTTAATTTACGCTAATGGCACAGCTAATTTATTTTTAATAAATCCCAATGGAATTGTATTTGGTCAGAATGCTCAATTAAATGTTGGTGGTTCGTTTGTTGCGAGTACAGCCAATGCATTGCAATTTGGAAGTCGAGGATTTTTTAGCGCTACTGAGAAAAATATCCCCTCATCGTTGTTGACTATTAATCCTTCAGCATTGCTGTTTAATCAGATTAATCAAAATGCAGCAATTCAAAATAACTCAATTGCATTCGCAGGAACAGATCCAGCAGGCTTTAATGCATTTGGTTTACGAGTACCAAATGGTAAGAGTTTGCTGCTGGTAGGTGGTAATGTCAGCATAGATGGAGGACGATTAAATGCTAATGGTGGACGAGTTGAGTTAGGAGGATTGGCCCAAGCTGGTAGTGTAGCGCTGGGTGTAGATGGCGATAATCTCAGCTTGATATTTCCTGAGAATGTAGCGCGAGCTTCGGTATCCCTCACCAATCAAGCAGGTGTATTTGTAACTGGGGCTAGTGGCGGTAATATTGCAGTCAATGCCAGAAATCTAGAGATTTTAGGAGGAACTGTTCTAACTGCTGGTATTGGGCAAGGTTTGGGGACACCTGAAAGTCTTGCAGGAGATATTACGCTGAATGCTACCGGGCAAATTAAAGTTGCTGGTGGGAGCATAGTTCGTAATCTTGTGCGCTTAGGGTCACTTGGCAATGGGGGTAACATTACTATTGATTCTGATTCTTTCTCGTTAGGCGATCGCGCTCAACTTAGTGCCTCAACATTTGGACAAGGGAATGCAGGGAATGTGACAGTGCGGGTAAAAGATGCTGTTTCGCTTGCAGATAATGCTTACATCTTCAGCACGGTGGAAGCTGGGGGTGTTGGTAAAGGTGGCAATATCGACATTGATGCTGCAACATTATCACTTACTGATGGCGCTCAACTGGTAACTGGTAGTGTATCAGCTACCCAACCAGCAGGACGGGGGGATGCGGGGAATGTCAATGTAAAAGTCACCGGGTTGGTTGACATTGCTGGGGAGAAAAACGGTTTTACCAGTGGGATTAGCAGCGATGTGGGTACGGGGGCAGTTGGCAATGGGGGGAATATTACTATCGATTCTGGTTCTTTCTCGTTACGCGATCGCGCTCAACTTAAAGCCTCAACATTTGGACAAGGGAATGCGGGGAATGTGACAGTACGGACACGAGATGCTGTTTCTATTGCAGATAATGCTTCCATCCTCAGCACGGTGCAAGCAGGGGGTGTAGGTAAAGGTGGCAATATCGACATCAATGCTGCAACACTATCACTAATTAATGGCGCTCAACTGCAAACTGTTACTAGTGGTGCATCTGCTAACCAGCCAGCAGGACGGGGGGATGCGGGGAATGTCAATGTGAATGTTACAGGTATTGTTGATATTGTTGGGGAGAAAAATGGTTTTTTTAGTGCGATTTTCAGTACGGTGAATACGGGGGCAGTTGGTAATGGGGGTAACATTACTATCGATTCTGGTTCTTTCTCATTACGCGATCGCGCTCAACTTTCAGCCTCAACCCTTGGACAAGGCAATGCAGGGAATGTGACAGTACGGACACGAGATGCTGTAACTCTAGCAGATGCTTCCATCTTCAGCACGGTGGAAGCAGGGGGTGTAGGTAAAGGTGGCAATATCGACATCAATGCTGCAACACTATCACTAATTGATGGTGCTCAATTGCTAACTATTACTCGTGAAGCATCTGATACCCAGCCAGCAGGACGGGGGGATGCGGGGAATGTCAATGTTAATGTTACAGACGCTGTTGATATTGGTGGGAGGAAAAACGGTTCTGTTAGTGCGATTTTCAGTCGGGTGGAAATGGGGACAATTGGCAATGGTGGTAACATTACTATCAATTCTGGTTCTTTCTCATTACGCGATCGCGCTCAACTTTCAGCCTTAACCCTGGGACAAGGCAATGGTGGTAACATTACTATCGATTCTGGTTCTTTCTCGTTACGCGATCGCGCTCAACTTTCAGCCTCAACCCTTGGACAAGGCAATGCAGGGAATGTGACAGTGCGGGCACGAGATGCTGTTTCGCTTGTAGATGCTTCCATCTTCAGCACGGTGGAAGCAGGGGGTGTAGGTAAAGGTGGCAATATCGACATCAATGCTGCAACACTATCACTAATTGATGGCGCTCAACTGCTAACTATTACTCGTGAAGCATCTGCTAACCAGCCAGCAGGACGAGGGGATGCGGGGAATGTCAATGTTAATGTTACAGACGCTGTTGATATTGCTGGGGAGAAAAACGGTCTTTTTAGTGGGATTTTCAGTCGGGTGGATACGGGGACAGTTGGCAATGGGGGTAACATTACTATCGATTCTGGTTCTTTCTCATTACGCGATCGCACTCAACTTAGTGTCTCAACTGCTGGACAAGGTAATGCAGGGAATGTGACAGTGCGGGCACGAGATGCTGTTTCGCTTGCAGATAATGCTTACATCTTTAGCACGGTGAATGCTGGGGGTATAGGTAAGGGTGGCAATATCAACATCAATGCTGCAACACTATCACTAATTGATGGTGCTCAACTAATAACCGCTACTCGTGAAGCATCTGATACCCAGCCAGCAGGACAGGGGGATGCGGGGAATGTCAATGTGAATGTTACTGGCATTGTTAATATTGTTGGGGAGAAAAACGGTTTTTTTAGTGGGATTGGCAGCTTGGTGGAAACGGGGACAGTTGGCAATAGTGGTAACATTACTATCGATTCTGGTTCATTCTCGTTACAAGATGGCGCTAAACTTACTGCCGAAACCCTTGGACAAGGGAATGCAGGCGCAATCAAAGTTAATGCTGCTGATTTTTTCACCATTTCTGGCAAGAGTTCTAATAACACTGGCTTGTTCGTTAACTCCCAAAGTCCGACGGGTACTGCTGGAGATATTATCGTCACCTCACCTAGAGTTACTTTAGACAACGGTGGCACACTCAACGCCCAATCTGCATCGGGTGATGGTGGCGGCATCAACTTACAAACTGATTTACTGCTTATGCGTCGTGGCGCTCAAATTTCCACCACCGCAGGCACAGAAAAAGCTGGTGGTAATGGTGGCAATATTAATATTGATGCCCCGTCGGGCTTCATCGTTGCTGTCCCAAGCGAAAATAGCGACATCACTGCTAATGCTTACACAGGCAGTGGTGGGAGAGTAGATATTCGAGCCATTGGTATCTATGGCATTCAACGCCGCTCTAACCCAACTTTCTTTAGTGATATCACCGCTAGTTCTGAGTTTGGGGTAAACGGCACTGTAGAACTTAATACGCCGGATATTGACCCTAACAGTGGCTTAGTTAACTTGCCAACTGTACCAGTTGATACCCAAGTAGCACAGACTTGTCAAGCTGGTGGAAGTTTAGCTAAGAGCAGTTTTACAATCACTGGACGCGGTGGCTTGCCCCCTAATCCAGGCGAAGCTCTTAACGCTGATGCAGTGCAGGTAGATTTGGTGAGTCTCAATTCAAACGCTGATAACCGCAGTAGCTCATCTGTTACCAGCAAAACAAATACCCCCGCAGCAGAACCCATCATAGAAGCTACTGGTTTGACGCTAAACCAAAAAGGAGAAGTCGTCCTGACAGCAAATCTTCCCACCACTACGCCTCATACTCCTTGGTTGAAACCTGCATCTTGCAGAGCAAGTTAATATTAGAGAAATGAAGGCTGACAAGAGAAACTTAAACGCAGGGTTAGAAGAACTTCTGCGGTTATTCCGTAATCAAAAAAGTTTGTGAAGCATAGTTCCAGGCATTAAGGAAACAATATCATGTTTCAACCTTTAGTTGAGCCGATAACCTTTGAAGAGTTTATAGAGTGGAAACCAGAAAATGGCAGATATGAATTACATAAAGGAGTCATAGTTGAAATGCAACCAACAGGCGACCATGAGTTGGTCAGGGCATTTTTGATTAGAGAACTTAACTTTGAAATTCGCAGATTCAATCTAGCTTATTCAATCCCTAGCCAAGCGTTAGTTAAAGCAGTAGATAAAAAATCCGGTTATATTCCTGATGTCTTAGTATTGAACCTGACTAATTTAGCGAATGAACCATTTTGGAAAAATTCATCTACTGTTTCTCAGGCAGAATCAATTCCATTAATAGTGGAAGTGGTCAGTACCAACTGGCGTGATGACTATTTTCTCAAATTTGGTGAGTACGAAGAAATGGGGCTTTCTGAATATTGGATTGTTGACTATGCTGCTCTAGGTGGAAAGCGGTTTATTGGGAATCCTAAACAGCCGGCGGTATCAGTTTACACTCTAGTGGAAGGAGAGTATCAAATTACTCAGTTCCGAGGAAATGACCGGATTGAATCACTTACTTTTCCAGAGTTAAATTTAACTGCTGAACAAGTTTTTCAAGCCGCTTTGGGAGAAGCTTAACCAAAAACATATACTTTCAAAGGAAACTCTGCAATTTTTAGATTAACTTTTTATATAAAGCATATTGCATCAACTTACAATGCGATTGTATTGGGTGACAATGCCATTGCATCGCCTGACAATTCGATTGTTTTGACTGACAATGTGATTGTATTGGGTGACAATGCCATTGTATTGACTAACAACGTTATTGCATCGCCTAACAATGCCATTGCATCGGCTTACATAATTTACAGCAGTTTTCTATGTTTTTAGACCACACTCTTAATTCCTCTGTGCGTCTGGAGTGGCTTTACGTGAGATAAAAAAGATGTGGTACAACATTTACCCGAAAAATAGCTGTAAAAGCCTCCTGTTAGCTTTAGAGTTGTAATGGGTATATTAAATGTATACTTTATTACGGGATATATATATGGCTACCCAAGATACAACACGCCGTTTGCCTCCTCAATCAATTAGTCAAGATATTACTTCATTGCACGGTTTTCAAACCATCAGCACATACAATACAAGCCGTGCTGATGCCTCTGCTGCAAACCTACACCAAGCTTATCAAACTATGTTGAGTTTTCAACAAGCCGAAATCGAGAAACTAACTTTATACCGTGCTGCGGCTGATGCTGCGCGATTAGCAGAATGGGAATTTCACAATGCTGTATTAGCTATGAAAGAAGTTGTGCGCGGGCAATATGGGTCAGACAGCGATCAAGCTCAAGCAGTTGGACTAAAGAAAAAATCAGAGCGCAAGCGTTCTAACCGTAAAAAGTCAGTTGCGGTTGCAAGTTAACGGGACTTAACCATTGAGTAAGTGTAGAGCATCGCTAACTTTTCTCCAAAAGCGATCGCTCTTCACTGTTAATTCTGGCGTTGCATAGTTGCAAGACAACTGCCGTGCAAAGGAAACTCTATAAAATCATCCCACATTTATGCAACGCCCTAATTCTCAAGATTGCAGCACTCTACTTTTGGTTCAATTGCAAAGTCATTCAAACCCACAGCTTTCAACAGCGCCGTCCAAGAAGTATCTTGCGAATTGGTGCGACGCAATTCACTAGCAGCACTCAGCGCTTCATACCAAATACCATTAGCCGCATAAAGATTTACTTGCTGGCTTGGTGTTGCTTTTTCCAATTGAGTTTTCAAAGCAGGTTTTAGTTGCTCCCGTTTTACATAGCCTTCAACATTAGCAATAATTTGGTTATCCTTCTGACAGTAAATGTTAAGATACCATCGGTATTGCTTGCCAATCTCTAAAGGTGCTGCTTTTGATGGCAAGCGAAGGTTTACTATTCCTGGTGTCCCCGATAAAGAAGTTTTGTAAATAGTCTGATCTCCTGCTTCATCTTCTAGCACAAACTCTCCAGATGCAAAGTCGGATGAATAAGGAATATAAAATAAGAAACTAGGATGCTCTCTGATCGTTGTTCCAAACACCAATTCTGAGTTTGAATAAACAGGTACTAAAGCTGTGAGCCGTTTTTGAGAAGAAGTCAGAGGCTTATTTATATCCTGACCACAGCCACGACTACCTGCCTCTCCTCGCTTACCTGGTTCCCCGATGTCTTTTGGTGGAGGCGGTGCAGCAAAAATTAATGATGGGTTTAATTCTCCATTAGGATTTGCAGTCTGTGCTTGCACATCTATAGAGCTAAGGAATGTTAAACTAACGGCGAGGAAAATTTGAATCTTTTGCATAGGGAGTTTCATCTTTTTTTATACCTCAAGCTGTAGAAATTACTTGTCGCTGCTTTGTTGTGACAATAGGTAAATTGCCACTGTGCCGCCACTAGTTACTAAAACTAAAGCTGACGGAACTAGCGGAACCCAAATCCCTTGGTAAAAAAGAATTAAGCAAAAAACGTATAAAACTCCAAGTACACCTCCTCCTGCTAGTACTAAATATAGTCTTGAGCGATCGCTTAGTGCGATCGCCACTGATCCGGCTACGGCAAACGCACCTCCAACCACTGACCAACTCCAAACCCACAAAACTTCGCCCCAAACGGGCAAAACAGATATCAAAGATCGCCCATCCATAACCGCACTCACCAGTTGACTGACCATTTGTGCTTGCAAAACCACCCCTGGTATTTCTTCGGAAAAACCTTGCCTAGTCATATAGGGGGTAGGGCTATAATCACGAAAGCTTTGGGCAGTAGTACCAATGAGAACAATTCTGTCTTTAACTTGTTCAGGGTTGACTTTACCCCTAAGAACATCTGTGAGTGTGACTTTAGGAGCAATTTCTCCAGGAGAACCTTGGAAAGATCGGTAATTGAGCAATATTTGGTAACCGCCTGTATCCGCTTGTTGATAGCCACCCATCTGAGGCTGCAACCGCTTAAAAACAACCTTGCCTAACTGTAAATCCCCAGAATCAGTGTATTTGGCAGAAATCCCTTCTGCCTGCAAGTAGTGGAATGCCAGTTGGGCATTAAGGGCGTAGCGTGCAGTACAAGGGGAGGTTACGTCTGCTGGTTGCATTGCCAATAAATGACGACGTAGAACGCGGTCTGGATCTGGAACAATATCACTAAATCCTTGGCGTTCTAGCGGAACCCCCAAAGGAGGGGAAATTCCCGGACGGTCTTTTGTAACTTCTTGAACTTTGCAAATTGCAAAAAGCTTGTCATCTGTTTTTAACCTACTTGCCAAAGAAGCTTGGTTGCCTTGTGATGACTGATCGTGATAAATATCCAAACCAATGGCTTTGGGTTGGAACTGTGCAAGTTTTTCTAAAAGCCTAGCTAGTGCTAGCTCCGATAGCGATCCTCTTCTTTCCTTTTGTTCTGGTAACTGAAAATCTTCTTCGGTAACAGTGACTATTAACAGGCGCGGATCTTGCTTTTCTTGAGGACGCGATCGCATTAATTGATCGTAAGCTTGTAACTCCCATGTTTGCAATCTTCCCATTTGCCGGACTCCTAACACGCTGATGGTAAGCATCACGCTCATTAGCAATCCCCTGATCAGTAGGCGGCTGTTAGATTTAATTCGGGGCTTTGGCCAAGTTATCGGCGTAGCAGCAGGATTTTCACAAATCATCGGCAGCCAACTTGCCCCTGGAAATTTGTCCTCTAATCCTTGTAGTTTTTCTCTGGCAGTGCGAACTGCAACATATAAAGATGCGCCTGAAGAAAAAGCTGCCAGAAAATGCCTTAAAAATGCTTGCGCCACCAGATCAGGCACAGGTTCCCGCATGACAATGATTTGGGGAATATGTAAATCTTGTAGTTCTCGCGCTAATCCCAATCCATCACAAGAGTTGAAAATCGCCAACTGTAACCCATTGGTGACAGCATTTGCCAGGGCATATTTCAAGTCTGCAATTGTTAAACTATCTTTGTCATTGATATAGATGCGACCGGTTTCACCCTCGCTTTTACTATGACCAGCAAAAAATAAAATGTTCCAAGGTTGGTTCCACAGCTCATCGTTGATCTGATTACGTTGAGGCTGTGTCAAAAAGGTTGTGGCAGCATTGGGCAATTTTTTTAATAATTCGCAGTCTTTGTCTACATCAATACCAGATGTATTGCCCAAAATCGCCAATATTTTTATTTTATGTCTGTAGGTCGATGTCTGCGATACAGTTACTTGTTCTGACTCTGGAATACTCAAAGCTATTTCGGCTTTGAGGTAATCGTCCTCAACCAAATCCCATATATGCCAAGGAAGTTTCTGTAGCTGCATAGAGTAAGTGCGAATCAGCACTCGCACCTCATCATCGGGCTTTACGTGTATAGACAATTTTTCCCGAATCCGACAAAATGACTCTGACTTTAGCCAGTGATTTAAGTGCGATCGCAATTCACAAGCTTTATTTTGACAGTCATCACGCCGCTGGGTAATAGAACCATCGTAAATAATTGTTTTGGCTTTGATGCGGCCATTTCCTAAACTACAATAAGTTGACCGCCACTCGTCAATTGCTTTAGCTATTTCTAGATTGGGAGGTAAATAACCAAAGGTTTCTATGTTGGGGCGTTTGCCATCTTCTCCAATTTCCAGTGTCACCCGCACCCCTAACTCCAAATCGCCATCTAGCTTCAGAACAACTAACTTTCCCATTTGCAGCACCCCTATTGTTTTTCGCTTCAGATGAGAAAACTTTCTATAACGCTAATATCCCCTAATACCAATTTAATACTGAAACGTTCTCCCACATCGCCACTAAACTGCAATTGAATATTCTTGTTAGAGCTTCTAGTTTGCGCTTCCATAATAGATTTTTCCTCTGCTTCTTCAAAATCAAGCACCATCAGTTGGAGATTTGGTGGCAGATAACTTTCTTGGGATGTAGGATGCACCTCTACGATAATGTTTATTTCCTGCTCCTTCTCTTGAATGAAAGCAACTACTAGAATTACGCCTAGAATGGTTTCTGTTTTTCCTAAATCAATCAGCTTACCCCTGCTAATAAAAGAATTATTAGCTCCTCTTAGACTCCAATCTAGATTAGCTTTTTGATTATCAAAAAGAGTTTCAATTTCGTGCCAACCATCCTCAAAAATATTCTCTAACCATTGCTTTAATTGAACTAAAGTTTTATTAGAAGTGAGCGGTTGAGAAGTTAACTCAGCTTCTCTCACTTGAGTAAGTTCTTCTAAATACTCCAGTAGATTGTCTAAAGGCTGCAATTGATTAATTGGGAACAAATCAGTTTGCACCTGCCTGACAAATCCCAGCAGCGTCGCTTCTCGAAATGATTTTCTTATCTGCACAGCTACATAGCCAATTCGATTTGACTGTACTTCAGGTGGTACGTAAACCAATTGTGCATCTTCCAACACTGGGCGGCATTCTAACGATCCCAAGTTTTTTAGCGACAAATCAGCTACATCCATAAGTGTCTGCTGTACAGGGTTCCAACTCTCGCTCTTGTCTAAGTCTGTCTCAAATCCCATGTATTGTAGATAAGAGTTTACGAAAGACACAGACAAAGTATTGAGATGAACTTGTTCAGCTTTTTTTTGCGTGACTTGTTGCCTACATAACTTTTCTGCTCGATGTCTTCCATCTGGCGGTATAGGCCCTGTAAATGTTGTTAAAGTATCTGCAATTCTGTCCATATTTTTTGACCAGATGCTTAAATTTTAGGAAGTATTAAATACATAAATATTCTTGAAGTTTATCAGTAAACTTTTTCAGACATCGTTGGTAAAAACTATGTAAAGATGTGATTCCAATGCCCCATTCTGCCGAAATATCTTTCCAAGAAATTCCCAAACATCTTCTTTTAGCTATAGCTTGAAAATTTGCTTCTGGATGACCTTTTATGTGTTCTTTGCAAAAAATCAAATCCGGGTCAGATTCTATACATTCTATTATTTGTTCAGATAAAGACATAGATTTAGATTCAGGTGATGGTATATTTTCCAGATGAGAGTCTTCGAGATTTATTTCATTTGCTTTACCGATAACTTTGGGGATAGCTTCTGGAAAAAAGCGTTTACTTAATAGCATATTTACCCAGGTTATAACTTCACCGCGTTCTGGATCATACTTATTAATATTGTCATCTTGACAAAGATATAAAAATAGATTTTGTACTGCTTCATCATAAATATCTTCATAAATTAGTTGAAATTGGCCCCTATAAGGATGAACAAGCCTACCCGACTGCCAAATTGCATTCATCAGCCGTGTTAAAGCTACCCGCCGTTCTTTGGCCGCGTTTGGGTGTTGCTGGGCTTTGAGCGCTAATTCTTTAAGTTGTACATCTAGTTGTTTTCTCCAGTCGTTAGTCATAAAAGACCTCGAATTCAAACGCACCAACTTGCGAATCTGTATATATCTCATGTATGGATTGCGATTTTTACACAAACTAGCCATAATCTTTACAAAACTTTTCGCTCAGAAATTAAACAAATTGTGTGAGAAAATGTCTAAATTTTTTATACACCGAACCCTTAGAGATCCCCCCACCCTCCCCTTAAAAAGCAGGCAAAAACTCTCAAAGTCCCCTTTCTTCAGGTAAATTTAGGAGGATCTCAAAACTTAGGAGGCTAAACGAGTAGTTTGAAAATACGCCCTAACCCCTTCTGTTTCTCGAATAATCATTCTCTATTTTGTGGCATAAATTTAGTAAATGCGGGTGATATGTATATAGCAGCATTGATCGATCACTAGAAATTAACTTATGAATAACTCCACCTATCAGCTAGACGATTTCGCTTTAACATTGCCAATTTCCCAATCAGCTCGCATAACTGCCCAGCAATTTGCTAACCAGCAGCCAAATTCTGAAAAAGCAGAGCAAGTTCGGCTGAATACTCTGGCTGTATGGGTGGTAAATGACTACTTAGAAATGATGGATATTCCTACTGACCTGCAAGCTAGTGACAGCTGGAATCCCATCATGCGCCTTTGTGGGAATGTAGCTGACTTAGAGGTTCCCTCAATTGGTCGTCTGGAGTGTCGTCCTGTCCATCTGCATCAGCAGGTATGTTCCATTCCTCCAGAAACCTGGGAAGAACGAGTTGGTTATTTAGTAATTAAATTTGATGAATCACTCCAAGAAGCGAGGCTGCTTGGTTTTATCCCTAGTGTGGCAACTGAAACGCTGCCTTTAGCACAACTACAACCATTGGAAGCCTTTATCGACCACCTAGATCAACTGCGCCAATCACCAGCTAGTTCACTGGTGAATTTAAGTCAGTGGTTTGCTGGTATATTTGAAACAGGTTGGCAGACGATTGAATCCCTGTGGAATGTGCCAGAACTCAGACCAAATTATGCTTTTCGCAGTCCTGAAACTTTGCAACTAAATGCCCTTAACCAACCAGAATCAATTACTAAACGTGCAAAACTGATTGATTTGGGTATCCAAATTCTCAACCAACCCGTCATGTTGATTGTGGAAATCAGCCCAGAAAAAGATCAGCAAACCAGTATTCATCTCCAATTACATGCCACTGGGAATCAAATCTACTTACCACTAGGAGTTCATCTCACTGTTTTAGATAGTTCGGGAACAGTATTTCTAGATGCTCAATCTAGAAAACTAGACAACTACATTCAGTTGCAGTTTCGCGGCGAACCAACAGAGCAATTTAGCGTTAGGGTAGCCATAAATGATACTAGCATTACCGAGCATTTTCGGATTTAAAGCATCTAGCTATTTTCCCTTTGTGTCGGTAATTTATTAAGTGGTAATTAGTTAATTAAAAATTAAAAATTAAAGATTCAAGCCGGCTTTTGGAGATTTTGAAAAAAGTCTGTAAACGCTTGGGGAGCTTGTTATGAGACATTAGAACAGGGCATGGTTTTGCACAAGGGGATAGCACAGTCATGGGTAAGTTAGTAATTCTAAAATTCGGAGAGGGTAGTTTTGAGCAAGGGTTTGCTGTCACCCTCCAAATTGGTGAAGAACACGAGCGGGCTGCAACAGAAATTACGGGGAAGCTACCTCCATTTCCTGAAATGCCACTCTACTATAGTCATTGGCAGTCTAGTTATCGGCAGATAGGCAATCGTTATCGTCTTTATGCTGACAAAATGCAGGTGACGAATGTATCAATGGTTCAAGACTGCGAAAACGCTTCCTATATTTTGCGGGCCCGCTTTAATACCTGGCTGCGAGCAGAAGAATTTCGCCCTTTGAGGGAAAAATGGTTAGAAAGATTGTCGTCCACAGAAGAAGTGCGGGTAATTTTGCAAACAGAAAATAGCCAATTGCAGCTATTACCTTGGCATCTGTGGGATTTATTAGAACGCTACCCCAAGGCTGAAATCGCCCTTTCTTCACCATCCTACGATCGCATTCAAAAACCACGCATTTTAAATAAATTAGTCAACATTTTGGCAATTGTGGGCAATAGTCAGGGGATTGACACCCAGGCTGATCAAGCTTTACTCCAACAATGTAGTAATGCAGAGGTCACCTTTCTAGTAGAACCACAACGGAAAGAATTGACTGACCAACTTTGGGGAAAAAACTGGGATATTCTCTTTTTTGCTGGGCACAGTTCCAGTAACAAAAATGGCGAAAGCGGACGAATTTACCTGAATAAAACTGATAGCCTGACCATTGGCGAGTTAAAGTATGCTCTCAGGAGAGCCATTGAAAATGGTTTGCAACTAGCTATATTTAACTCCTGTGATGGATTGGGATTGGCGCGAGAACTGGCTGATTTGCAAATCCCTCAGATGATCATCATGCGTGAACCTGTCCCAGACCAGGTTGCCAAGGAATTCTTAAAGTATTTTCTTGAAGGTTTTGCCAGTGGTGAGTCTTTATACCAAGCGGTACGCCAAGCACGGGAACGGTTGCAAGGGCTTGAGGATCAATTTCCTTGTGCAACTTGGCTACCAATGATTTGCCAAAATCCAGCGCAGCTCCCACCCAGTTGGGATGAATTAAGGTCTACAAAAACTGAAGATATACCAAATTTAGCTGTGTCTACCAAACGCAGATTGGCAATAACTTTGTTATCCAGTTTGGCGATTACAGGCTTCGTTTGTGGGATGAGATTACTGGGATTGCTGGAAAATCCAGAAATTCAAGCATTTGACCAGATGATGCGATCGCGCCCTGCGGAGAAACTTGATCCCCGACTGTTCATAATCACAATTGACGATGAGGATCTGGCAATTCAACGAAAAAATGACGAGTCCTTGATTGGAGCTTCCATTTCTGAAAAATCTCTCAACAAACTCCTGGCAAAACTCAATCAGTATCAACCCCGGGCGATCGGTTTGGATATCTACCGGGATTTTAAGGCTAAAGAACCAGACTTAATTAATCGTCTTGAAAAAACTCAGAACTTGATTGGTGTATGTAAGGGGAGCGATGGCACAGTAAATATCCCAGGCAATCAGCCGCCGCCAGAAATCCCTAAAACAAATCTGGGATTCAGTGACTTTATTCACGATCGTGATGGAGTTATCCGTCGGCATCTCCTGTTCATGAACCAAGAGGCGACATCGTTGTGTCCTGCTTCCTTTGCATTCAGTCTACAATTGGCCTCACTCTATCTGCGCCCTTCAGGAATTGAACCAAAGTTCACCCCTCAAGGGAATTTGCAGCTGGGTAAAACTATTTTTCCCAACCTGAAATCTCGTACTGGCGGCTATCAAGGTATCGATGCGAATGGCGGTCAAATCTTGCTCAACTACCGTTCCTCAAACCAAATAGCCGAACAGGTGAAGCTAAATCAATTTTTATCTAGTCCGATTAACCCTAGTGCTATCAAAGACAAAATTGTTTTGATTGGTGTGACAGCAAAGGGTGATTCCCCAGACACGTGGCCTACACCCTATGGCGTTCCTTTAGATGAGCAAATGCCAGGAGTGTTAGTACAAGCGCATATGGTCAGCCAGATCCTTGGTGCAGTCCAAAATGGGCGGCCGTTGCTGCGGGTTTGGTCACTGTGGGCTGAGATGTCCTGGATTTGGGGATGGTCTTTGGTAGGAGGAGTCCTGGCTTGGCGAAAGCTTTCGTTGCCTTGGTTAGCATTAGCAGTCAGTATTATCTCTAGTGTTCTATATATAGTTTGCTTTAGTCTGTTAATTTCCGGTGCTTGGGTGCCTTTTGTACCTTCGGCTTTGTCGTTGGTTCTTATGGTTGGCTTGATGTCAATTTATAATTCAAAAACAAAAGTTCGGGTGGCGAGTGGGGAATAGGGCAATATGCTTGGCTTAAAAAAATTTGTCTGTTAAAGCAGGCAGGAGGAGAAGTATCTGATAGTTGTAAGCTGTTAAGCATATAAGAAAGCACATTCAGATCGCAGGGGAGCAGGGAGAGAGTTTGCAGCTTTTATTACCATAAAAATGGTTCAATTTAAATGACGATTAGCTTATTGGACAGAAGAATTTGGATGAGGGAACTCCAAAAAATAAATTATTCAATTTTTGGAATCAAAACGATTTTTTCTCCCCCTGCTCCCGGTCACTGAGCCTAGTCGTACCACTTCCCTGCGGGACGCTACGCAAACGTGGAAGCAAGCTACGCGCAGCGTCTCGCAGAGAAGTGCTGCCTCAAGAGCTTTCCCCAATTCATCCCACTGTTCTGCAACTCCAAAAATTGGAGTTCACTAAAGAATAGGAAAAGACTTTTTTATTAAATTTTTAGATAACCAGCAGATAATCCTAACAGGTTTGTATACTTAAAGGTTTTTATGAAGTCAAATTTACAACCGATAAAACTGTTTTTAGTAGCAGCTTTTAGCTGCACCAGTTTACTAGCTAGCCTGACTCCAGTACTGGCAAAACCAGCTCTTGGTTCTTCTCCTAGCGATGCCTACGGCGGGCTACGCTTACGCTCTGATGCTAAAACGACCCTTGCTCAAGCCAAAACCTTTAATCAACCTCCAATTCCAGCTGGTCGCCCTCCTGGAGGTCGGGTTCGTGGTGGAGCGAAGCGCGGGCAGGTGGCTGGATGTCCGTCTACTAAACCTGATCTGACTGCTTTAGCGCACTTTACCGAAGAAGCTAACTCAGTAATCAATGTCTGGGGACAGACAACGGTAGAACGTCCAAGTTGGTTTTTCTATGTGCCGTATACCAAAAATTCACCCTATGAAGTTGAATTTGTACTGCAAGATCAGGACGATAACGAGATTTACCGAAAAGCGATCGCTCTACCAGATAAACCAGGAGTCATCAACGTTTCTTTACCTACCACTGCTCCTGCTTTGGCACTAAACAAACAATATCGCTGGTTTTTCACCATTAACTGTGACCAGGAAAAGAATTCTCCCCCTACTTTCGTCGAAGGGGTAATACAACGAGTCGAATTGAATCCAGCCGTTCTCAAACAGCTACAAACGCCAGAACCTCTAAAACGCTATGTTATCTATGCCCAAAACGGGATATGGTACGAGGCACTGACCATACTGGCCCAACTGCGCGATAAAAATCCCAAAGATGCAGCACTGCAAGCAGAGTGGCAGAATTTGTTAGGCAGCATCCGCTTAGATGATATTGCAGGAGAACCGATTTTCTTAGAGAAACCTTAGCCTAAAAAATACTAATCTTCTTTTTGCAAGATATCATCATCAACTCGTCGCTCCCGATTAATATCGGGACTTTCTGCTGTCCAATTCTCATCTACTCCAGAGGATTTAGAAACCATTACCAACTCAGTCTCTTTTCTATGGTGATTCCCCCATTCATCCAAAACATCTTTGATCAGTACTTCTTGCAACCAAATCTTAGCGACAACAGTCAGGGGTAGCGCCAGAAATAATCCTAAAAAGCCAAAGAAAGTAACGAAAAATAGTTGGGCAATTAAGGTTACAGCTGGCAGCAACGAAACTTGCTGTGCCATTACAATTGGCGTGATGAAATTACTCTCAACCTGTTGAATAACAAAGTAGAGAATTAAGACAGCGATAACTTTCCAGGGATCATCCAATAAAGCGATCGCCATTGCTGGAATTACACTAATTGTTGGCCCCAAGTTGGGAATTAAGTTCAAAAATCCTGCCAAAATTGCTAAAGCTAGTGCTGCTTTTATACGCAAAATTGATAAGCCAATCAGACTCATCAGTGCCACAACAAACATGGCAATGAAAGCGCCTGTAATCCATCCCCCCAAAGAGACTTCGCACTTATCTAAAATCCCATCTACCCGCCGCCGATAAAATGAAGGGAAAAGCCGCACAAAGACTTTGCGGTAAGCCACGGGGTCGGCTAATATCATTCCTGTTAAAACCAAGACTAGCAAAATCTTGAGGACGGCTTCCAAAGAGCCAGATACAAAGGCGAAGGAGTTTCCTAGTAACCGATTGACGAAAGGCTGTGCTTGTTGGATAAGGCTGTTGACATCTGGGATGTAGGGAACCAGCTGGTTAGGGATACGAGTTCTCAAGGCATCAAGCCAGGTATTAAAGCGCTCAAACCCTCTAGGAACCTGATAGGTTAGTTCTTGAAACTGCTGTGCAAAAGGTGGCACAATTAGCCAGAAAAAACCCACGACACCTGCCAAAAAGATACCTATTGCCAGAAGCAGGGCGAATCCACGCTTCATGCCAAAGCTTTGGAAGCGTTTCGCTAGCCGATTTAAGGTGGTGGCTAAGACAACTGCGGCAAACATGAGCAAAAGCACTTCCCGAATTTGCCACAGGATGTATAAAGAAAGAACGATGGCGATTAAGCCGATCCATTGACCGAGGTTCACAGGCTGACTCCCAACCGTTGGCGAGATGCAATTTTCTTCTAATTCAGCTAGGTTAGCTGATTTTAGTCACTTGTGCGTAAATGCTCTGGAGTTAATTTTGTTTCTGTGCTTGGAATCGCCACAGTAGCGCGATCGCCATTATCACAATCGGCAGTAAAATTATAATCAGGGCGTTGGTTGCTGTCGCCGGAATTGATAGACTTGGCCCTGCATATTTAATCAATACCGATAACAAAGCCGAGAGTAAAAGCAGTTTCAGAACAAATCCTAGTTGATTTACCATAATAGTACGGTAATACGCATTTTCCTGTAGGGTGTCCACGAATTTAAGCTGTACTATCTAGTTTCTAGAATTGAAACTAGATAGTAAATAGATAAAAGTCCTTCTTAGTCACATTTTTGATTTCTAACTACCAGAGTTCTTAGCAACATAATCACTACTTAAGCATTTGTTGCATTAACTGATATAGGATCTCCCAATGTGTTGTTGTGCGATATGACACAATCATAAATTTACTAATCTCATGATTTACTTACCAGTTTCATTACTGCTATTTCTAGTGTTATTACTACTACTACCATTCATTTGGTTTGCTGTGGCAGTAGATGTGGTGGAAATTGCAGTAGCCAAGCTGGGATTTTCTCCAAATATCGCTTTTTTCTTGCTTGTGCTAGTAATTTTCACAAGCACTATCAATATACCCCTATACCGTCTAGTAACTAACGTTCAACTGACAGGTGACTTCGCAACGCTGTGGTTAAGGGAATTTTGGGGTATTCCTTTAAAGAGAGTCCAGCATTCTACGGTGGTAGCGGTGAATGTGGGTGGTGGCTTGATTCCGGTGGTGTTGGCACTGTACCAATTTACTCACACAAATGCTTTAGCAATCTTGCTAGTAACTGCCATTGTCAGCGTTGTTAGCTATTATGCAGCGCGGGTGATACCAGGAATAGGTATCCAAATGAATCCTTTACTGGCTCCTTTAACCGCTGCTTTATCTGCAATGTTAATCGCTGCACCTCATGCTGCTCCTGTAGCCTTTGCTGGTGGTGTACTCGGAACCTTAATTGGTGCTGATTTGTTACATCTAAAAGATATTCAATCTATGAGTGCAGGAGTACTCAGCATCGGTGGTGCTGGTGTGTTTGATGGCATTGCTTTGTGTGGTCTATTTGCTCTGTTATTGAGCTGAAAAAGAGTCATTTGTCGTTGGTTATTAGTCATTTGCAAAGAACATGGCGCAGCCATCATAACTTCTCATAAGGGAGATACTGCGCGAACAAAGACAAATTTGGAGGGTATATCAAAATGCCTGTTGAAACTAATAATAATAAACCGATAAAACCGCCCAAAGTTAGGCAGTTTGGTGGTAGGTTCTTCATTTTATTAACCCTGTTGTTACTACTGAACCTTATTCTTCCAACTTTCTTTGAGGTGCGATCGCTGCAAGTTCCCTATAGCACTTTTATAACTCAAGTAGAAGCGGGGAAAGTAGATCAAGCGATTGTGAGTAGCGATCGCATTGAATACACTATCAAAACCGAAGCTCCAGATGGCAAACCCACTGAACAAGTGTTCACAACTACACCAGTAGCCATTGATTTAGATTTGCCGAAAATTCTTCGTGAGCATAATGTCGAGTTTTCTGCACCACCACCAAACCCAAATGCCTGGTTTGCCACTTTACTTAGCTGGATTTTACCACCGTTAATTTTCTTTGGGATTTGGGGCTTGTTAATGAATCGTCAAAGTGGCCCCGCTGCGCTAACAGTAGGTAAAAGCAAAGCTAGGATCTACTCTGAAGGTAGCACTGGTGTCAAATTTAGCGATGTGGCTGGCGTAGATGAAGCGAAGGCGGAGTTAGCAGAGATTGTCGATTTTCTCAAAAACGCCACTAAATACACCACACTGGGGGCAAAGATTCCTAAAGGTGTGATGCTGGTAGGGCCTCCGGGTACTGGTAAAACATTATTAGCAAAAGCGATCGCAGGTGAAGCTGCTGTTCCTTTCTTCAGTATTTCTGGTTCGGAATTTATCGAACTATTTGTGGGTGTGGGTGCTGCACGAGTCCGTGATTTGTTTGAACAAGCCAAACAACAAGCTCCCTGTATTGTCTTTATCGACGAATTAGACGCACTGGGTAAATCTCGTGGTGGTGCTGGGCCAATTATCGGCGGTAACGATGAGCGCGAACAAACCCTCAACCAGTTACTCAGCGAGATGGATGGCTTTGATACCAACACAGGTGTAATTATCATCGCCGCTACCAACCGTCCAGAAATTCTCGACCCGGCTTTACGCCGTCCTGGTCGATTTGACCGTCAAGTTGTTGTCGATCGCCCTGATAAAATTGGTCGAGAAGCAATTCTCAAAGTCCACGCCAGAAACGTTAAATTGGCTGATGATGTTAACTTAAGCACCATTGCTATTAGGACTCCTGGTTTTGCTGGGGCAGATTTAGCTAACCTTGTGAATGAAGCCGCACTGTTAGCCGCACGGCGAAATCAGCAAGCCGTGACAATGGCAGATTTCAACGAAGCTATTGAGCGTCTGATTGCTGGCTTAGAAAAACGCTCCCGCGTGCTGAATGAAACGGAGAAAAAAACCGTAGCTTATCACGAAGTTGGTCATGCGATCATCGCTGCATTGATGCCGGGTGCTGGTAAAGTCGAAAAAATCTCGGTTGTTCCTCGTGGTGTCGGCGCTTTGGGTTACACAATTCAGATGCCGGAAGAAGACCGCTTTTTGATGTTGGAAGATGAAATTCGTGGCCGCATAGCTACCCTTTTGGGTGGACGTTCTGCCGAAGAAATCGTTTTTGGCAAAGTTTCCACGGGTGCTGCTGATGATATCCAAAAAGCTACTGAGTTGTCAGAACGCGCCATTACTGTTTACGGAATGAGCGAACGACTTGGGCCAGTGGCGTTTGAAAAGAGCCAACAGCAGTTTCTCGAAGGTTATGGCAACCCGCGTCGTGCTATCAGTCCGAAAGTAGCGGAAGAAATTGACCGCGAAGTTAAGCAGACATTAGATAATGCTCACCACATCGCCTTAAGTATTCTGCAACATAACCGTGACTTACTAGAGCAGACCGCAGAGGAACTTTTGCAACGAGAAATTCTCGAAGGCGCAGATTTGCGCGATCGCCTCGCCCAAGTTAAAGTACCGGGTGAAATGGCAGAATGGTTGCAGACGGGTAAGATATCGGAAGATAAACCACTGCTGCAAACATTGTTGGTTTAATAATTGCAGATTGAATTGAAAAGCGATCGCTCTAGAAGTAAAGCGATCGCTTTTTTACGTCAAACTCAACCAGCCAAAAACTTGTTCTACAGTTAGTTCTAATTCGATACCCTCAAGAATAGGTAATTTATCAGCACCTTCGTATAATTCCAATCGCTGTCCAGGAAAAATCCCTAGTACACTTTCGTCTTCAGGGTTGATTAACCAGCCTAATTCAGTACCATTGCGCGAATAATGCAATAATTTACTCAACACTTTTTTTAACCTTTGGTCTGGAGAAAGAATCTCAATTGCCCAGTCGGGATGAATTTCAAAGCGGTTAGCAATTCTGCCAGATGGAGTTTTAGGAATTCTATCCCAGCGAAACACAGACACATCAGGGACGATAGAAGCACCACCGAAGGTACAGCGTAGTTCTGGGAAAGCCAAAGCAATTTTTTGACTTCTAGCTATGCTGTTAATTGTTTCGCAAAGAGCAGTTTGCAGCAAGCTATGTTCACCTTGGGGCATTGGTTTTTGAATGATTTCCCCGTTGATAAAGTCTGATGCTGGTTCAGTTTCTGGTAGTTTGAGAAAGTCGTCTAAAGTTAGTTGGGGTTGAGTTGCGATCGCCATAAGTAAATAGTATGAAGGGGATAGTTTTATTATGGGCGTGCGATCACTTACTCTTAAAGCTTGCTACGCCTCGCATCCTTCGTTTGTGACAGCCGCTAGAAATTATATTTTTGAGAAGCCTACCAGGTGATTAACTTGGACTGATACATCACCAAAGGCTAGGGGGACAATAGTACCTGTGGTTAATGTCAGTTCAGTTGTGTATTGTCCATTTTGTAAGTCTCGAAATACTTGCAACTGAGAATTTTTGAGATTGACAACCCAATATTCAGCAATGCCTGCTTCTGCATAGATGTCTTTTTTATCACCTAAGTCTTTGCTCAAGGTGGACTTAGAAAATTCGATAATCCAGAATATATCTTCAGGGTAAGGGTGATGTCCTAAGTAGACCTCGCCTAAAGGTTTGACAATCGCAACATCGGGGGCGGGTTCTGAGTTGTTGGGTAGGGTGATGGGTTTGGCATCGCGGATTTTTGCGCGTTCACCTAGCAGTGTGCGGAGATAATCAGCTGCTTCGGTATTGTAGTAGGCATGGGGTTCGCGTTCTGGGGGCATAACTATGAGGTCGCCGCGCAATAGTTCAATGGGTTGGTCATCAAAAATCCCTGCTTCTATTGCTCGGTGATAGCGTTCAATTGTCCATTTATAGGTAGTTACCGTCATAGCCTTTTCTACCGTTTCGACAATAGCTTTAGTTTGATTTTAGTGCGATCGCTAAGTTACAAAGATTTTGGCAGAGAGTGCGATCGCTAACTGACAAATATTTTTCCCTTGCCACCCTAATTACGAATTACGAATTACTTTAGCCCTCAACCTCTCGCAACTCCTCCAACTCCTCTGGCGTGAGGGGATTATTTCCTAACTTGAGTGCTTCTACCCAGCGTAACCGTCGCCGCTTTACATCATTTGAGTAATCAAGTGCACCACTGTCTACAACAGCCTGAAAGTCTTCTAATGCCCCTACCAAGTCGCCTGTAAGTACTCTAGCAAGCCCCCGACTGTCTTGATAGCTTTTATTGTCAGGGTCTAAAGTAACAGCTTTTTCACCAAAGCGGAGAACAGCTTTAGCATAACCGTGTAAACAGCCAACCCAGCAGATGCTATTCCAAAATTCAGCAGAGTTACTCAAACTAGGGTCAATTATTTGGGCTTGCTTGAAAGCTTCTTGTGCTTCTTGAATTTTGCTTTCTCTCACCCAACTGATGCCCTGACTCAAAGCAACCGCAGCCGCAAAAGCTGGTTTGTTCGCCAAGCCTGGATATACACTTACTGCTTCATGCAGCCCTTTGGCATTGAGCCATTTTGTGCCACTGTTCCATAAAATTATTTTGAGGTTGGCACGGCTGAGGTTAGCAAGGGTGAGATTAGCAAGGGTGAGATTAGCACGGCTGAGGTCGGCATCACTGAGGTTAGCACCGCTGAGGTTGGCACCTTTGAGGTTGGCACCTTTGAGGTTGGCACCTTTGAGGTTGGCACCTTTGAGGTTGGCATCGCTGAGGTTGGCACCGCTGAGGTTGGCACCGCTGAGGTTGGCACCTTTGAGGATAGCCTCATTGAGGTCAGCACCGTTAAGGATGGCATGGCTAAGGATGGCATGGCTAAGGATCGCACGGCTGAGATCAGCACCTCTGAGGTAGGCAAGAGTGAGGTTAGTAAGGGTGAGATTGCTACGGCTGAGGTAGGCAAGGGTGAGGTATGCATTGCTGAAATCGGCACCCCTAAGGTCGGCGCTGTTGAAATCGGCATAGCTGAGGTCGGCACCCTTGAAGTTGGCACCCCTGATAAATAGTTCTAAGTTGTCCCTAAAGGCAGAGACACCAAGGCAATGGCTATAGCCGATAATACGGAGCAAGCGTTGTGAGTCAAATTGATCACTATCTAATTGACCGCAGGGGTGAAACGTGATTTTGTCTTTTAATTCATCTTTTGTTTGGGCATAGCGATGTAACTCTAAAAGCAAAATCATTACATTCAGCCCTGTATACACATCCACCTGTCGTAATCCCAAGTGATTTTCTCGCTCTGGCAATTGCTCCCTCAATTGTTTTTTTTTCATCTGAGGCAGATTTACATCTTCTGCATCAATAAATTCTCCATCGCACCAACGGAAGTAGAAATACTCCAGCCTTTGAAACAGTTGATACAAGAGTTCCACATCTTGAAATTCTGAACTCTCAGCCAATAACCCCATCAAATATTCCACAATCTCAAAGCTTAAATTCCCATAGCCCAATAAATCGTAAATCTGCTTATCCATCGCGGCTGTGCTAACTAAGTCTTCTTCGCGCTGACGCTTGCTAACTTTCGTTGTCCAATCTACAAAGCTTTCTAGTAACCGTTCCGCGAATAAAAACTCGCTAAAACTCTTGTGGACAAACTCTACAGAGCCGCCTTTATCGCCTGAAGCTGGTTTGATATAAAATGCTGTCAACAGATTATTGAGTAGCTTATCTTGTTGATTTTTTTGAGAGGCATTTTCCTGTCTGGCATCCTGAATTAACTTTGCAGCTGGGTTATGGCTGTCTTTGAGCCGTGCTTCTAACATCGTCACTCTCGCAGATTCATTCCCAGACTGCACTACACACAAAGCGGCTTCCGTGAGAAATTGCCGCAAATCTTCGCTCTCCAATCCAGTCAAGCGAGAGTTATCATTCTGATTTTCACTGTCACGCTGTTTTTCTAGTACCCACTTCACCGATTCATCATAAATGCGGATTTTTGCTTGAATAGCGTCTGCGCCTGCAAACATTTGGACGTTGAGATGTTTATCTCGGTGCATCCGTGCCAGTAAATAGAGTAGTAAGGGTTCTCGCGCCAGGTTATCTTTGACTTCATCAGGGCAAGCCTGCAAAAATTCTTCAAACTCACTCTTGTTAACGTGAGCTGCAACTGACCATTTTTTCAGCCATGTTTGCCGAAGCGAGTCATCCATTGGCTGAAGTTCGACGCGCTTCAAGCTTTTGGTTTGTGAAAGAAAGCGCTCAATTCCTTGCAAGGCTAGGGGACGACCGGTAACTAAAAACTGATGATGACAAAGACGGTCTTTCTGAAACTGCTCGACTTGTTCTAGAAATTCCTTCAAGCCGCCGCTGGCGCGTCCTTGTAGCAACAGTTCGTCAAAGCCATCCAGTAAAAACAAAAAGCGAGTATTCTTATCTGTCAGCCAGCCTGAATCACTGGTGACAAAATCAAGGTGTTGTAAATAGTTTTCTAGAGTATCAGTTAAGTTATCTTTTAGTACTCGCAAATTCCCCAACTGAATGAGAATTGGGGTAAAGCTGGGATGCAATTCGCGCTGTACCCAATCGGCAAACATCCGGCAAAAGACACTTTTCCCCCGTCCAGCTTCGCCCTGAATAAACAAAACTTGTTTGTGTTTTGTATCTGAGTCATTCAGTATTGCCTTAACCCACGCTTCCAGTTCCAGATTTGCATCGTCCTCGGTATCGACTTCTTTGACTTGCAAAGGTACATACAAATCCCGAAAGGTAATATGGGTTTCATCAAAAATGTTTTCTTCTGGCTTTGGTTTAATTACCTGTTCCAAATAATCTTCAATATTCAGATTTTTCTCTAGCTTTTCTTTTCCTCCGGCGCTATACCATTTCCAAAGTTTGTCCGCTTTCTCTCCGACTTCTACCAATGCGTCTTGCATATATTCATCGGTATGACGCGCTACCCGTTCAGTTAAGGTTTTTGCTTCTGTCTCGGATAATCCCGCTTCTTGCAAGCGTTGCTGTAAAATCTGATTAAATGATTCTGCTAGTTGAGATTCGTGGAAATAGAGGATGGCTTTTTTCACTTCCCGCGCATCAAATTCTTGCTCACCTAATTTCTGAATCTGCAAAGCTAAAGCATGAGAAGCTGGAAGGTTTTGATCAATTTTATTGAGTAATTCCGAATCTTGTTTGAGAATATCCTGAAAGCTATCAATGTAGGCAGCCTGACTAACTAGTAGCACACAGTTTTCTAAACTTGGCTCTTTGTTGGTTGCATCAATAATGAACTTTAGTATAGTAATGGCGATTGGTGCAAAAGGAATTACTTCTTTGGTAATTTGACCCACGGGAGAATTAAATACATCTAATAATGACGAAATCTGTTCTAGATATGGTTTGAAGTTTTGAACATTGGGTTTTTGCTCTTTAATTGCTTTTGCCAAATCAAGCACGGCTTTAGCAGCTTCGGCTCCAGTCTTTGTTACCTCTACGCCTTGTCCCCAGTTTAAATCCTGAATGTTTCGCAAAAACTTCCAGAGTTTCGTCATCGCCATAGACTATTCTCCAACAGCATTAATTTGGTAAAAATGCACCTGTTTAGCGTTTCTCGTTTGTATGCAATAGATTTTGACCTCTCTCCAAACCTCTCTCCTAAAAGGAGAGAGGCTTTGAGTCTTACTCCCCTTCCCTACAAGGGAAGGGGTTGGGGGTTAGGTCTATATTGCACTCAACTGAGAACCGCCAAATTACTTAACTCAAAGTCAATCAGCTAAAAAGTTGTTTAACTGTCAGTTTTAACTCAGTATTATTGAGTATGGGCGACTGATAAGCTATTGTATATAATTTCACTGACTACTTGGGAAACGCTATTAGCCCAGTTTTAAGTTTCAGGCAGAGGCAAAGAGGCGCACAGATTTTTTCAAGTTTGTTGTCTATGAGTATCAAAGACTCTCCAGCGAGTATCAAAGACTCTCCAGCGAGTATCAAAGACTCTCCAGTGAGTATCAAAGACTCTCCAGCGAGTATCAAAGACTCTCCAGCGAGTATCAAAGACTCTCCAGCGAGTATTAAAGACTCTCCAGCGAGTATTAAAGACTCTCTAGCGAGTATTAAAGACTCTCCAGCGAGTATCAAAGACTCTTGCGCGAATATCAAAGACTCTCCAGCGAGTATACAAAGACTCTACAATTACAAATTACGAATTATTAACTTCGTTGCCAAATTTTAATTGTCTTATCCAAACTGCCGCTAACCAACATCTCGCCGGAAGCTGTGAAAGCTAATGCTGTGACTATATTGCCATGACCTGTAAACGTACCCAACAATTCCCCAGTTTCTAAATGCCACAATTTAATGGTTTTATCAGCACTACCGCTAGCGATAATTTGTCCATCGGGACTTAAAGCGATCGCATATACTCTATCTCTATGTCCTTTAAGAGTATGCAGTAACTCTCCAGTCTCCAATTGCCAAATTTTAATCGTTTGATCCCAGCTACCACTCACAAGCATTTTACCATCTGCACTGATCGCTAAGGAACGGACGATGTGAGAATGGCCCATGAGGGTATGCAGTGGTTCTGCATCCTTTAAACTTTTGACTCCCGTCTCGGGTAAGGTGCGCCAAACTTTGATTTTGCGATAGCTACCTGTAACTAAAGTTTCGCCGTCTCGACTTAAAACTAGAGAATGAGCAGCTGTATCATCTAAAGAGAGTGCGATCGCAACCTGACGTTGCATCAAATCCCAAAACAGAATTTTCCGATCATCTCCGCCTGTCGCTAACATTCTCCCATCTGGGGTGAAAGCAGCACACCGCACTACCCCATTATGTTTGTGCAAAATATCTATTAAATCTAAAGCGCCTACATGCCAAAGCTTAATTGTGGAATCTGCACCGCAACTGACTAAAGTTTGTCCATCTGAACTAAAAGCTAGGGAATTCACTTCATCCACCAGCCCAGATATCACCCAAGGATACTCTGATAATGTATCTATTAATTCACCCTTGCTTAAATCCCAGAGTTTCGTTTCTCCCCGACTACCACTTGCCAATATCGGTAAAGCTTTGCCATTATTACACCCAGAACTGAAAGCTAGGCAATTAATGCCTCTGGTGTGTCCTTGCAAGGTTTGCCAGCATTCCCAATCACCAACTACCCCCTTAAGGCAATGCTCTGATGGTAGAGTCTGTATTGTATCTGCGATCGCTTTCTCACTAATTAATGGCGAAGTGTCTTTTTTACCAATAAGTGATTCTAAATACCAACTCAACCCCCCCGCATACAACAAGTTACTCGGATTAATGTAGAGTTTTGGTTCAGTAAGTTCAATTTGATTGGTAGGTAGAAAGCCTGTAATTATGCTCTGTTTTTCGTCGTATCCTAGCTTATCTGTAGATGGATAAAACAAACATAAAAAAATTAATACTTGGTGCTTTCTTAAATCTTCTTGAGTAACCGACCACCTAATTTTGTTTTTCTTAATACCATTAAAACTTTCTCCATCAGCAACATAAACTTGAACACTTAGCTGAGGATTATCTTTTAGTACATAAGAAAATTTGCTTTCGCCACCCAAATTTCCTTCATCATCTAAAACCATGTTTTCCACGGTATCTTGTGATACCTTTTTTACCAATTTCCCCAAGCGTTCAGTTATCACTCGGTCAACAATATGCTCTCGCAAAAGATAATCTTGGGCTTGTTGTTGGAAGTATTTGGGAAAAGGTATCGTCCAATCAGGAGGCTCAGGATATTCAGGCGGTGTCGGCGGCGGATTTTTGGCGAGAACTTCTGCTTGTTGGCGAGAAAGTTCTTGGAGTCTAGCCAATGGCTCACCCCAAAAAGCCATAATTTCCGTGTGACAACCTTTGACTTGACTTTCCAGCAAAGATAAGTCATAAGTTTTAGGTTTTTTCACACGTTGAAGGAAGTCAGCTTGTTGAGCTTTAAGTAAGCTAATCCAATCCATCTACATTCCTGCGGCAAACTATTGCATACCTACGGTAAGCTATACCAATGCAATTACTCAAGTTTATAACCTTAGTTAATTAAAAATACAGTAATCTTAGTAGTCTAATAAAACACAGCCATAAGCAGATGTTTCAGGTAAAGATAGAGATTATTGTACTTAGACATTTCATGAACTGATGCAGTTGAAGTATATAGAATTAAATGATGTCAGTCAATTCTAACGGAGATGGAGAAGCAGATACTGTTTCTAGGGAAACACTTCTAGCTGCAAAGGAAAGTTTAATCTGAGAGGGATTTCAAAGGTTGCCGTAACATTAAGTCAACAAATACTTACACAAAAACAACTCAGTAATGATGATTTTAAGGGAGATTATCTGAAATTGGTATAAACGGTGAACATTGCTTAATTTTAACCTTTGCGTTTTGGTTGCCTAGGTGTAGTACTTACATCAGAGGAGTTGCCAAAAGTATCTCTTGCCTCAATCTGTTTAATTTTCATTTGCAAGTTCAAGTCATCACTGCTAACAATTGTTTCTAAATTTGCTAATCTTTGCTCTAACAGTTCTATTTGTTGCTGTTGCAAATAGTTAGCTTTTGATTTTTGCTCATCAGAACGCCAAACAGCAACTGTACCAACGGCTGCGCCACCAATAGCAACTAAAGGAAGAATAGCACCGCTTCTAGTAACGGCTGACAGTGGGACGCAAACTCCAAGAATAGCGACTGTAATTACCCAGATTCTGGTGGTGGCAGATAATCTGACATCTTGGTATTGTTCTAGATTTGTTTGAGATTTTTTAGCCATAAGTCAATCCAAAAAAAAGCTATTTGCTAGATTGGCACAATTGTTTACTAAACTACTTCCTGCAAATGGGTTAAGTATAATTCCTATCCTAATATAGGACTATGATTTGATTATTGAACCACTCATAAAAAGAGGGAACAGGGAAAAAGGAATAAAGGTGTACTGCATTTTTGAACAAAATTCAGTAAGAGTCCTATATTTTTGTAATTATAGTTACTCAGTTATTTGCGATCGCTAGATTGGGATTGCTAGGATCACTTCTACCTGAGTAATAAAAAATTTTCAATGATATCAGGAAAAACCAGATGACAGTTCGTGCTTTTTTCCAAGCTGCTAAAGTCGAGGGTTTTCAGTCTCCTTACGATACCATTCACCTGAAAATTCTCTATCCAGCACAGATGTTGAGGCGTAAGGTACAAACAAATAGGGATTTGGCAGTTGATTTAGAAAAAGCACCTTTTCCAGTAGTGATTTTCTTCAACGGCATTAACTGTGATGCTCAACAATATCAATGGTTGGCGGTTAAACTCGCTGAACGTGGATTAGTGGTGATTCTCTTTAACTGGATTGCGGAAACTATACCAGGAATAATTAGTCTGACTCCAGGGGTTGATTTTGAAAAGGGAAAACCAACAATTTATCGTACTGTTCCCACTGCATCGGCTTTGCCAGCACTGCTAGCGAAAGTGGAACAGTTACAGTCTGAGGGTATTTTGGCTGGAATGCTTGATCTACAAAGAATAATTTTAGGTGGACACTCCGCAGGTGGTAGAGTAGCAATCGAAAATGCTGATCCTGATTTTTTCCCTCAAGTTGCAGCATCTTTTGGTTATGGTTCACATACAATGGGAACCTTATTATTGGGGTATGAAGCAGGTACTATCTTACCCTTACCAGACTCCCTACCACTTCTACTGATAGGAGGAACCTGTGATGGAGTAATTGCGAACAATAGCGATCGCTATGGTATAACTCCTGGAAATGCTACCACCCCAGTCATCCGTACATTCCAAGAAGCAATTACTGGCGGACGAAATGATAGCTATCTGGTACTTCTGGATGGGGCAAATCACTTTTCGATAGTTGAGCAGCTAGATTCCACCCTAGATACACCCTTGTTAGACTTTCCCGCCACGCAACCCCAAGAAAGCTTCCGTTTGCTGATGGGTGAAATCATTAGTTTGTTTATTGACACTTATGTTCGCCACCAACCAGAAGCATCTCAGTCGCTTGAGCAATTATTGAATACTGCCAATCCTCTGATAAAATCCTTTGAACGTAAATAGTTAAATTTATTATGACAAGTGCATCTTATATTTTTCTGGCTGGAGCAAGTCGCGGTGTTGGTCGAGAAATTGCTCAATATCTCACAGCGCAACAGTTAAAGGTAAAAGCACTTCTGAGAACAGCAGCAGTTGCTACTGAACTAGAAAAAATCGGTATTGAGGTAGTCTTGGGAGATGCCTTGAATGTAGAGGATGTAGAACGTGCAATGTTGACAGATGAACCTATTCACACGGTTATCAGTACAATTGGCGGTTTACCATCAGAAGGAGAAAGGGCAGATTACCCTGGTAATAGAAATCTGATCGATGCAGCAGTTAAAGCTGGAGTACAAAAATTTATTCTTGTGTCTTCCATTGGTGCTGGCAATAGTGTTGTTGCTCTGTCACCCCAAGTTTTAGTAGCACTAGGAACAGTTTTAGCTGAGAAAGACAAAGCTGAACAACACTTAATTGCCAGTGGACTCACTTATACAATCATCCGCCCAGGTGGACTAAAGTCAGAACCAGCAACGGGTAATGGCGTTTTGACTGAAGATCCGCACATTAGTGGTAGCATCAATCGTGCAGATGTGGCGCAGTTAGTTGCTCGCTGTTTAAATAGCGAGCGTGCCAATAATAAAATTTTTTCAGCCATAGATCGAAATATGCAGTTTGGACAAAGAGAATTTGCAGAATTTACTTTGGAGTAATTTAAGCACGCCAGCGGAGTATCTGATCCTTGACAGGGTTAACAAATTCTCGTTTTTCAGCGACAGATCGAGCATACTCCCGCTTCAACTGGTAATACCACTGCGCCTGCATATCTGAGTCTTTAATCAGCCTTAACACAGGATTATATTTCAGACCGATCTGCTGCTTTTCCACAACCGTTCGATCTTGTCCCAGGAAGGTTTGTGCCAACACGTGTAGCAGTGGCTTGAAAAATCCCACCCAAGGAAGTGTCGAGTAAAGAACAAAATTTACCTCAGTTTCTGTGTCGGAAATGGGTGTAACTGCCGTTAAATTAACGACTCGATGCTTGCCAATTGTGGTTTCTTCGATTCTGACTCCAGGTAAACGAAAAGAAATCTCCGTTTCCGGCACACCACCACCAATCAGCAAGTATAATCGACCTCCATTGGCTGGCAATCGGTGCCGTCGCATCGTAAAGCCGTAGGGCGAAGCGTCAAATTGCTTAACTTCCTCGTGCAGTTGCTCACTTCGCCACCACCAAGCGCGATGAACATAAGGTGAATGAGCAGGGTCCATCAGACCTACCACTGCATGATCCACAAAACAAGGAAATCTCATCACCTCTATGAACTGGGGCAATCGCTCATCAAACCCTGGAATTACTGGGATCTCCATCTCAGAAGCAGGTTGAGGGTTATCGGGATCAGGCATATATATCCAGATATTCCCTTGGGCTTCCCGGATTGCATAAGACTTTACGTCGAAGCGACTCAAATCCATCTTCTGCTCCTCTACAAGAGATGGAATTGCAGTACAGCGTCCAGCCGGGTTAAAGCGCCAACCGTGGTAGCAGCATTCCACTTCCTGCCCATCGAATCTGCCACAACTCAAGGGCACACCGCGATGCGGGCAAATGTCCGTCATTGCAGAGACTTTACCATCCTGTCCGCGGACTAACAGCACAGGCTCTCCCAAAAAAATGCGGCTGACCATCATACCTGGCTTGATCTGATTACTAGGCAGAGCATAATACCAAGTATTACGTAATACAAAGTTATCGTTATTTTTCATAGTTAATTGCGTCTACCTTTGACACAACAAAAGTCCTGGTTTGTGGAAAGGAAGGTTATGCTTAAAAACATTCTTTCAGATTTTTAATTGCTGTAAGTAAATTCAACTGATGCACTTGTTGATCGTTTTCGTAATTCTCTCAGATTTGGGTTGTTTTGGAAGGATTGCAAGTGCGAAGTTGCATTATTCGCCAGAAATTTGGACAGATACCGTTCTTTTGCGCGGCCCATCCAACTCAAAAAACAACACAGATTGCCAGGTTCCCAAAGCTAATTTACCATCCACAACTGGAATTATCTCACTAGTGGTCAGCATCATTGCCATTAAGTGAGAGTGAGCATTAATCGGCTCATCTTCTGGAACATCTCTTAAATGCAAGTCATTATGTAAGTAACAGTCTGATTCAGGTGCTAATTTTTGCAAGAATAGTTTTATATCTTCTAACAATCTGACTTCATTTTCGTTGATAGCTAAAGCTGTTGTAGTATGTCGAGAAAATACTAAAACTTGTCCGTTTTTAATTGATGTTGAAGCCAGAAAATCTTTTATTTGTGGGGTTATATTATAAATATTGATTTTGGGTTCAGTTTCAATTTCAATTAACTTATTAATAATTGGCATCTCTTCAATTTTATATCTGGGATTACCGACGAGGTACGCCAACACAGTCTAACGTTCTCATAAATTAAACATCAACTCCAAACTCCAAACTCCTAACTCCTAACTCCTAACTCCTAACTTCTAACTATAGTTTCCAAACCTTGCACCAATCTTTCTATACCTTCTTTTGCTGTCTCTTTTTGCAGCGCACCGTAGGCAACGCGTAGGTAGCATCCGTCATCCATGCCAAAGGTTGTACCTGGAATGACTGCTACTTTATATTCCTGGATTAGTCTTTTAACTAACTCAAAAGCGTCCATCTGAGTATTAACTTTGAGGAAAAAATAAAAAGCGCCATTGGCGGGTGTAATACTACATAAACCTTGTAAGCGGTTAAGGGAATCGAGTACTAATTGCCGCACTTGAGCCAACGCACCTATATTACTCTGGAAATACTCCGATTTTGCTTGTAATGCTCCTAAAGCCGCATATTGCGAAATTACTGGCGGACAAATCAAAATCGTATCCTGGATTTTTTTAACGGCGACAAATAAGTGTTTGGGAATCACCATGTAGCCAATGCGCCAACTGGCAAAACCGTATGCTTTGGAAAGGCTAAAGAGAGAAATGGTGGACTTGGAACTCCCAAATGCGCCAGGAGAAAAGTGTTTTACCCCGTTATAGGTAAAGTATTCATAGGCCTCATCGCTGATGTGGTAAATGCTACGAGCCTCACAAATTTGATTTACTTGGCGCAATGCCGCTTCAGAATAGACAACTCCAGTCGGGTTATTTGGTGAAATTGTGACTACAGCCCGTGTTTTGGGAGTAATTGCTTGAGCGATCGCATCTGGGCGTAATTGGTAATTTTCATCCGTCGCCACTAACACTGCACGACAACCAGCCATTGCGATCGCCATTTCGTGGTTGAAATAGTAGGGCGTATTCAAAATAATTTCATCGCCTGGGTTAGTGATCGCAAGAATGGCATTCATAAATCCCATATTGCTCCCGGCTGTCACGACGATGCAGTTTTCCTCATTGATTTCAATGCCGTTGAAGGCTTGCAATTTTCCTGCAAGTGCTGTCAGCAACGGGGGAATTCCTTCAACCGATTTGTATAAATTATTAGTGGATTCAGCTAAGAATTTGGGTAAAAATTCTATCACTTCCGGTGGTGGGTTGTAAGAAACAACACCCTGTCCTAGAGAAATTGTTCCAGGAGAATTTTTAATCAGTTCCCCAACCACAGGAATAATTGGCGACTGTACCGCCTGCATACGAGAGGTTAGGGATTCCATATTTCCTTACCTATTTACTTACCTGGCTTTAGTATCCCTTAATGTGGAAGAGATGGAAAGTTCCTTTGTAATAGATTCGCACACTATCAATACGGTTCTGTTAACATGTTTATCTCTCGGAGATTCCCCCAACCCCCCGATAAATTGGGGGGCTTTTTCTGATATTTACCCCCTTTTTAAGGGGGTCGCCGCAGGCGGGGGGATCTGATCTGAACTGCAACAATGTGGGAGTATTCGACTAAAATGATTAGCCTGATTTGCTACCGAAAAATTTAATCAATCGAAATCTGTTGAGGCCCACTTGTTTTGCCATTATGTGTTCCTGTTGTGGTGCTGGTGTAATTATTGGAGCCGATCTGTTGATCAAGCCAACTTTTTACAGGATCATCTGCAAGATTGAGCCGAAGCACACCAGAGAATAACCCACCGACAAATGAGACTGGATGCTGGATAAATTCTTTGAATATAGGTGACAATTCGCTAATGAACATTTAGAGACTCCTGGCGATGCCATAAAAAATTATTACTTCTTGATGATCCTAACCTGTTGAGCAGTATATGGTTGGCGGTAGCCAAGTTGGTAATTTTTTGAGCTTCAACTCGAACAACAAAATTCCCGACTTCTTTAAAAGAAATCGGGAATCTAAGCTTGCTGCATCAAACTACAGAGAATCTATAAACTCCTGTACTTTTTCCAAGAGTGGCTGGTGTTCGATTTGCTCTGCTAAGTCTTGGGCGTTTTGGTAGCACGATCGCGCCATTTTTTTGCGTTTCGTTGTAGCGTAAAGGCTTCCCATATTCAGCAAAGTTGAAATTTCCCCAAGGCCATCGCCTAGTTGTTGATAAATCGCAATGCCTTGCTTATAGAACTTCATTGCTTGCCGATGCTCTGCCAGAGTGGTATAGGTATAACCAATGTTGTGAAGTGTTGTTGCCTCACCAGAGCGATCGCTGATTGCTCGACGTGTCAAAAGAACTTGATAGTAGAGCAATAGAGCTTGTTTCGGTTTTCCTAAATCACTATAGATTGAGGCAATATTATTCAAAGTGGTTGCTTCACCAGCCAAATTCTTAACAGCTCGTTGAATTGGAAGTGCTGCTTGAAAAAATTCTAGAGCTTCCTCAAACTTACCTAAGACATTGTAAGCAAACCCAATACCATTGAGGGTTGTTGCCTCACCAGAAAAGTCACCTACCAATCGCCGCATCCTTAAAATTTGGTGTTGTAGCAACAGCGCCCGTTTAGGTTCTCCTAAGCGCGTATAAATTAGTGCTACATCATTAAGAGTAGAAATTTCACTTTGAGTATCTTGCGATCGTCTAAAAATTGGTAGTGCTTGGTCAAAATATTCCAAGGCTTGCGAGAAGCGTCCAAGACGGCTGTAGGTAGAACCTAGATTGCTAAGTGCAGTTGCTTGTGCTGGCGCGTTGCCAATTTCAACAGCAACCGAAAGCGCTTGATTAAAGCGCTCTAATGCTTTTTGAGGTTGCCAGCAACTGAGGTGAGCTAAACCAAGGTCGTTTAATGTATAACCTTCTCTGGCTCTGTCTGGAATTGATCTAGCCAAGTGTAAATTCTCCGTTGCTAGCTCCAGAGACTCTTGGAATCTCCCGCGCTGGTAGTAGCGGCTTGCTTCATCACGACGTTGTTCCCACTCTTTGACTCGATTTAAAGGTTGCGTCATCTGGCCTCAGTTGCATTCTGCGATAAATGGCAGGATATGTTTTAGGAATGAATCTCTCTTAGCTTTCCCAAATTTTAACCTTAATCATCTACCTTTAGATATAAGACTTAAACATAAAAATATGGTATTGTTTCATACTTAACGGATATGTATGAAATAATTAATACAAGAAACCTAGTAGAACGCACAGCTATGCGTCCCTATCAAAGACCTAAAGCATATATTCTCTATAGCTTTATTGAGTTTGCAGCAGTGGCTTTTATATGTAGCAGTTGGTTCGCCCATGATTCTGTAGGCTGCGGGATCTGATAATTTTAAGATTGCGAAATGTAAAGAGAATCATCCGATCGCCATTCGGAACGAGCCAGAGCATAATACACTACATCTAAGTTATAAAACTGAGCATTTTTTTCGTATTTCAACCCGCATTTCTCCATCACACGACGCGAAGCTATATGTTCTGGTGCAGTGATGGCGACGATACGATCTAGCTTGACTTGCTCAAAGCCATACCTCAAACTTGCCTTTGCGGCTTCGCTGGCAATTCCTTGATTCCAGTAAGCTTTATCTAACCGATAAAGAACTTCGACTTCAGGGCTATTGGGTAAAAAATTCAGTCCACAATGACCAATTAACTCGGCGGTGGCTTTTTCCACTACAGCCCACACACCGAAACCGTGCTGTTGCCAGTGTTTAATAAAAAATTGTAATGTTTTCTGCGTTACTTCTTTGATTTGATCTTTAGGTATAGGCCCTCTGGGTGAATACCTCATAACTTCTGGGTTGCTCAAAATAGCAGCAAGTTCATCTAAATCTTGAGGGGTATAGGTTCTTAGTAAAAGTCTTGCGGTTTCTATCTGAGGCATGGTATTCAGGGTAGCAGGACAAACGCGCCATGCCAAAATAATACTTTAATTTCTAAAGGCGCTATCAGGCGTTTTGACGTTAATACCACGTTTGCTAAAAGTATTAATAATTAAAATGTGATTGACTTTGTTATAAAGTAATTCGTCTGCTTGAAGTATCTTTGCTAAACCATCACGGAATTCATCTTTTTGATCAATTTTTTCATTTCGGCGAATTTTGCGTTTTGCTTTTGGGTTATCTGCTTCAATCTCACCAAACAACAATAATGTTTTCATTACCAGCAAATCGGTTTTGCGACCATCGCCGATCGCTTGTCGTAAATCCCATAGTGTGGAACTCCAAATATTACCGTTCTCATGAGGGTCACCGTCTTGGACAAAATTGGCAGTTGTACGAGGACCGCTGAGATTGCGATTGCTTTTATCTGTTAGCTTTTCGTCAGCTCTTTGCCATTCGTAAATGTCAGGAGAGTTTAGCATTACTGCTGTCCAATAATCACAAGTTCCTTCATCCAGATGGATTTTACGGTTGCTATATTGATTATTTTGGCGGTTCTGGTTTTCACGAAAGTCTGCGGTGTGGCTGACAATATGATGTGCTGTTTCATGAATAATAATTGCGGCGTTGTGGGAAGGATTTTCGTTATAAGGATAGCCATTGACAACCACGCGATCGCCATCAGCATCTTTAATAAAGTCATTACCAGGGCCTAAATGCGCTTCTCCGGCAGAATTAATTTCTTCCACTTGATGCTCAAAGCCTTCATCATCGAAGCGATCGCTTGGTCGGCGATAATGGCCCCCACCAAAAGAACGTGCCTCACCACTACGCTCGTCACAATCATTTTGTCGGTAGCCTGATAATTGTGAACAAGAATGGTCATTTACTACTACGCGCAAGTAGGGAAGTGGTTTTTCGCCGAGTTCTGCTAGTAAACTATTAGCGTAAGTTAATGTCCGGTCAGCGTGATAATAGGCATTAGCCTCACCGAAGCGTGCCGCACTTAAAACGCGATCGTTTTCTCTTCCTTTAGCCTCCTCATTTTGCTTTGGAGTAGAACCACCACTAGCCGGATCGTACAAAAACGAATCTCCTTCAGCATTCCCCATTGGAACACCTCGCAATTCGCCTGTTTTTTTATCTTTCTCAACTAGCACCCCGTAGTTAACAACTTCTACTTGTTTACCCTTCAAATGCCAAGGTTCATTTGTTTTTTTTAACAAATTCGGTAATTTCACAATCTCAGGCTTAATTTTATTGGCTGTTTTAGCATTAACCTGACTTTGGGGTAAACCGAGATAGACACGAGCTTGAGGAGCATTAGTAATTTCAGATGCAATGGCGTTTTTGGTGCTGTTAGTTTGAAAATTATTATCTTTCATGACCACAACTACTCCCAAGCTTAATAAAGCAATCAGAATGAAGTTAAAAAGACGAGAGGTTTTCATAGTCCGTATTTAGAAAGAAAAAGTAGTTCTAACAGTTCCCATATAAATTGTGTCGCTATTGTATTTGTGTTCTGGATTAGTAATTACTAATAAACTAGGGGTAATAGCGATATTGTCGGTAGCTGGAAAACGGTAAAACAGTTCTAAATGCCAAGAATTAGCTTCGTCTGTAAACTCTCTGCCGTATTCGTTGCTAATAACTTTCGGCGGTTGACCAATGACAATGCCAGCTAAATCACCATCTTTCCCGGCATCAGGAAAGGCAAGGGTTATTGCATAGTTAAAAATATCTGCTGTTGGTTTGCTTGATAAATCTTCGGCTGTAGCTTGTGTAAAACCGAGCCAACCCCCAAGATTAAAATGACGATTCAATCGCCAACTTCCTTGGACTCCATAAGAATTGGCAGTGATGCGATCGCTATCATTATCAAATGGGTCGTTAGCAAGTTCGCTTCCAGTCCCCGTGCTGATATTATTGTATGAGCGCACATAAGTTAAACCAATCTCTGCATTTTTTATCGGTTCCAGGGTCAACTGGGCAATTGCACTGTAAGGACTTTCACTAATTCCAACTTCAGGATCGTTAGCACGATCAGCAATATAACCTACACTCAAACTTACAGCATCGCTAAATTCATAATCAATTCCTACTCCTGTACCAAAGCCTTGACGATAGATTGGGTTACGTCGTCCAAAACGAGAAATTGCACCACGGCTACTGCTGCTAAAAAAGGGATTAACAACACCAGTAAAATCATTGAGTTCTCCCGCCGTCGCTTCAATAAAACCTCTGGCTTGTTTGCTAATTGGGAAGCGATACTCTAAACGGCTTATTTCTAATTCATTATTACTATCTCCATCAAACCCCAAACGAGCCATTGCAGTACCTGTAACTCTATCGAGTGAAGGGGTATTTCTGGCTTGCAAACGAATTCTGAGACGGTCTTCACCTGTGAAGCTTGTATCAAAGTTCAAACGTACCCGACTACCAAGAAAGATATTATCGTTGATGGGTTTATCTGGGTCATCAGCTTTATTTGTACCAGTGAACCCTGCGATCGCAATTATCACTTCTCCACTCAATTTGGTGGTGGTGGAAAACTGCTGCGCTGACAATTGAGTTGTTTGCACTTCTAAATTGTCAACTCGTGCTTCTAAACTATTTAACTCTAAAGCAAATTCCTCCTGTAAACGCCGCAAGGTAGATAAATCATCTTGCACCAAGAGATTATGATCTGCGGCTAAAAGTTGATTTATACTGAGCAAACAAGCATTTAAACTTATTGCAAATTCGTATCGGGTAAGAACTCGTTCGCCTGCATAGTTACTAAAATCAGTAATGCAACCATAGCGTTTTACTAAAGATTTTAAGGCTTGAAATGCCCAGTCAGTGGGTTTGATATCTGCTAGCTGAGAAAAGCTGTTCATCTGGGCTAAGGAAGAGTTTTGCTGATCTGTAACTGCAAAAGCCTTTCCTGTTAGCACCAGAGTGACAGCTAAAATTACTGAACCTAGCTTGAAAACTTGCAACATTACAAATTCTCGCACTGCCCCTCTTTCTGCTTGGCGGTATTATTACCACCTGTGGGAGAAGGATCGTTGTCTTGACACTGTAAATTGTTGCCTATCTGATTGGAAGAAATTATGATACCACCACCATCTTTATTGCTTTTAGCTTGCAAGTTTCCAATAATGGTGTTACTTGCGACCCTAATTTCGCCAGTGTTGCTTTCGAGTTGTAGATCGCCTGTAATAGTGGCTCCATCAATAGTAACTTCTACCCCCCTACGCAGTAAAACATTGTTACCAGTACGCGTATCGGAGTTGATATCAATTTTGTTAGCGCCTTCGCTTTGAATACTGCCAGAAATATTGGCTCCATTAACAATCAAAGTGGCGCGAGACTTGACTGTAACATCACCTCTAATGGTTGTACCGTCAAGGGAACAGGAGGCACCATCCGGTACAATTAAGTTTCCATCAATTAGTACATTACCAAGTGTTCTCCGGCATTGTGTATCTTCGGCCAAAGCCACAGGTGTACCAATCACCATCGATGATAAAGATAGAACTGCGGCAAATTGTGAAATTACAATTTTTTTCATGATTTTCTCCTTAGTTAAGATGGTTTATTTTTTAAGCAGACAAAACTTTTTCTTCGCTGTCTTGAAACAACCGTGCGGTGAGGCTATCACGGTTGAGCAGCACTTCTGGAGAGCCTTTTTCTATTAACCGTCCATTCTCTAAATACCAAATCACATCGACGGCGGCGAGACGTTCTTTGCGGTGGGTGATAATTAATACTGTGCCTTTGTGTTCCGCCAGTACGCGGTCTACAATGGCTGTAGCTTGGGCATCTAAATTAGCATCTACTTCATCAAGCAGTAATAATGGTGGATTGCCTAGAATTGCCCGTGCTAGTGCGATACGTTGGCGTTGTCCGGCTGATAAAGTCTTGCCACCCTCAGAAACTTTGGTTTCCTCACCTTGAGATAGTTCTGCCAGCACTTCATCGATGCCGCAAAGTTGCCAAACTCTGGTAATTTCTTCAATGGGAGCATTGCGCCAGCGATAGCGGAGATTTTTAGCAACAGTTCCCCGCAGTAGGGGTAAATCTGGGCCAGCCATGCCAATTGCTTGTCGAACTGATTGTAGGCTGTGTTGCGCTAAATCCTGCCCATCCAAGCGAATCACACCTTCATCGGGGTCAATCAGACGTGCGGCTAGAGAAATTAAGGTAGACTTGCCAGCACCATTCGGCCCTACTAAGGCAACTATTTGGCCTGGTTGGGCGATCGCACTTACTTTGTGCAATGACCCCTCTAAGCTGACACCATCAAATTCTAAACGTCCGTTCCCTAATTTGAGTTCAGGAGCATTTGCTTTTTGGGTGACTAAAGAAGGAGTTTTGAGGAATTGTTCCACCTTTTGCAGTGCTACCCGTGAGTTGTGCCAGTATTCCTGTACTCGGCCCAAATCTCGCAGTGGGGGAACTAAAAGCCCGACAATCGTCATTGCCGCTACGACTACACCAACAGAAGTTCGACCAGCGGACACTTCCAGCGCCCCTACGATCAAAGCTGCACCAGAAGCGATCGCGGCGGTTCCTTCTGTAATTCCCCGCAACTGACCAGCTACCATTGCCCGATCTACCATTGCCTTCTCTAACCGTCGACTTTGGCGAGCAATGCGTTTTTTCTCTCGTTGCGACTGCCCAAAAACTTGCACTACAGCAATAGAGGCAACTTTTTCATTAATATTTGCCGCTAGGTTACTCAACCGCCGTCTTGACTCTTGAGCAACTGACTGCATTCGTTTACCCAACTTGAGGGAACTTAAGCCACCGATTGCCAAGACTAAGCCAACAGTCAAAGCTAAAGGAGTACTGACAATCGATAAAGCTGCTAAAGATACGACAGTTGTAGTCAGAGCTACAGTTAACCGCGCTAAACCTAAGCTTACCCACTGACGGAGGGCGGTCAAATCACCCACGAAGCGCAGCATGACTCCTCCCTGACTGCGATTTTGGAGAGCGCGAGGCGCAAGGCTCATCAAACGCTCGTATAAAATCATCCGAATTTCGTAAGCGTAATCTTGACCGATCCGTTCAGCATCGGCTCGTTCTAGTACCCGAAGTAAGGCTGTGACAATTGCTGCTGCTGCCAAACCCAACCCAATCTGCCACAGCAGTTTGTTGTTTAAACCAGGATTGACAGTTGTAATCAACTCGTCAAATGCCATCTCTACTAGCAAAGCATTTGCAACAGTAGCAGCAGCCTGACAAAAACCGTTAATTACCAAGCGGGTAAGGAACCAGCGACGGTTGCCACTAATTGCACGAGGAATCTGCATCATATCTCTGTGGCAATTAGTTGGTACTCACCTGCTGAGTTAGCATTAAATCGGAAAGAGGGCGAGGAGATGGAACAACTAATTGTGTTGCTTTTATACTTTCCAATAAATCTGTCGCTTGTTCGCGCAGCATTTGGATATCGAAAATCGGTAAATTTATGGCTTTTTCAGTTTCACGTGTAGCTAACGGAGATGCAGTTACCAAACCACTAACTGCTAAGACGGGCAGATTAAAGCTTTGCAACCATTCTATGCCTGCGGCTGCTCCTAGAGCGCTACCAGTGGCAAACAAAACACCATCAATAGCCTCGCGGAAGGCAACAGAAGAAACTAATGCTGATGTTTCTTGTTGATACAATCCATCTGCTACCTCTAGCACGATCGCATCTACACCCTCTGCTCCTAGATAATTAGTCAGAGTATCTAGAATTCCTTCGATTTGTTGAGGGGTAACTCGATAAGTGGAGGGAAACCCAGCATGGGTGAAATCTAAAACTAAGCTAGCTCCGGCATCGCGCATCAGCCAAATGTCTCCACCTGCCCCAGTCCCAGTAATTTTGGCGGCTCCTACTTTCATACCTGCATTGACTAAGCCCTTAATCAGGTTAGCTGCTGTAGTAGTTTTACCTGAATTCATCGATGTACCGACAACAGCTATTGTGCAAGGACGCTGGCCGATATAGCTAGTTGGCGGTAAAGCCCAATCTGCAATGTTGATCCGTTTTCCTTGTTGATCGCCCAGCAAGCCAATAGGAGTGATGGCTGTGGGTGGTTTCATTTTAACGTGCCCTGATAAGACTTTTGCTGCTATGCCACCTGCTGCTGCAAGATTACATGGTGACAAATCTTCAGGAATCTCCGCTTCAAATTGATCCGGAGCGTAACGATTACCGTAGCAAATTACTATTTCGTCGCCGGGAAACATGATGGCTTTACGACTATCGCAGAGTTCGAGACGTTCGTGCTGTCCTGTTTCATCTACTCTCGCCAGTACTAAATCACCACATTCAGGTTTTATTTCTCCGGTAAGCAGTGTAGCGATCGCATTTAAATCTACATGACGTGTAGTGTATGCTATTTTTGCTTTAGCAAGTCTATTTAGTTCTATTTCCGAAATATTCATTGAATTTGCTCCTGAAATGCTTGAAAATTTTTCTTGAGTCAGAATTTTCATCGACTCTAAATCACAAAAACTATGAGCTATAAAGAATAAAAGTTAGTGGTATTTTTTCCATCTTTATAGATTCATTTCTAGTTTTAAATTTTCAGCCTTTTCTTTGATCCCCCTATTATTTTTTAACTCTTCCTAAAGAAATACTCCTTTAAGAATAGATAATTAAACTTTTTATCAGCAAACAAACTTTCCTTTGATTGCTATTAGTAAGTTTTACATATCAAGATTAATTGAAGTTAAAAAAAAGATGAGAAAATTCTTATAATCCCAACCCATAACCCATGCCTCTAACTGTTTCTATAAATTTGTTGCCTAACTTCTTGCGGAGATAGCCAACATAGACATCAACAATATTGTTGCCAGGGTCGTGGTCATAACCCCAGACATGGCTGAGGAGTTGTTCTCGGCTGAGGACTTGTCCAGGATGACGTAAAAAAGTTTCAGCTAAGGTAAATTCGCGGGCAGATAATTCGATGAGGCGATCGCCTACTTTTACTTTCCGGGTACGCAGGTCAAGGACAACATCATTTATGCTGAGTATCATCTCATCTTGGTGATCGGGTGAGTAGCGATCGCGCAACCGCGCCCGCACCCTAGCTAAAAGTTCTTCAAATCGAAATGGTTTAGTAACATAGTCATCAGCTCCTCTTTCAAAACCGTTGACTTTATCCTTCACATTGTCATGAACAGTAAGAATGATGATAGGCAACTGCTGCCCCTGTCCGCGCAACTCTTCTAAAACTGTCCAGCCATCTTTGCCGGGAAGACCAATATCAAGAATCAGCAAGTCAAAATTATCGCTGTTAACCATGAGAACAGCTTTTTCACCGTCTTCGACTACATAGGTAGTAAAGCCATTAGCTTTAAAACCTTTCTGTAAAAAGCTAGCAATGCGAGATTCATCTTCAGCAATCAGAATTCTTTTCATGTAAAAATACCTCCTGTGGTGGTTCTAAGGGAAGGATTAAAGTAAAAGTAGCTCCACCCATCTGCCGACTAAAGACTTTGATCGTTCCGCCGTGAGCAAGAGCGATCGCCTTTACAATTGCTAATCCCAAGCCAGCACCATCAGAACGGCGACCGTTAGCTCCACGCGCAAAGCGCTGAAAAATCCGTTTGTGGTCGTTAGGGTTGATGCCGTTACCAGTGTCACGTACCCATAAACGCACCCGGCCTTTTTTCAGGGATGAACCCAGTGCAATTACATCTCCCTCCTGAGTATGCTGAGTGGCATTTACAGTTAAATTCATAATTGCCTGCGTCAGCCGTTGTCGATCAGCTACAATACGACCTGAAGCTTTTGCCTCCAACCGCCAATCTCGAACGCCTAAAGCTTTAACTTTGGCGTATAGTTCTTCAGTTAACGAACCAATTTCTACAGTTTCCAAATTTAAAAAATCTGGTTGCTCTGCCTTAGCTAGTAACAATAGATCATCGACAAAACGATTCATCCGATCTAGTTCGTCGGTGACTAATTCTAGTGTTTCTCGTCGCTCTTCGGGGTCATCACCTACACTCAATAGTTCTAGATGACCCCGGATAATCGTAATTGGGGTTCGTAGTTCATGGCTGGCATCGTTGATAAAGTCTCTTTGACTAGAAAAAGCGGCTTCAAGCCGTTGCACCATGTCGTTAAAGGTAACAGTGAGTTCGGCAATTTCGTCTGAGCCTTGTACAGGAATGCGCCGACTAAAGTCAGACTCAGTAATCGAGCGAGCTGTTTCAGTTAGTAGACGTAGGGGGGAAAGTACTCTTCCAGCTACTATCCAAGCTAACAACGAAGCTGCAAACAGTACGGCTATGGTTACCTGAGTAACGATGATAATTGCCTCATTCACTTCTTGATTCTCAAGGGCAGTAGAATGGACTACTACCATCACCCCACGGTTTTTTTTCTTGATTACTGGTTCAGCTACATAATAGATGAGAGTACCAGATGAAATGATGTGTTTGCCTTGCTTGGGCTGGGTCAGCTGTGCCCAATAGTTTAATAATTCTGAATCTAAATATATAGATTTTGGGATAACTTTAGGGTCTGACTTATAAAATTTACCATTTAAGAGTGCAATGAAATACTCATTTTCGTCAGGAAAGTTCCGAGACACGTATTTATCAAAAATAGAAATTACATCATCTCCAAATGGTTTACCTGTAGCGGGGTTTGTTCCCTGAACAACTTTTTTAAATTCTTTTAATTCTTGGATTATAGAGTCTTCTATACGTTTTTCTTGACGGATAAAAAAAGCATGACGAATTACCAAAATTGATACTATGGCAGACAAAGCCATCAGCAGCACATACCAGTTTAAGATACGTGTGCGAACGCCAAAGAACTTTTGATACCATTTACAAGTTGAATTTGTCTGTTTCACTAATTAGTTTCATTCTCTAGACAATATATAAGATTATGTGCCCTTCTCAACTTCTGAATACAATCTTAAGTAAGAAAAAGCAGTAAAAATGCATATTAGGTGAATAAAATCATCACTCTTAAGGCTAAGTTTTTAGAAAGATTTTATCGATTGGAAAGTAGGAAACAAGATGGATAGGCAAGCATCAGCGCCATCTGACCATTTTTGGAAAAATATATCCAAGTTATTTTAATATTTACTTAACTTTAAAATTAAATTATTTCAAATCTAGTTTAAGATTAATCATTTACTATTTCCTTACTACTAATACCAATTTAATGTGAAGCTACATATAATAAGGAGAAACAAACTCGGTAAGTGAGCATACCCATGAGTCGCCCATTTAAGATTGAGATCGCCGAGAGCGAAGAGGAACTAAAAAAACGCCTACAAACAACGTCTTTGGGAAACCAGAAAGAAAAGTTACAGATGTTGTGGTGGCTGGCGAGTGGGCAAGTCAAGGAACAACAAGAAATAGGGCAACGTT
>NZ_JACJTR010000002.1 GCF_014698795.1 Nostoc sp. FACHB-892
TGTCATTGATGGAGTTCAAAGAAGAGGTGAAAAGAGAAGCTACAGTACACAACGTGTAAAATTTGACTCTCATTCTTCTGCTTAATTTTTTGTTACATACTTATAAAATTTCACCACGACTTACTTAGTTCTGTGGCATTAGTCAATCACTTTATGATGGCTACAGTAGGAGCAGTATTGGGTTTATGGCTATTTGATGCGATCGCCCTGTTAGGTTCAATTGCATTTGGGAAAACTGCAATGGGTGCGGGTGACGCTAAGTTAGCAGCCATGATGGGAGCCTGGTTAGGCTGGAAATATTTGCTCTTGGCTAGTTTTATTGCCTGTGCGTTAGGAGCGTTAATTGGCAGCAGTGTCATTATGCGTAGAAACAAAGCCACGAGTCACAAGACATCGCCACAAAGGTTAGGACAAAAGATGCCTTTTGGCCCTTTTCTGGCTTTAGGATCTGTAATTACTTTATTTAGCGGCGAAGCCATTTTGTCTAGCTATCTGCGGTTATTTTTTCCAGCGTTTTAAACTGGAGTGGGGAATGAGGCAGGGGAGCAGGGAGCAGGGAGCAGGGAGCAGGGAGTAAGAAAGAAGAGTTTTCCTCTCTGCTCCCCGCACCGCGTCCCTCTGCCTCTTTCCCATGCTCCATGCCTATTCATAATAAATATTTATAATTCGTGACTGTAACCAGCATTACCCCATCTGCCCTTTATATTTTGATAGTATTCAGGTTGTGACTTGTATTACCCTCGTGAACTACCCCGTAGTCTACACGGACGTAGCTCCCCCAATTCATCGGGAATAGCCCACAGAACTCCGTAGTTCTATTGGTCTGACATTCCCTCTAAGGGCAGAATTCCTTGTTCCCAAGGGCCAAATCTTTTACCCGTAACTCTGCCGTACTACTTCAAAGAAGCAAGCTAAGTGTAGCGTCCCGTAGGGAAAGGTTTTCTTGCAACATATACCTGCTTGATTTTCGCTTGTGGCATTGATGGTCAAGATACTAACTATAATACCCGAAAAATCGGTGATTCCTTATATATCCTGGATGCGATCGCCATCACCCGCTCACAATACCTACCTTATGAATATCTTGTTCGCGTTAGCGTCTGTCTACGACACGCTGCGCGAACGTAGAGAAGGTGGAGACTTCCGAAATCCGTTAACGACGATTAAGCGTTGGCAAGCACAACTAGTGAAACAGATGCTGATTGCTCATAACCTAGCAATACGAATCATTGATTTGGGTAGGAGGGAGAAAGCATCTTATTTGGAGGTTGGTATTCTCATGGCTTTGTCAGTACGTCCATATAATTAAGTCTGCTGAAAAAACAGCAAGATACTTGTATTGGCATAAGTATTTTCGTTAAGCTGGCAACCAAAGATGAAAATTAAGGTCTGAATTGCTTAAAAGCTTAATTTGACGATGTAGCCATTAGTCATTAATAAAAACAAATGACAAAAGGCTAAAGACAACCCGATACGGCTTGATATGTTTTCGACCTCATGCCCACTTAAAATAAAATAAAAAATGGCTAACAACGAAGAATCACGCGGTTTAAAGTCTCTATTTGATTGGTTTGCCAATCGACGGAAATCAGGATCTACCAGCCTCGAACGCCAAGAACGCGAAATTGCTGATGGACTGTGGCATAAATGTTCCAAATGTAGCGTTTTGGCATATACAAAAGACTTGAAAGCGAATCAGATGGTTTGCGCCGAATGTGGTCATCACAATCGGGTAGACAGTGATGAGCGCATCCGTCAATTGATAGATCACAATACCTGGAAACCTCTAGACGAGCATTTGCGTCCAACCGATCCGCTAGAATTTCGTGATCGCAAACCCTACAGCGATCGCCTCCGGGAAACACAAGATAAAATTGGCTTAATAGACGCAGTTAAAACTGGTTTAGGTCAAATCAATGGTTTGCCCATTGCCCTTGGGGTTATGGACTTCCGCTTCATGGGTGGTAGCATGGGTTCGGTAGTGGGAGAAAGACTCACCCGCATGATTGAGCAAGCCACTCAACGGCGGTATCCTGTGGTTATCGTCTGTACCTCTGGTGGCGCGAGGATGCAAGAAGGAATGCTCTCTCTGATGCAGATGGCGAAAATTTCCGCAGCCCTACAGCGCCATAAAGACGCACGACTATTATATATTCCTGTTTTGACCAATCCTACAACGGGCGGCGTTACCGCAAGTTTTGCAATGTTAGGCGATATCATTTTGGCAGAACCCAAGGCAACCATTGGTTTTGCCGGTCGGCGAGTGATTGAGCAAACCCTACGGGAAAAACTACCCGACGATTTTCAGACTGCTGAAGATTTGCTCCTGCACGGTTTTGTTGATGATATCGTACCCCGTACCCAATTAAAAAATACCCTAGCCCAGCTAATTGCCCTACACCAGCCTGTACTAACAACACCTCAGATGGTTTTGTGGGAAACAATGTCCTTAACTTCTTCCGCCGCAGAATAGTTAAAAGTCAAAAGTGATGAGTTAGGAGTGAAGAGTTATGAGTGTAAAATTCATAACTCCTCACTCCTAACTTTTAACTCCTCACTTTTCCTTCCCTCATCTTCCTGCCTCTTTGACAAAAAGCAATGGAACAAGCGCTACTAGTCGGAATAGGCTAGAGAGTGCGAACAACCCCAGCAAGCCACCAAACTGAGCAAATTGGATGATGAAGCTGCCTATAGTTGCGCCTAAAGCACCACTCCCTCCAGCAACAGCAGCTGCGATCGCAAAATAGATAGACTGATTTTTAGTTGGTGCGATCGCCAATTGTATATTGTTGTTGCACAAGTCAATCGCCGCCCAAGTACCTCCAGTCAAAATGTGTAACAGGGGTAACCACAACCAGATATCAAGGCTATTAACACCAATCCCCAGCCAAAGCAGTGGTGTGGCTGCAACCAAAATCCCAATACCGATAAGAATGGGACGATTGCCTATTTTGTCTGCTAATTTGCCCCACAGGATGAGCATCAGCAAAGTCGCCCCCGCCTGAAGGCTGTTGTAGATAGTTACGTAGCTCACGTCTAAATCGAGCGTATCGAGCATATAAAGGTTAAAAAACGGACTGCTGAGGTTAACAGCAAGCGCCCAGAAGCTGAAATACAGCAGAAATCTCAAAAAGTTAGAGTTTTTCCAGATGCTGGAAGCTGGCGCAACAGGTGGGGTCGAATCCTCAACTGAACTCTCCCCTTTGCTCCCTGCTAAGAACTCCCTTGCCTCTTGTTCAATCTCATTTGTTTGAGGTAACTTACCATAATAAGTGTTTTGCGATCGCGGATTCATATCCACCTGGAAATATTGGCACCCTAATCCCACAATCCCAAACACTATCCCTACCAGCAGAACTACCCCATAGCCTTGGAGACTTCCACCATACCAATGTGATACAAATAAACCCGCCACTGGTACGCAAACCAAATTTGTGAGGCTAGCAGCACTATTGCGTATCCCAAAATACCTGCCTCGCAATTGCCGGGGAACTATCATTGCTACCCAACTTAGCCATGATGCCGCTCCTAATCCTCCCAAAAGATTGCTGAATAGGACAATCAGGAGTGTCAATATTACTAACTGGTGAGTATTAATTACCCCCAAGCTTACGCCTGCAATACCAATTACTAGAACCAGCCATAGCAGCCGACCAACTCCGTGTGTCCGAAGAGAATATTGAAAACGGCTAGTGCTGCGTTCAGACAAGTAAGCACCCAACGGCTGAATCAGATTGACCAACATGGGGATGGAGCATAGCATCCCAAATACCACTGGACTAGCACCCAATTCCACCAAGAAATTGCTGAGTAAAATCCCGCCAGTTCCAAGGGAGTAAACTGCTGCTAAGACAGAATCTGTAGTAGAGGCTTTTAAACTAGTGCGAATTGCATCCTTGGGAATTCGAGAGTTTGGAGGAATTGTTGGTGATGGTAAGGCAATCTGGGGAATTTCCAGAGTCAGTGGCACAGTTGTTTCAACCTGAACAATATCCATAATGTATGTTTATGATTAAAGCATTCTGGGAGTAATTCGGTTGCAAAGGAACTCAGTATGCTTTTTTAGCATTTCTAATAATTTTTCGTTATTTTAGCTTGCAATTCTAAACAAAAATTTACAATAAGCAAAATCTTATTTCTTGAGAACAAAAAGTACAAGTAAGAAGAGAGAGACTGTTATCTGTCTGTGATCAAGAAAAAGCCTACAATTACCAAGGAAACTTTCAGCATCTACCGCAGTCACCATTAAGCTCAGTGGCTGGGGAGGTTTTCCTACTGAGCAAGAACTTTTGATGCATGTACTGCAAGACTTTGAGACAAAAGATCCAACTATTAAGGTCAAATATGAGGTGATTTCTGACCAAATATTAATATATGGATGTAATCAAAACTCGTTTAGTTGGGGAAGCTGCGCCTAATGTCTTTTATTTGGATACGCTGGAAGCTCCTTTCTTGATGAGTCAAAATGTCCTAGAACCGTTATATGCTTACATCACCCCCGAATTTGACCTAGCAGACTTCGAGGATACCTTACTAGACAGTTTCAAATACCAGAATTAGATTTATGGTCTTCTCAAAGACTATTCTACTCTTGCTCTATTTTATAACAAAAAAGCCTTCGCCGCCCCAGGCTTGAGTAATCCACCAGCTACTTGGGATGAACTAAAGCTAAATCAGCAAATTAGGGCGATGGAGTAAGCAATCTTTCTCAAAATTAGGAAACTCCAAAAAATAAATTATCCAATTTCACCTAATCAAAACGACTTTTTCTCCCCCTGCTCCCTGCTCCCCTGCTATCAGAGCAATGGGATATTTTTTTATTTGAAAGTCCCTGATCTCAGGCGATCGCTTAACAAGTTTTTCAGTTTCGCTAAGACGCTCATTGCAAACCTTAAACACTCATAGGTAATTATTCAAGTGTTTGTGGCAGATGTTTGAATGTTTTTTATCAATGTCGTAATGTTGACCCAATTATTTATAGGATTGCAATTTTGAGTTCCCTGAAGAGCTGCGCTTGGTGAGTGAACCAATACCTAATGCACTCAATGCTACTAACATACTCAATATAGAAGTCGGTTCAGGAACTTTTTTTGTAGTGTCAATCCTCAGGACTTGTCCTTGTCCTGGGCGATCGCCTTTATTTGAAACGTAGATGTTACCATCAGGACCAACAGTCAAGGCAGTGGCAGACTCTAACCCATTACCACTCAGCAGCGTTGTCCGAGTTCCATCAGGAGCTATTTGCACTAAAGAAGCATCTGAAATACCTTTCCACTGTGGTTCATTGCCATACTGTAAAGCATACAAATTACTTTCAGCATCAAAAGCCAAGTCACTCAGTTGGGTAAAACCATCAGCGTAAACTGTAGTTTCACCATCACCTTCAACACGAAAAATCCTCGCTTTACCTTCTGGAAAAGGGAAACCAGTGTATTCGCTCACATATATTGCACCATCGGGTCCAAATGTAACACCTGTAGGTACTGATTGAATTTCAATCTCCTGCGGTGTTTGTCCAGGTAGCGGTGCATCAGGAGGTGCTACTTGCCCTGGCTCAGGAGTGGGGAAAATGGGATTAGTAATCTTTTGTGTAGGAAGCACAGTTAATGACTTTAAATCACTTCCATCAAGCCCCACAGTCAAAACGTTGTTTGCAGCCGCATCAACAATATAAGCAGTATCATCATTAATTGTAAAAGCATAGGGATTGCTAGCTATTTCACCACTAACATCAAGCACATCAACCCCATCTGCATTATTAGCGAATTCGTATTTTGCCAAATCAGCAATACTTTTCAATGAACCTGTTTCCAGGTCTACCTTATAAAGCTGCCCCCAGCTTGGAGAATTTTTTGGAAAATCAGAAATAGTTGGATTACCACCATACCCAATTAAAAGATAAGCATTTCCCAAGCGATCAAATTGAATATCTTGAGGGCCTTCACCTGTATTACCAGTAGGTCTTAATGCTATTGAAGGTAATCCTGTAATTACACGTTCTTGCTTCCCATCCTTAACTCTAGTTACAGCACCACTTGTACCAGCACATGAAAGCAGACCTTCCAAACTAGGGCCAGGAATACATCGTCCATTTCCCCCCACGCCTGACTCTGTAATATAGAGACTTCCGTCAGGAGCAAAATTCAGACCACGGACATTATCAAGGCCCTCAGCAACCACACTAAATGACGCAGCTTTTGCTGGTTTTATTCCAGAAAAAACTGCAAGGCAAATAGTAATAAATATAAAACTAAGGGCAGATTTAGTAAATAAAGATAAAGGCATTTGATAATCCAAATAGGGTAGTAGTCTGTCAAAAAATAATTGAGGTGTGGAGATTGTTCGTAGTTTGCGCTGTTTTTCAAAACAACGCAAACTTGACAAACTAGTAGAGGATTACGAGTATTTGCGTTAACTATTGACTACAAGCTTTAGATATTGCATTTATTCCACCTGAGATCATCCAGCAAATCTACGGTAGCGTCGGTGCAACAGAAAACTGGCTCCAATCAAACCTATGCTAATTAGTGGTGTTATAGTTGTTGTTTCTGGAATTTCCTGGGGAACTTCGATAAAACCGCTTACTAAAGCCTGACCCTTCAATGTAATAGTTTCTCCTAGAATAACTATGTCCTCTTCTGAGAATAATAGTGTGCTTGTAGCGTTTTTGAATATGCCTTCACCATCGGTGATATTTACGACACCAGAACCTTTAGCCGTCAGATTTTCAAAATTAACTGAAGCACTAGCATCACTTGTTGCAAATAACTTATTAGTACCGTCACCAAATAGAATGTAGCCTAACGGGAAACCTTGGACACCAAATACTGCTGGATTGTTGTTAAAAGTGAGATTTCCATTGGTATCTAGCACGGAGTATGTTAAACCCTCGTATAGTCCTAAATCATATGGAGCATCATCACTCACACCTACTTCAAATACCTTTGAAACATTGCCTGAGATCGACTCAATGTTAACTGTTGTGCGATAGTTGCCAGCAAATGGATATATGGTTTGCGCTGTTGCTCTCATTGCATCTGAGCAAACGCTAATGAAGGTGAGAACTAATGGAACTAAACACACCTGGAGTGAGCGAAGCATCATTTAAAATTTCTAACCTCAGAAACTATTGATTTTGACAACAAGTTTGGGTATTCAATTTTTGGAAATATGTTACTTTTGCAAAATTCTTTACAATTTGCGTAAATTGTATGAGTTGTTCTCTAGAGGAAACAATCTGAATATTTTGAAACTAAAAAATTAACGCAAACAGACTCTACGGAATTATAGTCTACAAGTTTCAAGATGCAGTCGCAATGAATTATCTTTTGATAAAATTGTCAATTTTTTCTTATTACTAAACTGCCTTTCTAAGTAATTTAAGAATTCTCACAGACTTATTTAGGGTGGTAGAGAATTTCTTTATCTGAACATTTGGTCAACGGCACCGTTTTTCATGGTGATTTATCTGGCGGCGTTGCAGGATATACCCTAAACACTTTATGAGGCGGCGAAACTTGATGGCGCAAATGGGTGGCGGCAATTTATCTACATTACCCTTCCCTTGCTGAAGCCTGTAACCTTATTTGTGGTGGCAGTGGGGGTGATTGGGACTTTTCAACTTTTTGACTAGTCTTACATCTTTTCTGGCGGTACTGGCGGGTCAAACAACGCTACCTTAACTGTGGTGCTAATTTACCAAGCTGTGTTTCGGAATTTACAAATGGGATATGCAGCTGCGATCGCATTTTTATTAGCAGCAGTGATCATTGCCATCACTTTGATTCAACGGCGACTTTTCGAAGGCGAAGATTGTCCATAGCATGGTTAATGCCACTTTTATTTTCATGATGCGGCAGTTTTTTGTTAATTTTCCTAAAGAACTAGAAGAAGCAGCGCAACTCAATGGCTTAAATACCTTTGGAATTTTCCGACATATTGTCTTAACCTTTAGCAAAACCAGCACTGGCGGCACAGGCAGTTTTTGTATTCATGGGGAGTTGGAATAATTTTTTACTACCTATAGTTATCCTATTTGACCCAGAAATGTTTACTCTCCCCTTAAGGCTGAACACCTTTAAAGGTCAATACATTAGTTATTGGAACTACATTATGGCGGCTTCTATGGTCTTTACCCTACCAGTTTTAGGTATTTACGCCTTTTTAACCCTTACTTTATTCAAAGCGTCACCTTTACCGGGGGAAAAGGCTAATAGTCATTAGTCAAAAGTTAAAAATTCTTCCCCTTCTTCCCCTACTTCCCCTACTCCTTCTGCCCTCTTTCCCCCTCCCGATCCCCAAACAGTATTTTGGGCAACAAATTGCACTCCTAACGTGATATTGGTATTACAGCGACTCAATCTCTATCTATCAGTTAACAAGCATTATGGGTTTTGCAGACCTATCGATCGCAGAGATAGCAGCCGACTACAGCATTCCTGTAGAAAAAGTGTTTTCTCTGTGCAACCAACTGGGAATCGCCTACAAACACCAAAAGACTCGTTTGGCGTTAGAAGATGCAAAGGCAATTATTTCCCAAATATCGTCTGAAATAGGCCCAAAAGGTACTAGCAGCTCGGTGGGTGATAACGAAGTCACCTGAAGGGTTATCTCGGGCTTTGGCTAATCACTGATAGCTAATGATAAAAAACAGTGAGTCATTAGCAATTAGCAGCTTGGAGATTGAGAATCGCTTTCTTAGCTGTGTTGAGCGTCAAAATTTTTAAGGGGAAACATGTTTAGAAGACTAATTGGCGTTGTTGTGGTTACTGTTTTACTCTCGTTTCAGTTGCTTGTCGGTAGCGCGACAGCAGTGGAACTAGACAAAGCTACCCGGACAGTGCCATTAAATGCTGAAGGTGATACCGTTGTACTTAGCCTTAAACAAATCAAAGAAGGCAAACGCTTATTTAATTACGCTTGCGCCCAATGTCATGCTGGGGGAGTTACCAAGGTAAACCAGAATGTTGGACTTACTCCAGAGGATCTGGCACTGGCAACACCCAACCGTAATAACATTGAAGGCTTGGTGGATTACCTGAAAAATCCCACTACTTACGATGGGGAAGAAGAGATTTCCGAAATCCATCCCAGTATCAAAAGCGCAGATATTTTCACAGAAATGCGAAATCTGACAGATGAGGACTTGGAGGCGATCGCCGGTCATATTCTCTTACAACCTAAAATCGTTGGCACTAAGTGGGGAGGCGGAAAAATCTATTACTAAATCCTGAAATTAGTACTGAGTCATTGGGGCATAGGGCATAGGGCATAGGGGATTCCCCATTCCCCATTCCCCATTCCCCAGTTTTCACCAAAATTTAACTGCTTTCATTCTTACAGCAGCACAAAATCTTCTTCAGTTTGGGCACAAAAAATTTTTCATAAGTCAAGATATTCCTAAAGAAAAAAGAAAAACCCCTTATTTTACCGTTTACCTTTATTCACAGGCTTCTTGGGCTATAGCAGTCTAGCATTTATGACTGATTGCACAGCTTTTTGCAATAATATTGCTCCCCATTGTTAAAAAAAAAATTGTATCTATGACAGATTGTCATATTTGGTGTTGATTTTATTTAAAATGAGAAAGGAAAAAAAAATTGTTTGTTAGGAGAGATCCATGAAATTGATTTCGGCAAGCTGGCGACGCCTTAGTTTAGCTGTGTTGACAATCCTTTTAGTTGTTAGCAGCTTTACTGTTTTTACTCCCAGTGCTTCGGCTGATACCTACCAGGTGAAATTGGGTAGCGATAAAGGAATGCTGGCATTTGAACCGAAAAAGTTGACAGTTAAACCAGGTGACACAATTGAATGGGTGAACAATAAAGTTCCTCCCCATAATGTTGTGTTTGATGCTGCCAAAAACCCCGCTAAGGACGCTACTTTAGCAAAATCTCTGTCTCATAAGAATTTGATGATGAGTGCTGGTCAAAAGGAAACAACCACTTTCCCCGCAGACGCACCTGCTGGTGATTACACCTTCTATTGTGAACCTCACCGTGGTGCTGGCATGGTTGGTACAATCACTGTCCAAGGCTAGAAACATCGCCGTTGACACAAGATGATTTTCTGGGCTTCCTTCTCTGAAATTAGCTCATAGCAACACGCCACACTCCTAGAGTGACGCACACAATGAATAAATGGCGGTAACGAGTCCTATGCTTCCCTAAAACGCTAAGTAACCTGTAGCGATAGAGGGATGAACTCGTTACCGCCAATTTTGATCAAATTTGACTTAATCAGACATTAATCGCGTTTATACTCTTGCTGGAGGCTTGTTACGAGGAAATTCTGTTGAGAATACTTTTATTAATCCTACTGTTGGCGATTGCTCTATTTAAATTGACATTCATTAGTCCAGCACTAGCTGCTGAAACATCTAACGGTGCTAAAATTTTCGAGGCTAACTGCGCTTCTTGCCATATAGGTGGCGGTAACATCCTTATTAGCCAGAAAACCTTGAAAAAGGAAGCATTGTCAAAGTACTTAGAAAATTATGATCGCGACTCAATCCAGGCGATTATCCACCAAGTGCAAAATGGTAAAAATGCCATGCCCGCCTTTAAAAGCAAGTTAAGCCCTGACGAGATTCTAGAGGTAGCTACTTATGTTTTTCAGAATGCAGAACAAGGCTGGTAAGTAGCTATACTGTCTATCTATAATGGGCGAAGTGCCTTTATGCACCAGTAATTAAAGGCAAGCAAGACACCCACCAGGTAATATTGGAAAATTTATTTGTTAGAAATCCCTGCATTTCCTTGTTAAAACCTTCTAACAAGTCTCAAAGTTCACTATCTCTATGAGGAACTAGCGATCGCTAGTTCCTCAACTTTTAAAAACGATATCTTAAAGATGAATGATAAAGATTCTGAATTTATCATTCATAGCCTTTAGCTTGTTCCTAATCCAAAATAACCAGTAGGTGATTATTTTTCTGGATTAGACTTTTCTCTGTTTTGCTTCACTTCGCGCAACCGTTCTACTAATTTTACATCTGATTCAGCAGAAGGTATAGGCTGACTCTTATTGACTCGCGGCAACACTAACGGTTCAGAAGTAGTAGCTGCCGATGAAGGCGTCAGCTGGTTATTTCTGATTTGTAGTTCAGGGAATGGTTTTGAAGTAACTGCTGATGAGGGCGTAGGTTGATTCCTATTGACTCCCGGTGCAGATAATGGCTTAAGAGTACCTGTAGGTAAGGACGCAGGCTGGTTATTTCTGATTTGCAATTCCGAGAACGGTTTGGGAGTAGCTGTCGATGAAGGCGTTGGTTGGTTATTTCTGATTCGCAGTTCAGGAAATGGTTTAGAAGTATCTGCTGGTGAGGGAGTAAGCTGATTGTTATTGATTCCCGGTGCAGATAATTGAGTTGTGCCAGTGGTGCTGCTAGTGTTGTTTTGGAAACGTAGATTAAATGGATAGGAACTGATCCGTTTATCTCCCTTGGGGGATTGCTTGTTGAAGTATTCCCTTGCTTCTGATTGCAATTCACGGGAAACTAACTTGTCTTGAAACTTGATATCTAAGACCTTACCATCAGGATCTACCACTAATACACCCAACACAGCACCTTCAAGATTCGGTTTATCGGTGGCTAATGTTTGGCGGATGACTGGTTTTTGTTCAGCGTTGGGGTATTCTTTCTGGACTTCTTTTCTCAGATTTGCGTATGAGTCTAACTGTGCAATTGCCAGTTCAGTTCCTTTCCCAGATAAATCGGATGCCTGTGAGGTGGTTGCCCTAAGGTTTAAGCTATCTCCAGCCCTTGAAGCTTGTTTTAGAGAACTTATTAGCGAACTTTGAGAAATTCTAGACGCATCATTAAACGATTGCGTCATCTGTGGAGCCGTATTTCCTGCCGTTGTAATGGGGTTAGTGTTAATGGGGCTAGTGTCAGATAAGCTTGGAGATTGGGCATTTTGCAGAATATCATTAGGTATTTTCTGCGATTGCAATTCGGGTAATCTACTTACAGCCAGAGGCTTAGGTGGCTCGTATTTGGTGTCACTGACATTTACTCGAGGAACTGATTGAGAGAATTTGGCGCTGCTATTGTTGTATTTAGAGCTATCAAATTTAGAAGCATCAAATCGCAAATTATTACTAGGAATCATCCGCAAAGACTGCCTTGTAGGCAAGGAGGAAACCTGGTAGTTATTCGATGATGGGGGTAGCGGAGGCATTACTAGCTGACTGGATGGCGGTGATGCCAATGGGGGCAATATAGTTTGGGCGTTAAAGTTCGGATTAGAAAGTGGCGCTATTGGAGGAAGTTGTTGTAAACCTATTTGGGGGGAGGTTTGCGGCAGACGGCTTTGATCCGCTTGGCTCAATTCCAAAAGTCCGACAGTTTTTGATGATGCTGTTTCATTGGGCTTGTTAGACTCCATAGGCATCAATGGCACAATCATAGCGATCGCACCGTGGATGCCAAGAGAAGCTATAGCTGCTATCCCAATTGGCTGGCTTAAGATTTCTGGTATATTTTTAAACAGGGAGACGTAAGACATAGTTGTTATCGTTCACTCGGCTCAGTTGCAGTTGACTAGCGATTTTATCTTTCCGACTATATTGCAAGCTATTGCAATAGGCGCATCCCTCTAAGGAAATAATAACTTCTTATGTTGGTAAGCAAAACGCCAAAATTGCCATATATTAAAGTTTCTAATTGATCAATGACGCTTTATCATATATTCAAATTTCAGCTTGCTAAAGAGATATTTGAAAAATTACTACTTTTGATTTTTTATTCTTATGACGCACACAATTAAACTTTATATCTGGGATATTTATTAAAGTTTAAATTCAATGTAAAACCCTGAGTAGCTCACAACATCTGCTGAAGTTGCCTTGTTTTTTCTACTCTTTTTTAGTCAGCTACCCTTCTGTAACAGATGGCACACTTGTTTGTCCAAGGCTAGCCCCTATATGAAAATATTACCACATCAGCAGTCTCTAAAACTGTTGCAAATCGTACAATGTTATTGACATTCTAGTCCTGAACTCTAGCAAAGCTATTCGGGTTTTTATAAAAGGAGTCAGTCATGCGATCGCAATTTTAGCTTTTAAATTCTGACTACTTCTTTGTAAAAAGGTTTCAAAGCCTCAATCATTGCACAACATTTAAAATGCCGCTACCGACAGTTATTATGCCTGGATATCTAGAAAGCGCGATCGCTTACCGCCAACTAGAACAATCCCTACAACAGTTAGATTTTCCTACGGTTACAGTACCACTGCGACGACGCGACTGGTTACCCACTATTGGAGGAAGACCTGTAACGCCAATTCTGCAACAACTCGATCTTACGATTAAGCATACATTGCAGCAACATAATGCTACTCAAATTAACTTGATTGGTCACTCAGCAGGAGGTTGGATATCCCGCATCTACATGGGAGAAAAACCTTATTGGGTAGGCGGTAAAGGTAAATCAACCCTCTGGGAAGGACATCCTCTGGTTGCTACTCTCATAACCTTGGGTACACCCCATATTAGTCAAGAACGCTGGACACGCTCCAATCTAGATTTTGTCACCAATAACTACCCAGGAGCTTTTTACAAAAACGTTCATTACGTTTGTGTAGCTGGCAAAACTATTTTTGGCCAAAGGCGACGCGGTAGCTGGTTAGCTTACAGTAGTTACCAATTAACCTGTGGTAAGGGTAACACTTGGGGAGATGGAATCACGCCTATTGAAGCTGCTCACTTAGAAGGCGCAGAAAATCTGGTGATTGAAGATGTAAGGCATTCTCCAAGAAGTCCTGGAATTTGGTATGGTTCACCAGAACCCTTAAAAGCTTGGGTACAATATTTGATTTAAAAAATTTTATCTTTATTATGATAAATGCAACATTTATTAATATTTCTTAGCTAAAATTGAAAATGTAATTAAGAATAAATACCTAGCTAAGAACAGGAGGGGTGAGCTATGCAAAGCACCCAGTTCAATAGGATTTTGCGACGAGTAGCGACGATATTATCGGTCGTGATTTTGAGTCTGTGTTTAATTTATATCTCTACCGGAGTTCTGCTGTCTTTTTACTATGAACCTACAGCAGGCGGAGCTTATAACTCATTGAAGATGATTAATACACAACTGCCATACGGGTGGTTGTTTTGGAGAGCGCATGATATTGCTGGTAACGCGGCAATTGTGATCGCTCTAATTCAAATTGTAGTAATGTTTTTAGGTCGGCAATTTCGTAAGAGTTGGCTGGCTGCTTGGATTAGTGGGATTTTATTGACCCTAAGTGCGATCGGGCTAGATTGGACAGCCATGATCTTAGATTGGACTCAGGAAGGATACTGGCGTTTTAACATTGAACTAGGAACCATTGAAGCCATTCCTTTCATTGGTGGACAACTGCGCGACATCCTGACTGGGGGTGGAGCGATTAACACAGTTACTGTGGAACACCTTTACACAATACATAGTTATTTGATTTCGGTGGCGACGCTAATTCTTGCCATAGTTCATTTATCTGCTTTACTGTGGCAGGAATGGGAAATGTATCAAGAAACGCCAAGACCAGAAATTAATAACTTGCAACAACCGCCAGAAGGCGAATTTATTCCTTCCCAAGGCTCATAAAAAGTCAATTAGGAATTCTTTCTTCCCCTGCCTCCCCTGACTCCCCTGCCGCTATCTCTCTCATCACCCAGGGGTGTCAGTAGTAAAAAGTTGAGATATTTTTGCAAGGGGGACTTCTTCAACTTCCGCCAACTTTTCTAAAGAGAGGCGAGTAGACTGGGTAGCACCAGATAAGCGTTTTAAAAGCTTAGGTCTGGGGTCATGCAACAAGTAGATAATGCGATCGCCAACTTCCCACTCGTATTTTGCTCTCACTACTTGTAAGCGTTCTTCCCGTTCTACCAATAGCGGTATCAACGCCCCAGTCCTAATCATTTCTTGGATACGCTCATTTTGACTAGAAAATTCTGACTCAGTTAGAGTGGTTGTTCCTAACTTGACTCGCCCATCATTCAAATATTCATTCCAAGTCTTAATTGCTAAGTCTGGAATAAAAGCTTGATTAACTTTATTACTAACAGAGTTACTTGCTTGCGGATCACGGGGGAAAACAGCTAAGACGCGTGGCGGATTAAACTCCTCAGATGCCCGTTGAGCCAAAACAAAATTCACCTCGCCATTACTTGTCATAGCCAAAAAAGTGCCCATTGAGGCAATTCCTGCCTCTTCCAAAACAGCAGCATCAAGCCCACTACTAGCAATCACCCGCAGATTTTGCGCCTCGGCTTCCACAAGACGTTCGGGGTCAGTATCAATCATGACCACGTTTTCTCCCCGTTCTTGAAAGAACCGGGCAATCAAAAGACTTAAGGGATTACAACCCACAATCACTGCCCCAGTTGCATCTTTGGAAGTGATTTTCAGCCATCTAGCAACCCAGCCAGCTGTTAGCCCTTGGCAGACAACAGTCATGATAATTGTCAGGAAAACTAAAGCTTTGATGGAATCACCGCCGTTAATGCCTCGCTGTGTCAGGGATATTGCAAAAAAAGAGGCTACGGAGGCAGCAACAATTCCTCTAGGAGCAACCCAGCTTAAAAACAGTTTCTGTCGCCAGTTTAAATTACTGTTCCAAGTACACAAGAGGATATTAATCGGGCGAACGACAAACATTAATACCAAAACAGTAAATAAACTACCCCAACCCAAAGCAAAGACACTGGCAATGGATAAATCAGCAGCTAATAAAATAAATAGCACCGAGACGCTGAGAATTGTCAGTTGACCCTTAAAGCTCCTTAACAGACGTTCTTCTGGGACTGAGGAGCTAGCAAAGACTGCTCCTGCAACTACTGTTGTCATTACTCCTGATTCACTGCGGATCATTTGCGATAAGGCAAACAGACTCCAAAGTATCGCCAACACCGCTAAGTTTTTTAGCTCGAATGACAGAAAATCAGCGCGTTTGAAAATCAAACTCATCAGATAACCGCCAGCACCACCAATTGCCGCACCAACGCCCAGGCGCATTCCTAAGCCAATGATGGCATTGATAGGGTCAGCATCGCCGTTCAAGATAGTATCGAGGACAACGAAGGCGAGGATAGCGCCTACAGGGTCAATTAAAACCCCTTCTCCTTCCAACAGCGTTGCCACTTGCCGATCTACATTGATTTGTTTAAGCAAAGGCCCAACCACGGTTGGGCCTGTAACCACAACTATAGAAGCATAGAGAAAAGCTATGTTCCAAGGGAATTCACCTAGCCAGTGGGCTGCCATACTCCCACCAAGCAATGTGATCAGCGTTCCTAGAGTGACGAGCAATTGCAGGCTGACTGAAACTCTACCTAACTCTCGCAGATCCAAGTTAAGTCCGCCTTCAAACAAAATGATTGCCGTTGCTAGGGCGACAATAACTTCCAATCCAGTGCCTAGTACATGGGGATGCAACAGCCCGATGCCATCAGAGCCAAAGAGGATGCCTAATAGCAATAACAAGACGATGCTGGGTATCCGAAAATATGCAGCTAGCACTTGGGCGCTAATGCCTGCAAGGACGGCGATCGCCATCTGTAGGGTAATTTCAAAAGATGCTTCCATGTTGTAGATTTTGAGCGATTTATTTCAAAATCTTTTGTAAAAAACCGTAGACATTAATTTTACACAGTACAACATCATACCCTTTGTCCATTGTTGAATGTAGGGTTTTTTCTCTCTGGATGTCCCTTTAAATCCCTAGCAGCAAACGCTGATGAACTCTGCGGCTTTTTGCACAAGCATTTACAGAATTCTTTTGGTATCTCCATGTCTTTGTATCCTCTTCAACCTTTTGTCTCCACCCAGTTTAGCTGTCACAAACTTTTTTTGGCAAAAGCTGTTGACAAAAGCTTGGAAATTGGTTACCTTATAAAAGGTCTGAGTCTGATGCCCCCATCGTCTAGAGGCCTAGGACACCTCCCTTTCACGGAGGTAACGGGGATTCGAATTCCCCTGGGGGTACTTAATAAAAAAGCAAAATATGTTTTGCTCTAAATCTCTGAAGAAAAACTATCATCCAGGCTTTTTCCTGAATGATAGTTTAACTATACATACCGTCCTTTGCTAGCTAAGTTTTCTACACGTTGGTGAATAGCAACAAGATTTAACCGTAAATCTTTACTCAGGCGGTTTTCAATGATTCCCACCGGCATAGTGAGTTTAGGCCAAACTTGAATTGTGTAGGAAAGATTTGTTCCTACACACTCACCGAGGGAATAAGGCTCTAAACACCAGCTACCAGAAAAACCTTTAAAATCTCCCTCTACCATCCGAAAATTAATTTCTTTAGGGAAGCATTCTTCCAAATCCAGAACCACCCGCGCAGAAAAGTTGAAATTCAGTAACCGCTGGGAACCTACTTGCTCTAATCTAATCCCACCATTGGGATGCTCCATCAAACGACTTTTGGCAAGGTTAGGGAGAAACTCAGGCAAGGCTTCATAATCTGTCAAAACCTTCCAGATTTGTTCCACTGGTTGGGGAATTTTGACTTTGGCGCTGATTTGTCGCTGTCGCTCTGCTATTTTTTCAATTTGAACTTCTACCTTAGCTGCTAAAGCAACTGCATCCGCAGTTAAATCCCCTTCAAGGTTGATATCATCACTAGGAGACTGGGAATCGGGGTTCTCTGTTGTGTTCTGTTGTTTAGTCACTTTCAGAATTATGTCTCGCTTTCGTCCGAGAATTGGGGCAGAGTCAGGGTGAAGCAAATTTCGCTCTGTTCAGAATCCGAGATTGGGAGACTTTCAATTGCGATCGCTCCATTTAGATGCTGCACTAAAGACTTGACTAAAGCAAGTCCCAAGCCAGTCCCTGGAGTCCAGCGCCCTTTTCCGCGACGGAATTTGTCAAAGATGTAGGTTGCTTCTTCTTGAGAGATGGCACGTCCTGTATTCGTCACCTTTATGATAACTTGATCAACTTGTTTATCAACTTGGTGAGCAGCTACCAAGTGGACGATGGTATCATGCTCTGAGTATTTATAGGCATTTGTTAACAACTCTTGGAGAATGCGGTCAAAACTCTCTAGTTCAGTTTGTAAGTCTAGCGACTCCTGTGGTAAATCTACAGAAATCTTTAATCCCTTCTCTGCGAGTTTTTTCTCAAAAGAAGCTGCTATATCCTGAATTCTAGTATTTAAATTTATAGATTCTAATTGTGGAGCTTCGTGAGGCGACTCTAGTTTCTGGAGTGTCAACAAGTCATTAATCAAGTTAATTTCCTTTGTACATTCCTGCTCTAGGATATCCAGGTATCTAACCTGACGCTCCGGTGCTATTCCTGGCAAACGTAAGTTCCGAATTGACATCAGCATATTTGTCAAAGGATAGCGCAAGCGATCGCTCATGTTACTCATAAATTCATCTTTGAGTTCATTGAGTTTCCGCAATTGCTCAACATATTGCCGGGTTCTTTCATGCAACTTTGCCTGGAGTTCTAGACTACTCTGTAGTTTCGCCGTTCGCTCATCTACCAAAGTTTGCACTTGTCGCAACGTCTGTGACTGAATAATGGCGTTGCTTACTTGAGCACAAACCATTTCCACAAGATTTAATTCTGCTGCTTGCCAACTGCGAGTAACAGCCTGCTGTAGCACCACGAATCCTAAGATTTTACCTTGACTTTCTAATGGCACTAATAATACCGCAGGTAATTCCTCTATTGCAAATAATGGCGCAGCTGAGGAGGTATCATTTTGCTCTGTATAGTCATCGAAGATTACTGGTTTTCCCGAATCTATAAAGGCACGCTGGCATAAGCCACACTCCGAAAGCAAGAAAGACTGATTTAAGGTATCTAGTTTATTAGTACGAGAAATTTGTGTTGCCTTAGCCCATTCACCAACAACTTTAGCTTTCGCTTTAGGAATTTGTTTTTTAGCTTGAGTCCTAAATAGTGGGTCTGTATATTTTAGTAGTATAAGCAAACCCCGATCTGCCTGTAGAGATTCGGCAGTAGAGGCGATAATTAACTGGAGCATTTGATTAAGCTCCAAATTGCTACGATTCAGTAGGGTTAATTGCTTGATCAAGCTTTGATACTGATTGCTCTTTTGCAGATACTGTTGTTGATGAGCAATTAACTGGGCTTGTGCTACACGAGAAAAAGCGATCGCACAAGCCGACTCCACCTCTTTTAGCAGTTCTTTTTCTGATTCACTCCAATCATAAGGCTGGAATTTAATCAGACTAATTACTCCATTATTGTTGCCACTAAACCGTGTAGGAATTGCTAAAACGGCTTTTATCGGTAGTGGCAAAGATTGACACCCAATCACTAGACTGTTCTGAATGATGGAAATGTCTTCAATAGTCAATGGTTCAGCAGCACATTGCAGCACTGGCGAGTGCATAAGCAATTGTTCCATCGAAAACATCTCTTCTGGATGTGGTAACGCTAGATACTCGTCAGCACACCAATTAGTAGTAGTTGCTTCGTCGGATGTATCATCCGTTACTGAAACCAAGCAGCAACAATCTACTTGAAACACAACTCCTAGCAATTGGGCAATATCTTGCAGCATCAATGCCGTAGCGGAGCTATTGGCAATGATTTGGTTAATCTTTTGTACCAACTCGCGGGCAGGTTCTTCCTGATGCTGCATCAGCTTAACTTGGTAAGGTTGTAGTCGATCTATGTCATCTACATAATGTGGCGGCGACGATAAAGGTTTTTTCATTCTTGGCACGCCCTTAGATAATAACCCCATTGTTTTTGCACCCAACCTATTGGCATATTCTTCCCCGTTAGTTGTGTTGCTACACCTTAGATAATTGACAAATCTTGTATGAATACTTTCTCTCACCTGTTATAGCCCTTTTCTATGGCAGATGGCCAAGTTACCGCTATATTAAGCAAATTGCTACATGGGTAATGAGATACTTAAAATATTCTAAAATGCTCCAGCCTGATTATTTTTGGCTGCTTTATCTTCTTTATATTCAGATAATTAACTAACTTTGACTTAGGATATCCTGTCTATAAGTATACATAAACCGTAATTTCTCTAGAATTTAAGCAAAATAACCCAAAATTAACCGTAAAAATACTGAAGCTATTTTAAAAACTTTGTAAAATTTGGTTTTATGTTAGTCCATTTAATCAGCTACCTTTTAATTTGTGTTGCTCTCAATCAAATATAACCAAGCTAGAGCATAAAACAAATTTACCTTATAGCAGCAATGGAGTATATAAGCTTCAATTCTTAATAATAATTTTTATTTATTGGAAAAATAAAGTTAAATTTTGAATGCAGCCCAATTATTTAGCAAAAATAACTGAGCTGCATTGACTGAATATAGGACTATCCAGCCAAACTCTCAACGCTCAAAGGAACCATATCCCCATTCCTAGTCAGTCCTAACAGCATTGGTTCTTGGGCTTGAATTAGTTGACCTGTAAGTACACAGCGTTCTTCTTGTTGAGCAGTGGCAGCGATACTAGCTCGAATGTCGGTTCGTGAAAATCGAGGCTTCCATTCACCTGATTTTTGCTGGACATAATTCCAAAGGATATCTCGGATTAAAGCTTGATATCCCTGATTCCCGGCTATTTCTTTGAGCTTATCTTTCAGTTCCCGCTCTAAGCGAATGCTAGTAACTTCCATATCAGTAGTTGGGGTACGAGCGATCGTATGCATCACTATTTCTCCTTAAAGGTATAGACAAGATAGTAATACAAGTGTAGTATGTTTAAAGCAATATTCAATAGGTGAAATTTTCTGTGAAATCCATTTACCCCATCTCTACTTCTTTTTCCACTACTAATTGTCGAACTGGTTGGGAATCAGCTGGTATGGAAGTGGAGTATTTATTTATGGGCGATGGTAGCCGAGATCATGGGCAAATCACAGAGGGTAATTATGACTTTAGACATCTCAGCATTAATGGGTTGATTGCAAAACGACAACTAGATGAAGAAAGCGGGGGGTACAGGCAAAGCAATACTGTACCGATATGAAACCAGAAAATTTTCCGGTCAATTCTAACCCCCGCTTCACTCAAAAGTTGAAGCGGGGGTTTTTTTATAAGGAGTGAAGTTGTGACGATATGTTCCATGCGCGGCGCGAACGCAATGCAAGTGTTAGAGCAATCTGTGGTGGTGTTTTCTCAAATACGCACTCTGTTTAAGGCTGGTATGCAACTGCGTATCAAACCAAAAGCACCAATCCACCCCGCGATTTCTTTTGCCGAACAGTTTTGGATAGATATGCAAGGAAGCCTGGAATAGCAGGAGAGCATAAGGAATGCTGAAATTAACTTACACTGAAAGCAGTTTTTATTTGGAATGTCTCACTCTGTCGCTAGAAGAATGGGTAGCACAGCGAGTGATTTTAGCCCTGCGAGTTGGGCAAAGTTTTTGCATTGAACCCAGTACCGCTTCTTTTTTGCTTCCTGTTGATTTGCCGGGAGTAGAAGTGCTTAAGGCTGAGGTAAAAAAAGATGACAGAGAAATTATTGCCCTCTCTGCCTGTGATGCCGAATATATGGAAGTCACCCTGCGGGGTTCTTGGCTATTAGATAGTTCTAAGGATGCTGTAGGTGTATTTTTCACCACTATGAACGATCGCGCTGAGTTCTTTTTGCACAAACTTTGGCAGGAAGCTCAAGCTTGTGCTTCTGTCATGAGCGAATAAACGAAATAGTCGGGTGACTTAATTTTGGATTTTAGATTATTCAATCCAAAATCCAAATATTTAAAATTCGGGGAGGAATTTTACTCCCCGTTTATTTTGCTTCGAGATATCCAGTATTTCTAGGGTTGTCTCCGGCTGGCCCATCATCAATGTCTAGAGCAATACCTTCTCGTTATTTCTGGGATGCACCTGATAAACTGTTTTTCTCTGAAATTTAGCTGGGACTGTAAAGATAGGGTTTTCTACTTTGGCTGGCGGTAGTTGGGCATTAATTTGGCCCTTTGCTGGATGAGCTTGAACTTGTGCAGAATGGATTTTGCTTAAAGACTTGTTCAACTCCAATTGTGGGGAAATACTACAAGCTGTAATCGTAAAGGCGATCGCGACAAAAATAATTATCTGTTGTCGCTTCAAGAAGTTGTCTGTCACATCAGGCTTTTAAAGATTTATCCAGTCATAAGCTGTAGTTTGATTTCTCAGAAGGTTTAGCAAGCTCAAATATAAGTGCAGAGGCTTTTATAGACAATTTCAAAAAATTTTTCTGAAACCCCTTGACACCTCTTGTAGTATTTTGTAGTATGAATGTAGTAAAACGAAAGACAAGGCTTCTCAAAGGTCAAAGTCATGTTCTACATACAACTAAAACAGAGGCGCTGGAATCAACCAGAATTTCCAGTCAATAAAGCTGTTCCTACTCATAAACCATCGGAAGTAGAGGCAATCAACCAAAAAAGTTTTAAGTTTGCACTTAGCAAAACCACAGAATATATCCGTAATACACAGCAGACTTCCTACCTAGAGTTTCGGTTGTTTCTCTAACAGTTACTAACAGCTAAAAGTAATTTTTCTGAACCTTAAAACTGAATAAGAAAGGGGCAAGTTCACCAAAAATCTGTGCCTATAAGCCTAAATATTAGGCACAGATATCAAATATGGGGGTATAGCTCAAATGGCTAGAGCGATCGCTTGTCGAGCGATAGGTTGCGAGTTCGATTCTCGTTGCTCCCGTGAGCCTTGTAGACGACTAGATAAGTCGCTACACAGAAATAGGAGGGGCACTACCTCCCAGATGGATTTATATCTAGTGTTGATGTTACAAGGCTTGCGATACAAGTATAGGATCGCACCGACTCATTTCTTAAATTAACTAGAGTGGTTGGCATAAGGCTGTGCAGATAGCTCTTAACCCGCAGAAATAGGTTCGACTCCTATACCACCCATTATGAATAGGAACTAGCGATCGCTAATTGTGCATGTTTTAGTAGTATATTTTTATCCAGCGTATGTATGGGATATTGCGGCGTTACTGCTAGTAGTTTATCGATTCTTTCTCTAGCTGCTTCCACTACTGATTCATCTAAACTACCCGTGCTGAGGGAATCGGCAAAATCTTCAGCAATCTTATAGGTTCTTTCAATTGATGATGAATTGATATTGCGGGAGACAATAAACAAGTCGCAGCCTGCATGAAATGACTGTGCTACAGTACCAGCTTTCATAAACATATCTGAGATAGCTTTCATATCCAAGTCGTCAGATACAACTACTCCCTCAAAGCCAAGTTCTCCCCTAAGTATGGTTTTGAGAATAGCCTGGGAAAGAGTTGCTGGCACATCAGGATCTATCCTGGGAAATAAGATATGGGCAGTCATGATTAAAGGAATCTGTACTTCGATTAACGCTCTGAAAGGTATGAGTTCTCGAAGTTGTAGGTCTTCTAAGGTTAAATTCAGTACTGGTAGCTCAATGTGAGAGTCTTTGCTAGTATCTCCATGTCCGGGGAAGTGTTTGGCACATCCCAAAATTCCTGATTCATGAAGTCCAAGGTAGTATTCACGGGCATCTTTTGCGGCGATTTCGGGAGTGTTACCGAAGGCACGAGGCCCAATGACAGGGTTATGGGGATGGGAAAAAACATCTGCTACAGGTGCCCAGGATAAATTTATTCCTAATGATTTGAGTTCTACTGCTGTGGCTTTTGCTACTTCACGGGCGTGCGATCGCAGCAACAATGCATGAGGAAATCGCGTAATCGGCATTGGTGTACGAATCACACGGCCTCCTTCATGATCCAGAGTCATAAACATCGAATCACGTTCAGCATATTCTCGTATCTGGTTGTTTAAATCCTTGAAGCTTTCCAACCAAACTTGATATGGAGCGCCATCCAAAAAGTTCTTAGCAAAAAAGATCACCCCAATCGGCTTTAATTCACTGAGTGCGCGTTTATCGTCATCGCTTAATGTAGTGCCGGAAATCCCTATAATCAGGTGATGTCCAAAGCGTTTTAGCTCCTGCGATCCACTCATAATCTTTTACCCAACTGAGTTGTTTAATAGCAGTCTATAACCAGTATTTTAGATATTTTCTCAGATTACATACACAGATTCTCAAAGAAATCAACTCCTTTTAAGATTACCTATTTTATGTCAAAGGAATTACTTTTATTTCTGTAAATTTTCTGCATATAAACCTAGATAAAATGTACGCTCAAACCTATTGCCAACAATGGTATTGGTAATTTTGCTAGGTAGGTGTTCGCATGTAAAATCCCCTTTGGCAAAACTTTTTTGGGGAAGCGACCGCACAATAACTGCCAAATGTTACGGTTTGCAACGTATAATGAGAATCGACAAAACCATTAAGAAATATTGAAGGGCATTAGGGTTAAATGCGAGTAGCGATCGCGGGTGCTGGTCTAGCAGGACTTTCCTGCGCGAAATATCTCACGGACGCAGGTCATACTCCCATTGTCTTGGAAAGCCGGGACGTACTGGGTGGTCTGGTTGCGGCGTGGAAAGACTCTGACGGCGACTGGTACGAAACCGGGTTACACGCCTTCTTTGGGGCATATCCTAATATGCTCCAAATGCTCAAGGAGTTGGGCATTGAAGACAGACTCCAGTGGAAAGAGCATACGTTGATTTTTAATCAACCAGACAACCCTGGGACACTCTCACGTTTTGATGTTCCAGATATTCCATCTCCTTTCAACGTGATTGCATCGATTCTTCGCAACAAAGATATGTTGACTTGGGAGCAGAAGATTCGATTTGCAGTTGGCCTACTTCCAGCAGTGGTTCGGGGTCAAAAGTATGTTGAAGAGATGGACAAGTACAGCTTCTTAGAGTGGTTGGAAAGGCAAGGTGTTGACGAGCGGGTAACTAGTGACGTTTTTATCGCTGCGTGCAAAGCGCTCACCTTTATCAATCCTGATGAAGTTTCGTCAACAATTCTCCTAACTGCACTCAATCGTTTTCTGCAAGAACGATATGGCTCCAAGATTGCATTTTTAGATGGTTCTCCTACAGAACGTCTATGCAGCCCGATCGTAGATTACATTACAGAACGCGGTGGAGAAGTACGGCTAAATGCCCCCTTGAAAGAAATTTTGCTCAACGCCGATGGCACGGTGAAGGGATACTTGATTCGAGGGTTAAATGGGGCAGAAGATGAAGTTTTGACGGCTGATATATATGTATCTGCTATGTCAGTTGACCCTTTAAAGGTAATGTTGCCCAAACCTTGGAAGCAAATGGAGTTTTTTCAAAAGCTAGAAGGTTTGGAAGGAGTACCAGTGATTAACCTGCATCTGTGGTTTGACCGGAAACTTACAGAAATTGATCACCTACTTTTTTCGCGATCGCCCCTCCTAAGCGTTTATGCTGATATGAGCAATACCTGCCGTGAATACGCCAACCCCAATCGCTCAATGCTGGAATTAGTTTTAGCTCCGGCAAAAGATTGGATTGCCAAATCCGATGAGGAAATTGTGGCAGCAACCCTTGCTGAATTGGAAAAACTTTTCCCCGACCACTTTGGGGGAGACAATCCAGCAACATTGCTGAAATCTCATGTGGTGAAAACGCCGCGTTCAGTTTACAAAGCGACCCCAGGTCGTCAACAGTACCGTCCCGCACAAGTTACGCCCATTGCCAACTTCTATCTCGCCGGAAGTTATACCATGCAACGCTACTTAGGCAGTATGGAAGGTGCCGTACTTTCTGGTAAGCTGACAGCGCAGGCAATTTCTGAGGCTCTCCCGGTAGCAAATTCCTCAAACCTGCAAATGCTCACCCGACCGCCCGCAACGAATGCTGCAACTGCCTGATTCCCCCCCGCGCATGAAAACGCTGGTCTCTGTAGACGAGTCATACAAACTTTGCCGACATCTCACAGCAAAGTATGCCAAGACTTTTTACCTGGGTACTTTGCTCATGAGTCCGGTAAAACGTCAATCAATTTGGTCAATTTACGCTTGGTGTCGCCGTACAGATGAATTGGTGGATGGGCCCGCATCTGCTATTACCACGCCAGAAACCCTAGACCTATGGGAACAGCAGCTGGAATCGATTTTTGCGGGACAGCCATTAGAAAATTACGATGTCGCTTTAGCTGATACCCTCCAGCGCTTTCCGATGGACATTCAGCCCTTTCGGGATATGATTGCCGGTCAGCGCATGGATTTATATCGCAGTCGTTATGAAACCTTTGAGGACTTATACCTCTACTGTTACCGCGTTGCTGGCACTGTTGGCTTAATGTCAACAGCAGTTATGGGTGTGGATAGCACCATGTACACCGCTCCGTGGCAGCAGAACAAACAACCTTATGTTCCCACAAAAGAAGCGATCGCTCTGGGAATTGCCAATCAACTTACTAACATCTTGCGAGATGTGGGAGAAGATGCCAAACGGGGGCGAATCTACATTCCCCTTGAAGACTTGGAAAAATTCAACTACACCGAGCAAGACTTCTTCAAAGGTGTGGTAGATGATCGTTGGCGGGCATTGATGCGCTTTCAAATTGCTCGGGCCCGCCAATTCTATACCACGTCAGATGAGGGAATTACTTATTTAGCATCCGATGCCCGTTGGCCTGTATGGGCAGCATCAATGCTGTACGGACAGATTTTGGAGGTTATTGAACGCAACGATTACGATGTGTTCAGTCAGAGGGCTTTTGTTCCCCAGTGGAAAAAGTTACGCACCTTGCCCTTAGCTTGGATGCGATCGCAAGTCCTTTAAAAAATTAGTCATTTGTCCCTAGTCCTTAGTGTTTTATAAATAACCAACGGCTAATGACAAATGACAAATGACCAATGACAAATAACTATTGACTCTTAAAAGCAAGTCTGGTAATATTGATATTCGTGAGTCATGGAGAGGTGGCTGAGTGGTCGAAAGCGGCAGATTGCTAATCTGTTGTACGGCAGGCAACTCCGTACCGAGGGTTCGAATCCCTCCCTCTCCGTTTTTCAGGTTTTAATACACAGAGTGTTTTCTGTGTTGACCAATAAGACTAATGCAAAGGTAAATATTTCTACTCCCAAAGATGGATGATATGATTTATCATTTGGAGTCTTGCTAAGATCCAGCTAACTTACAAATCTAGTTTGCATCTTAACTTTTAGGCTCCTAAATCTCTGAGGGGTAAAATTATCTATGAGAAAAATTAGCACCGCCTTAACCTTTAGTATAGCTACCCTGGCAATTGGGTTCCTAGTTGGGGCTTGTGGTGATACTAGTACGACCAATGGCACAGCTAACAACGGAAGTATAGCTACGCCAGCAGCATCAACTACCACAAGCAGTGCTAAAGGGCTAAAAATTGGTTCCCTGCTACCGACAACCGGCGATTTGGCTTCTGTTGGACAGCAGATGCTAGGTTCTGTTCCTTTACTCGTCGATACAGTCAATGCTTGCGGTGGGGTGAATGGTGAATCGGTAAACTTGGTGCAAGTAGATGACCAAACCGACCCCAAAGCTGGTGCTGCTGGTATGACCAAACTAGCAACTTTAGATAAAGTAGCAGGTGTAGTTGGCTCCTTTGCCAGTAGTGTTTCTAGTGCAGCAGTCTCCATTGCCACACCGAATAAAGTTATGCTGGTTTCCCCTGGTAGTACCAGTCCCGTGTTTACTGAAAAGGCACAAAAAGGGGACTTTCAAGGCTTTTGGGCGCGTACAGCTCCCCCAGATACCTACCAAGCACTGGCATTAGCTCAACTTGCCAATAAGAAAGGTTTCAAGCGAGTTTCTACAGTCGTGATTAATAACGACTATGGCGTTGGCTTTGAAAAAGCATTTGTAGAAACTTTTGAAAAATTGGGTGGAACCATCGTCAATAAAGGTAAACCTGTCCGCTACGACCCGAAAGCCCAAACATTTGATACAGAAGCTGCTGCTGCTTTTGCTGGTAATCCAGATGCAGTCCTGGCTGTACTGTACGCTGAAACTGGCAGTTTATTCCTGAAAGCCGCATATCAGCAAGGTGTAGCTAAGGGAGTGCAAATTCTGCTTACAGATGGCGTGAAATCACCGACTTTCCCAGAACAAGTTGGCAAAGGTAGTGATGGTAAGTATATTTTAACTGGAGCGATCGGTACAGTACCAGGTTCCGATGGTAAAGCACTAGAAGCTTTCAACAAGCTGTGGAAGGATAAAAAGGGTGGTGCGCCAGGGGAATATGCACCTCAAGCTTGGGATGCGGCTGCCTTGTTGACGTTGGCAGCACAAGCTGCTAAAGAAAATACAGGTGTTGGCGTAGCCAGCAAAATCCGTGAAGTTGCTAATGGGCCTGGCACAGAAGTCACCGATGTCTGCGAGGGACTGAAGTTGCTTAAAGCGGGTCAAGATATCAACTATCAAGGAGCTAGCGGCAATGTAGATGTTGATGCTAACGGTGATGTTGTTGGGGTATACGATGTTTGGACAGTAGAAGACGATGGCAAAATCAAGGTGATTGACAAAGTTACCCCCAAGTAGAAAGTGAGGAATTAGGAGTTAAGAGTTATGAATGAAATATTATTAACTCTTAACTCCTAATTCATAACTCCTAACTCTTAAAATCCACTGAAGTTGTAACCAACTCCTAACAACAAGCCTATATCAGTCTCATTGAAAAATCCGGCATTCACAGCAGCCGTCGCCGTGAATTGAGGACTTAGAGGCACATCAATGCCACCAGATACTAAAAAAGCAAATTGCGAATCATCACCAGTTTTGTAAGCTGCACCTACTCCAACGTAAGGTGCAATTGGTAATGGTTCGCTAAAAGCATCTGCTGACTGAAAGGTAAAATCGTAGGTGATAGGAAGTAGAACTGTGGTGTTGTCCCCTAATACAGCTGAGGGTCGCACAGATATAGAATTTGTCAGTCCGATTTTGCTGATTACTGCGAAGTTACCGTCGCCCAAAGATGAGTCCCCACCACTCAAACCAATGTTAGCAGCGACGCCAATATAGCTGCTGCCGCCACTAGTAGTTCTACCCAAATCGATATCTGATTGCGCCACTTTGCTATCAGATGGTTGAGCAATAGTTTGAGAAGTTGGTTCTACAGACTCAGAGGTGAGCGTCGTAGATGAGGTTGCCACTGTGCCTGGAATGGGCGTCAGTGTAGCACTGGCGTTTTCTTGTATTGCAGTATTGGATAACTGCTGTTCTTTAGTTAAATTTCTTACTGTAAATGTTTCAGTTGTTTCTGTAGAGAGATTTTGACTTGCAGTGTCTACTTCTGCACTAAAGTCGTTGGGAGACGCTACGGTTGCGGAAGGGTCAGTTAATGTCTGGGCATTTGCAGATAAGCCACTACTCAGGACTGCAAGAGCAGCTATACTTGGCAACCAAAAAACACCTTTACGAAAAAAAATAGTATTCACGTTCACTCCTAAAATAATATTGCCACGAAAAATAAACGGTTTTGTTGATTGAAGTCAACAAATTCGGGCAATATTCAAAATTTAACACCAAAAAATCGGTTTTTCCATTCTGACTTTGCTGGGACTAGTTAATATTTATTAGCAAAAAATTAAACACTCATCCTAAATATCTGAAATTTGACAGGTGACAAAAATTATCTTGGCTTTAGATAAAGAATCTATTTGTTGAAGAGGTTATTAGAATTGCTAAAAGTTTTACTAAAAAGCTTAGTCTACACTAACACCTAGCTTTCTTAGTCTTTGTGCTAATTATTGAACACATTGGCTTGAATCTAGTAGAGTGCATTGATAGACATTAGTCCTAACACAGCGATAATCTTAGATGGTGCGTTAGCCTAGGGTATAACACACCTTTGTATATTAGGAGAATTCCAGGCAACGGCGACTACAAGAGAAGGGCTTCTCGTAGGGTATGGTTAGTCTATTTACGCCATGCTTTACTAAAAATTACGATTTGCAACAAAAAAAGCTGGCTGTAAAGTTATATTACGAAGCTTGCAAAAATATTTAGAAATTGTCTACAAAGCAAACATGGTTCTAACGTAGAACCTATTAGGAGAGACTTGAGGCAAATGTGATGAGCGGAAATAATATTCAAAAGTATCGGTTTGTCTGTACCCTGACTTTCGGTGACATCTACGGTCAAATAATTGTTTGGTTGATTACAATTACCCTAAGTTTGGCATCAGCCTTGGCGCTAATGGGTGCCAAGCGACCCGTGTACGCTTTAGCAACAGCTGGTCTTGTCGTTCTACTATCGCTACCTTTCTTGTTGTTTGCGTTTGTCACTACCTTGTTAAATCATATTGAAGTCACTCCTGTAGGGCCTGGAACAAAAATGGAACCCATGCCAGGTAATGTGTCTCAGCAACAACCTGTACAAGCGACTAGCTGAAGAGTTAGGAGTTAAGAGTTATAAGTGAAGACCTAACTCTTCATTTTTAGCTTTTCACTGTTAATTTCAAAATTTGTAAAAACATCCCTGTCTATAGGCAGGGATGTTTTTTTGTAGAGATGCCACTGTCGCAACGCACTACCTGATTAATCACCTCTCTACAATAGAACAGCAGGGGTTTGCAATCAGGGGCTAATTATGTTGGAACACGATGTGATTATTGTCGGGGGTGGATTGGCGGGATGTCGCGCTGCTGTGGAAATTGCCCGCACTGACCCTAATTTAAATATTGCTGTGGTTGCCAAAACCCACCCAATTCGTTCCCATTCTGTGGCAGCTCAAGGTGGTATGGCTGCGTCGCTGAAAAATGTTGATGCAGAAGATAGTTGGAAAGCACATGCTTTTGATACTGTCAAGGGTTCTGATTACTTGGCAGACCAAGACGCTGTGGCAATTCTTACCCAGGAAGCACCAGATGTGGTAATCGACTTGGAACACATGGGCGTTTTGTTCTCTCGCTTACCTGATGGACGCATTGCCCAACGGGCTTTTGGCGGACATTCCCACAACCGCACTTGCTATGCCGCTGATAAGACCGGTCACGCGATTTTGCACGAATTGGTTAACAATTTGCGGCGTTATGGGGTGCAAGTTTATGAAGAATGGTACGTGATGCGTCTCATTTTGGAAGAAAATGAGGCGAAGGGTGTGGTGATGTTCCATCTTTTGGATGGACATATTGAGGTAGTGCGGGCCAAGGCAGTGATGTTTGCCACAGGGGGCTATGGTCGCGTTTATAACACCACCTCTAATGATTACGCTTCTTCGGGTGACGGTTTGGCAATGACTGCGATCGCAGGTTTGCCCCTCGAAGATATGGAATTTGTCCAATTTCATCCCACTGGTTTATATCCGGTAGGCGTGTTGATTTCAGAAGCAGTACGGGGTGAAGGGGCGTATCTGATTAATAGTGAAGGCGATCGCTTTATGGCGAACTACGCACCCAGTCGTATGGAACTAGCTCCTCGTGATATTACCTCACGAGCGATCGCTTATGAAATTCGCGCCGGACGTGGTATTCATCTCAACGGTAGTGCTGGCGGTCCCTTTGTTTATCTGGATCTACGCCACATGGGCAAAGAAAAAATTATGAGTCGCGTCCCCTTCTGCTGGGAAGAAGCACACCGTTTGGTAGGTGTTGATGCGGTAACTCAACCTATGCCAGTCCGTCCGACAATTCACTACTGTATGGGTGGTATTCCAGTTAACACTGATGGGCAAGTTCGCAGTAGTGGTGATGGTTTAGTTGATGCCTTCTTTGCTGCTGGCGAAACATCTTGTGTTTCCGTACATGGGGCGAATCGCTTAGGGAGTAATTCACTGCTGGAATGTGTCGTTTATGGCAAGAGAGCTGGGGCTGCGATCGCGCAATTTGTGCAAAAACGTAAGTTGCCTTCTGTGGATGAGCAACGCTATGTGACGGAAGCCCAGCAACAAATTCAAGCTTTGCTAGAACAACCAGGACAGTATCGCATTAACGAAGTTCGTCAAGCCTTCCAGGATTGCATGACTGATTACTGCGGTGTTTTCCGCACTGAAGCATTAATGAGTGAAGGGTTGCACAAATTAGAAGAAATACAACAGCGATATCCACAAATTTATTTAGATGACAAAGGTAGTTGCTGGAATACGGAACTTGTAGAAGCTTTAGAATTGCGAAGTTTGATGGTAGTGGGACAGACTATTTTGGCATCAGCTTTAAATCGCCAGGAAAGCCGTGGTGCTCATTTCCGCGAAGATTATTCCGAGCGAGATGATACTAACTTTCTCAAACACACAATGGCTTACTATTCACCTGCGGGAATTGACATTCAATATCGTCCGGTGGCGATTACTATGTTTGAGCCGAAAGAGCGGAAGTATTAATAAAGGATAAAGTATGAAATATAAAGGCTGAAATACCTTATTTTTCATACTTTATTTGATTTTATAAAGTATACAGAGTTTTAGATAATGACCCACTTGACTAAGGAATTAGGAATAGGTCAAGATATTCAACAAGTTCTTTAAGACTAGGAACACTATTAGTAAGTTCTATATATAGAAACTCATAATCGAGATTAGATGCAAGTCGATTGAGTTGTTTCTCGCTTTTGTTATAACCTTTACCTACAAGATTATAAATCTGTTTCATATCATCGGAAGGTTTAGGCCTTGCTTCCATATCATCAGTCTTAGGATTAAATCCAAAACATTCCTTAATTCTCTCTGGGGTTAGACTCGCATCTATTTTTATAAAATGATTATATTCTGCTAAAAACCATGCTTCTATTTCCATCACAGCAAGAACTATATCTATAGGAATTGTTCCTTGTGGTAACGAATAACGCAAACCAGTTATAAGCTTAGATTTTTGATATATGGGTATTGGAAAAACATCTCTTAATCCTATTACTCTTTCATAACCAGAGGCAGTTAGACTACTATATCTATCTCTTATATCTGAAGGAACGCTGTTATCACTAAATGAGTTATAAACCAAGACATAAAATTTAGTTTCGGGAGTCATAACAGCGTTCTTTATTAACGTGGTATATCTTTTTAATTGATTACCATTTACAGCTATTATTTCTATTGCAATTCTATTTCTACCTGCAATTTCTTTAAGTAATCTTTCTATAAAAATTTGTTCTGTTTGTCCTTCCACAAAAATAGCTAGCTTTTTCACTGATCTATCTGCTCTTTATTACCAAACCCTTCAACATAAAATTGAGTGGAAAAAAAATCGAAATTGTTTAGACCAGTGAATTTAAAGTCTTCAAATATTTGCTTTGAATTATCTATGTTGTGAAGTTTAGCTAATCCTGGTTTCCTCTCAATCACTGACCAATACTCTAAAGGGACACCATTCATGATAAAGCGATCATTAGTGGTCATAACTAGTTGAACTAATCCAGTCTGCGCTTTATTAATAAGCACATCAATCATAGCTGATGCTCTTTCAAAATCTAGTCCTTCTCCAATATCATCTATTAATATACAACTAGGCTTTTTAGCTAAAAGTGAGTAGTTTATTTGAATGATTAGAGATAACGCTCTAAACATACCTTGAGATATTAAACCTTGCTCAGTTTTTTCTTTTAGATCGCTTTCCTGAACATAAAGACATTTTAGTTCTATTTTGTCGGATATTTCATCCTCTTCATCAGAAAATAGAAGTGATGGCGTTTGAATACCAATATCCGATATGTTGTAGCCTATAGATGACATATCTGATTTTATAGCTTCAATAAAAGATTGATCTAATTGAGATTTACCCAATTTAAATACCTCAATTACATTATCTCCATCTCTCAAACTTATGTTTTTTCTAATTTTCCTAACGGGGCTATTTACTGCAAGTTTTCTTCTACCTAAATCTGTTCCAAATTGATAGTAATTCAATGAACTTGCCCAATTGTAAATTTCATCAAAAACAGGATGCTGGATAGAATCTCTACGCTGGAAAGCAGCAACTTCATCAGTAGGAGTCTGAAAATCAATAGATGTTTGTAGCTTTTCAGCCCAAATCACACCTACACCTGATTCATTTCTATCAAGGTAATTCTTAGAACCAATAGTGAAATTCTCTTTAACCACCTGACCTTGATCAACTGTCAATATGTAAATTTTCTTGTTATCTACGTCATGAGAATCGAAAGTTAATTTCCACTCTCTCGACATACGATCAGGCCTTAGACTTGTGTCACCAGATAGTAAACCCGATATCAGGTTTATAGCCCTCAGTATTTTAGATTTACCAGTGGCATTTTTCCCGACTATCAAATTTACATTACCTAACTGGCAACCATCTAAACTCCATTCACTTTGTAAACCTTTATCCTGACAATATTCCACTAAATCTAATTTCATGTGTTTTTAATTTATTTATAATTTTTACTAACTATGGTGAATTATCGCTACGTATACTTAATACAGTTTATTAGCAAGGCTCATACTAAATTCTAATGCTATTCATAACCTAAGCAATATTTCTTTGCCAGTGACTTTCTAATCTGTATCAGTCCATCGAGATTTTCCGCTACGACCAAAAGTTGAAAACGCTTTATATTCAAGCTGCTTTGAAGGATTAGATTGCAGTCATAATTTATCAAGATGGGAAATCGAACTGAGTGAAAAGCGATCGCCTATATTTTAAATTGAGGCTTAGATAAACAGGCTAGGTGAAACCTTGAAGTAATCACCAAGCATTTTGGCTTGTGCCTTGCTAATCGAACGCTTACCATTAACAACCTCAGATACCACACCACTTGATCCAATAACCCCTACCAAGTCAGCTTGACGGGTTCCACTTGCTTCCATAATGTGTTGAAGTATCTCATGAAGCACAGATAAATCCATCGGGTAGTTCTGTGTTTCATATACTTCAATAAGCTTCATTAGCAATTTATGTAAAACTCGCTGCTCTAGAGTGCAATTTTTCGCAAAGGTTAGACGCTCTACCACTGTCAACAGACGTTCATACTCCTCTTCCGTCTCAATTACCTTGGGAGCAACTTCAGCTACTAGATTTCGATAAGCAGTTTCGTCAAAAGGAAAAGTCATTTTTCGATTTGCCTTTATCGTATTCTTGGAATGCAGGTTAGTTCAGCCTAATCCAGCATTGGAAAAGCTGGTGACAATGATGGCTCACTGGTGTGAGATCCTAGAGACAGTCAATGGAGGCTCAACAGAATGGAACAACATCACAAGCCAACGGTTGTAATTACAGGTGCTTCTTCAGGAGTCGGTTTGTACGCCGCCAAGGCTCTTGTTGAAAGGGGATGGTATGTAGTGATGGCTTGTAGGGATATAGCGAAGGCTCAACTTGCAGCCCAATCTGTGGGAATCCCGCATCAGGGCAGTTACACCATTATGCATATCGATCTTGGCTCTTTAGAAAGCGTTCGACAATTTGTGAATAACTTTCGAGCAAGCGGCAACTCTCTAGATGCTTTGGTGTGCAACGCCGCAATTTATATGCCCTTAATAAAGGAGCCTTTACGCAGTCCAGAAGGTTACGAGTTAACTGTCACCACAAATCACCTCGGACATTTCCTTTTGTGCAACCTAATGCTTGAGGATCTGAAGAAGTCATCTTCAGAGCCAAGGCTGGTAATTTTAGGAACTGTCACTCACAATCCAGATGAACTGGGTGGGAAGATTCCGCCGCGTCCAGACTTGGGCGATTTACAAGGCTTTGCAGAAGGATTTAAAGAGCCAATCTCGATGATTGATGGCAAGAAGTTTGAACCCGTCAAAGCTTACAAGGACAGCAAAGTTTGCAACGTGCTGACTATGCGGGAACTGCATCGGCGCTATCACGAGTCAACTGGTATCGCCTTTAGCTCTCTTTATCCGGGATGTGTTGCAGAAACGCCACTATTTAGAAACCACTATCCTTTATTTCAGAAAATCTTCCCTTTATTCCAGAAGTACATCACTGGGGGATATGTGTCTCAGGAGTTGGCAGGAGAACGGGTTGCTGCGGTAGTTGCCGATCCTGAGTACAATCAATCTGGTGCTTATTGGAGCTGGGGAAATCGCCAGAAGAAAGATGGCAAGTCCTTTGTGCAAAAAGTCTCTCCTCAAGCCCGCGATGACGAAAAAGGTGATCGCATGTGGGAACTAAGCGCAAAGTTGGTTGGAATTGCTTGATGAAACGGGGTTTGGCCTTACCCTACACAACTACTAGGTTACGCGGTTGTAGCGTGAATTGAGTGTCTACAACAAACTACATCTAACCATTCTTTCATACTACAATCGCAATACATTTCCTTTGATCTGTCCATACCAGCTACCATAAGCCACAAATGATGAATTTTTTCCTCAGTCAACAGTAAAATTGGGCGGTATATGTCACTTCATTTTCTGTACAGTTATACCTCTCCATTCCTTATTCTTGATTTCTACCTTAAAAAGATGTATAATTAGCGTTGCATTGAAGGGGAGTAGCTGCTGGCCAACAAAATGAAAGCCAGTACATCTGAATCAACATACTGGCGATGAGCCTGGTTCAGATGGCAAGTAATCAATATTTGAAAGCGAGACCTTCACTAAGTTCACACCGAAAAGTGTAAACTTGGTGAGGTCTTTTGGTTCTCATCAAGCTTCACATCGGTAAATGATTCTTCAGGAGCTTGAGAGAGTGTTAACAGCTTTTACCGCAGGTTTATTACTAATAACAGTTTCAGAACTAGGCGATAAAACATTTTTTATTGCTGTAATTTTGGCAATGCACCACTCGCGGCGGCTGGTATTTATAGGTGTTACAGCTGCTTTAGCCGCAATGACAATCCTTTCGGTGCTATTTGGACAAGCGGTATCTTTTTTACCAAAAGTTTATATTCATTACGCTGAAATAGTTTTGTTTCTTGCCTTTGGTATCAAGCTGTTATATGACGCGAGTAAGATGTCTGGTGCTGCTTGTGATACAGAAGTTGTACAAGAGGCCGAAGCTGCGGTAAAAAAAGCAGATTTGGAGTTACCAAAGCAAAAGACTTCCTTGGCAATTATCATAGAAGCCTTTGTGTTGACATTTATGGCAGAGTGGGGCGATCGCACCCAAATTGCCACCATTGCCCTGGCAGCAGGTAATAATCCAATTGGAGTGACAATAGGTGCAATTTTAGGACATGCCATTTGTGCTGCGATCGCAGTTATCGGCGGCAAAATGATTGCCGGGCGCATTTCTGAGCGTCAACTCACCCTAATTGGTGGATGCCTGTTTTTGGTATTTGGTATCCTTGCTGCCATTGAAGGAGTGTGAGGGGATAAGCAGAGGGAGATGAGGGAGATGAGGGGGACAAGATGTGAGAACTTGAAACAAGTCTTTCCCCTTGTCCCCAATTCTCCTTGTCCCCAAGTCCTCTTGCCTATGCCCAATGCCCCTACTTCGGAGTACTTTCTAATGCAGGCGCAGGAGATGCAGCCGGATTAGGGATGGGGGAAGCCGTTGCTGCGTTCTTAATTTCATCTTTATACTGAGCAGGTGCTAAAGCTGCGGCGCTATCAAACAAAAGTTTTGCATCTGCGTCTTTGCCCTGTTGTTTCAGGAGCATCGCTTTGGCCACAACAGGGCGAAAATCCTTGGGATCTTTCTTTATTGCCTGGTCATATACAGAGCTAGCTTGAGCATAGCGTTTCTGAGAAGCATGAACAGAACCTAACAAGACCTGCACGGCTACTGTATCTACACTTCCAGGCTGAATTGTATTTGCTTGAGCTGCGTTAGAGAGGGTTTCTTGTAACAAACCAATGGCTGCTTCCGGGCGTTGCTGACTTATCAACAGAGACACCATTCCTTGTAAAGCCTTCAAATCACCTGGTTTGGTGGACAAAATCGAGCGATATGCTTGAGCGGCTCCTTCGCGATCGCCTATTTGCTGTTTGGCTTGAGCCAATAGCACTGAATATTCTGATTGTTCAGGATTCAGCTTGGCTAGCTTTTCTAAAGGTTCAATAACAACTTGGATATCAGCTGGTTTAACCTCAGCTTTTTCTTTTTGACTCAATAGTTGTAGCCGTGCCTGTAATAAGCCCTTGAGTGCAGTTTGGTTTTCCGGTTCCCTTTGCAAAACCAGTTCATAACCCCGTACTTCGTCTTCCAGTTTTGATTTTTGGTCAGAGGAGGGTAAAGTGCCTCTAGTGCTAGCGGTATTCTGGCTTGAGGGTGGCGTATTATTAAATGCTCCAATTATGGGAATCACCGAAACACCCACAAAAGCAAGAATTGCCACTGCCAAGATGACTTGAACTATCCAACGATTGCGCGGTTGAGACACAGTTTTGTCTTTCTCCTGAACTCTAATGACATTATCATTTACACAAATCGTAAAGTTAAAAATTTCCAGAACTTTGCGGAATACCGTTAATTGCCTGTGAATTTTATAACAATTAACTATTTACACTGCTAAAGTAAGTGATGACTTTAGGAGGAGCCATCAGAATTGGAGCTATGATATGCTTCCGAAACTAGTGTAAAGGCGCTAAATTACACGTTTAGTGTTTATACACTCAATTTAGCGCCTTTAGTATTGTATAGAGTAACTTGGTGTGACTTTGTGAAAAGCAAATATACTTTCATCAGTCGCACAAATGCTCTTTTCAGCTGCCTTTGTAAAATCCCACAATGGGATGTGTCTCCGCCGCAAGGAGTTTTTATGAATTCCGACCTGATGCCGTTGCCTGAATCCTCTAATTCTTCTGCCTCTAACCAGGGCCCAACTAAAACAGGGGCAGCCGCTAATGTTAATGTAGCAGCCCAGCCCTCTAAACTTGAAAATTCGCCTGTTAACCCCAGCGAAACTGACTCAAATGGGAACTTGGTCAATCGACAACAACCGATTCCGCCTCCCAGTGAACCGATGCAGTACCGAGCGATCGGCTTAGTCCGGGGTCGCTATCATGCTAGCAGCGAACAATTTACTCAAGGTACGCTGCTGACCACAGATGGTGTAGAACTCAATGCCGTCCTCCTAGGCCGGATTATGAGCTTAGTCAAGAATCATCTAGACTTAGAAAAAGAACACTTGTGGGTAGTATATCCACGTACAAGACAAGAGAATGATACCTTGCACATCCAAATCGTCGGAGTTTGGGAGCCAGAAAATTTGGCTAAAAACTCAACAGATGAGGATGAGTCGGACTTGGACTTGCAAGAGTTACAGACAACCGATGATGGCTTATCGGAAAACTCTGAATTAAGTACAATTTCAACGATCCCCTCATCAGAAGTAGCAGATGGTGGTTTTTCTGTTCGTGGTGAGGTAGTATACCAGTCTTTTGACGCTAAAAGCTTAGTAGTCAAAATTAGGCAGGCTGCACGCAAACCAACTGAGAAACCCAAGTATTTCAAGTTGAAATTGAGGGGTGTGCTGACCACCAAAGCTGTAGGAAAGTTCTGGGATTTCCAAGCCAAGCGAGAAGCTGACGTTTTGATAGTAGAAAAAGCCGAAGCGATCGCTGACTTGCCCAAAAAACGCAAACCACCGTTCAAAGGTGGCCCTCGTGCTGGCGGTGGCGGTGCTGGTGGCAGAAAACCATTCCCTCCCAGACGCAGTGGGGAAACCCCACGTCCTATCAAGAAAACAGGCGTAAGCAGCGACCCTTCTATAGTGTCAAAACCTATACCAAAAACGCCTGCTCCTAAACCTATCAAGCGACCGAAACCGACTCAAGAATAAAGGAGGGGCATAGGGCATGGGGCATTAGAAAAACTCTTCCCCAGCCCCCAGTCCCCAGTATCAAAAATCCGTCCGACGGTCTTGGGGTAAAAAAGATCGCTCCATCGGAATTGGGGAAACTGGCTCTGTGAGGGTAAACGTTCCTGCTTCGATCCACTTTTTCAACTCTAGGGCGACTTGCCTAGAAAAAAACAAACTCGCTAAGGGGGCAGAGCGTATAGCTTTGCCCTCGATAGTGATCCGCCCAGATTTGAGTTGGGCGTAACTCACCAAACCAAAGGTAGGACGGACGCGCCGGGGAATGGAAAAATCCACTATTGGGGCTACTAAGTCTTTATCCTGCACGGCACAATGTTCAACTACTTGTTCATTTAATACAGGTAGTGGTACACCAACGCCTAACATTAATGAGGGACCATAGCTTTTGAAATAACAACCCCGCACCCAATGAGCATCCATTTGCTTGGCATCACCGATTAAAGCTAAAGTGGCGGAAGGGCCAATCGGTGTACGATTAGCTAAACGCTTTTGTAAAGGGAAGTGCTGAGTGCCTTCCCAGGCGACATAGCCAATACCGCCGCCTAAAAAAATTCGAGTCCCTATACCAACGAGTTGTAAATCGGGATCGTTGAGTAAGGGGGAAATAGCACCGGGGTTAGAGTAAACTGCATTCCCTAAACGCGGTTGTAAAGGGCCGAGATAGGTGAAGAGGGGGCGATCGCCACCATTTACACCAACAATAAAATTTTGATAAAGATTGCGCGGATTGAATAAATAAAACTGATTAATCGTTTCATTGGTAATTGTAGTTTCAAAAGTTGCTCTGGGATAACAATCTGTTACTTGTCCTTGCGCTTTTACGTGTATGGGTTTACCAGCGATCAAATCTTCAATTACATGACCGCCGCCACGTTCTCTGACTTCTTCCCCGTCCGTCGTCTCTACGGCAGAACTTGCACCCAAATATAAATCTACTGCCCCAAAACCAGAGTATGCTGGCACGCCATCTAACCAGCAGCGACGAATTTTTATTGGGGGGTCAGTGTGTCCAAGATTGATAATTGCACCACTTGATTCCATCGGCTCAAACGTGCCAGTGGTAATTACATCAACTTCTTTAGCAGCTTTAGTAACACCGATTTCTACAACTCGTGCTTTTAATTCTTCAACTGTCAACACTACCGCACGTTGGCGGCTGATTTTCTCGTTAATTTCTGCAATTGTTCGCATTTTAATCAGTGCTAGCGCTTCCTGCTGTCTTCCTTTATAAACGAGATGGAAATGAACAAAGACCAGTTGGTATCCCAGATACTGGCTTATAACGGTTCTCAGTTGAGTGCGGTACAGACCCTAATTCCCAACCCCTTCCCTACTAGCTTTGGGGAGTAAGATTCAAAGCCTCTCTCCTAAAAGCAGAGAAGAATGGAAGTGAGGTCAAAAATCTACTGCACCCAAGCGATAACCGCTATAAAACCGTACCATGATTAATTTCGGCTTTCGTGCGACAGTTGAAAGATAAATGAGGGTATAGGCAACTTCATAAATTGCCTATACCCTCAAAGATATAAACTAAGTTTTTGTAGTAGCGTATAAGTCTAAGTTAGCGCCTGAGCAACTACTGCCGAAACTGACTCGTTAACCGCTTGCTTCAACAATTCAGCTTTATCGGTCTGTTCCCAAGGTAACTCTAAATCAGGCCGCCCAAAATGACCATAAGCCGCGACGTCCTGATAAAAACGTCCGCCTCGTTCACTTGGTAAGTTGCGTAAATTGAAGGTATGGATAATCCCTGCTGGACGCAGTTCAAAGTGCTTGTTGATTAATTCCAGTAAGGTTTCTTCATCGACTTTGCCAGTGCCAAAGGTATCCACCAGAATGCTTGTTGGTCGCGCTACGCCAATAGCATAAGATAACTGGATTTCAACTTTTTCTGCTAAACCGGCAGCGACAATGTTTTTCGCCACATAACGAGCCGCATAGGCAGCAGAACGGTCTACCTTTGTGGGGTCTTTGCCAGAAAAAGCGCCGCCACCATGCCGTGAATAACCACCGTAGGTATCAACAATTATTTTCCGTCCTGTCAGACCAGAGTCTCCTTGAGGACCACCAACGACAAATTTGCCAGTGGGGTTGACTAGAAAACGTGTCTCTTTATTAGGCTTAACTTCAATGTCGCCAAAAACAGGTTCGACCACTGCTGACCAAAGGTCTTGTTTAATTTTGGCTTGTACAGCCGCCTCATCTGTGATTTCCCCAATACTAGCTGTATGCTGGGTGGAAATTAGAATCGTATCAATACCTACTGGGCGTCCATCTTCATAGACCACAGTTACTTGGGTTTTACCGTCAGGACGCAGGTATGACAATTCACCTGTTTTGCGAACTGCTGCTAATCGGCGAGCAATACGGTGGGCGAGACTGATGGGTAAGGGCATCAGTTCTGGTGTTTCGTTGCTGGCAAAACCAAACATTATACCTTGATCGCCTGCACCAATTTTGTCGAATAGCTCATCACTATCTTGCTGGCGGGTTTCTTGAGCGGTGTTAACGCCTTGGGCAATATCGGGTGATTGTTCGTCTAAAGCCAGCAGAACGCTGGTGCTGTTAGCAGAAAAGCCATTATCGGCATTGGTATAGCCAATTTCGGCAATTTTTTGGCGGGCGAGATTGACGAAATTCACATTGGCTTTGGTGGTTATTTCACCAGTGATTAGCACCAAACCAGTATTAACTACTACTTCGGCAGCGACACGGCTGCTGGGGTCTTGTGTCAGTAGGGCATCTAGAATAGTATCAGAAATCTGATCGCAGATTTTATCTGGATGACCTTCGGTGACTGACTCGGAGGTAAATAAATATCGACGAGACAAAGGAAATTCCTCCTGACTTGAGTTTTTTAGCTGATTAAATGTAGTATTTAGTTCAACTACTTTATTTAACGTGAGTTCAATGAACCTCTCCCTAACTTGAGCTTTAGTTCAAGTTTGTGCCTCTAGGAGTCGAAGAAGGACGGTTTTAGGTAGTAAAATCTTTAAGAGGTTTTTTGATTAAGCTCCTTAGGCGAACACCACATAAGCCGTCGAACTCACGTTAATTTATGAAATCATAACAATATTTATACTTCAGTAGTTAGTATCTTCTTGATATTAATAAAAACCACTAGCCATAAGGTAAGTATCTGTAAAGAAGATAAATTTATGCTAATTATTTTATGGGACAAATGTATTTAATAACACAAAAAAAGGAGGCACCCAGAAGTGCCCCCACAAACTTTGACACAAACACTGCTGCTTTAAACTTGAACTGCTAACTTTGCTTCCGTAGTTGTCAACCGTTCATAAGCAGCACGCATTTTCAAACCTGTAAGCACTTGGAAGAAACCAGTACCATTATTGGAACCTGGATACTCGCGGTGCTGAAGTAACAAGTGAGTCAATTCACCCTGATATTTAGTGGATGTATTGCTGAGATGGGTTTCGATGTAAATTACTTCTTCCAAATTGTCAAATTGACCATCTACCTCTAGTACTGAGACATAGCGACCGTAGTAAACATCTGAACCGTAGTATAGTTGCATACCAGGATAAGAACAGGTCAGTTTGCGTCCACAGGGAGTCCAATTAATTGTTGACCCCTCATCAAACAGGTATGTTGGATCAAAGCCTTCCTTACCTTCCCTTTGGAGCATACGTACTCTTAAGACTCTACGCTCTGTATCGTTTTTGATTAAGTTAGTAGGTAATACTTGGAGAACTACATCGGCAAATTCTCTTTGTGGTTCGATAAACTTTTCAAAGTCAGGTTTGCGGGAATTGATTTGCGCTAAGACATCTTCGTAGCGATGACCGCGTTCAGCCATATCTCGCTGGATTTTCCAAGCAATTTTGACTTCATCGCTAATGTCAAAATAAACACTAAAGTCAATTAGCGATCGCACCCGCTCATCATATAAAGGATGCAGCCCTTCAACAACTATAATGTGATTCGGCTCTATCCGCTCTGGCGGATCAATCAAGCCAGTTTCGTGGTTATAAATCGGCTTATCAATCGTTTGACCACTTTTGAGCGCTTTAATTTGCTCATACATCAGGTCAAAATTGTTTGCTCTAGGGTCTAATGCCGTTATCCCAGTTTCTTTACGCTGTTTGCGATCTAGAGAGTGATAGTCATCCAAGCAAATGACTGTCATTAAATCTTCACCAAACAAATCTATCAAACGACGCAAAAACGTAGATTTCCCGCACCCAGAGTCTCCGGCTACTCCAATCAGTACCACGCGTTCCGGCTTATTTGTCATAAATCTCCTCTAAAATACTAAAATTGTGTCAATATTTTTTCACACAGCAGATTCTGAAGCCAGGAGTTTACCACTTTGGTTTATCCTGCGTTCTTGCTACCTAGCACATCTATAAGACACCAAGCGGGTAGACAACCAAGCAGACAGGAGGTGAGCCACTGCGGTGGACGGGTTACCCGGCATAAAGCAAGTGACGAACCCGAAGGGCACGGAGGTAGGAGGTAGGAGTAACCAATGTTTAAAAGCATGGGAATTAAGCTGTAGACACCTTTTATCTAGCGCCACTTTTCGCTCAATACAGTTCTTATTTTTAAACTGGGCTTTTGACCCAGAATAAAATTTTCATTCATACTTCTTTCCGCCTGCCTTCTGCCCTCTACCTCCTGTCTTCTCTTATAAGTTGCTACTCGTCGGACTAGCCTGAATTTTGGTGCCGGTAAGTATTTAATCCTAGTGGTATATTTGATTTTAACAGAATGGGGTATCCCATACAAGATTGCTGTCAAGAAGAATTAGCGTAGTTCATGAATCATTTTTTTGTGGATTTAGTTGTTAATTTAAAAATGGGGATCAGCACCGCCCATCAGCGTTGCACCATTATCAGTCTGCTACTTGTGACTCTATATAATCAAGACTATGAGGTATAATTTATTATTGTTGGGAATTTTCTAATGCTCCTAAATTGTAATTCCTGCTCGACAATACTTAAGATATTCAAAGCAAAAATCTATCCAACGAATGAGCAAACAACTTGCATTAGTCAAAATATTGGCTGTAAATTTATGGATATGCTCATATAGAAGCGTTGACGTTATGACAAACTACTGATACTGGTTGACAGATTTTTCACATCAAGTGAAACTAATTATAGTTGCTTCAATTACGGTTCTCTCTGTTGTTATCTTTGTAGCTGGAGTTGTCCTAATGATGTGATTATCTTTAGACAAGTCATGAATATAGCTAACAACATTCCGAGAGAGCATTAGATTTGGAAAAGTAAAACCAATCGGAAGAAGACCTTCCGGAATTGGCATTCTCCGATTTAAACCCTTGGAATAAATAAGCACAACCGCAATTTTTAGAAGTCAACTCAGCACTAGCTTCCACTAATCGAAGCAGGCTTCCTACAATATCCGCCCTTTTAAGTTCCTCACTGGGTAGTAAGGTAAAAACTATCTCCCTAAAGGGGTTGGTAGTTAACAAAAAAAAGATTAAATTGACTCTTTATTAACATTCTCCACAAGACTTTTCCTTTACTTTAGAAGGTGAACAGGTGTGTTTTTTGCTATGCCTGCATGTCTTTGGTGAGTGTACTTAGCAAGGCATTAACTTAATGATGCCGTTTTTCCTTCAGGGTCAGTTTTGTGAAACGAAAATCCGGTAAACTAAAGCTGGCAAGGTAGGGGAATAGTTTTTTTCTGAAAAACGGTTAAGTAAATTATCGGAGTGGTAGAACGAATGTACAATCAAGGTGCTGTTGAGGGTGCTGCCAACACAGAATTAGGTAGCCGCATCTTCCTCTATGAAGTGGTGGGTTTGCGTCAGAGCGAAGAAACTGATCAAACTAACTACCCAATTCGTAAAAGTGGCAGTGTGTTCATCAAAGTGCCTTACAACCGCATGAATCAAGAAATGCGACGTATCACTCGTCTAGGCGGCACAATTGTTAGCATCCAGCCTGTAACTGCTCTAGAATCAGTTAATGGTAAAGCCTCATTTGGGAATGCTACAAGCGTTGTCAGCGAGTTAGCTACATCTGGGGAAACTGCTAACAGTGAAGGGAATGGTAAAGCCACACCTGTAAATGCTCATAGTGCTGAAGAGAACAAGGACAAGAAAGGCAACACCATGACTCAAGCGAAAGCCAAAAAAGACCACGGTGACGTTCCTGTTAACACTTACCGCCCCAATGCTCCTTTTATTGGCAAGGTAATATCTAATGAACCGCTAGTCAAAGAAGGCGGTATTGGTATTGTTCAACACCTTAAATTTGACCTGTCTGGCAGTGATTTGAAGTATATAGAAGGTCAAAGTATTGGGATTATTCCACCAGGAGTAGACAAGAACGGTAAGCCGGAAAAACTCAGACTATATTCCATCGCCTCAACTCGTCATGGCGATGATGTAGATGATAAAACAGTATCACTGTGCGTTCGCCAATTGGAGTACAAGCATCCAGAAACTAGCGAAACAGTTTACGGTGTTTGCTCTACGCACCTGTGTTTCCTCAAGCCAGGGGAAGAGGTAAAAATTACAGGGCCTGTGGGTAAGGAAATGTTGTTACCCAATGACCCTGAAGCTAATGTAATTATGATGGCAACCGGAACAGGTATTGCGCCGATGCGGGCTTATCTGTGGCGGCAGTTTAAAGATGCGGAAAGAGCAGCTAACCCAGATTACCAATTTAAAGGATTCTCTTGGTTAATATTTGGTGTACCAACAACTCCAAACCTCTTATATAAGGAAGAACTGGAAGAAATTCAACAAAAATATCCTGATAACTTCCGCCTAACTGCTGCTATCAGCCGCGAACAGAAAAATCCTCAAGGCGGTAGAATGTATATCCAAGACCGCGTAGCTGAACACGCAGATGAATTGTGGCAGTTGATTAAAAATGAAAAAACTCATACCTACATCTGCGGTTTACGCGGTATGGAAGAAGGCATCGATGCAGCCTTAACTGCTGCTGCTGCTAAAGAAGGTGTAACCTGGAGTGATTATCAGAAGCAACTCAAGAAAGCTGGCCGCTGGCACGTAGAAACTTACTAAATTAGTCATTAGTCATTTGTACTGAGCGAAGTCGAAGTATTAGTTTTAGACAAAGGACGAAGGGCGTAGATGCCCTCCGGGCATCTACCCGAAGGGCAGGACAAATGACAAAGGAAGCGGGATAATCAGTAGGTAGGGCAAACGCTCTACCTACAATTGTTATTGGTGAAATTGGGTGCAAAATGGGTGTGAGACTAGGAATACTGGGATTAGGCACCGTGGGAACGGGAACAGTGCAGTTGTTGCAAGATAGCGCTGGGCGTCACCCATTGTTGCAAGAGATAGAAATCTATCGAGTGGGAGTGCGATCGCTCGATAAACCCCGTGCAATAGAATTATCTACGGAAGTTTTAACAACAGATTTAGAAGCTATTGTCAACGATCCGGCGGTAGATATAGTTGTGGAAGTGATAGGTGGGCTGGAGCCGGCGCGATCGCTCATCCTCAAAGCCTTAAGTAATGGTAAGCACGTAGTTACCGCCAATAAAGCAGCGATCGCTCGCTTTGGAGCAGAAATTTTCACAACTGCCAATCAAGCAGGCGTATACGTGATGCTAGAAGCTGCGGTAGGTGGTGGTATTCCGGTGATTCAACCCCTAAAGCAGTCTTTAAGTGTTAACCGTATTCATACTGTAATAGGCATCGTAAACGGTACAACAAACTACATCCTGACGCGGATGCAAACAGAAGGCAGCAACTTCAGCGATGTCCTAGCTGATGCCCAGCGCTTGGGTTATGCTGAGGCTGACCCTACAGCCGATGTTGATGGCTTAGACGCAGCCGATAAAATTGCTATCCTGGCATCATTAGGCTTTGATGGACGCATAAACTTACAAGATGTATATACTGAGGGCATTCGGCAAGTCAGCAAAACAGATATTGCCTACGCTGAAAAATTGGGATTTGTGATTAAATTGTTAGCGATTGCTAAACGTGATACTCCCTCATCTCCTCTCTCGGTCAGAGTTCATCCTACCTTAGTGCCCCAAGCCCACCCTTTGGCTAGCATCAACGGTGTTTACAACGCCATTCTTGTCGAAGGAGAACCAATTGGCCAGGTAATGTTTTTTGGCCCCGGTGCTGGTGCTGGCGCAACCGCCAGTGCTGTCACATCAGATATTTTGAATTTAGTTGCTGTCCTCAAAACCAATACAGCAGTTGCAAATCCCTTACTAACTTGTGGACATCAAGAATACTGTCAAATTGCACCAATGGCAGAATTGATAACTCGGTTTTACGCCCGTTTCCTCACCAATGACCAACCTGGAGTTATCGGTAAATTGGGGACTTGCTTTGGTAACTATGGCGTTAGCTTAGAGTCAGTTGTCCAAACTGGTTTTCAAGGGGAACTCGCAGAGATTGTGGTTGTTACCCATGATGTGCCAGAAGGTAATTTTAGGCAAGCTTTGGCAGAAATTCAGAATTTATCAGCGATCGAAAGTATTCCCAGCTTACTGCGTGTACTTTAAGATCACATGAATAGCGATCGCTCGGTATTGAATCAGAGCTTTAAGTATTTGCTTGACGTTGCATAATTAAGAAATGAACTGTCCACATTGTGCATCCAACTTTATCCGTAAGAACGGGCATCGTCGTGATAAACAGAACTACATCTGTGTCTCTTGCGACGTGCACTACCTCCATTAAGGAGAGAGACTTTGAATTTTCCCCCTTCCCGTGTCGGGAAGGGGGTTAGGCGATCGCTAAGGATTGTTTGTGAAAATTTTATGCAAATAGGGACGTTGTTTAGTTTACAGCAGCACTGACTAAACCATTGTGCCTGAGCAAAGCGATCGTACTTGGTTCACGACCTCGGAAAGTTTTAAACACCTCCATTGGATGCTGACCACCACCGAGCGCCAGTACTGTATCGCGATAACGTCGACCTGTAGCTTTTATAGCCTCTTCATTTTCTAACCCAGCTTCTTCAAAAGCGGCAAAAGCGTCAGCGCTCAGTACTTCTGCCCACTTGTAACTGTAGTAACCTGCTGCATAACCACCCTCAAAAATATGTCCAAAAGCACATAAAATGGCATCTTCTGGAAGTGGTGGTAATACAGTAGTAGTCTTGGCTATACGATGACGCACATCTGACGGAGTTTCATTACTACCAGGGTGATAGCGGTAGTGTAATTCTAAATCAAGACTGCTCAGGTGGATCTGCCGCAACATGGCAGTACCACTCATATAATTACGCGCCGCTAGCAGCTTTTGATAATAATGCTCCGGTAGGGCTTCACCAGTTTCATAATGCTTCGCCATTCCAAAGAAAGTAGGTCGTTCATAGCACCAGTTTTCCATAAACTGGCTAGGTAATTCTACTGCATCCCACTCCACATTATTGATGCCTGCGGCTCCAGGATAATCAACTTTCGTAAGCAGATGATGCAATCCATGACCAAACTCGTGGAACAAAGTCTCTACTTCATAGAAGGTCATCAAACTAGGTTTACCATCTACAGGAGGACTTTGATTACACACCAAATAAGCTACAGGTAAGCGGATGGCAGTGGCACCATTTTCAGTGATTTTGGCGCGATTGATGCACACATCCATCCAAGCACCACCACGTTTCTCGGCTGGACGGCTGTAAGGGTCTAAGTAAAAGTAGGCTATGGGAGAACCAGTTTCGTCAGCAATTTGGAAATAACGGACATCCTCATGCCATACTGGCGCTTGACCATCGGCAGAGGTAACAGTAACGCCAAACAGCCGCTTGACTAGTCCAAATAAGCCGTCTAACACTTGGGGAAGAGGGAAGTAGGGACGCAATTCTTCAGAGGTAAAAGCAAATTTTGCTTCTCGTTGGCGTTCTGCCCAAAAGCTGATATCCCAGTGTTTTAAATCCTCTGCTTCTGCTGCTCCCTGTGCTGCCGCAAAACCTTTGAGTTCTGCCAAATCTTTGACAGCAGCATCATAACTAGCGCGGCGTAGCTCTTCTAATAGGGCGTTGATTGCCTCAACGTTGGGAGCCATTTTACTCGCCAGGCTCAATTGAGCAAAACTTTTAAAGCCTAGTATATCTGCGAGTTCTTGGCGTAATTTTAAAATGCGCTCAATTAAGGGGTTGTTATCCAAATCGCCAGCAGAAGCGCGGGTGATATGAGCTTTATAGAGCTTTTCGCGCAAATCTCTACGGGTACTGTGCTGCATGAAAGGGCCATAGCTGGGGAAGTCCAAAGTAATCCGCCACGGGCCATTTTCTGGTGTGGCATCGCTTTCGCCAGCCGCACGAGCCGCTTGGGCCGCTAAACTTACTAAGCTTGGTGGTAAACCCTCAATTTCAGCTTGTGTTGTTAGGGTTAAGCTGAAGGCTTTAGTGGCATCAAGTACATGGTTAGAGAATTTGGTAGAAAGTTCTGCTAACTCCATTTGGATGGCGTTGAAACGCTCTCTTGCCTCTCCTTCTAAGCCAACACCAGAAAGTTCTGCATCTCGAATAGCGGCTTCTACAATGCGTTGTTGCGCTAATTCTAAAGTTGCCCAACTATCACTAGTGCGGAGTGCCTTAAAAGCATTATAGATAGGTTTGCTTTGACCAAGCTTATTGATAAATTGTACTACTAGCGGCTGTACGATTTCATGAGCTTCGCGCAGTTCTGGGCCATTTTTAACACCCATTAAATGATTTACCACCCCCCAACTCCATGTAAGCCGTTCTGTCAGCTTTTCTAAGGGTTCTACTAAACCACTCCAAGTAGGCTCTACATTAGTCTCTAAGGTGGTAAGCTGCTGGTCAAGTTCTGCCAGCAACTCATTGAAGGCTGGTACTACTCGTTCTGGTTTAATCTCTGCAAAGGGAGGTAAACCAGTGCCTTGGAGTAAGGGATTGTTGGAAATAATGGTACTTGCACTCATGGTTTTGTGTGAACTGCGAACGAATAAAAATCATTGTTGATTTTTAGTTATATATCTTCTAATGTAGCGATCGCTGTCTTGAATAGTCTTGTAATTCTGGCAAAAAGGCAAAAAAAGCGAAAATTACTGAGAAAATTGTCCTGATACAACTATTTTGTTTAGTTTGTGAACAATATCTGACGAGGTAACAGTTCCAGAAATATCAGCGTCAGTCTGTGAGTTGAAATAAAACTTAAAAGCGCTTGGTGTTGACCCTGATATTATTTAGCCATAGATTTGCGATCGCTCTTGGCAGGTGCTTCGCATAGTCGTACAAGCAAAGGCGATGCCTATGGCGGGCTACGCCTACGTAAAAAGACAACTCTAATGTAATATGTCAAACAGGTAGCTCGTCCACCAGCATGGGTGTTATCCTGAAAACGCAGTTTCAGCCCAATAATCCCACGCTTTCAAGGCGTGAGAGTGTCAAATTAACTTAGCGTAATCGAGCATCCTTGCCAAACTGAAAAGGGAGGCTCTATATTTATGATTTTATTTGGCAACTCATCTTTTTACTCGTAAAATCGAAAACAAGATCAAGGTCAGTAGAAAAGAGTCCCTAAATTAATGAATACGTTAATCAGCCAGGGTGGAAGAGCTATCACTAAATTTCAGATGGTAGACCGGATAAATGATATTGCTTGGCAAGCTCACCAAGGTAGCGTTGCTGCGATTATTCAGCTATTGAACGAAAAGCTAGCTAAGTCTGGTGTCAGAACTAGAGCCATTTTTTCTGATGGTGTCTTACAACTTCTATGCGAGGCGGCTAGGGTAGAGCAACTTGAACAATCTTCCCTCGTAGAACAAATCCAGCAAATTCTTGATTCTATTGCTCCGCGTTACATTCGCCGAGTCAATATCAACAGTCGAATTGTTCGAGAACAACAATTGCTTTGGTTAAAGGAAATAGATAGCGATCGCGACAACCAAGTGCTTTGGTCACAAGAAATTGCATTAGTTCAGCCCAATATTGTCAAGCAACTAATTAAAGATTTCACAGAAGCTCAAGCTGAACTAGGAAAACCAAATTTCCCTAAAACTCCAGTCTCTCGCCCTTTAGTACTTATTAACAAAGAAAAACACCAGAATCAACCTAAAACAAAAATCTTAGCCGCATCTGGTTTATGCTTACTGTTACTGCTTAGTTGGGTTGTTTATGCCCAGTTAGGTAATAACCTCAAAAACTTAATACACCTACAAACCTCCAAATCTTTAACTACAGAAAATACTAACGGTAAGCAAACCCAAACTCCATCTCCTACTCTTAACAATAACCTTTCTGAGCCGTCTGATGGCCCATTTGCAATCTCTGTGCGAATTGCCAACCAAGCTTCTGCATCTGGGAAAACAGCCACAACCTCAACTCAGTGGTTAGAGATCGCCGCTAAGTGGCAACGGGCTTCAGATTTAATGGCTACGGTGCCACAAAAACATAGCCGTTATCAGGAAGCTAAGATTCGTACTCAACTATATAAAAAATACAGTGAGGCGGCACAGAAAGAAGCTGATAAGAGTAAATCTTAGTTTTTTACTGATCAGCTTTATTTACAATTCCTAGCTCTAATTTATCAAGCTTGTTAATCACTTTTGAAAAACTAGTAGTTTCTTCCTTGAATTGAGGAATAATCTCATCAAGGGGGTTCTAATTATTTTGATGTACCTCTAAAACTTGAATTAAAGTTTGATTAGCTTTTTGAATATCTACTGTCAAATTAGTTAATTTTTGACTACAACGCTGAACTTCTATCACTGCTATTTCAATCAATTAGGTTGCCTGGGCTAAACTTACAGCAGATCGTGAAAGTTTTCCTTTCATAGTAGTCAAAACAGTCTTGTACAAAATACTGTTGGGTAAAATTAAAAAAATCGACCTTTGTCAATAAGGTCGATTAAATCAAGGGTCAATTTAAAATCCAATATCCAAAATGTGTATGTTCCCTAACTCAGGAGTTCTCCTGTTTCTTGTAGGGAGTGCAAACGGCGGTAAATACCTTCGTGACGCAAGAGTTCATCGTGGCTACCCACTTCTACAATTCTTCCTTGCTCCAGAACCACAATTTTATCGGCTTCCCGCACTGTACTTAGACGGTGGGCGATAACAATAGTGGTGCAAGTACCCTGAATAGATCGCATTGCTAGCTGGATTGAACGCTCAGACTCATAATCTAAACTAGAGGTGGCTTCGTCAAAAATTAGAACGTCTGGTTCCACTAGCAACGCCCTAGCAATTCCTAACCGTTGTCTTTGTCCTCCAGATAACCTGACACCTCGTTCCCCCACAACGGTGTAATAACCTTTGGGTAAATGCTGCACTACTTCATCGACTCTGGCAATTCTACAGGCTTTCTGAACCTGCTCCAAACTAGCATTCGGTCTACCGTAGGTGAGATTATCCAATATGGTACCGTTGAAAACGTCTACTTCTTGATGAACGATCGCTAGCCTTCGTCTATACTTACCCACATCCAAAGTCCGAATATCTTGACCATCAATTAGAATTTGACCTTCTTGAGGTTCAAAATATCGCAACAGCAATTTCACTAAAGTAGACTTACCAGAACCGGAACGCCCCACTAATGCCACTGTTTGGTATGGCTCAATCAACAAGTTAATATCTTGTAAAACTTGACGCTTGGCATCATATCCAAAACTGAGGTGCGATAACTCAACTTTTCCAGTAAATTTATAAGGTGATTCTGTCTGGTTGCTCTCTTCTAAAAGACTAGCTGAATCAGATGCAGTTGGCTCTTGCAGAAATTCGTGAAAGCGCAGCATGGGAGAATAACGACGGGCAAAAACTTCTGCCAAATTACTAATAGGTTCTAACTCGGCATAAGCCATGCTAGAAAGAGTTAAGGTCATGACAAAGTGACCGAGAGAAATTCTCCCATCTACTGTTGCTGCTAAAGTCAAACCCAGGATTGTAAACACACAAAACTGAATTACGGTTCTTTGCCAAGTAGCCAGTATCGTATAACCTTTGTGAATGCGATCCTCAACTACCCTCAGTTCACGATCCAAACGTTGCTTTTGCCGTTTCAGTTCCCTAGCTTCTCTAGCAAATGCTTTCACCGTTTTGATATTAGTGATTAATTCAGAAGTACGGCTTTCAGTGTCCTCTCCGTATTTATCCAGAATAGTTTCGTGCCCAATCAACCGTTGTAAATCCTTCAAAGTTAAGCTAAGGATAACTACAAAGGAAATTAGATATAGAACTGCAATTCGCCATTCAATCACCAAAATAAACAAGAAAATTCCTAGTACACGAGCTAGTTTAGGAATCAACTGTCCGGCAACTTCAGGGTAACTAAAAGTATGGTTAGAAATACCTCTTGCTATTCTTCCAGCAATGCGCCCGGGGTTATTTTCATCATAAAATTCCAGTGGTAGAGTCAGAATTTTTTCTATAGCTGTTTGAGCTTTCTCCCGACGCACCCTTAAAGGTATATCCCAATGAAACCAAGTGCTTAACCACGGTTGTGTTGGCGCTTTCACTACGGTGACAACGAAAATTAAACCCAGTAAGACACCCAAAGATAGAGTTTTATTGACTGGGTAATTGGTGATGTTTGAAAAAGTTGCGATCGCATTTTGAAGTGGTCTATCCAAAGGTTGATTAGACAAAACGTTTAAAATCTGCCCGATCGCGTAAGGTACAGCTAAATCAATAACTTCGTAAATGCTAGATGCTGTAATACTGAAAACACTCAGCTTCCAGTAAGAGCGAAAGTAATTGACAATATCTTGAAATTTGGCCATGATGCACACCGTCCAAGAGCGCGATCTTGAGCTTGAAATTTATATATTACAGATATACTACAAAATAATCAAGGGTTAATCAGTCTAAATCACTCCTTTGGAGTAGTGGGCATTTGTGCGGGGATAAATTCTAGGCGATAGCGATAGAGAGCAACTGGTTGAGAACCAGCTTTAAAGTAATCAGGATCTTGGGGTGAAAGATAGACAGCAGTAACTTGATCAGCCTCAATTGCCGGATTAGCTGTTGGAAGTTTATGATAAGCGGTGGTAGATTCTACAGAGTTTAAATAAGGGCGTGAACCGCCTTTAAATAGTTGTTGAAACACTTCTGTAGTGATGAACTTGCCATCAAGGGTAGTTTCTGTAGCTCGTGCAGTTACAATGGAAACTAATTGGCGACTGCTACGCAAAAAGGTAATCTGACGATTAGGTGAATCTGGATCTACTTTGACTAATAAAACTGCTTCATCTCCTAAATAAGCTCTTGCCAAATTCAAGCTATTAAATGCTCTATCAGCTACTAAAATTGGGGATCTATTATCTATATGAGGTAATATTTTCAACCCGGTAATTGATGGCTGTTCTTTGACAAATCTTACTACAAAACTCACAGGCTGATTTAATTGTCGGCGATTACCTTCAAATCCTGGAGTTACGATTTCTGGTGCTAAAGGTGCAGCTAAATCTACCAAAGTACTTCTAACTTGCCAAGAACCAGCCATCCATTCAGGGTAAACCAAATCACCCGAAGCAGGTTGTACTGAAGTTAATTTTTCCCATTGAGGAAAATTTGCTAACCGTTCAGATAACTCTCCTGCAAAAGCATCGCCACCCCAAAAAAGGAATAAAAGCAGCAAGCAAAAACCCCAAATCGCCTTTATTGTAAGCATTAGCAGTTTTGTATTTAACGTTTATTATTTATCGATTAAAACTTAAGTAAGTTTGTGTAAAAATTAAAACTTTGTAGTAAAATATTTGACTTTACAATCCCAAACTATGGTTATAGCATGACATTGGCACTAGGCATGATTGAAGTTTATGGCGTTCCCACAGCAGTGGAAGTGGGAGATGCTGTGTGTAAAGCTGCCCGTGTAACCCTTGTTGGTTATGAAAATACAGATTTGGGACGAATTACCGTGTTAATTCGAGGGGTTGTAGGCGAGGTAAATGTGGCGGTGACAGCAGGACTAAAGGCGGTGCTGCGAGTTAACGGCGGCGAGGTGATTTCTTATCATATTATTCCCCGCCCTCACGAAAATTTAGAATATGTTTTACCGATTCATCGCAGCGTTAATGTGGAGCAATTCAGTGCAGATATCCGATTTCCTGCACCCCTATCAGGTTAGCTTTAAATTTCTGCTGGTAAAGGCTGCCAAATATCCCCATACTTCTCTTTTAGAGTCTGCCAAGCTTCCACCTGCCCGGGTTCATATTCGCCAGGTTTACCCCATTGTAAAAACAGGCTTAAAGCAGGCTCTTGTTTATCATCTAAAAACCGGATAGCATAGGTTGTAAAATTACCCCTTTTCGCTTCACCTGTTTCAAATTTCACTTGAGTGATTTTGTCCATATTCAAGTGAAACTCAAAGCCTTCGGTATGCATATTCGCGTACTTACCTTTAGGCAATTCTGCATAAAATAGCTTTTCAATTTTTCCCCGTGCTTCTAATACAGCAGCGCTGCTAGTAACAATTAGACGCAAAGTACCAAGAGTTTCACAAGCGGCTAAAAATTCTTTCAAAGTAGTACTCATAAATTGTTATCCTTTGTTATTTGTTGATTCCCAATCCCTATTTTTCGTATTGTTCATAAGCAGCAACAATACGCTGAACTAAAGGATGGCGCACAACATCTTTTTGGGAAAATTCGCAAAAGGCAATGCCTTCAACGTGTTTTAAAATTTGTAAAGCTACTCCTAAACCCGATTGTTGGTGAAGTGGCAAATCAGTTTGTGTCATGTCGCCTGTAATCACCATCCGCGAACGGAAGCCCAAACGAGTCAAAACCATTTTCATCTGGGCGGGTGTAGTATTTTGAGCTTCATCCACAATTACAAAGGCGTTGTTGAGGGTGCGTCCTCGCATATAGGCTAATGGTGCCACTTCAATCACACCGCGTTCCATTAAGCTAGGTATTTTTTCGGGATCAATGAATTCATAAATAGCATCGTAAAGTGGGCGAAGATAAGGGTTAACTTTTTGCTGTAAGTCTCCAGGTAAAAAACCAAGCTTTTCACCGGCTTCGACGGCAGGGCGAGTTAAAATTAACTTTTCCACTTGGTTGGCAAGGAGTGCTTGTACAGCAACAACAACGGCGAGATAAGTCTTACCAGTACCAGCAGGTCCAATCCCAAAGGTGAGGTCACGTCTACGCAGTGCCTCGATATATTGACGCTGACGGAAGGTTTTGGCACGGACTTCTTCACCTCGGCGACTTTTGGCAAGGACATCTCGCTGTAAATTTTGCAGTTCCCCTTGCCGATCGCTATCTATAGCTTGACGAGCTGTTAAAATATCGGCACTGGTGATGGTATTGCCTTTAATCCAGAGGTCTTCAAGCGATCGCACTAATCGAGAAGCCAGATCAATTTGTCCTTCAGTACCAGAAATCAGTAATTCCTGTCCGCGTAGCACTAAAGTGGCTCCTGTTTGCCGAGATAGGATTTTGAGATTTTCTTCTCCATCTCCCGCAAGAGCGATCGCACTGGGAATATTGGGCAGCTGAATTGTTAAGGCACCTGCCATAGTATTTTTTAATTGGTGAGGATCTGTTTTAGACAAAGGTTAATGTTTTGTCGCTAAAGGCGAAATTAGGCTTTTTTACTTAACATTACATTTTGGAAAAATCTTTGCAACAAATTAATCGGTTGTAGGGGCATACAGATGCGCCGCTAATGGTCAAAAAGAGGAAAAGGGGCAGGGGCGGGGAGCAGGGGAGAATCCCCATATATGAATATATTGGGTCTGAAGTAAGGACGTATTATTTCTCGTGTTACACATCTTGAAATAAATACTTTATACTTTTAGGCATAAATTTAGTTGCTCTCTAACCTTTGTGGCAGGGTAATTCCAGTATCTTTCTCCCTGCCCCCTGCCCCCTGCCTCTTAGGTGAAGAGTTCAAAAAAAGATCCAAAAATCTTTTTGCTACTTTCCATCTCTACAAAAATTCTGAGCGGAGGTAACCACAACCGCTCAGACTTGCTCTCTAGTTTTGACCTAGCGGAGGCGGGGTTTAACAATGGGTCTAGGCCCATCATTTCCACGCGGTTCTCTCCTAGTCGGCGGTGGCGATCGCTCTTCTGTGTCTTCATCAAAAGACATACCTTCGCGGCCCGGCGTAGTGCTGCCGTAGATATCCAGATATACTGATTGCCCAGCAGCAGCTGCTGCTGCGGCAATTACTGTACGAATCGCCTGAATATTGCGTCCCCCTCGACCAAACACTTTTCCTTTATCTGTGCTTTCAAAGGCGATGCGAATCCAAGCCCGGTTGAGGGCCTGAGAAATTTCACAATCGACGCTTAAAGTTTCTGGAGATTCCAAAAACGGCTGCACTAAAAACTGAACCAGCCCAACATAGTTGGGGCTAGCTGTTGGGGATATTGTTCCGGAATTATGATGCGGCTGTAGCTGTGGCACTGACCTGTTCAAAAACATTGGCTTTTACTAAAATGCGACGTACCGTGTCAGTGGGTTGAGCGCCTTGTTGTAGTCGCTTGACGATGGCGGGAACGTCTAATCGCACTTCATCGGTTCTGGGGTTATAGAATCCCAATTCTTCTAGGGGACGGCCATCACGGCGAGCGAGGTTGTTAATGGCGATAATACGGTAACTTGCTTCCCGCTTTTTACCGAATCGCTTTAAGCGCAGTTTGATCATGGTTGAAGAATCATTCTCCTAATTGGTAAGTATGCCGAAATGCTAATTTTAGCACTCGTCTAGCATTTGGTGCTATTAGTTATTAGTCATTAGTCATTAGCAAATTACCAATGCCCCGTGCCCAATAACTAAAGATTGCCGAAGCCTTTTTTCTTTTTATCTTTGGGTTTTTTCTTTTTCGTGCCTGCATCGCCACCATAGCCACGCCATCCGGGGGCTGCGGGACGATTGCCTGCACCTGCGAAGGCGTTGCCCATACCGCCGCCACCACCGAACATTCCCGGCATTCCGGGGAAGCCACCTTGACCCATTTGCTGCATGAGCGATCGCATTTTTTGGAAATCACCCACCAATTTAGTTACATCTGACTCTCTATAACCGGAACCAGCAGCAATCCGCCGCCGCCGACTGGGAGAACTGGCTAATAAATCGGGGTCGTGGCGTTCTTGGCGAGTCATGGAGTTAATCATGGCTTCACAGCGCTTAAGCTGGGTTTCTCCCTGCTTTAACTGATCATCTGAGAGCTTGTTCATTCCTGGGATCATCTTAATGAAACCTCCCAGAGAACCCATGTTCTTCAGCATCCGCAACTGCTTGAGAAAGTCAGTGAAGTCAAACTTCGCTGACAAAATTTTCTCCTGCATTTTCTCGGCATCTGCTAAGTCAAACTCTTCCTGGGCTTTTTCTACCAGGGTTAGCACATCGCCCATTCCCAAAATCCGGGATGCCATGCGATCGGGATAAAAGGGTTGCAGTGCCTCGACTTTCTCACCCACGCCCACAAACTTAATTGGCGCTCCCGAAATCTTTCGCACTGAAAGCGCTGCACCACCACGGCTATCACCATCTAACTTGGTGAGAATCGCCCCAGTAATTCCGATCTGCTCGTGGAAGGTGCGGGTAAGATTAGCTGCCTCTTGACCAGTCATCGCGTCCACCACCAACAGAGTTTCATGGGGTTGGACAGTTGCTTTGATGCGGGCTAATTCCGCCATCATATCTTCGTCAATTTGCAGGCGACCAGCAGTATCAATAATTACTGTGTTTACACCTTCAGCTCTAGCGCGTTCTACACCTTGTCGAGCAATTTCTACGGGATCTGCGTCGCTTCCTAGTTCAAATACTGGTACGTCAATTTGCTTACCCAACGTCAGCAACTGGTCGATCGCTGCTGGGCGATATACGTCTGTTGCCACCAACAAACAGCTACGCTCTAATTTTCTCAAATGTAAGGCTAATTTAGCGGTAGCTGTGGTTTTACCAGTACCTTGCAACCCAGCCATCAACACAATAGTAGGCTGTTCCTTGGCTTCTGCGATGGGAACATTTTCTTCTCCCATCACCTCGACTAGTTCATCGTGAACAATTTTGATGAACTGTTGGTCAGGTCGCACGCCGGTAACCACCTCGGCTCCCTGGGCTTTGGCTTCGACTTCGCTAATAAAATCTTTGACTACCTGGAGATTGACATCTGCCTCCAACAAGGCGCGGCGCACTTCGCGCAATGCATCTTGAATGTTGGATTGAGAAATTTTGTCCTGTCCCCGCAGTTTTTTCCAGGCGGCTTCTAAACGGTCAGATAGAGCATCAAACATAATGTAATTACAGGTAGTTCGCCAATGGGGAATCTTGAACCGCCGATGAATGCGATTCCGAATTTCCGCTAAATTTTAAACGTGCTATTTACCAGCTTAGTAGTTTTCACGGCGACTGTAGCAACCAGATACCTACCTTTATTGAATATGAAAAAAGATTGACTTGCCGAGAACTAGCGGACTTCTTAGTAGTATTAGAGTGTTACTAACTTGATTAATCAAGTTAAATGTTCTTAGTCTTACTACCATAGTGTAGATAAATTAAAGATTTTCTCTTTTACTTGGTATCTTTTGTTGTAAGTAATGAAATGATTAATGCCTTACACGCTTGTTAGATAATTAGCAAGAAATTGATTTGGCAACGTCGGTAATATTACTTGATGGATATAGGTTGTAACCTATGTATTGCGTTCGCCTCAATTTAGCCCAACGTAAAATCAATATATAGTTGGTAGTTACACGTAAGGGTTATTACCTGTAATTCATGCCTCAAATTCTTCTATATTTATACAATGGCTCACTGTATGGCAACGGGAAAATTGTAGGTATTGAGCCGAGATACGTATCTTGGCTCAATCTCGCGATCGCTTACTGCGATTTTGTGTCCAAGGCAGCACAACAGTATTTAATACTACTAGCGCTCTAAATGCGTAATTCTAACAATATTAAGAGTTGAGGTATTGACGTAAAGGAACTCCTCAGACTTTATCAAGAGATTAAATAAACGGCAATTGTTTAAATCTACGATAAAAATAATACCAAAACTTAGACAAATAAAAAGAGATACGCATAAGATTCAAAGTATGAAAGTAGTAACTATTATTCAAAAGTAAATACTCAGTAACTACTTACATCAATAGCAATTTATCTGAATCAAAGTTTCAAGCAAAGTCAAAAATGAAAAAAAGTTTTTCTTTCATATCAGCTTCAGTTTTATTATTTACTGGAATTACTTGTGCTTCAATTGCTGCACCAGTATATGCTACATCAAATGCCAATCAAACTTCTTCAGCAATATGTCAGCTTAGTGATATTTCACTTGGAGGAGTTCTCGCTACAGCTTGTGAAGGCCCAATTGCTGGTAATGACACAGGGGACAAAGGTAGTTTGCTCCCTGACTTAAATAATGGTCTGTTTAGCAGCTTTGTTGGTACTAATGTGAAATGGAGTTTAGCTGGCAAATCTGATGAGAATCCCTTTGCAATTACAGCAGACAATAAATTGAGTTCTGGCACATGGCGTTTGGGAGAAGCATTAGCCAGTAACACGTTCGTAGTTAGCCTCAAGGCAGGTGATGCTTATACTGCTTACCTATTCAAAGATTATGATTTCTCTAAAGGTTTAACGGGAGTATTCAATACCATCGGTGTTGCTTTAGAGGGCAATGGAAAGGCAGGAAAAGAGTTATCTCATGCCTCGTTGTTTGTCCCTAAAACAGGGACAAATCCCCCTCCTACTTCCGTACCTGAACCTGCTTCTTTGTTGGGTCTTGGTTTAGTAGCAAGTGGAATGGTAATGGTTCGCCGCCGTCGCGCTATCTAATTACACGTTCTTTCCCAATTGGGAACGAGCCGCAGTAGAAATTGCATTCCAAACTATATTTCCGCAATTAATGCTATTACTGCTTTTACAAGATATTGAACGCCTGAAAGACTTGGCGCTAAGTCATGGAATTGACATCCAAGTTTCCAGGTGCAAGATATGAGCTACCCCTTCCCTACTAGGGCAGGGGTAAATTTAAAGCCTTTCCTGTGCACGTGGTCTATTAATCTCAAAACTGTTGTAAGAGTACCCTTTTATGATTGAGGTGCTGTTGGTTTTGAGAGCTGTTGTTGGTAAAAGCGAACAACTTTTTGCACATAGTCAGCTGTGAAACCTTTGTCACAGCCTATATAGCTACCAGTCATCCACCAACAAGCTGCGCCACGCACAGATGCAATTTCATTATTATTGGTGGTACGGAACTGATTGGTTAACTCACGGCGTGTAATACAGGATACAACTTGGCGGGCGATCGCAGGACTGTTTTCAAACTGCATCGGTGTTAGTTCTCGTTTGAGACAAGTTCTTGACCAGCCTTTGAGGGTTTCTGGTTTCACTTGCCATTCGCTGTAATATCCATCATTGGGATTTTTTGTCTGCGGTGCAGCCTGTCGCAATGCCTCTACCATCGCCGCAACTTGGGTATCAGAAACTGGCTGCTGTGCTTGAACTAATAATGGTAATAATCCGAAGGTGACAATAACTCCGTTGAGTAGTAATCCTATGGTTTTTTTGATCATAAGTTAACATCCTATGCTTTTACGCTATCAATTAGCAAGGCATGATCCACAGATTAGGAACCTACTAAATTTTCTATAGTATCGGCATCATTCGGTAATGCGGCGGTTAAAACTTCGCTACCTTCTGCGGTAACTAAAACATCATCTTCGATGCGGATTCCGCGCACATCGGCAAATTCAGATAAACGCTGCCAATTCACTACATTTTGATATTTTGAGCGAACATTGGCATCATTTAAAATTGCTGGTACTTGATAAAAGCCAGGTTCAATTGTGACTAACATTCCTGGACGCAAAGGACGATTTAAACGGAGGTAGCTTAAGCCAAAGCGATCGCTCCTTTCACGTCCCTCTTCATACCCTGCTAAATCACCCAAATCTTCCATATCATGCACATCTAAACCTAGTAGATGACCAATACCATGAGGGAAAAACAGCGCATGGGCATCCATCTCTACTAAATCTTGGGGATTTCCTTGTAAAATGCCTAAATCTACTAAACCTTCAGCTATGATCGTGGCAGCTAGCAAATGAATATCCCCATACTCTACACCAGGGTGTATTCTGGCAATGCAAGCATCATGGGCTGCCAGCACAACATTATAAATATCTCTTTGGGTGGATGAAAACTTACCAGAAACTGGCCATGTACGAGTGACATCAGCAGCCCAACCCATCTCAGTTTCAGCGCCAACATCGGCAAGTAATAAGTCATCTGGTTGTAGAGCGTGGTGATAGTGTTCGTTATGCAAAACTTCACCGTGAACGGTGACAATACTAGTGTAGGAAGTTGTCATATTGTGGGCAATAATTACCCCTTCCATCGCTGCCCGAACTTCTGCTTCTAGCTTGGCTTTAGGTGTTGCTGCCATACCAGCTTTGTGCGCCTCAACAGTGACAGCCGCAGCTTTTCGCAACTCGGTTAATGCAGCTTGATCATGAGTGAGGCGGAGAGAAATGATCGCCTTAGCTAACTCCAAGTCAATTCCTTGGGGAGGACTTTGTGGTAAAACCCATCTATTTAATAGCTGCGATTGTTGCGTCCAAGTAGCTGCATCTTGTACGGCAAGTGTGGCGGCATCTTCTAGCCAAGACTCTAATTCTGCCATTGGCCCTGCCACATCCGCCCCTATATTCTGGGCTATTTCCTCGCGCGTTGGCATTTCTCCATGCCAAAGGGCGCTGCTGGGTGATGGATCGTCCATGAATAGTTCTAGCTTGCCCGCTTCTAGACGAATTGCCGCCTTTGATAATGGCAGTCCGGCAAAATAGAGGAAATGACTGCTTGCGCGAAACGGAAAGGTATTTGCTAGAAAGTTACGCGGACTGTTGCTACCTGACCACAGAATTGCTGGAAAATTAATGAGGTTGGCTAGTTTTTGTCGGCGGAAGCGTAAAGTCTCGATTAGGGAAGTAGAACTTTGTTGGATCAGCATAAATGGAAACTCAAAGAGAAAGATAAAGGTTATAGCTTTGCCTTTATTTAGTCGTTATCGTCATCGTCTTCATCATTCTTGCGATCATTATTCTTGCGATCGCCATCATTGTCGTCATCATCTTCGTCGTTCTGGTTAGGTTGCGGGACTGGTTTTTGTTGCTCAGTTGGAGCAAGTGGCTGCGGTACATTAAGACCACAACTAACTAATCCTCCAAAAATTAACGCTAAGTTGACAGCAGCAAAGATGCTTCTAAAGATTTTTATCGTCATGTTTCCATTTTGCTTTGACATTGACCCTAGTTTTTAGAGATTGTATTTTTAATTTATCAGGTACTGTATATAGCGGTTCTCGTTTGGATGTAATATGCACTTTAAGATTAGAGTATGTATTCCACGCTATTGAGAACCGCTATGGACGCAAATCATCGTAACTAGTACAGGACGGCGGAAATAAGCAGACCATTAAAAAGTCCTAAACACCTTACTCCATAATACTTTTGACTTTTGACTTCCGCCTTGCGGTACTAGTGGCATAAATATCTCATGCACTCTTGATAAATATAATGCTGTCTAATTTTTCAGGTGACTCTGATGGGACAAATCATTACCCAGGTTGATGCTTTTACCAATACACCTTTTGCAGGCAACCCTGCTGCTGTCTGTGTTTTGCCTACTCCCCAAGACGATTGCTGGATGCAGAATGTGGCGCAGGAGATGAATTTATCTGAGACGGCTTTTTTAGTTAGACAGGATGATGGCTTCAATCTGCGTTGGTTTACGCCCGCAGTAGAAGTACCGCTTTGTGGTCATGCAACTTTAGCTAGTGCCCATGTACTTTGGTCAGCGGGGCATTTGTCACAGAATGAAGTTGCGCGTTTCTATACTAAAAGCGGAGTGCTGACTGCTAAGTTGCAAGGTGAGTGGATTGAGTTAGATTTTCCTGTGAATCATTCACAAGCAACAGTCGCCCCGCAAGAACTCAAGGCTGCTTTGGGTGTCCCATACAAATCTGTTTTCTTGAATTCCTTGGGCTATTTAGTAGAATTGGCATCTGAAGATTTGGTACGACAAATACAGCCAAATTTTCAAATGTTGAAAACGTTACCTATTTCTCAAATCATTGTCACCAGCCTCACCCACCCTGATTCTGAATATGATTTCGTCTCTCGCTTCTTTGCACCGGGTTTAGGGGTTGATGAAGACCCCGTAACTGGTGCGGCCCATTGCTGTCTCGCTTCGTTCTGGCGTGATCGCTTGCACAAAAATGAATTATTGGCTTATCAGGCATCCAGTCGTGGTGGGGTGGTAAAGGTGTATTATGACGGAGGCGATCGCGTCTTTCTTCGCGGACAAGCGGTAACTGTTATGCGAGGTGAATTAATTACCGCATAAGGTCATGAGCTTCATGCAATCCACTATAAACGAGCTAAATTTGAAATATTTTTTTACCGACAAGGCGATCGCGTCTTTATCACTATCACTGAACAAGCGATAACTGTTATGCGAAGCAACTGTCACAATATTTAAAGAAACCTATATTTAATTTCAAAAATGTCTACTAAAAAGACAAATAACCGAAGTCCTATTACCTCTCGTGATTGGCCAATTGAGCAATTACCTGGACTGAACCACGAGGAACAATCTCAACTGCAATATTGTGGGATTACTAGCACAGTAGCGCTAGTCAAACAAGGGAAAACTCTAGAGACAAGACTAGCGTTAGCAAATAAACTACATATTCATCTTCAATATGTAAATAAATGGATGGCTTTAGCTGATTTGGCGCGTATTCCTAGTGTAGGCATACAATATTGTGGTTTATTGCTCCATGCAGGTATTGGTTCTGTAGCACAGTTGGCTCAGACTCCCACTCACAGATTGCACCAACAAATTATGCGCTTGCAGGTAGCAACAATGCAGCGACGAGATTTATGTCCACCAATTGAGCTAGTACAACAGTGGAGTCAGCAAGCGAAAGCAATTATTAGTTAAAAGTTAGGAATTAGGAGTTAGGAGTTAAGATAATTCCTAATTCATAACTCCTAACTCCTAACTTTTAACTCCTCACTCCTTGGCTAGAACACCATTAAGGAAGATATCAGCAAGTCCTTCTGCCATTTCCTGCATTTGTTGGGGAGAAGCATCAGGTTCCATAAGGGTATTGTTAGAAAAACCTGCGATCGCAAACATTCCTAAGAAGACTTTGGCAACCAGCTTGGCATCCATTTTGCGATAAATGCCTTTATCCATAGCTGTTTGAAAGAATGCTTCGCCCACATCGGTCATTTTGGTGATGACTTCTAATTGGATGCGATCGCGCAAATCGGGGTGAAACTGCACCTCCATAAAACAAACGCGCATTAAATCGGCATTTTTTTGAAAGTTCCACATCCGGCGACGCATTACCTGAGCTACGGCTTTATAGCTGCCCATTTCACTTAATTCTGTCAGCAAATCTGTGAGAATCTCCACCCATCCACTCGTAGCTACTTCTACCAAAATTGCCTTTTTATTGGGAAAATGACGAAATAGAGTGCCTTCAGCTACACCTGCTGCCTGTGCTAAATCGCGGGTGGTAGTGCCGTCAAATCCTTGAGAGGCAAACAACCGTTGTGCTGCCTGTAAAATCCGGGTACGTGTCTGAGCCTCTGAGGGTGGGGAAGAATTAAAAACTCGCATAACAGTTATGGTGAGATTTCCGGAACAGGATTTGTAGCATTATTGTCTAACGTCAAGTAAAAAAGCTTAAAAAGCTTAATACAACATTAACGTCCTGGTACTAAGTATCTTGTTTTTTAGGTAATGTAACTTTATCTTAATTTTTGCTTATGAACCAGATGAGTCGGTCAATTTGGGATTGGTCAGTTAAAGGAAGCAGAGGGTCACTGAGCGCAGCCTCTCCAAGAGTTGGGAGCCTAAGTGAGACAGAAGGCAGGAAAAACACTGCTCCCTGCTCTCTGCCTTCTGCCTTCGTTGATAAAGTATCTATGATGTTGCGGCGCTTATTTGTCGCTTTGTTGGCTTTGATTATCCTTTGGTGCGGATTGCTGCCAGAAATTGCTTTGGCTCAAACTCAGACAGCACCTCTTCCTCAAAGAGTTCTGCAACCTAAGAAAACTCAAACTCCACCAGTTCAAAGTTCGATTCAACCTTATCTGGATCGAGTGATCAAGCAGTTAACGGAATTTCGCCTCGACAATGGTCTAAAATTTATTGTTTTAGAACGGCATGAAGCACCAGTAGTTTCTTTTCTTACTTATGCAGATGTCGGTGGAGTCGATGAGCCAGATGGCAAAACTGGTGTAGCTCACTTTCTGGAACATTTGGCGTTTAAAGGTACAACGCGCATTGGTACAGAAGACTACAAGGCAGAAAAACCTTTATTAGAAACCTTAGAACGGTTGGATGCCCAAATTCAAGCAGCGAAAGCCGAGGGCAAAAAAGATGAGGTTGCTCGGTTAGAGGCTGAGTTCAAGCAAGTGGAAGCGCAAGCAGCCAAGCTAGTCAAGCAAAACGAATTGGGGCAGATTGTCGAACAAGCAGGAGGTGTGGGTTTAAATGCCAATACTTCAACCGAAGCCACACGTTATTTGTACAGTTTTCCTGCTAATAAGCTGGAACTTTGGATGTCGCTAGAGTCAGAACGATTTCTCGATCCTGTAATTCGTCGTGAGTTTTATAAAGAAAGAGATGTAATTTTAGAGGAGCGACGGATGCGGGTGGAAAATTCACCCATTGGATTGATGGTGGAGAAATTTATTGACACTGCTTACAAAGTTCATCCCTACAGACGGCCGGTGATTGGTTATGACGAAGATATCCGCAATCTGACACCAGAAGATGTCCAAAAGTTTTTTGATACTCACTACGTACCAAGTAATTTGACCATTGCTATTGTCGGAGATGTTAACCCGACTGAGGTGAAAAAACTGGCGCAAACTTATTTTGGCCGCTATGAAGCAAAAACCAAAGCTGTTGAAAAAATTCCGGTGGAACCACCACAACAACAAACACGAGAAGTTACTTTACAGCTACCTTCTCAGCCCTGGTATTTAGAAGGTTATCATCGTCCGGCAATTACTCATCCAAATAATGCAGTTTATGAAATCATTGGCAGTTTATTAAGTAATGGGCGCACATCGCGGTTGTATAAGTCTTTGGTAGAAAAGCAACGTTTGGCGCTAAATGCCCAAGGTTTCAGCGGTTTTCCTGGAGATAAGTACCCAAACCTGATGTTATTCTATGCTCTCACGGCTCCTGGTCATACGGTTGATGAGTTGGCGGTGGCTTTGCGCCAAGAAATTGACAAATTAAAAACTGAGCCTGTAGCTACGGTTGATTTGGAACGGGTGAAAACTCAAGCACGGGCGAGTTTGTTACGTAACCTCAATTCAAATATGGGAATGGCTCAACAATTGTTGGAATATGAGGTGAAAACTGGCTCTTGGCGGAATTTGTTTAAGCAGTTGGATGATATTTCGGCGGTGACGACGGCTGATATTATGCGGGTAGCAAAAGAGACGTTTACGCCGAAAAATCGCACGATTGGGAAGCTTTTGTCGAAAGAAGGATAAGAGAAAAGAACCGCAGAGACGCTGAGGGCGCAGAGGTAGAGAGATATGAAGAAGCACAAGATGAAGGGTCAAAGGCGGATGGCGTTGAAAATCAAGAATGAGAAGGGGTTAATTTATGCTTTGGTAGCTGTTTTTGCGTGTTTACTTTTAACTTGTAATTTTTCTTTGGCAGCGACGGCTGAGGCAAAGCATTACACAGAGTTGCAGCTACCACCGCTACCTGAGATTAAGATACCCAAGTATGAGCGGTTTGTTCTCCAAAACGGCTTGGTTGTCTATTTGATGGAGGATCACGAACTACCTTTGGTAAATGGTACAGCGTTTGTGCGGACAGGAAATCGCTTGGAACCACCACAGAAAGTCGGTTTAGCGGGTTTTACAGGCGCGGTAATGCGAACTGGAGGAACTAAGCAGCATTCGGCTGATGAACTAAACGAGATGTTGGAACAACGGGCAGCATCTGTGGAAGCTAGTATTGGTGAAACTTTTGGTAGTGTTAGCTTTGACGCACTGAGTGAAGATTTAGAAACGGTGTTTGGGCTGTTTGCCGAGGTGTTGCGATCGCCAGTATTTGCTCAAGAAAAGCTAGACTTGGCTAAGACACAGGCTAAGGGTGGCATTGCTCGTCGCAATGACGATCCAGATAGTATTGCTAATCGAGAATTTAAGAAATTGATCTATGGGAAAGATAGTCCTTATGCTCGCACAATAGAATATGCAACGGTGGATCAGGTTGAGCGTGAGGATTTGCTCAAGTTTTATCAGCAATATTTCCACCCCAATAATATGATTTTGGGAATTGTAGGGGATTTTGATGCCAAAAAAATGCGATCGCTCATTCAAGCTAAGTTTGGCGACTGGAACCGCAACCCAGGTATTGCTAATCCCAAATTACCAAACGTTGTAGCAGCCAATACAGGCGGAGTCTTTTTTGTAAATCAACCACAATTGACGCAAAGTAGTGTGCTTGTCGGACATTTAGGCGGACGATTCGATAATCCTGATTATCCGGCGCTGGATGTATTGAATGGGGTTTTAAATGGATTTGGTGGACGCTTATTTAATGAAGTGCGATCGCGTCAAGGTTTAGCATACTCTGTATACGGGCAGTGGAGTCCCCGTTTCGATTATCCTGGGATGTTCATTGCTGGTGGACAAACGCGATCGGATGCTACTGTGCAGTTTGTCAAAGCCTTACAAAATGAAATCAAGCGCATCCAAACTCAAAGAGTAACAGCAAAAGAACTTGCTTTTGCCAAAGAGTCTACACTCAACTCCTTTGTATTCAACTTTCAAGACCCCAGCCAAACCTTATCACGGTTGATGCGATACGAATATTACGGCTATCCTGCTGATTTTCTCTTTCGCTATCAAAAAGCTGTCGCCGCCACCACAGCTGCTGATGTGCAACGGGTAGCACGAGAATACCTCAAGCCAGAAAAGATCGTAACTTTAGTGGTGGGGAATCAAAGCGCCATTCAACCGCCATTGACGCAGCTAGCAGCACAGGTAACGCCGATAGATATAACGATTCCTGGTTCGCAGCCACAGGTGAATAATTAGTTCCATCTTTACTACCTTTTTAAAGGTGTAGGAGCAAGTCTTAATTGAACCAAATCAAATAATTTCCTTAATTATCTGGAAATGGCTGAGGCCAAATTGTAGTAACCAGTAGAAACTAAATCAGGAACCAAAACCTCTGGGAACTCCAGAGGTTTTTTTTTAATATGCTTTTTGAGGAGCGATCGCAGGCTAAACCTCAATAACAAAATTGTTGCATTAACTGGAGTAAGCTAAATTTAGGTTTGAGCTACTGGGAGTGGAAATGATGTTGTTGGAATTAAAGCGCATCTATGTTCCAGCAGGACAAAGAGTGCTACTGCGAGATGTAACCTGGCAGGAATTGGAAACAATTCTAGAGGATTTAGGGGAACACCGTGCAGCACGAATTGCTTATGACAGGGGAATATTGGAGATTATGGCACCACTGCCAGAACATGAAGACGATAAAGAAATTATTAGTGATTTAGTCAAAGCGCTTTTGGAAGAATTAGATATTGAGTTTAGATGTCTTGGTTCTACCACTTTCAAAAACCAAGCAATGGCTCAAGGTATAGAACCTGACCAGTGTTTCTATATAAAAAATGAATCCAAGATTCGCGGCAAGAAGCGACTAGATTTAACAGTAGACCCTCCTCCAGATTTAGCTCTAGAAATTGACATTACTTCCCGCACTCATCCTAATATTTATGAAGCGCTACAAGTGCCTGAGCTTTGGCGTTTTGATAAAGGAAAGCTCCAAATTAATGTTCTGCGAGACGGGTATTATATAGAGTCTCAGCAAAGCCTAAATTTTCCTCTATTCCCACTAATTGAAACGATTCCCCAATATCTAGAGCAAAGTACAACAGCAGGTAGAAATGCAACGCTCAAGGCTTTTCGTCTTTGGGTACAAAAGCAAATACAAAACCAATAACTTATTTCTCTTTTGCTGCCATCAGTATTCAAAATATAGAAAGTCTACTACTCAAGATGTAAGGGCGCACAGCTAACTGTACGCCCCTACAAATTACCTGTATTCCATCTTATGAAAGTCTCAGGTTATAAAATCTACATTACTTAGTAATGATTCAGGTTAATGCCAGCTTCTTTTGCCATTGCTTCTAACCCATTAATTTGTAGGGTTTTGATTGCCTTGGTAGATAGCTTTAACTTCACCCAGCGATTTCCGCCTTCCCACCAAACACGCTTGCTTTGCAGATTAGCGTGCTGAAGCCGTTTTGTACGACGGTGGGAGTGAGAAACAGCAAAGGCGTTATTTGCCTTCTTACCAGTTAGTTCACAGCGACGGGACATAGCAAGTATCTCCAGATTGTTATTTTAATACAGCCTTTCCATTTTAGGTCTTAGGCAACAGAAGTGGAGAAGGGAGTGGGGAGATGAGGGCAGGGGGCAGAGGAGGCAGGCGGACAAGAGGTGACAACTTGAAACAAGTTTTTCCCCTTGTCCCCTTGTCCAATCCCCAATCCCCAACTCACCACTATTTACTTGCTTGTTCCGTCAGTTTAGTGAGTACCTCATTCGATCGCTCGACGAAAGATTTCATTCCTTCAGCGTCAAAGCCCTTCTGAGACATCAGCGCTAGATCGTAGACGTGTTGGCAAATCAAGTTCACTAACTGATCTGTATGCGATTGACCGTCACCTTGAATAATACTACCTTGGTTAATATTTGCCAGATTTTGAATTAGCGGGTGAGCAGTATTCACTAACAAAATGTGATCTTCGGGAAACTCTGCTGTCCCCTGCTGCATCATGGCGTTCATTTCTCGCAGGCGGCGAAGAATCTCAGGTAAAAGCACCATCGCAGGTGGTGTACCTTGAGGATCGTCTGATTTCAAAGCTTCGGTACGAATGTTGAGTTTGGGTTTGTTGAGAGATTTCTCAAATAACTCTTTAATCGTCTCACTGCGGGTTTTGTTCGTCTTAGGATCGACAATTTCCGTAGCTTTATCTTGTTCTAGCAGGGTATTATCTAAATCTGAGTCTACCCGCGTAAACTTGACATCCTGATATTCCCGCTCTAGGAAGTTGATAAAGTGGGTGTCGATGAAGGAGTCCATAAACAGGACTTCCAAGCCTTGATTTTTGTGTAGTTCTATGTATGTAGCTTGGGTTGTTTCATCGGTACTGTAGAAAACCCGGTTTTCGTTACGTTCTTTGTTGCGTTCTAAATACTCTTTGAGTGTGGTGTAAGGAGCAGTGGGTGTTGAGTTCTCGGCACTGGGTGAAGGAGTAACATCTTGCCAAGCATCCCCCTCTGAAGACTGTACTTCAACTGCTGGAGTTTCAGCAGCAGCTTTTTCTGTCAGCTTGGCGGTGGTGCGGAAGACGATGATATCTTCGATTTGTTTTTTGAATTTCTCGTCGTTGAGAACGCCAAATTTTACAAAAGTACCGAGGTCTTTCCAAGCGCTGATGTATTGTTCACGATTATCGCGGAAAAGTTCTTTGAGGCGATCGCCTACTTTTTTGGCAATGTAGTCACCAATTCGCTTCACGGTGCGATCGCCTTGCAAGGCACTCCGTGATACGTTTAGGGGAATATCGGTACTATCAATCACACCCCGCATCGGCATCAGGAATTGCGGGATAATTTCTTCGCAGTTGTCGCTAACAAAAACTTGATTGCAAAATAACTTGATCTGCCCTTTGGTAACATCTACATCCGGCCTCATTTTGGGGAAATACAGAATCCCGTTGATGATAAAGGGATAGTCAGTATTTAAATGTACCCACAACAGAGGTTCTTCTTGAAAAGGATACAGGTAGCGGTAAAACTCTAAATAATCTTCTTGACTTAGATTACTTGGAGACTCTCGCCACGGTGCTTTTTGCTTATTTACTACTTCACCGTCCAGTTTAATTGGGACTGGCAAGAAGTCACAGTAGGTCTTGACAAGATTCTTAATTCGTGCAGATTCAAGAAATTCTTCCTCTTCTCCTTGCAGGCTGAGAGTAATAGTAGTACCACGAGTTGTTCGGGGCGACTCTTCTAGGGTGAAAGCTGGCGAACCATCGCAAGTCCAGTGAACCGCCTGCGCCCCTTCTTGATAGGAGAGGGTATCAATCTCTACCTTTTGCGCCACCATGAAGGAAGAGTAGAAACCAAGACCGAAGTGGCCAATTATCGGTTGATCTGATTTGCCTTCATATTTATGGATAAATTCTTCAGCACTAGAAAAGGCAACCTGATTGATATATTTCTTAACTTCTTCTGCGGTCATCCCGATACCGTTATCGGAGATGGATAGGGTTTTTTTATCTTTGTCAATGGCAATTTCAATTTCTGGTTCGCCGATATCTCCAGCGTAATCTCCGGCGCGGGATACCATTTTAAGCTTTTGGATAGCGTCTACAGCGTTGGATACCAGTTCTCGCAAGAATATTTGGTGGTCTGAGTAAAGCGACTTCTTAATGATCGGGAAAATATTCTCAGTATGAATACTGATAGTGCCTTGTTCTAGCATAATTGGTAATTTTTCGATGTTAGTATCTGAAATGATGATAGTGGCTAATATAGCCTAGCCTTCTGTTTTCCAGGATAAACCCGGAGGAAATAGAAAGGTATGATACCAATTAGGATTTTAAAAGCATAACTTAGGCGATCGCACCTTTTTTGAGCGTTGTTTGCCCCCATTTTCTGATTCGGATTTCCCTACTCCCAATTTTCACCGCAGGTTTATTAACCTAATTGAGACTGTTACCTAAGTACTACTGCCAGTTTTTTCCAACACCAAAAAATAGTGATACGGATAAGTTTGTCCGATTTTTTGATAAATATTCCGAATTTCTAATATTGCAATATTTTTTACCTATGCTTAATAGTTCTGACTTACTCGCAAAACTCTACAATGCCTTTAACCCCTTTGAACCCTTACCCGCAGGTGATCCAAAATATGTAGATTGTCAGGATGTGCGCGGAGATGCGGATATTGAGCAAGAGTTGGGAAATCGGATGCGATTAGCAGATACAAATACTTGCCAATTGTATTCTGGCCATCGGGGTGCGGGGAAGTCTACAGAATTACTCAGGTTAAAGAAATATTTAGAAAATCGAGAATTTTATGTTGTGTATTTTGCTGCTGATGAAGAGGATATTGATTCAGAAGATGCCCAATATACAGATATCCTCCTCGCCTGTACCCGCCGTTTGCTTAAAGATTTAAAAGGAATTGCTAATCCTCGTCCTATACTCAACTGGTTGAAAGGTCGTTGGGAAGATTTGAAAGATTTGGCGCAGACTCCCATAGAATTTGAGAGTCTGGGAGTAGAAGCACAGCTAACTCAATTCGCCAAATTGACCGCAAATTTAAGGGCTGTTCCTGAATTACGCCAGAAGATTCGCCAAAAAATTGATCCTTACACCGTCACATTAATTCAGGTGTTAAATGAGTTTCTGGTGGATGCAAAACAACACTTACCTAATGGCTACAAAAAACTGGCGGTAATTGTCGATAACTTAGACCGAATGGTATTAGTCAAAGATGGAGAACGCACCAACTATGAGGAAGTATTTTTAGACCGTAGCGAACAACTTCAAGCTTTAGATTGCCATTTGATTTACACTGTCCCGATTTCAATGGTCTATTCTACCAGGGCAACAGACCTCAGAGATATCTACGGCGACCCCCAAATTTTGCCGATGATTATGGTAAACACTCTCAAGGGGGAAGTTTACCAGCCAGGACTAAAGAAAGTTAAAGAAGTAATTAAGAAGCGAGTCGGGCAAATTGCACCAGAACTATCACTAGAAACAGAAATTTTCGACAGTTCCCAAACCTTAGACAGACTTTGTTTAATGAGTGGAGGTCATGTGAGGAATTTGCTATTGTTAACTCAAGATGCCTTTGGACGCACTGAAGAGTTACCTGTTTCAGAAAACGCGGTGCGACGAGCAATTACTCAAGCTAGAGATACTTATCGCCGCGCTGTGGAAAATCATCAATGGTGTCTGTTAGCGGAAGTGTCTTGTTCTAAGCGCATTATTAATGATGACTTGTATCGCAGTTTGATGTATAACCGTTGTCTTTTAGAATACCGCTATTTGGATGATGAGGGAGAGATGCAGCGTTGGTATGATATTCATCCATTGATTCAAGGAATTCCAGAATTTAAAGAAGCTGTAGCGAAACTTTCATGAACCCAAATTTAAGTGATTGGGATGATGATTTACCCGCAGAACCAGAAGAAGCTTATCAAGACTTGCTTCGCGCACTGAAGCGGAAATCAGGATTTGGTTTGTTTTTTGTCCAATGTACACCTGTGGAAGCAGACAAGTTCATTGTCAAACTTCCCCAGGAGATTCCGCAGAAGACGATTGCAGTTTTGCGGTTAGTTGAAGCGATTGATAATTTATATGAGCTAGTAGCAGAGTTTATTAAAGACAAGCAAATTGATATTTTATTAATTAAAGGTCTGGAATCTTCTTTATATAAGTATGAAAAAAGAAGTTTTGGGGAAATTACAGAAGGACAATTTAGCAATTTAACCAGTGTTCCGCATATTTTAAATCACTTAAACCAACAGCGAGAACGCTTTAGAGATGACTTTCCCATTAGTTTAGTTTTTCTTTTGCGTTCATTTTCGATTAACTATTTTATTCATCGCGCCCCAGATTTTTTTGATTGGCGTTCTGGGGTATTTGAATTACCAACTACACCAGAAGTAGTAGATGAAGAATCATCTCGCCTACTGGACGAAGCAGGTTATGAAGAATATTTAAAACTTAGCCATGAAAAAAAAATAGAGAAACTTCTAGAAATTAAAGATATGCTAACAGAAAAATTCCAGACAGAAAGCCGGAAGCCGAGTTTACTATGTGAGTTGGGAAAGTTATTAGTTACTGCTAACGAAAATGAACTAGCAATAGCATTCTATAATGAAGCGTTGAAAATTCGAACTGATTATTACCAAGCTTGGTACAATCGGGGCATTACACTAGGAAATTTAGGATGTTATGAACCAGCAATTTCATCCTACGATGAGGCAGTGAAAATTAAGCCTAACTACTACTATGCTTGGTACAATCGGGGAATTATGCTAGTGAATCTAGGATGTTATGAAGAAGCAATTGCATCTTACGAAGAAGCCCTAAAATTTAAACCTGATTATTATGAGGCTTGGAATAATAAAGGTAATTTACTATTAAATTTAGGTGATTATGAAGCAGCGATCGCATCTTATGAAGAAGCGCTAAAATTTAAATCCGATTACTACTTAATTTGGAATAATCGAGGCATTGCCCTAGTAAAGCTGGGACGTTATAAAGCAGCAATCGCATCGTATGAAGAAGCACTGAAACTTAAATCTGATTACCATTTATCTTGGTATGGTAAAGGTAATGCATTAGCTAATTTGGGAGATACTGAAGCAGCGATTGCTTTTTATCAAGAGGCAGTTAAAATTCAACCTGATTACCACTTAGCTTGGTATAGTCAGGGAAATGCACTAGAGAGTTTGGGACGCTATGAAGAAGCGATTGAATGCTACGAAGAGGCGCTGACAATTAAACCAGATGACTATTTAGCTTGGTATGATCGAGGCATTCTACTAGAAAATTTAGGAAACTACGAGGTAGCAATTACTTCCTATAACCAAGCATTAAACATTAAGCCAGATGACTATTTATCTTGGTACGCTAAAGGTTATGCTTCTAAAAATTTAGAACGTTACGAAGCAGCAATTATATCCTTTGATCAAGCACTGCAATTTCAGCCAGATAATCATGAAGTTTGGTACAACAAAGCTTATTGTTATGCTCTCCAAGGTAATATTGAGCAGGCACTAGAAAACTTACAAAAAGCAATTAATCTAGGTGGTGACGAATATCGTGCGATGGCAAAAACTGACTCTTGTTTTGATGCTATGCGAAAAGGTGAGTGCTTTCAATATTTAATTCAATAACTTCTATAAAGATTAAACTAATATAGCGATTATTAATTTAGCGATCACTCACTTTCTCACTTATACTGAAACGACTAACTAAAATCAACAGCGATGCCTATACATTACTAAATATAAAGTTAACTCATCTTCAGGAACACAAATCAAATGTCAGAAAACGCCCAAGAGCAAAAACAGCTATCTCTCCAAGAAATTGCTAGCCTATCTTTGGCAGAACGTCACAAAACACTAGAACCTTTTACCGCCGCTATAGCCGAAGATTTTTTGAATGACCCGGAATTAACAGAATTCTTAGTTTTGGATGGTGAAGACTGGGAAGCTGAGAATGAAAACATAATTTATGCGGAAGAAATTGAAAACATCCGTAACCATGATGCCTTTTTGAATGGCTATATATTAAAAGATGAAGGACTTTATGATGACTATGCAAATCAGAAGGGAAATACTTAAAATAAGTATGAAATTTGTATATTAAGCCTCAGTTTTAAGCAGCTTAAATTAAAAGTGATCGCACATACATATAGTAATCGTAAATCATTTGTGGAAAGTTAGATCCCCGACTTCTTTGAGAAGTCGGGGATCTGGACACCTAGCGATCGCTTATTCAATTTACCGCTTCTGCAATTTCTAATCGCCTTCTCAGACTATGTAGCAATCTGTGGTACTGACACCTTCACCAGCACTTTTTTGCTAAAAGACAGACCGTTCTCATTTTTGTCAATGATAATCGTGTCTCCAGAGATAAAAGTATTCTCCAATAATTTGGTGGCGAGGGGGTTTTCTACTTCTCGCTGAATCGCGCGTTTGAGTGGACGCGCACCATAAACTGGGTCATAGCCTGATTCGACAAGGTGATCGCAAGCAGCTTGCGATATCTCAAAGAAGATTTTTTGCTCGCGCAAGAGATTTTCTACCCGCTTGAGTTGAATACGGATGATATGCCGCAGTTCCGTGCGACTGAGGGCATGAAAGAGAATAATATCATCAAGGCGGGTGAGAAATTCGGGGCGGAAATGCGATCGCAAAGCATCCATTACGCGCTTTTGCATCGTTTCATACTTGGAATCATCACCAGATACATCCAAGATATGTTCGCTACCAATGTTACTGGTCATCACAATAACTGTGTTACGAAAATCTACCGTTCTTCCTTGAGAGTCAGTAACTCTCCCATCATCTAACACCTGCAACAAAATATTGAACACATCGGGGTGCGCTTTCTCCACTTCATCTAGCAGCACCACTGAGTAGGGACGGCGGCGAACCGCCTCGGAAAGTTGACCGCCTTCTTCATAGCCAATGTATCCTGGAGGCGCTCCCACTAACCGAGAAACTGAGTGTTTTTCCATATACTCAGACATATCCAAACGCACCAAGGCATCATCAGAATCAAAGAGAAACTGAGCTAAAGCACGGGCGAGTTCAGTTTTGCCCACACCTGTGGGACCCATGAACAAAAATGAACCAATGGGACGCGAGGGATCTTTCATCCCCGCGCGGGCGCGACGTATCGCAGCTGCTACCGCTTCTACAGCCTCTTCTTGCCCAATAACTCTTTTATGTAAATGACTTTCTAGTTGCAGCAATTTTTGCCGTTCCGATTCCAAAAGGCGATTGACGGGAATTCCTGTCCATTTGGCGACGATTTCGGCAATATCAGCTTCGGTGACTTGTTCTCGCAACAACGTAGAACCTTGGTTTTGAATTTCTAAAAGGCTCGCTTCTTTGGCTTCGCGCTCGTGCTGTACTCCTTCCAATTTGCCATACTTCAATTGGGCAGCTTTATTTAAGTCATAAGCGCGTTCCGCCTGTTCAATTTGCACTCGCAGGGCATCTTCTTCTTTCTTTAAGGCGCTTATAGCCTCCAATATCTGCTTTTCACCTTGCCATTGCTCATTAAATACTTGCTGTTTTTCTGTTAAATCGGCAATTTCTTGCTCAATTCGCTCTAAACGTTCTCTCGTTTGGGGAATACCTTTCTCTTCGCCAGCTAATGATAGCTTTTCCATTTCTAACTGCATGAGGCGGCGATCAATGGTTTCCAATTCAGCTGGTTTGGAGGTAATCTCCATTTTCAACTGTGCTGCTGCCTCATCCACCAAATCAATAGCTTTATCTGGTAAGAAGCGATCGCTAATATAACGTGCTGACAGGGTTGCTGCTGCTACCAACGCCGAATCAGAAATTTTGACGTTGTGATGCACTTCATAACGTTCTTTCAATCCCCGCAGAATGGAAATAGTATTTTCCACAGTTGGCTGATCGACAAATACTTGCTGAAAGCGGCGTTCTAGGGCAGCGTCTTTCTCAATGTGTTTGCGAAATTCGTCGAGGGTAGTCGCACCAATACAACGCAGTTCTCCCCGCGCCAGCATTGGTTTAAGTAAATTTCCGGCATCCATTGCCCCTTGCTGGGTGGAACCTGCGCCAACTACGGTATGCAATTCGTCAATAAACAGTACGATGTCACCGTTAGATTCTGTAACTTCCTTGAGGACTGCTTTCAGGCGTTCTTCAAATTCTCCTCGTAATTTTGCCCCAGCAATCAAACTACCGATATCTAAAGAAATGAGTTTGCGGTTTTTCAGAGATTCGGGAACGTCACCATTTACCATTCGCTGTGCCAAAGCTTCTGCGATCGCAGTTTTACCTACCCCAGGTTCACCAATCAATACAGGGTTATTTTTGCTACGACGAGACAATACTTGAATTACCCGCCGAATTTCCTCATCCCGTCCAATTACCGGGTCGAGTTTTCCAGATTTTGCCTGTTCTGTCAAATCTCTACCAAATTTTTGTAAGGCTTCATAACGAGATTCTGGCGTTTGATCTGTCACCTTTTGGCTACCGCGAATGGCTTTGATCGCAGCTTCTAGTTTAGCTACATCCGTACTAAAGCCTTTGAGGATCTTTCGTCCAACGCGATCGTCTTCAGCAAAGGCTAAGAGTATGTGTTCCACAGAAATGTAGGAGTCTTTCATCCTGACTCTAGCTTCCTCGGCTCGATCTAATAAAACATCTAAACTGCGGCTAAGGTAAAGCTGATCGCTTTTACCAACTTTGGGCTGACGTTGCGTAAAGGCTTCTAGCTGCTGTTGGAAGCGGATTGGATCAACCTCAGATTTAGCCAGGATACGTATTGCTAGACTAGTGGGTTCTTCTAACAGGGCAATAATTAAATGTTCAACATCTAGTTGCTGTTGTTGATAAGCACGGACTATATCCTGAGATTTAACAATCGCTTCCCAGGCTTTATCAGTAAATTTATTAGGATCTGTAGGTTGCATCTTTAGAATTTTAGAATTTTGATTTTTAGTTTAGGGATTGCGTGTTGGGGATTGGGGATTGGGGATTGGGGACTGGGGATTGGAAAAATTCTTCCCTAATAACTAATTCCTAGCCCTTAGTCCCTAATTATCCAAACATTCTCAGCGTATATCCGCGTGTATCTCCAGTGGCAATTTTGGATTGGTAATTGGCGATAGTTTAATCGATTACCTATTTCCTAATTTAAAACGAAAACACTGTTCTGAACGGACTTTCTCAAACGGTGCTGTTGGAGCGATATCTACGACGGGCTACACTTACGTTAGTAGTGTTGCTCATCGACGACAGTATGGGCGTAATACTAATAGGAAGGATTTACGCAGAGAAGATTCCCTAACCCGCCAAAAAAAGGGGAGGTAAAAAGTGAAAAGTCTCGCACATTCGGGTAACAGGAGCGCGATAGTACCTGTCTGCGGAAAAAATAAATTTTCCCGTATCTGGTTCAGCTTTTCAAGACATCAGTGTGGATTTTCCTACAGCTTTATTGCCTTCGATAAAGTTTTACTCCGTACTTAGGCAAAAGTAGGAGCGACGGAAACCGCTACTCTTAACTCTGGTGACTCAGCACAACTGAAGCTCAACTCCATCACCTATATTCTTAAATTATAAGAATTACTGACTCACAAGTTGCTCTTGTGATTCCTGTTTGGCTGCTGATCCTTGAGATCCTAGTTGAATCAGTTCAATTTTATATCCATCTGGATCTTCCACAAAAGCAATCACTGTCGAACCATGTTTCATCGGCCCTGGTTCACGGACAACTTTACCGCCCTGATTGCGGATTTCTTCACAGGTAGCGTAAATATCATCAACGCCAAGGGCAATGTGACCATAAGCATTACCCAATTCGTACTTTTCTACCCCCCAGTTGTAGGTTAGTTCGATCACCGAGTTGTCGCTTTCGTCGCCGTAGCCAACAAAAGCAAGGGTAAATTCTCCCCCTGGATAATCTTTTCGGCGTAGTAATTTCATTCCTAGAAGTTCACAGTAGAACTTTAAGGACTCTTCAAGGTTGCCCACCCGTAGCATTGTGTGTAGTAATCGCATATTGACCTTTTCTCTGTAATTGATTTAGTGTTATTCTCTGCCAACATTTTACCTAGCTGAAAGTCTTCAGGTAAAAATGCATCAGGGAAAAAATTAATTGAAGGAGGCAGAGGAGAGGGCAATTAATTTTCGTCCTGCCTTCTGCCTAGTTGTTGAGCGTACCCCTCCGGGGAAGCAAGCTACGCGTGGTGTCTCGTAGAGATGTCGAAACACTGCCTTCTGCCTTCATTGATAAACATTCCCTTACCCATTTTTGGTGTTGATCCCCATCCATATAATGGAAATCTTCTTTAATCTCAGCCAATAAAGTCTCTTAAACGCCTATGCTAGCGATTGGGTTAGGCAGCTGGACTGTATGCGTAACAGACTCGAACAAAGGATAAAGTACAGATGAGTAAATTTTTAGATACTGCAATTGAAGCGATCGCAGCCCGTGAAATTCTTGATTCACGCGGTAGACCGACAATTGAAGCCGAAGTGCATTTAGCCAACGGTGTTGTTGGATTGGCACAGGTTCCCAGTGGTGCATCTACTGGCTCTTTTGAGGCTCATGAACTGCGTGATGGCGATAAAAGCCGTTATGGGGGCAAAGGTGTACTCAAGGCAGTAAAAAACGTCAAAGAAGCGCTTGCGCCAAAATTGTTAGGCTTGGATGCCCTCAACCAAGAACTCCTAGACCGGACGATGATCGCCATAGATGGTTCTCCTAACAAATCCAGTTTGGGGGCGAATGCGATTTTGGGGGTTTCCCTAGCGGCAGCTAAAGCTGGTGCTGAGTCTCTAGATATTCCGCTATATCGCTATTTGGGTGGCCCTTTAGCGAATTTACTACCAGTGCCGTTAATGAACGTGATTAACGGTGGCGCACACGCCTCAAATAACGTAGATTTTCAAGAGTTTATGATTGTCCCAATTGGCGCAACTTCTTTTCGGGAAGCATTGCGCTGGGGTGCAGAGGTGTTTGCTACCCTCAGTCAGGTGTTAGATGAAAAGGGTTTGCTGACTGGTGTGGGCGATGAAGGCGGTTTTGCTCCTAATTTAGAATCTAATCAGGTGGCTTTAGAATTGCTGGTTGCTGCCATCAAAAAAGCTGGCTATAAACCAGGCGAAGAAGTAGCTTTGGCTTTGGATGTGGCGGCTAGCGAATTTTACAAGAATGGTCAGTATGTTTACGATGGTAAACCTCACGCCCCGGCTGAGTTTATTGATTATTTAGGGCAACTAGTTGACCAATATCCAATTGTGTCAATTGAAGATGGCTTGCACGAGGAAGATTGGCAAAGTTGGCAATTACTCACCCAGAAGTTAGGTTCGCGGGTGCAGTTGGTAGGGGATGACTTATTTGTAACTAATGCCACTCGCTTGCAAAGAGGCATCCAGGAAAAAGCCGCTAATGCCATTCTAATAAAACTCAATCAAATTGGTTCTCTCACCGAAACCTTAGAAACCATTGATTTGGCAACTCGTAACAGCATCCGTTCAGTAATTAGCCATCGTTCTGGTGAAACAGAAGACACAACGATCGCTGATTTAGCCGTAGCCACCCGTGCCGGTCAAATTAAAACAGGTTCCCTCTGTCGCAGTGAACGCGTAGCAAAATATAATCGCTTGCTGCGAATTGAAGATGAACTAGGCGATCGCGCCGTTTATGCTGGTGCTGTGGGGTTAGGGCCTAAGTAGAGTTAGGAGTTAGGAGTTTTTAATTCATAATTCATCACTTCTAACTCCTAACTGATTTAAGGATAAAACCCCAACTTGGGCAACCCCAAGGTTTCATCCCAGTCCATCATCAGGTTTAGACACTGAATCGCTTGGCCCGCCTGTCCTTTAATTAAATTGTCGATTGCTGACATGACAATCACGCGACCTGTGCGCGGGTCAACTTCTACACCGATGTAACAAAGATTGCTGCCGTTAGCCCACTTGGTTTGAGGGTAAACGCCACTACCGCAGACTTTCACCCAAGGGGAGTTGCGGTAGAAGGCTGAGAAAATTGTGATTAAGTCATCTCGCACTAAACCCGGATCGCTCATTGTGGCATATACCGTTGCCAAAATACCGCGCACCATTGGGATAAGGTGGGGTGTAAATTGAATCATGAGTTCGTGACCAGCTAAGTCACTGCAAATTTGCTCAATTTCTGGGGTATGACGGTGACGTCCGATATTAAAAGCTGCTATGGAGTTGTCTGCTTCAGCTAGTAATAAGTTGGTTTGAGCTTGCCGTCCACTGCTAGATGTGCCAGCCTTGGCATCGATAATAGCTGTTTCTGGTTTGATTAAGCCTTGCTTTAAAAGTGGCGAAAGTGCAAGGAGGCTAGCAGTAGGATAAGAACCAGGACAGCCAATTAGTTGAGCTTCGGCAATGCGATCGCGATAAAGTTCTGGTAATCCATAAACTGCTGTAGCTGCAATTGTGCGATCGCTTCTCTCAATGCCATACCAATTTGTATAAGTTGTCAAATCGCTGAACCGATAATCTGCACTCAAATCTATTACTTTACATCCTTTTTCCAACAGTTTGGGCGCGATTTGGCAAGCCAGACCATTTGGTAAACACAAGAAAACCACTTCACAGCGTTGAGCAATTATTTCTGGTTCTACCGCCTCTATTGGCAGGTTAGCTACATGAGCCAAATGCGGGTACAAATCTCCAAAGGATTTCCCAATACTGCTCTGGCAGCCTAAATAAACCAGCTCTACTTCTGGATGATCCATCAGTAGTCGTACTAACTGTACTCCGCCATAGCCCGACGCGCCAACAATCCCAACGGGTACGCGTCTAAATTTGCCCATGATCTGAAATCCTTATCCCATGAATGGTGAATTCGTTATCAGCTATCAACAATATCAGCGACTAGATGCACAGCATACAAAACAGTTGAAACCCCTCTACTTTTTTCAAACGCCGAGAATGAGTGACGCGGTAAAATTGTCAAATATTTTATTTGTCTCCCTGATCGTTGCAGTTTATTACTAAACCCCAATTTTAGGGGCAGAAATTGTTGCCACGTTATCAAATCATTGCTAGTCTACTTCTCTGCCTTATAAAGGAGCTACAATCTAAAAGAAGAAATTGTAAAAAATATTTACGTTGGTAGCTGGAAATCTTTCTGTGTCACAGCCTAATACTAACCAAGCTTTTAAATTTGATTCGATTGATGCCGCGTTAGCAGACCTAAAAGCTGGTCGCGTCATCGTAGTGGTAGATGATGAAAATAGAGAAAATGAAGGCGACTTGATTTGTGCTGCCCAATTCGCCACACCTGACATGATTAATTTCATGGCGGTGGAAGCTAGAGGGCTGATTTGTTTGGCAATGACAGGCGATCGCTTAGACGAGCTAGACTTACCTTTGATGGTAAGTAACATTACAGATACTAACCAAACTGCCTTTACTGTTAGCATTGATGCTGGCCCAGAATTGGGTGTAACCACTGGCATCTCAGCAGAAGACCGCGCCCGCACTATCCAGGTTACTCTTAATCCAGCCACAAAACCGACAGATTTACGTCGTCCTGGTCATATTTTTCCCATTCGGGCTAAAGTTGGTGGCGTACTTAAACGCGCAGGACATACGGAAGCGGCTGTAGACTTATCTCGACTAGCAGGGCTATACCCAGCAGGAGTAATTTGTGAAATTCAAAACTCCGATGGTTCAATGGCGCGGTTGCAGCAGTTAGTCGAATACGCGAAACGTCACAAGTTAAAAATCATTAGTATTGCGGATTTAATCAGTTATCGCCTACAGCACGATCGCCTCGTGTATCGTGAGGTTATTACCAAACTGCCTAGTCAATTTGGTCAGTTTGAAATTTACGCCTACCGCCACACTCTGGATAATACAGAACACGTTGCAATTGTCAAGGGCGATCCAGCTAATTTTAAAGATGAGCCAGTAATGGTGCGGATGCACTCAGAATGCTTAACTGGTGATGCTTTGGGTTCTTTGCGCTGCGACTGTAGAATGCAGCTTGTAGCTGCACTGAAAATGATTGAGTCTGCTGGTCAAGGTGTAGTTGTATACCTGCGGCAAGAAGGACGGGGAATTGGCTTGATTAACAAGCTAAAAGCCTACTCGTTGCAGGATATGGGACTGGATACAGTAGAAGCAAATGAGCGTTTGGGATTTCCTGCTGATTTGCGAGACTACGGGATGGGCGCACAAATGCTCATGGACTTGGGTATCAAAAAGATTCGTCTGATTACCAATAATCCCCGTAAAATTGCTGGAGTCAAGGGCTATGGGTTGGAAGTAGTTGATCGCGTGCCATTGTTAATTGAAGCAAACGACTACAATTCTTATTACCTGGCCACAAAAGCGCAAAAGCTGGGTCATATGCTGTTACAGACTTATCTGGTAACAGTAGCAATTCATTGGCAAGATGACCCGGAAGCTGTGACGGAACGTTATGAACGCTTAGAGAAGCTGCGACACTTAGCGAAAACGAATGATTTATTGTTGCAGGAAGAAGCGCGTCCATTAGCGATCGCTATATTTGATGAGCCATCTTTAACAGTACACTTAGGTTTTGATCAAGCAAAAGTTGCTAGCTCTGATTGGTATCAACAAAGTGGTCATCCTTATATACAGGCTATCTTCCAAATTCTGGATAACCTAGCAACCTTGCCATACATCCAGAAACTAGAGTTTTTGATTTCCTCTGGTTCCGATCCGTTGAGTAATTTACAAGTCCAACTAGATCGGCAAACATTCTCTGATGGTACACTGCCTTCATCGATTAGCGATCGCTTAGAAAAGCAGCAAATATATAGCTTTAGCAAATAGTTTGTCTCAATAAATTTTGTCGGGTGTGTTATCGCGTAGCGTAACGCACCTTACAAATAAACTATTTGCTGACTCGATAAATTGGTCTGAGCTGACGATAAGTATTAAGTAAGTCTAGAAATTTATTACCATCAAAATTGATCGGGTCAACTTTTTGACTTGAACGGTCTACTAGCTTGTGGGTAGTGATGCGCTCATCTGGAACTTGACTTTGAGCAATCAACCAAGCAAGAGAATTATATTGCGCTTCCGTGTAACCGCTATGGGTTTGTTGGCTGGTAGCGTCATAACCATCTGGGGGTGTTTCCAAAGAAACGTGATAAGCAAAATTATTCACAGACGGGGGTAAATTTGGATTAGTCTTTACAGTTTCCACTCCATCAGGACTATCAAATACTGAGTTAGCTGCACCAAAAGCCCGTTTTTCTGGTGGTACTAGATAAACTACTGTTCCGTCTAACTTGATTAAAGTGTGGTAACTTGCTTGCACATTTTCATCGTCATGGGCTACTTGAAAGAAATTAATGGCGCTGGAAGCAGAATAACCAGTTTCATGGAGGACGATAATTGGTTGGTTATTGAGAGGAAGGCCGTTAACATCTTGGGCGTACCGTTCTCCATAATTAGTTGGGTTAACTGAGACAACTTCATAATTAGGTCTGTACTGTGCAAAAGCTTGAGTGGTTACGTACCTTGCCACAGGCTTGTTAGTCTTGGCTGAGGACTTGATAACATCTTGAGATTTCTTTTCTGGCTCTTTTGCTGATTGGAATTGTGCCTGGGGATATTGACTCCAGGCTGTAACCTGTGGATTGGATATATCAGATGTTGCCAGATTATTTTGTAATTTTGTCGCTCGTCCAATTAGCAGCACTACAATTAGAGCCATGAACATCAGCGAGATTAGTAGCACCCTAGTCGCCCAGTCTTGAAACCTCATTTTTCTAATACACGTAAAACGGTAGATATAAACTTGTAGCTAAACTGGCGTATCTTAGTAGAAAAGCACTTCTGTACGCTTCTATTGCCAATAATATCCAAACGAGAATCGCTATAATACCTTAATTCTAGTCAAATATACGTTACCAGTATATGTTGGAATGCTATGTAATTGTTTTAAATGCTTCCTCTGTCTAGGAAGCTATTTCAATGCTATCAAAAGCATCACTAGGAAATTTTAAATAAAAAAATACTCAACTACTGATTGTGGGATGGGCAAGAGACGATTGGTGTCAACTTAACGTGAAACCCTGACAATGACGTTATATCAAGCCTAATCAATTACCAATTAAGTCGTCGGAACCCCACCCCGCTTTTGTCTAGCGACAAAACCTCCCCTCCCCGTGAACGGGGAGGGGATTAAGGGGTGGGGTAAAACGCCTGTGGGGTAAGCGTTTTAACTTAAGTTGACACCAATGACCTCTTGCCCACCCCACAATATTAAAAAATTAAAAATTTATTTCTCCAAGCTTACAAGCCCATAGAGTATAAAATTACGCGATCATGCAGTCTGTCAGGCAAAATATGCTTCAGCACAGCTCCAATTTTGGCATCTTGTCCAACGAGATAGCGTGTCTTTGGCTTCTTTGCAGTGAGCGCATGGAGAACAGCTTGAGCAACAATATCCGCAGAAATTCCGTTAGATGCGAGAATCTGCATTTTCTTGCGGACAATATTCATCGCTTGACCATAGAGATTTTGTGCCGTTTGCGGTAAATCCTGCTGTGCTATTTCAGATTGACCAAGGGACTTTTCCCAAATTGGGGTAGCGATGGAACCAGGTTCAATAATTGAAACCGAGATTCCCCAAGGTCGTAATTCCATCCGCATCACATCAGTTAGTGCTTCCAAGGCAAATTTTGACGCATTGTAAGCTCCCAGGAACGGTGTAGGGCTTCTACCGGCAATGGAACCCATATTGACAATTCGACCCCGATCTTGGCGTAATAGACCAAGAAACCCTTGTGTCACCGCTAATTGTCCGGTGACGTTAACTAGCATCTGGTGTTGAAATTCTGCGATCGCTAATAATTCTAAGGGGCCTGGGATAGCAATTCCGGCATTATTTACTAAACCTAAAATTCCGCCACCACCGACTGCATTTGTTACCTTATCAACCGCAGATGCGATCGATTCAGCGTCAGTAACATCTAAAAAAATCGGAGTGAGCCTTTGTGATCCTTTCTGTTTAAGTGTTTGAGCATCAATATCTTGACGCACGCCAGCAAAAACAGAGAAGCCCAACTGGTCTAAAAGTAAAGCACACGCTTGACCAATTCCTGTTGATGCTCCTGTAACCACTACTGTACGTTGATTTCCTGCAACCATTAACTCTCTCCGTACTATGATGGAATTGCTGTAATTACGAATTAGTCTGAATAAACACGGTACAGGGGAGAAAAAGCACGCCCTGAAGTGGTAAAGTTTCAACCAAGAAAGAATAAGAGCAGCAGTGCTTTCACCCACAAGAGATTTGTAGCTTTCTTTCCCCCTGCCTCTTATCAATCTCTGCAAGTACCAGCGCGAAGACAATCTTCCGTTTGGTCATCTCTAGCCGACATTTGCCACGGAAATGTGTCTAACTGAGAATTTGTGCTGTAAACCACTAGAGCAGTTATTATGGAAAGCTGGTTTTCAACAATTGACACGTCACTACTACAAGTACTGCTTAGTTGAGCATTGTATAAATAAAGAGGCAATGCCATTAATCCAATGCAAATTCTCCGATTCATAAAACCTCAGCAAAAAATTTCCGATTGCGCTATGTATAGATACCACCTTGATGAACCGGATTTTCAAAACTGAGTATTATATGTTTATGTTGTGTCAATTTACTCAGCGCTAGTAGCCGCAGAGACGTTATTTCTAAATTATCGGTTCCACCTTTTTTTGGTTAAGCATTGCCTACAATATGGCTTTCTACTAACTTATGCAGATGCAACCCCAAAAAACAGGATAAAAAACCCACAGCACTCAAAAACATATCTTGCTAACTGCATTCCCCGGATAAAATAGTTAACAAATGTTGCCTACTAACTGACTCATGACGCCTTCACAAGACGTAGATACTCTAAACGTTCCCAACATCGATCCAGAAGAATATGGCAACTCAGACACCAATCCTCTTGATGAGTTACCAGGTGAAGTCGAAATGTCCCTTTTCGACCACCTAGAAGAGTTGCGACAGCGCATTTTTTATTCGCTGATTGCCATAGTCATCGGTATTATTGGCTGTTTCTTTGCCGTTAAGCCCATTGTCCAACTACTTGAGGTTCCCGCACAAGGAGTAAAATTTCTCCAACTTGCACCTGGAGAATATTTCTTTGTATCACTCAAAGTTGCAGCCTACACTGGTATCATACTTACTAGTCCTTTCATTCTTTACCAAATTATCCAATTTGTGCTTCCAGGACTGACTCGCCGCGAACGCCGTTTACTAGCACCTGTGGTTTTGGGTTCGACTGTGCTGTTTGCGGCTGGGTTAGTATTTGCCTATTTACTCCTTATCCCCGCAGCTTTGAATTTTTTCATCAGCTACGGAGCAGATGTTGTTGAACAAATTTGGTCAATTGATAAATATTTTGAATTTGTGCTGCTGCTATTATTCAGCACTGGTTTAGCATTTCAAATTCCCATCATCCAATTGTTGCTCGGTAATTTGAACATTGTCTCGTCTGAACGGATGATTTCTGGTTGGCGCTACGTGATTATGGGAGCAGTGGTTTTAGGAGCCGTGCTTACACCTTCTACTGATCCCCTGACTCAAAGCCTTTTAGCGGGAGCAGTTTTAGGGCTTTATTTCGGTGGTGTTGGACTGGTGAAGCTCACGGGTAAATAACATCTGGAATAAGTGAAAATATTGTCATGCTTAGTTTTTGACCTAATGTTTATTCAAACCCCGATCGGCTTTATCGAGTTTGCTGACTAGCTACTGTTAAAAAGCATCTCAAATTAAAATCTTTGGCGAATGAGATTTTGAGAGAGTGGCGTGCAATGCCTACGTTTTTCTATAATCCACAACTGCCACTTACCAATAATGAAGCTGAACGTACTCTGTGATATGAAGTAATTGCGCGACGTATCAGCTATGCTACTGGGAGCATCTCAATGAGTGTAAAAACACGCCCTAGTCCTAGCGAATGGAATTCGCCGTTATACAGACAAAACCCACATCCGTGGGTTACAAATTCCTTGAGTCCACGTAGGCGGATTTGGTTTGTGTTGCCGCGATTTCTAATCGCCAGGTATATTTGCAAAGGTGAGATGGTATGCTCCTCGCACTTCTAGCGATTAGATGATCGAGATTTAAGTTCATCAAAGAAATGTACGATAGACTGACCTAATTGCTCAATGTAAATACTGAGCGGTTGAAAATGCGATCCTTCTAGTTCTTGATATAAGGGTTGGAAATATTTCTGTTTAATCTGTTCTAGCATAAACGCTACATCATCTTCAGCTATACAATCCAATTTAAAAGAAATAACACCCGTTAAATTAAAGAGTTCTTTACTAGATCGAATCAAACATTCAGTTTGTTTCTGATTTGGATTGGCCAGAGAATTCGGTATTCTCCAGCCCGATCTCAGAATTCTAACTGTGTTACTGATTTCAGGTGCAAGTAAGATAGAAGACTGATTTTTAATAAAAAATTGATTAGCCAATTCTGTTGTAGGTAATAACTGGTCAATAACTCCTTTAGATATTTCCTGCACAGATTCTATTGAAGCTATCTGTTTAATGGCTTCGTCAGCATCTTTTTTGTCTAAGCATTGTCTAAGAATCTGCATTCGCCTTGTTGGCTCATTGCTCGAAATTTCCAAAAGAATAATATATTTACATCCGAGGCTATGACCAAGCCATAAGTAATTGGCGGGATTTGAATATGTATTTATAACATCATCAGTTTGATTCTCTTCTCTTAAGGTTTTAATAATCTCAGTCTTAAGAAGATATTGCTCTTTGAGCAAGCTAAAAGAAACCTCCCAATGATTGAATTGAATTGGATTTAGAGGAAATCGGTATAAAATCAGTGAATATCCTTGAGCAAATAGATATTGATGTAGATATTTATATGCCCGCACAGGAAAAGAACCAAAAATAAAGCTACCAATAAATTGGATGACTCCTTTAGGATTTGGATGTAGTGCTACCTGACTGTTGGATAGCTTTCTAAATTTTAGTTCGGTATTTTGTAACATATACTTATTAATATTTTTTAATTTTTTCATTGAAACCATAACAGGATTAAGTGCAAGGTATGACCAAATCCTATTAAATTAAAATTAAGAAATTAACTGTCCAAAATCATTTTTAGTTCAGACAGTTAGTTCTAAGAGGTTATAATTTATTGCAATATTGCAATATACAGAGTCTAAACAAGATAATCTAAGTTTTGGAGCTAAAGAATCAAGTCTGCTGACAGAAAAAATGTGCGCCAAAGCTCAAAAGTGATGTTAGGATTTGCCTGATAGAGTTAAGATAATCTAAGTTTTGGAGCTAAAGAATCAAGTCTGCTGACAGAAAAAATGTGCGCCAAAACTCAAAAGTGATGTTAGGATTTGCCTGATAGAGTTAATCATTCTTGCTTACAGATCAAATAAAGCTTTTCCGTTAGCAAGGGGCAACGCATAAGCAATCTCACCTAGCTCGCCTTTCTCTGTGCCAAAAAACGTACCTCGATGTTCAGCAGTTATTAGCAACTGAGTTGTTTTAGGAGTTGTTTTAGGAGTTGATTGAGTTGTTTCAGCAGTTGATTCTAAATTAATGGATATCTCGACATAACCCCGCAACTCAAAATCTGCTTTTTCTCGAAGTTCTTTATTAGTAGCATCCGGTTGCAGAATAAATAAGCCTGTATCATTAGCATCAAGGGAAAATGTAAAGCCTGACTTTTTTATCTCTTCTTTAAAGTCAATAGGTTTAGGATCAATGCTTACAGGTTCATCTATACCAGTGGTATCTAGGCGAGTCAGAATTTTGTTAGCCTCTAGTCCGGGCGTTATTGCTGTAACTACAAGGCTCAGAGATACGGGTTCATTAGTGACATTAGCAATCGTAAGGAAATAGCCCTGGAGAATATTTCTCGCTAGTGCGCTAAGTTCAGGCACTTCAGTTGTAAATTTCTTTGGAAGTTGAGGCTTAAGAAGAAGTTCAAATGTTGAGATAAAAGCCATTAGTTTTTCCTTAAGTATGTGTATTTTATCACATTAGCTGTGAGTAAAACTATCATATACGAGCTATGGTATTTTGGAATAAAAAAATACTGTGAATACTTAAAAATTTATAAATCTTAATGCAATAGCGGGTCATAATATCCATTCCGAAGAACGTTCACCCAAATCTAGAGGAATGCTAACAGCTTTGCCGAGCCTGGGGCGATCGCGTGTTTGGGTGATAAATGTTTGTACTTGTGTTGACCCACCCAAGGCATGAAGATAATTAGCAATGGTATCAAGATGCTCTTGGTACTCCGTCTCGCTCAAGGGAAAAGAAGCTTGCTCCAAGTATTTCCACATTACTTGCAAAAATATCTTTCCCTGTGCCCGCCGGAACTGGACATCGTAAGAGTATCCCCATTTATCAAGCAACATCTGACGTAATTCCTGTCCTGTCATAGCTTTTCTCAATCAGATTTTACATTTAGTTATGATGTTAAGTTCCGTGACTCCAGTATGATAAGGATATAAAGAAATGTAATGCTAACAGAAAAGATGCTTTTTATATCTTGCAACAAAGAAGTATGGCATCGTTGTGAGCGCTAGCATTTCGACTTAGACAAGAGTTCCTCAAGTATTAGTACTTTTGTCAAAATGCTTAACAAAATACACAAAGAGCGCGTAGATTATGGCTCAATTTTCTGAATCAGCAGACGTGCCCGATATGGGGCGTCGTCAGTTCATGAATCTGCTCACTTTTGGGACTGTCACTGGAGTAGCTCTGGGTGCATTGTATCCCGTTGTCAACTACTTTATTCCACCTGCAACTGGTGGTGCTGGTGGCGGTACAACGGCAAAAGACGAGTTAGGTAACGATGTTAGCGTTGCTAAATTTCTAGAAAACCGGAATTCAGGCGATCGCAGCCTAGTCCAAGGGCTAAAGGGAGATCCTACCTATATTGTGGTAGACAGCAAAGAGGCAATCAAAGATTATGGCATTAATGCCATCTGCACCCACTTAGGTTGTGTCGTCCCCTGGAACGTTGCAGAGAACAAGTTTAAGTGTCCTTGTCATGGTTCTCAGTATGACGAAACTGGTAAGGTTATTCGTGGCCCAGCGCCCCTGTCTTTACCTTTAGCTCATACCAATGTAGCCGACGACAAAATCGTCTTGACCCCTTGGACTGAAACTGACTTCCGCACCGGTGATGCAGCTTGGTGGGCTTAATAATTTTGTCCTTAGTCCTTAGTCATTCGTCCTTTATTCAGGGCTAAATGACTAATGACTAATGACCAATGACTAATGACTAATTCAATCGTTGCCCTTACTAGAGATGAGAAATGTTTTCTTCAGAGCGAGGTTAACTCGCAGTGCTAGAGCGATCATAAAAACATTGCTCATAGCGATCGCCACCGTGACATTTTACTTCACCAGCGATCTAGCCCTTCCCCAATCAGCTGCCGCCTATCCCTTTTGGGCACAGCAAACCTATCCTGAAACCCCCCGCGAACCAACTGGGCGGATTGTTTGTGCCAACTGTCACTTAGCAGCCAAGCCTACAGAAGTGGAAGTTCCCCAATCGGTGCTACCTGACACTGTATTCAAAGCTGTAGTGAAAATCCCTTATGATCTTAGCGCCCAGCAAGTTGGTGCTGATGGTTCTAAGGTTGGCTTGAACGTTGGTGCTGTACTGATGCTACCTGAAGGCTTTAAGATTGCTCCTGAAGACCGTCTTTCTGAGGAACTTAAAGAAGAAGTTGGCGACACTCCCTTCCAACCCTACAGCGAAGATAAAGAAAATGTCGTCATCGTCGGGCCTTTACCCGGTGAACAGTATCAGGAAATCGTCTTCCCAGTTCTCTCTCCCAATCCCGCAACCGATAAAAACATCCACTTCGGTAAATATTCAGTTCACTTAGGTGCTAACCGAGGACGCGGACAAGTTTATCCTACTGGCGAAAAGAGCAACAACGCTGTTTACAACGCTTCTGCTACTGGCACAATTACTAAAATTGCCAAAGAAGAAGATGGAGACGGTAACGTTAAATATCTAGTCAACATCCAACCTGAATCTGGTGATGTTGTTGTTGATACGATTCCTTTGGGGCCAGAACTGGTTGTTTCCGAAGGGCAAGCAGTTAAGACTGGTGAAGCTTTGACCAACAACCCAAATGTCGGTGGATTCGGTCAACAAGATGCAGAAATCGTATTGCAAGATGCCTCTAGAGTCCAATGGATGATTGCGTTCATCGCTCTTGTAATGTTAGCCCAAGTTATGCTTGTGCTGAAGAAGAAACAAGTTGAGAAAGTTCAAGCTGCTGAGATGAATTTCTAAATTCTTTGCTAAATCATTGCTGACGAGACAGGCTTATTGCCTGTCTTTTTTAACGAGAGAGGCTTTTTACTTGTTATGGCAGTTCTCGACCCAGTAAAGTACAATTTTGACCTCTCTCCAAATCTCTCTCCTAAAAGGAGAGAGGCTTTGAATCGTTCCCCCTTCCCGCTTCGGGAAGGGGGTTAGGTCTATTTGCATACTTCTACCTCACCGGATTGAAAATGGCTATAAGCAGAGCATGACACTTGCGTAGTGCTGCACAAACCAAAAATTTACCCAAGCCTAAACATAGGCTTAGGTGTATTTAACAATTATCGTGATTGGAAATTAACAAAAAATTGTGAATAAGGTTAGTTAGCTAAACAGCACCACTGTTTCTATTAAACAGAAGAGCTATAGTTTTGAAAATTAGCTTTAAATCGTATACCAAACTCCAATTTTTTTGATACTGCAAATCCAGGCGAATTACATCTTCAAAACTACGGACTGTAGAACGTCCATTGACTTGCCATTCGCCAGTCATACCAGGTTTAACATCTAAACGTTGCCACTCTGGTACTTCGTAGCGTTCCACTTCATCGGGTGTAGGCGGTCGAGTGCCTACTAAACTCATTTGTCCTTTGAGGACGTTCCAAAATTGCGGTAATTCATCAAGACTAGTTCGCCGTAAAAAGCGCCCTACTTTGGTAATTCTAGGGTCATTATCATTCTTGAAAAAAGCACCTTGCGCTTGGTTTGTGACTTGGGATTTCTTCGCTTCTGCATCCACACACATAGAGCGGAATTTCCAAATTTTAAACTGCTTTCCCATCCAACCACAACGGGTTTGGCTGAAGAAAATAGGACCGGGATCATTAATTTGAATAGCGATCGCAATAGGAATAAACAAAAACCCTGTAATTAATAAACCGACCACAGACCCGACAATGTCTAATAACCGTTTCATCCAAGATGCCACAGAAGGGTGAGTAGTAGGTAACTGCTCTACTTTGCGGGAACTTGTTTTCTGGTTATCTACTAAGTTTTCTTGTTTGAGCAGCGACCCATCGCCCACTAGCTCTAAGGGAAAAACCTCATTTAATCCCGTGAGTTTTAAGACTGCCATGACTTGAGGCGTTACATTCCGCAGTGTTAATGTAATACCTTGGGTCTGGGCGTATTTAAAATTACTCACCAGGGCACCTAAACCACTACTATCCATAAAAATAGTTTGGTAAAAGTCAATAATGATTTGTTTAGGATGTGAATTGGATTGAATTAAGCTTTGGCAGGTTTGTTTAAAGCCTAAAGCCTCCAGCACGCTCAACCGCTTAGGCATCTGCACTATAGCTGTGTCATTTAGGGAATTAACTGGAAAATCGACCTCTATCGGTTGGCTTGTCATGAAGCTCTGCACTTTCGTTGCCATGTATAATGTAATCTGCCAAACGTTATTTTGTCCTAGAAAATTACCTAACCTAATATTGAAATCAGTAGTAATAAGGACTAATTACTATTTACCGGGGCTGAGATTGGAGATCGCTAGCGACGATTCACAATAGAACAAGAAGCCAAAAAACATCCTTGCTGTTGTGCCGACGCAGCGCGATCGCGTTGCTCTCATCAAATGATTGCTAAAACTACGGTTACACCTACCGCACGCCTAGTTGAGGTCTTTTCTGCCATTCAAGGGGAAGGACTAAATGTAGGGACGCGTCAGATATTTATTCGTTTTGCTTTGTGTGATTTGCGCTGTCACTTTTGTGATAGTGCCCACACTTGGAATGCACCTGCTAATTGTCGGATAGAGCGATCGCCTGGATTGCGCGATTTTGAAATTCACTCTAACCCTGTCTCTCTACCCATATTAATCGAATGGGTGGAACGACAAAACCTACCTTGTTTACACGATAGCATTAGCTTGACAGGGGGTGAACCACTTCTTCATGCCCCATTTTTAATGCAGTTTCTACCCCAAGTGCGAACCATAACTGGTCTACCTGTATATTTAGAAACTGGCGGACATCGCCCAGAACAACTGGCAATGATTCTCCCCTATTTAGACTCTGTAGGAATGGATTTCAAATTGCCCAGTGTTAGCGGTGAAAGTTATTGGCTAGAACATGCTAAATTTCTCCAATTGTGTCATGACTCATATTTAAATGTTTTTGTCAAGATAATTGTGTCTCAAAACACAGATCCAGCCGAGTTGGAACGTTCAGCTTTGCTAGTGGCAGAGGTTAGTCCAGATATCTCAGTATTTTTACAACCTGTAACGCCTTTAGCAGTATCTGAGCAATTCTCCCCAATACCTATGCTTGCGCCTGCGGCCGATCAAGTTTTGAACTGGCAAGCTTTGATGAAGGGGTTTCTTAAGCACGTGCGTGTGATCCCTCAGACGCATAAAATGCTGAACCAGCTGTAAAAGCTTCTGTAAAATTTGAGTTTGATAAAGATGTAGTCAAGAAAAAAGTAAGATTTTATGAAATGCTCATTGCTGCCGCTAATCATCAAGGCAGCAGCCCTCTATTAGGCATTCTCAGCCTGAAGCTGGGAATGAAGAAAAGAGTGAAGAGCGAGGATTGAGGAGTTTTACTCATCCCACGGCTACGAAAACATGGCTAGTCTAATAACACGCTTCCGCGATCGCGACACTCGTAGACTCGTTAACGCTCCGCTATCGTTTTCTTGAATTGCCGTGGGATTTTGCATTTGTAATTAGTTATTAGTACCAACGACCAATGACCAATGACTAATGACTAATTACAACCCGCCTTCATCTGGAGTTCTGGATTTAGCTTTAGCCTTATTGGCACTACGTTTGAGAGCAGAGAGCCTGGCTTCGTATCTTGATCGTTGGCGCTTATTAGGAGTATTGTCAATCAGGGTTTTCAAGGCGCTACCTAGACTCTTGTAGGCATTAGGGAGGCTATAACCAAAACGAGTTGCCAAAGCGATCGCTTTCTCATCAGCATTGAGCAATTCCTTTAGTTGCTTTTCCCCATTATTCTTTTGGTACAGTCGCCAGCCTGACACACCACAAAGCGACAAGGCTAACACCAAAAGCAATCCATCTTGTACCCACAATTCGCCTACAGCACCACCTAAGCCGATGGCTAGTGCTGCCATTTCCCAACCATCTTTAGGAATTGTGTCATTTTGAACGCGAGCAACTTCATGCCAGAACAGCAGATTACGCTGATCCATTGCGAGGGCATCCCATTTAATCAGGTCAATTTGAATTTCTACCTGGTCTTTACCAATTTCTTCGCAACGAACCAGGGGTGGATTGACCTCAGTTGTGCCTTCAACCATGACCCAGCTCTGTAATTCTGGCGGTAGTAAGCCTTTCAACCGCCGTAGTTCACTCATTTCCGCTTTGGCAGAGGAGGTTGCATAGGATGTCATAATATCCAGCCCCAGAAAATTTCAGTAGTATATAGTGAGGGTATCACTTTGGAGTATAGCTATTTAAGTGATGATCCGTCTCAGTCGTTGGGAAAACTTCCTCGCTTTTTTCGCGCTTCCATTGCTTTTTCCAGCAAATCTAGCAATCCTGGGGCTTCTTCTTGAATACTTAGTAACAATCTTTCTCCAAGTTCTATATTCCCCGGATCAAAACCTGTTGCCATAACTTCTTTCAGGCGAGGTATTGCTATGCTATCCACAATCTGAATTAACCCACTCAGACAACGGTGAAATTGTTTTTCTGTGAGAATCGAGTCTTCTAGAGGAAACTCAATAATGGCACGAATCTCGCCATCTGATGGGTCGTACTCCCATTGCAACATTTTGGTTTCCCAAGAGATGGCAAGCATTGTCTGTAGGATAATTCCCTTGTGAGGATGGTCTTGAATTCCTGACAGAACTTGAGGGGCGAATACCCGGAAAAATTTCCCCTCTTCATCCAGTTGAACAACTATTAGGAAATCTTCTAGGTTATCAGCCTCCACACCTGTTATAATCCGGTCTTCTTCATCATCAAAACGGTAGTCCCAACCAAGGTTGTCTAAATAGTTGGCAATCTGTTTGAGGTTAGCTCCCATAAAAGCCTCATAAGGAACGATGGAGCAGCTGTTACCAGACTTAGTTTAACCTGCTAGGGGTAGTTGTTTAGGTTGGTGTGGCTACAAGCGATCGCATCAAAGTATGCAATTAAGGAATGAGGCATTGGGCATGGGGCATTGGACATTGAAGTGAAGATAGAAAAAACAGACTTTCATCTTGGGCTATGAATGATATTTTCTAGGGTTCTCTTGCTTATTATTCAAGAAGCGCTCAACGCGTTTTTATAAATTTTATTCAGTGAAGGATATAAAACTAATTCACTGAAATTTTAATATTATCTTCCAGGTCTAATGAATGTATTGCTATATCAAGTATGGTAGCAGTAAATTAAATAAAAATCGGAAGCTTAAGCAAAGTTGAGGGATTTACACTTACCATCTGAAGGTTTTGAAAAAATAAGTAAAAACTTAAATTAGCGTTTTTCAAAGCGAATAAATATAGCACAAAGACTGGTAGAGTTTTATATTACAAGCAGCAAAATATTTTTACTGAATAATTGTAGTGAAAAATACATTTTTTATTGTAGATATCAATGAAGTTTATGCGTAAATCAGCTTTAATCCTGGCGATCGCACCTTTAGTCTTTGCGATCGCTGCTTGTGGTGGAGATTCAGGTCAAATAGCAAATACACCCGGCACTCCAGCCAGTAATCCAGCCCCACCAGCAACTCGAAATCGCTGGGATAGTATTAAAAGTCGTAGTCAGCTAACTTGCGGTGTCAGTGGCGAAGTTCCAGGGTTTAGCTTTGTGGGAACTGATGGTAGATATAGCGGTATAGATGTAGATATCTGTCGCGCGATCGCCGCAGCTTTATTTGACAACCCAGACGCAGTAGAATTTCGCAATCTCAATTCTAAAGAGCGGTTTACAGCTTTGCAAACTGGCGAAGTAGACATTCTCAGCCGCAATACTACCTGGACACTTAGCCGCGATACCTCTGTAGGTTTAGAATTTGCACCTGTGGTCTTTTACGATGGACAAGCCATAATGGTTCGCAAAAATAGCAACATTAAGTCCCTGGCAGACCTTAAAGATAAACCTATCTGTGTTCAAACTGGTACTACTACCGAACAGAACTTAGCAGATCAAATGCGGAAACGGAGCCTCGCATACAAACCCGTTGTCTTTGAAGACGTTAATGTTACCTTTGCTACCTATGCTCAAGGGCGTTGCGATGGTATTACAGCTGATCGTTCGGCATTGGTTTCTCGGCGCACGACTCTACCCCAACCAGAAGATAACGTGATTCTTGAGGAAGTGATTTCTTCAGAACCCCTTGCGCCAGCAGTTGCCAAAGGTGATGCTAGGTGGGGTGATGTTGTTAAATGGGTTGTTTATTCCCTGGTAAAAGCTGAAGAGTTGGGTATTACTTCCCAGAATGTGGGTCAGTTTGCTGCTAGTAATGACCCAGATATTAAGCGTTTTTTAGGAACCGAAGGCAACCTTGGTGAAGGACTAGGCTTAACTAACGACTTCGCAACTAGAGTAATTAAGCACGTTGGTAACTACGCCGAAATTTACGATCGCAACCTCGGTCCCAAGACAAAACTCAATCTACCTCGTGGTCAAAATCAACTCTGGAACAAAGGCGGACTGCTTTATTCTCCACCATTCCGGTAGGGAGTTAAGAGTTAGGAGTTAGGAGTTAGGAGTTAGGAGTTATTATTCTCCCTATGGCTCTTGTACTCAATGACAAATGGCAAATGACAAATGACAAATTCAAAACCACCTTTATGGCGTGATGTCCGTTTTTGGCGCATTGCTTTACAATTCATTGCCGTATTGTTAGCAGTAATTGTAGTAGTAATACTGTTGGGCAATCTCAATCGGAATTTGCAGCGATTAGGTATTCCGTTTGGCTTTGATTTTTTTAAGCAACAAGCATCTTTTGATATTGGCGAGACGCTAATTCCCTATAAACCCACTGACCCCTATACTCATGCTTTGTGGGTGGGATTAATTAACTCCTTGCGGGTGGCGCTTGTAGGAATTTTGCTCACAACAATTGTAGGAGTAAGTGCTGGGGTTGCCCGACTTTCTGACAACTGGCTAGTGCGGAATATCACGATGGTTTACGTAGAGATTTTCCGCAATACGCCCTTACTGCTGCAATTGCTGTTTTGGTACTTTGCTGTTTTCCTCAGTTTCCCCAAAACAGAAAGCAAGATATCCCTTTGGGGTTTTATTAGCGTTAGTCAAAATGGCTTAGAACTCCCTTGGTTTACCTTATCCCCAGAGTTTTCAGCTTTGCTGTTGGGATTAACATTTTATACGGGTGCATTTATCGCTGAGATTGTCCGAGGTGGGATTCAATCAGTAGCTAGGGGACAATGGGAAGCAGCGCGATCGCTAGGATTAAAACCAGGGTTAGTTATGCGGCTGGTAGTTTTTCCCCAAGCTTTGCAGGTAATAATACCATCATTGACGAGCCAGTATCTTAATTTGACGAAAAATACCAGTTTAGCGATCGCGATCGGCTACCCTGATATTTATTTTGTCGCTTCTACCACCTATAACCAAACTGGGAGAGTCGTAGAAGTGATATTACTGCTTATACTCACCTATCTCACCCTGAGTTTGACCATCTCTATAGTTATGAATTTCTTCAATCGTAGCGTACAAATTAAAGAGCGATAATACAATTTTAGATTTTACATTTTAGATTGTCTACTCCTACAAAAAGCTAGCTATGCGTAAGTCCTGATAAAGAAATATTTATTGATAATTGCTTTTGCTTTCTATCTGTCGCAATCATCTTTGTAAATTAGTCTAACAGAGATATGGGGAGAATAAATCATTAAGATGACAAGCAATCCAAAATCCAAAATCGTTCTGAACGTAGCCGAAGTCCAAAATCCAAAATTGTTGTGGTTGCGTAAAAACCTGTTCAATACTTGGTACAATAGCTTATTAACTGTTGTCTGTTTAGTATTGCTGTTTTGGGTAGTGCGAGGAATTGTAACTTGGGCAACTACTCAAGCACAATGGGCGGTAATTCAGGTTAATTTACCTCTATTTTTAGTTGGTAGGTTTCCTCAAACGCTATATTGGCGAACTTGGATTGTGCTGGCGATCGCTTCAACTTTAGGCGCTATAACTGTGGGTATATTTTTTAATAAACAACAGTTAACTAAGCGTAAAATTTATTTTTTTGCTTTTATAACTGGAGTTTTATTAATTTTTTTACCGCTAGCCTTTACAGCCCGCCTATGGTTACTATTAATTACAGTTTTGCTAGTTGCAGGTTTTTGGTATGGAGGAAAGTTTACTAAGTTAATAACTCCTTGGCTTCCTCTATTATGGTTAGTGTCTTTCCCCGTTATTCTTTGGCTACTCGGTGGTGGATTTGGATTACAATCTGTATCTACAAATTTATGGAATGGTTTGCTACTTACCCTACTGATGGCAGCAACCAGTATTGTACTTTCTTTTCCCATTGGAGTTTTACTGGCTTTAGGGCGTACAAGCAATTTACCCGTAGTCCGTTGGTTTTCCATCCTGTACATTGAAATCGTCAGGGGAGTACCATTGATTGGGATTTTGTTCCTCGCTCAGATAATGCTGCCATTATTTATATCAGCAGATGTGCGTTTAGATCGGGTAGTACGAGCAATTGCTGGATTAGTTTTATTTAGTGCTGCATACATGGCAGAAAACGTGCGCGGTGGACTCCAATCAGTTCCTCGCGGGCAAATTGAAGCCGCAAAAGCACTAGGATTAAATACAGCCTTCGTGGTTTTGTTTATCATCTTACCTCAAGCCTTACGTACCGTTATCCCTGCGATCGTTGGTCAGTTTATCGGCTTATTTAAAGATACTTCACTATTATCTTTGGTGGGATTAGTAGAATTAACAGGTATTGCCCGTTCCATATTGGCACAACCACAGTTTCTTGATCGCTATAAAGAAGTTTATCTTTTTATTGGAATTATTTATTGGATATTTTGTTACTCAATGTCGTTGGCTTCTCGGCGATTAGAGAGACAGTTGAATAATTAGTCATTAGTCATTAGTCATCATTAGTCATTATAAAAATAATATTCATTATTTGGACTTTAAATATTATGTCAGAGGTACAATCAATAATTATTGCTGAAGATGTTCACAAGTGGTATGGTAAATTCCACGTTCTTCAGGGTGTGAGCTTGACAGTTAACCGTGGAGAAGTAGTAGTTTTGATGGGGCCATCTGGTTCAGGTAAATCTACCTTTATCCGCACATTTAATGCTTTAGAAGAATACCAACAGGGAAAAATTGAAATCGACGGTATTATCCTCAGCCATGATTTGCGAAATATTGAAACGATTCGCAAAGAAGTGGGAATGGTATTTCAGCAATTTAATTTATTTCCTCATCTCACAGTGTTGCAAAATATTACTTTAGCGCCAATTTGGGTACGGCGATCGCCAAAGGCAAAAGCCGAAGAATTGGCAATGCAACTATTAGAAAGAGTTGGAATTTTAGAGCAGGCGCAGAAATATCCAGGACAGTTATCTGGTGGACAACAGCAACGGGTAGCGATCGCTCGTGCTTTAGCCATGCAACCCAAAATTATGCTATTTGACGAACCCACCTCAGCCTTAGATCCAGAAATGGTACGAGAAGTTTTGGATGTAATGCGAAATCTCGCCCGTGATGGAATGACAATGGTAGTCGTCACCCACGAAGTAGGATTTGCGCGTGAAGTCGCCGACCGAGTTATTTTAATGGATAGCGGTTCCCTCGTCGAGTCAGCCACCCCTGACGCATTTTTCAGCAACCCCAAAGAAGAAAGAACACGCAAGTTTTTGTCACAAATTCTCTAAAACCTCTGCGCTACTTTGCGCTTCCCTCTGCGCCCCTCTGCGTTTCACTTCTAATAATATTGAACAGGAGGCAATAGACCAATGGCAAAACTAGACGAATATCGACAATATATTAAAAATTTACTTCAACAACACGCTAGTACTGTTTGGGATAATCACATTCAAGCACAGATAATTTATGATACAGAACACGATCATTATCAATTAGTTTATGTAGGTTGGCGTGAGCAAGACCGCATATATGGGCCTGTTCTTCATCTAGATATTATTGACGAGAAAATCTGGATTCAGCAAGATAGGACAGAGGTAGGAATTGCTAATGAATTGGTTGAATTAGGTGTCCCAAAATAAGATATTGTTTTAGGTTTTCAGTTACCATCCGTGCGTAGATATACAGACTTTGCTGCTAGTTAATTGAACTTATTGAAAATAGCGATCGCTCTCTTGTTTTGCTTTGTATTGTTTGGTTAAAAAAGAGCGATCGCTTTAACTAAAAAAATATGCCAGCCTCAATAACCTTTATTGCTCATAATGATATTTGCAAGTTACAATAATCAATCTTCTTCAACTTCATAAATTTGGGTTTCAAAGACAATTTTTTCGTATTCATCTAAATAAACAAAAACTAAGTTACCTTTTTTGACATTTTCTAAAGCTTTGATTATATGTTTTTTGTTCGTCTCTAATTTCAGAATATAGGTAGTTTCATCTTCTTCAGATGGTGGTTCAACTAGCATAATGAATTGTACGAAATCTTTCGCATCTTTCCCACTCTATTTTAACTGTATCTGAGTGAGATGAATTTGAGCGATCGCTTTTGTTTATTAACGTGGACGGTTCGTTAAAAGCGATCGTTAGACAACACATTAATGTGGGAATACTAAGTAACGTGTAAATATTTAGTAATTAAGAGAAGATTATGAGTATACCTTTGACAGTAACCTTTACACTTGCTAGTTGGATTGTTAAAGGACTCCAAGATGGGACTTTAGAAAGGGTTGGGGGTGTAATTATAGAAACAGGGAGCAAACATATTGTTACCTGGTTAAGGGAAGCCAATAATTCTCCAGTTCTAGCACCAAGTTCTTCCCCTAACAATTTACTCAACCTTGCTTTCTCCGGTGCAAATCTTGTTGCTTCTGGGGTAAATGCTGCTGCTACAAGAGAAGGATTAGCTGATGTCAGTGGACGTTTAGGTGGAGTTGAACAAGCAAGTTTAGGTAACATAGCTGTTTCAGGGGTAAATCTGATTGGAACAGTCGCTAATGCGGCTATTTCTGGGAAGGGCTTCACCGATGTCAATGGACGTTTAGATGGGATTGAAAGTCAGTTAGGGGAAATTGGGCAGAATCTGCAATTAACTCAAGGGATTTTGCAGGTAACTACTGCTGCTAGCGTACTTAATCTAGGTGTTTCAGTAATGGGCTTTGCTGTAATAGCACAGCGTCTCAATGAGCTAGAAAAACGCTTAAAACAAGCAGAAGAACTATTGAACAAAGTCAACCGCAAAATCGACCTTAGTTTTTATGCTAATTTTAGTGCTGCAATTGAGTTGGCAGTTAATGCCTTCACGATGACTAAACCTGAAAATCGTAGAAGCAGCGCTTTGCAAGCTATAAATCGTTTCCTAGAAGCAGAGCATATTTATACTGAATATACAGATATCGAAATTGAGCAAAAAAGTCAAATTGCTGATGAGTATTTGCTAACTTTATCTTTAGCCTACTTAGCTGAAGCACGTTGCTATTTAGAATTAGAAGAACATGATACAGCACTTCGCCGCTTCCAAGAAGGTGCTAGAGTTATCCGTTCTCGTATTCAAAAATATGTTGACCTTTTGCTTACTTCTAACCCAGGAGCATATTTACAACCTCAGTTCAAAGGTCAGATTGATTTGCGAAGACTAACACGAATTTACCAATGGATTGACCCAACTTTAGATGAAAATGCTGTGTTTGATCTGCAACGAGATAATTTGTTTAAAATGGCACAAGACCCTAACAAATGGTTAGATTCACTGCCAGCAGCAATTTTAACTCGCGTTGAGGTTCAAGCCGGTTGGTTTGGGCCGAGTCAGGATGATTTGAAGCAAGAAGCTTACAAACGTCTTCCCCAAGTATTTGAAGTAATGGAATCTATGATTGAAACCAATCGCCGCTTTGAAGCATATCAAACAGAATTGCAAGCAATTTCCCAATTAGGAATCAGCTTTCATGACTGGCTTAAATTAACTCCGTCTACAGAAGTTAAACCAGAGGGTGCAAAATTAATGTATATAATTCCGTCCAAACCTTTAGAGTTATAACCTTCCATGTGAACTAAGTACAGCATTTAATTCGCTACGAATGAAATTTACCAAGACTCCACGTTCCCCCGCGTTTAAAAACGCTACGATTCTAAGTAAAGCTGTACTAAGTCACCTATCTTCCTAAATCAAAGGCTTTTTAACTTCGCACTGCGTCAGCCCCTTCGTTCTTTTGAAAAACTTTTCATCAAATGTATAAAACTCAGAACAGTGCTGGCTTTGAGCTAGATGAAAACCATCAGCAAAATCTAAGCCATTTTCATGCCACTGGATTACTTGAACAACTAAACTAAGATTAGTCAAGTAAATATTAGGTAAACCAAACAAGTTTCTCAAAGCTGTACATATCTCATGTGGTTTAAACTTGTATGCAAACCTTAATACCCATTCAGTCTCAAGTATTACGGTATCTGCAATAAAAATATCTTGAGTCTGGAAAATTTCTCTGCTCTTTTGAAACTGTAATTCATCATCTTGAGTCAAAAATCTAACAATTATATTTGTATCAACTGCAATCATGCCACGATTCCTCTACACCTTGGCGAATTGCATTATCCATATCCTCAAGAGTTTTGGGTTTCCCTTGATATTTTAAGCAACCTGCTACATCATCTAACTTAGTTTCTGGAAGAAGTTTCTTAGGCTTTAAAAGAATTCCATCACCCATATCGACAATAATAAATTCTTGACCTACTTCCCATTGATGAGCTTCCCGCAAAGATTGGGGAATAATTACTTGTCCTTGGGGAGACAATTTTGTAATTTCCATTAACTTAAAAAGTAAAAAACTAAGAGTAATATAAAAATTTTAGCATTTTTGATTATTACCATTTCTCCTCTTCCCTGCGGTTCGTAAAAAAAAGGCGAACCCAAAAGTTCGCCCGTAACATACTATTATGCTGTTGCTCAATCCAAACCCAAATTTAAATCTTTGCTTCTTCTCTCACCAACTTATCCCAACCCAAATCTTTCAAATTATTATTCCGACGCAACGGACGAGTCACTAACTCTAACATGTCACGCGCATTCGTAAAGCCGTGAATTTGAGCAAAAGTGAACTCTACAGACCACTTTGTATTAATACCGCGTGCTTCCAATGGGTTAGCATGAGCCATACCAGTAATTACCAAATCTGGTTTCAACTCATAAATCCGTTGAAGTTGATTGTAATTATCCGGCTTCTCTACAATCCTTGGCAGAGGTGAATTCATTTCCTGGCAAGTTTTCTCCAACAGCGCCAACTCAGCAGCTTGATAGCGCTTATCCATGTATGGAATGCCGATTTCGTGAACAGTCATCCCACAACGGATTAAGAATCTTGCTTGGGAAATCTCCAGCAAGTTATCACCCATAAAGAATACAGACTTACCGCGAATTAGTTTCACGTAATCTTCCAAACCTGCCCAAATTTGTGCTTCCCGTTCATCCAAACCCTTGGGAGTAATACCGAACACCGAGCAGATTTTCTCAATCCAAGCGCGGGTGCCATCGGGGCCAATGGGGAAGGGTGCGCCAATGAGTTTACACTTGCGGCGGCGCATTAAGGTGGTAGCTGTACGGCTGAGGAAGGGGTTGACACCAGCGACATAATAGCCTTCTTCCAGCACTGGCAATTCTGTGAAGCGCTTCGCGGGTAGCCAGCCGGAAACTTTGATGCCTTGTTTTTTCAGTTCCAAGGTTAACTGAGTAACTACGGGGTCAGGAAGAGAGCCAAAGAGAACTAAGGGTGGATGATCTACGTACTCAGATTCATCTTGGGCGACATCTTCTTTCTTTTTACCGAAGTTGAGCAATTTTGCGATCGCATTACGTTCACTTTTCTCTGTTTCCGCCACAGGAGCCTTATCAGGACAACGGTTAGCCATTGCTGCTAATACGGTGTCTTCTCCCTGGGTAAAGGCGTAATCTAGACCATTTGCCCGCGCGACAACGATGGGAATACCAATTTCGGATTCTAGCTTCGGTGCTAAACCTTCCAAATCTGTTTTGATAATTTCCGTGGTGCAAGTGCCAATCCAGACAATTACACTAGGATTGCGATCGCGTTTAATTTGCAAGCACAACCGCTTTAACTCTTCATAATCACTCAGTTGTGCTGAAATATCGCCCTCTTCCAACTCTGCCATTGCATAGCGGGGTTCAGCAAAAATCATCACCCCCATCGCATTTTGCAGGAAGTAGCCACAAGTTTTTGTCCCAATCACCAAAAAGAAGCTATCTTCAATTTTTTGGTATAACCACGCCACGCAGCTAATTGGGCAAAAGGTATGGTAATTTCCAGTTTCACATTCAAAGCTTAAAGCTTCTGGTTGTTGAGCGACAGTCATTTTGGTTTTTTCTCCCCTTGATATTCAAGTTAGGAGTTAGGAGTGATGAGTTATAAATTATGAATTATGAGTTTTTATGATCAACTCTTAACTTGTAACTCTAACTTTTCTAAACTCTAAACTCTAAACTCCTAACTCCTAACTTAGTAATTAAGCGTTGGGGAAGAGGCGGGCAATTTCTGATTCATCAAAAACGCCTGCTGGCAGTTCTTCCCCTAAAAAATCGTTATTGTCTTCAGCTTTTTGCAAAGCTGTTTCATCACCCCAGACATCTGATAACACGTCTTTAAACGCATTCTCATCTAATGAACTATCTCCAAGCGCCTCGTCTTCGTCTTCATCCAGCTTGATTTCCATTACAGCTGTTGTATCTGTATCGAAGGCAATTTCCCCAAACTCATCTGCTTCTAGACTAGAGGTTTCAAGAGACTCATCTTTTGAGGTGTATCCGTTGGATAAGGAAATATCGCCAAAGTCATTTTCGGTTTCCTCCAACTCGCTGATTTCCAGATTTTGCTTATCAGAATCCAGGATTGCGAACTCTTGAACTACTGCTACCGATGTAAAGCCATTTGTATGAGAATCTGTTAATGTTTCTTCTTCAGGCTTCTCATCAGTTACAGCTACTGCTTCTTCTACGTAATTCTCCGGTTCTGGGTTGACGATAAAGCGATTACCTAGAGCGAAATCTGGGTCAAAATGCAAATCTAGCACTTCAATCAGCGTATCGGCGTCAGGATTAAGTTTGGCAAAGGGCAACATTAACTGCGCTAGCTTTGGCTCTAGGGCGTTAAGAACTCCCAGGATGAGGTAAGAAGGTGGTCGCTTCCCGCCATCAGGGGTGTACACGGATTCCACTTGCATATGCAGGGTAATCCAGTCTCGATTGTTCTGGAAAAATTGCAACCACTTTTGCTTTATTGAATCTGTAAAGCTGTGAAAGAAAGCCATATTATTGTCCCCCATCCTGAGAACTTGGTGATTTATACAATCATCAAGTCTAGTTCCTCTTCTGAATTAGGAACCTGGGGTTTACCCGGATTTAGATAAAAATCGGATAACAAAGAGAACAACTCACGATCTGGTGTGTCATTAGGCACAACACCTTCAGGACGCGCCAGAATTTGGTCAGCGATGTTGAGATAGTAGTCGCAAACGTAGTCTAGGGAATGATCTTGCTCTGCCATCTCAAACAAAGTTTTACCCTTCACACGCGAAACACGGATATCTTCAATTAAAGGTAAAACTTCCAAAACTGGCATTGGCACAGCTTCTATATATTTTTCAATCAAGTCGCGTTTGGAGGTGCGATTGCCAATCAACCCAGCTAGACGCAGTGGGTGAGTTCGTGCTTTTTCGCGGACTGAAGCAGCAATCCGATTAGCGGCAAACAAAGCATCAAAGCCGTTGTCTGTAACAATCAGGCAGTAATCTGCATAGTTGAGTGGTGCTGCAAAACCACCGCAAACTACGTCACCCAAAACGTCAAAGAGAATTACATCGTATTCATCAAAGGCATTGAGTTCCTTAAGTAATTTTACGGTTTCACCAACTACGTATCCACCGCATCCAGCACCCGCAGGTGGCCCACCAGCTTCTACGCAATCAACACCGCCATAGCCTTTATAAATTACATCTTCAGGCCAGACATCTTCGTAGTGATAATCCTTTTCTTGGAGGGTGTCGATAATTGTCGGAATCAAAAACCCAGTCAGGGTAAAGGTACTGTCATGTTTGGGGTCGCAACCAATTTGCAGCACTTTCTTGCCACGTTTAGCTAGGGCGACTGATATGTTACAGCTAGTTGTGGATTTACCGATACCACCTTTTCCGTAGACTGCTAGTTTCACTTTTATTTGCCTCTTATAGCTACTTGTCAAACTTGTGGCTCAAACATTTGCCTTCACCTTTCCTGAGATGGCGATGCGTGAGGTCTGTGAATGTCATTATTGGGCAAATTACCTAGAAAAGAAAGTGGCTGTTAATCTGTAAAACGGTATTATCCCATGAATTAGAGCTTAATTATCGGTATTTTGGTTTTAATTGATTTAAAAGGCATATTTAGCTCTAAAAAATATCTATAAAAAGTTTTTATTACTGATTTTTATAAAAATAGTTACAAAATACAAAAAATTAAAATCCGCTTTTTTAATGGTTTTCATAGAATTAGCTGATGGTCAGACAATGTTTTTTCAAGTCATTGGGGCATAGGGGCAAGGTTAAAGAGAGGTATATGCAGCCTAATGCTAGAAATAGCATTGAAATTTGCGTTAGCGTAGCTCACCGTACCACTTAGTGGAAGCAAGCTACGCGTAGCGTCTCGTAGAGAAGGTATCGCCGATAAATTGCCAGTTTTCAGTCGGTAGTCATAACCATTTAATTGCTGATTGAGAGTAAGTTACTGTGGTTTTGTAAAAAATTATTAATTTATCAAATAAGGAGGCGCAGCCCACTAAGGGGCATTCCCATTCAGAGACTGGGAACGAAGGAGCGAGGCAAATCAAGACACCTCGGTTTCAGTCCCGTGGATTTCCTGTAATGTTTGCCAGCCAGCTTGCCACTGGGAGTTATCTTGTAATAATTTGGCATTTATCCAGAAACGGACTTTCGGATCACAAGCAGCAACCATTTCGGCGTAAACCCAGTTAGCCTGATTTTTCCGATTGACTACTTGAAAGTGCCGCCAGCCATCAACTTTTTGCTGTGCCGTCCACTTAGAACCAACTAGGTAAGGAAATTTTTGTTTTTTAGTCATTAGTCATTAGTCATTAGTCATTTGTTAATGGGTATTGAGAAAACATTTTCTTTATCCCCAGTGCCCAGTCCCTAGCTAAGATGTCATCAAATCACCGTTACGGGTAAACTTGTGGCAATGCAACTCATTATCTTGCTGAACACATAGCGAAAACCATCTGATATGACTCCAGCAGGTGTTGATGTTGTTGGTAATTTTGCGCTTTTTCTTGGAAAGGCGTTGTCTTACGACTTCATTAGGGCAAAGAATCTCTAACGTCCCTGTACCATCTTCTTCATCGACAATGCGAAATAGACAGTCTTGCAACATGGCACGGCTACTGCTGTCGAAGAACCGCTTAAATCGCTGTAGCTTTTCCCCTTCAGTCATTTGGCTGATGGGTTTGATTTTAAATAGCTCTTCATCCTCAAAGTCAAAGTTATCATCTTCAAAGTCGTAGGGGTCTATCATTTTCAGCATCCACTAGGCGACCTGGGATCATGGTAACTCTGTGTGGGGGCAGGAGGAGAGTGTCATTACTTTTTATCGTCGTGCTTTTAAACTCTGGCTGAGTGCTAGTTTGATTCCAACTAGAGCATTTTCTTCTGGCGTTAGTTCAAAAAATTCTGAAACTGTGCCAACCTTCCAGCCCCTTGCTTCTAGACGTTCCTTTTTAAGTTGATCCATCACTAATACTGTGTATCTGTATCGTATTTACTCAATCGCTTTTTACGTTACCCATACATTCTAAGAAAAAAATAGTAAGCTTTAGCTTTCGGGGGTAAGCTGTTTTCAATGCGATTAAGTGTAGTTGACCTTATAAAATATCTACTTGACCATTTCACATCTTTTAAACTAATTTTACCTGCTCCAAATCTATTACTTGGGAACAATTTTCTTTAATAAGTATCTCTAAAATATCATCAATATTAATCGAAAAAGCTTTGAGAGTTTCTTTGATAGCTGCTTGTGAATTCTGCCAATTTTTTGATGCTGATGGTGAAAAAAACTATCGCGCCATTGCAGGGGATGAGCACTCTGTTGGCAAAACTGCGGGGCAAGCCCTAGATGCGTTAACTACTCAGTTGGGTGAAACAGAGTTCAGCGCACTGCTTGTCATTCAAAACTTTAGCTCTGACCCGTTTTTTAGCGCTAAACAACAAAAACGGTTATCGAAATTGATGAGTTTATGGCGGTTAGGACGAGATCAGGGGCAAGGATTAGCACCAGAGCAACAAGCAGAGTTGGATACTTTGGTTGAAGCTGAATTAAGAGCAGCAGCCAAAACATCTGCATTGATACAGCAAGAGAGTTTGTGAATCGGTATTACGCTGCGATCACTGGGTGAGCCAACCATCGTTGTGAGTACTGCCAATGGGAAATCGGAACTACGGGAAAATACGACTTTTACAAGACGTGAACACCGATCTAGGCGATCGCTCTGCTGTTCATACAATATCTATTAAGAATAGAAATTGTATTTACTTGGTGTTCTGGTGGTAGCCTGCAACAAGCTGCTGCGCCTTTACGTTCCTGAAAAAGCCTATGCAACCTACTAATCCTAACCAATTCACAGAAAAAGCCTGGGAAGCGATCACCCATACCCCGGATATTGTTAAACAATATCAACAACAGCAAATAGAAAGCGAACACCTGATGAAAGCGCTGCTAGAACAAGATGGTCTAGCAACTGGGATTCTCACTAAGGCGGGTGTTAACCTGCAAAAACTGCGTGATCGCACTGAACAATTTTTTCAACGTCAGCCAAAAGTATCCGGTAGCAGCAGTTCTGTTTACTTAGGACGCAGCTTGGATACACTTCTAGATCGGGCAGATGGATATCGCAAAGAGTTTCAAGACGAATATATTTCAATTGAACACTTATTGCTGGCTTACGCTAAAGATGATCGCTTTGGCAAAGCTTTATTCCAAGAATTCGGTTTAAACGAAGCCAAGCTAAAAGATATTATTAAACAAGTTCGGGGGAGCCAAAAAGTGACCGATCAAAATCCAGAAGGCAAATACGAAGCACTGGAAAAATACGGGCGTGACCTTACAGAAGCCGCACGTAAAGGTCAACTCGATCCAGTGATTGGGCGAGATGATGAGATTCGTCGCACTGTGCAAATTCTCTCTCGCCGCACCAAGAATAACCCTGTGCTAATTGGTGAACCAGGTGTTGGTAAAACTGCGATCGCTGAAGGGCTAGCACAGCGCATTGTCGCCGGTGATGTACCCCAGTCTCTCAAAGACCGCAAACTAATTGCTTTAGATATGGGTGCTTTGATTGCAGGGGCAAAATTCCGGGGTGAATTTGAAGAACGCCTGAAAGCAGTATTAAAAGAAGTTACTGAATCTGGCGGCAATATTGTTTTATTTATTGATGAAATTCACACCGTTGTCGGCGCTGGTGCAAGCCAAGGCGCGATGGATGCTGGTAACTTGTTAAAACCGATGTTGGCGCGGGGCGAATTGCGCTGTATTGGGGCGACAACTCTAGATGAATACCGCAAACATATCGAAAAAGATGCCGCACTAGAAAGACGTTTCCAGCAAGTTTATGTCGATCAACCCAGTGTAGAAGATAGTATTTCGATTTTGCGCGGGTTGAGAGAACGTTATGAAAACCATCATGGGGTGAAGATTTCAGATAGTGCTTTAGTTGCCGCCGCCGTATTGTCGAGTCGTTATATTAGCGATCGCTTCCTCCCTGATAAAGCCATTGACTTAGTAGACGAAGCCGCCGCGAGATTAAAAATGGAGATTACCTCCAAACCTGAAGAACTCGACGAAATTGATCGCAAAATTCTGCAATTGGAAATGGAGAAGCTTTCGCTCAAAAAAGAAAGTGATGCAGCTTCTCGTGAACGTCTAGAAAAATTAGAAAAAGAAATTGCCGATCTCAAAGAAGAACAAAGAACTTTGAATAGTCAATGGCAGTCTGAAAAAGACATCATTGACAAAATTCAGTCTGTGAAAAAAGAGATTGAACGGGTTAACTTAGAGATTCAACAAGCAGAACGCGACTACGATCTTAACCGTGCTGCTGAGTTGAAATATGGTAATTTAACTAGTTTGCATCGTCAATTGGAAGCAGTAGAAGCTGAATTGGCAAGCGCTCAAAAAAGTGGTAAATCACTATTACGAGAAGAAGTCACAGAAGCCGATATTGCCGAAATTATTTCTAAATGGACAGGAATTCCCATCAGCAAGCTAGTGGAATCTGAAAAAGAAAAACTGCTGCATTTAGAAGATGAACTGCACCGCCGCGTGGTTGGACAAGAAGAAGCAGTCACAGCTGTAGCGGATTCAATTCAGCGATCGCGGGCTGGACTGGCTGATCCCAATCGTCCCATTGCTAGCTTTATTTTCCTTGGACCGACAGGTGTGGGTAAAACCGAGTTAGCGAAAGCGCTGGCGGCGTATATGTTCGACAGTGAAGATGCGCTGGTGCGAATCGATATGTCTGAGTATATGGAGAAACACGCTGTTTCTCGTTTAATCGGTGCGCCTCCAGGATACGTGGGTTACGAAGAAGGCGGACAACTTACAGAAGCAATTCGCCGCCGTCCTTACTCAGTGATTCTCTTCGACGAAATCGAGAAAGCACATCCCGATGTATTTAATATCTTCTTGCAAATTCTCGATGATGGTCGCGTCACTGATGCCCAAGGTCATAAGGTGGACTTCAAGAACGCTATTATCATCATGACTAGCAACATCGGTTCGCAGTACATTCTTGATGTCGCCGGAGATAACACTCACTACGACGAAATGCGCCGTCGGGTGATGGAGGCGATGCGGAATAGTTTCCGTCCAGAATTCCTGAACCGGATTGACGAAATCATCATCTTCCACGGTTTAGATAAGAAAGAATTGCGGCATATTGTGCTTTTGCAAGTGGAAAGATTGCGCCAAAGATTGAGCGATCGCAAAATATCCCTCAAACTCTCGGATACTGCACTTGACTTTTTAGCAGAAGTAGGGTATGACCCAGTATATGGGGCACGTCCACTGAAGCGGGCGATTCAGCGAGAGTTAGAAACTCAAATTGCCAAAGCCATCTTGCGCGGTGAATTCACCGATGGCAACACCATCTTTGTAGATGTGCAAAATGAGCGTCTTTCTTTTAGTCGCTTACCTGCTGAGGTGTTTACCAGCTAATTGAAGATCATCTCATATCATGTCCGCATAATTTAGTTGTGATTTCCACAGTCATTGCACCCCACCCCCAACCCCTCCCCGCGCTTGCGGGGAACTCGGGCCCCCCTCTGGGGATTAGGGGCAGCAGGGTGGTTTCATACGAAAAAAGAAAAATACATAAGTCTTGATTTCTCGTTTTATGGCATGGCTTTTTACCCCACTTCCATTCCTCTTCCCGAAACGGAGAGAGGCTTTGAAACGCAGTTTTAGTTTTTCTCTGCTTGTATGAAACCACCCTGCTCTGGGGATTAGGGGCAGGGAGACAAAGCGTAGCTTTGCCGGGGTGGGGTTCTCCGGGTTTGATAATCAAGCGGACATGATATTACGAATTATTTTGTCCCTTACAAATCACTTGTCGCATTTTACGCATATTTGCAGGTAACTCTAAGTTCATCGCTTGTTGAATGAAAATTGATGGAATTGGAATCAGAGGTGTAGCTTGCACAGTATAAGAAAGCAAAGTGCCATTACCGCAATCTTTGAGTTCTAAATTAGCGTTAAAATCCTCAAAAGTCCCTTTTTCCATGCGAAATTGGATTTTTTGCCCCAGCACTTCTACAACGTTGAGGTAAATTTCAACTTGAGCTGTGAAAAAGAAAAAGGCTTTTTGTGCTGCTTGATACAGGCGTTTGACTTCGCCTCTATGTAATATTTCGCTTTTAGTGATATCAGGAAAATATTGTACCCAGCGGGGGTAATCAGTTAATTGCTGCCAGACTTGCGATCGCACCATCGGCACATACATCCACGCAGTCACCGCGCCACCCCAGCTTTTGTGTGATCGCGTTTCTATGAAAATTTCACCCTCTACCAGCAACCTTTGCTTGTCTTGACTCCAAGCCATATCTGAACCTGCAATAATTGAGTCTGAGATATGAGACGCAGACATAATAATTTTAGTTACTCCTCAACTCATCCACCTAATAAAGTTGAAACTATAAGCCATAAAACTTGATTTAGATCCAACCCATTAAATTTTAGTTCCAGTGTAATACCTATCTTTTCCGGAAAGGGTTATTTTTTGGTAATTATTTCAGTCACTTTACTGGAAAACTATATTTCTTATCAGAATTAACATAATTAATACTTAAGTGAGTTTTATCAGAGGAATACTTGTAAATGAAAAACTGCGTTGTTAACAGTTAGAATTGCATAAACACGACCTAATATCAAGCACTTTACCCCAACGTTTGGATAGAGTCTCTCGATTTTTACGTGTTATTTTTGATAAAACTACAACTTCATCGTAATTTCATATTTTATTTATCTGTAATGTCTGTTGAGGTGAGAAAAAAAATAGGTGAGTCAATCTTCTTTAAATCGTAGATTAATCCAGATTTTCGGTATACTTCTCGGCATTAGCGTAGCCGTCTGGTTACTGAGAGGCTTTGGTATTCTCACTTTTATTCCAGGTGGAATAATTTGGCTACTGTTACTAGGAGCGATCGCGATCGGAGTTATCAGTTATGCCCAAAGAACATGGTGGCGTTTATAATTTCATAAATCTACCCAAGGGTAGATACCATCCTAAATACGCTTTTTCGGATGATTTTTATGCCGTAGCCCCGTTTAAGAATTGTAGAATGCCTATTTTGACTCACTGCCAAAAGTATTTAATACTGAAGCAGTGGCAACAATTTACAAGGGGAAACGAACATGGCAAAGTATATATGTACTCTTTGTGCCTATGAATATGACCCAGAAGTAGGCGATCCAGATGGCGGTATAGAACCAGGAACAGCCTTTAAAGATATACCAGATGATTGGGTATGTCCAACTTGTGGTGCGACAAAAGAAGACTTTGAACCTGCTGAAGAGTAAAGAGAACAGCTAGCCTAGAGAGTAGGTGCTGTAAAAGAGATATTTTTGAAATTGTTACCGTTACAAATTGTAGTTATTGGGGGCGGGGCAGCCGGATTTTTTGGCGCGATCGCTTGTGCTAAAGCCAATCCTGATGCAGAAGTTACTTTACTCGAAGCCAGTCGTCAACCACTGGCGAAAGTGCTAATTTCTGGTGGTGGACGCTGCAACGTTACTCACGCTTGTTTTGAGCCTGAAGAGTTAGTGCAAAATTACCCCAGAGGTGCAAAAGCTTTGCGGGGTGCTTTGACTCGCTTTGGCCCTCAAGATACAGTAGCTTGGTTTGCTGCTGCTGGAGTCTATCTAAAAACTGAAGCTGATGGTCGGATGTTTCCTGTCACCAACAGTTCAGAAACCATTGTGGAATGTTTAATTAAAGCGGTGGCGAAATCTGGAGTCAAACTCCGTATCGGTACACACGTAACTTCAGTGAAAACCGCAGCAGATAAGGGGTTTGATATTCTTCTGAAGTCAGGAGAGACAATTAAATGCGATCGCCTGCTTCTTGCTACCGGCAGCAGCCTTGTGGGTTATAAAATTGTCAGAGAGTTAGGCCATAAAGTTGAACCGCCAGTACCCTCGTTATTTACCTTCAACATTGTCGATCCTCAGTTGAGGGAGTTAGCTGGAGTTAGCATTAATCCTGCCCAATTGCGGTTATCGGCGGGCGGAAAATCCAAATTACAACAAACTGGGCCATTGCTAATTACCCACTGGGGTTTGAGTGGGCCGGCTGTTTTGAAGCTTTCTGCTTGGGGTGCGAGAGTTCTGTACGAAAGCCGCTATCAAGCCACATTATTGATTAATTGGCTGCCTGATTTGCAACAAGAACAAGTGCGAGAAAAAGTTTTAGCTGTTAAGGATGAATGGGGAAAGAAAGCGATCGCATTGCATCGCGGGGTTGATTTACCCCATCGTCTCTGGCAATATATCATTGCTCGTGTAGGTATTACCACAGAAGACCGTTGGGCAGAAATATCTAGTAAAACCTTAAATCGACTGCTGCAAGAACTTACTCAGGGACAATACTTAATCAACGGTAAAGGAGCCTTCAAAGAAGAATTTGTTACCTGTGGCGGTGTTAATCTCAAAGAAGTCAATTTCAAGACGATGGAAAGTAGATTAGTTCCTGGTCTTTATTTTGCCGGAGAAATCTTAGATATTGATGGCGTGACCGGTGGGTTTAACTTCCAAAGTGCTTGGACAACTGGGTATTTAGCAGGCGTAGCAATGGCGACTAGTGAACTTGACTAAATAATTACTAATTCGTAATCCGTAATGGGAAAATTGTCTTGCCATTGCAGATCAATTTTGAATACACCCAACAATGAAATTCAGCGAAATCCTCCACCAATTTGGTGATGCCGTTACCAATCATAGCCTGACTATCAACCCAGACCATGACCCAGAAATTACAGGGGTAGCAGCCATTGATGAAGCTACCATTGGTACTCTCAGTTACGTAGAAGGGGCAAAATTTGGGTCTTTTATCAGTAAGACTGATGCTAGTGCTTTAATTTTGCCCCAGGACGAAAAATTACAGGTGCTTGCACAAGAAAGCGGTATTGTCTGGATAGCGACCTCAGATCCGCGACTGCTGTTTGCCAGAGCGATCGCACTTTTTTACCAACCATATTGCCCCATCCCAGAAATTCATCCCACTGCTGTGATTCACTTTACGGCAAAAGTTGGTAATGATGTTTACATTGGCCCCCATGCTGTGATTCAACAGGGGGTAGAAATTGGCGATGGCGCAATTATTCATCCCAATGTGGTGATTTATCCAGATGCCAAAATAGGCGATCGCACCACCTTACACGCCAACTGTACCATCCATGAACGCACCCGCATCGGTGCAGATTGCGTGATTCACAGTGGTGCTGTCATCGGTGCAGAAGGCTTTGGTTTTGTTCCTACCCGGACTGGTTGGTTAAAAATGGAACAATCCGGGCATACAGTATTAGAAGATGGCGTAGAAGTTGGCTGCAACAGCGCCATTGACCGCCCAGCCGTCGGAGAAACACGAGTAGGACGTAATACAGTAATTGATAACTTAGTGCAAATAGGTCACGGTTGCCAAATCGGTTCTGGCTGTGCGATCGCAGGTCAGGTTGGCATGGCGGGGGGTGTTAAACTAGGAAATCGCGTTATTTTAGCTGGACAAACAGGAATAGCCAATCAAGTGAAGATTGGAGATGGGGCAATGACATCTGCTCAAACTGGAATTCACAGCGATGTTGCACCAGGAGAAGTTGTCTGCGGAAGTCCAGCCATTCCTTATAAGCTATATCTCAAGGTATGCGCTGTTTATAACCGCCTACCAGATATGTATCAATCACTAAAACAATTACAACGTAAATTCAAAGATAGCCCTGGCGACTAGAAGTCGCGGCTACACAGACAAAACCCACGCAGGTGGGTTTAAAAGTTTTTATTAATTAGGGTTTGCTGAGAATTAGACCGCGCTGTAGGGGCAATTCATGTAGCCGAAGGCTTCCCGCAGGGTATTGCCCCTACCTTGCACTTGATAAACTAGAATCCTAACTTTTCCAGCACTGGCTTTGTGGAAACAACGTGGCGTTCTAAACCCAGTTCTTTTGGACTTACACCAAGTGCCAAAGCAATTAACTGAGATAAATGCAACACTGGTAAACCTAGCTTCTGCTCAATAACCTTTTCTACCTCTGGCTGACGCGAATCTAAATTTAAGTGGCACAGTGGACAAGGTGTAACTATACAGTCAGCACCAGAACTCAAAGCATCTTGAATATGCATCCCCGCCATTTTGAAAGATTGGGTAGTGGCATAGCTAGCAAGGGGCCAACCACAACATTGTGTCCGACCTCGGTAATAAATTGGGGTTGCACCCACCGCCCGAAACATATTTTCCATTGCTTCCGGTTGGAAGGGGTCATCATAAGGCATAGATTTTTGAGCGCGGAGGAGATAACAGCCATAAAAAGCCGCGCATTTTAATCCACTTAACTTCCGGGTGACACGTTTGGTAATTTCCTCTAAGCCGTAATCTGTTACCAAGGCGTAGAGAAGATGTTTAACATCGGTACTGCCGCGATAAGGCGAACAGCCTTCTTTATGCAGCAAACCATTAACCTGTTCAATGTAGGCAGGGTCAGTTGTTTGGCATTCTTTCAGGTGTTCGTTCACATGACCGATAACACCTTGACAAGTGCTGCAATGAGTAAGTAAGGGTAGATTTAATTCTTCTGCTAAGGCAATATTTCTGGCGTTGACTGTATCTTCCAGCAGTTGAGAATCTTCTTTAAATGTGCCAGAACCACAGCAAGCAGCCTTTTTAAGTTCAATCAGTTCAATACCCAGTGCTTGGGTAAGCGCTTGAGTTGACTGGTAAAGTTCCCGACAAGCCCCTTGGGCAACACAGCCAGGGAAGTAAGCGTATTTCAAGGTGTGAGGTAGCATAGAGATATGTTTGGGTTAGAGCGATCGCTCTAAACAATAACTGTTTTATCATTCCTTGTTAGCACCGAAGTTCTGATGTTTGACGTTCAGCGACCCTTTAACCATCTAGGTTCAAAGCCGCAGCATCTACATATTCTTATTGCTAGCAAGGCTTTAAATACTGATCGAGACATTGTAAAAAAAATTAGCAATAATTAGGCAACTGAATCATCTACACGTATCGGCGATGGCGTAAACCGCTCCACTGCCCAAGTGTTCCTAAAAAACTTAGGCAATTTTTTTTAGAAGAAAGGTTTTCTAACAGAAAAACCCTTGGTAGTATACGGGCGATCACGCTTGACGATAAGATGTATATGCTCAAAACAATGTCTCCTCTAAAGAGTAGATCCTAGCAACTGGTTAAGGAATTTTAGTATTTATGAGCCAAACGGAACTTTTTGAAAAGGTCAAGAAAATCGTTAGTGAACAACTGAGTGTTGATGATGCTGCCAAAATCACACCCCAGTCAAAGTTTATGGACGATCTAGGAGCAGATTCCTTGGATACCGTTGAACTGGTGATGGCTTTGGAAGAAGAATTTGATATCGAAATTCCTGACGAAGCTGCCGAGCAGATTATCTCGGTTCAAGACGCAGTAGATTACATCAATAACAAAGTTACCGCATCAGCTTAACTGGGGATTGGGGATTGGGGATTGGGGATTGGGAAGATTTTTCTTTGTACCTAGTTACCCTTTGGGTGATGCTTCTAACGTCGCTAAGTCAGTCGCTCATGGGGCAGCCCTGCGGTCTTCTCTTTGAGACGATACGGGAAGGGTTTCCCCAAGTGCAATAACTGGCGTGTTTCCTAAAGTGATCTTGTGGCTTGAAAATCCCCAAAGCCATGCTGGCTCACCATTACCTACTCGCTAACCCCGAATTTTTTGCCTGCTGCTTTTTCGCCATTTTTAACTGAATCATGACAGATCATACACGTAAACGCGTTGTTGTAACTGGTGTTGGCGCGATTACACCTATAGGTAACACAGCAACAGAATATTGGAATGGATTATTAAGTGGACGCAATGGCATTGACTACATCACATTTTTTGATGCGTCTCGCCATGATTGCCGCATTGCTGGAGAGGTGAAAAACTTCGATCCACATGAGTACTTGGAGCGCAAAGAGGCCAAGCGCATGGATCGATTTGCCCAATTTGGGGTTGCGGCAGCAAAACAGGCTCTATCTAACGCGCAGTTAGTGATCAATGACCTGAATGCAGACCAGGTAGGTGTCATGATCGGTTCTGGCGTTGGTGGCATTAAGGTACTAGAAGACCAGCAAACTATCTACCTCAACCGTGGCCCCGATCGCTGTAGTCCATTCATGATCCCAATGATGATCGCCAATATGGCCGCAGGATTAACGGCAATTCACACGGGCGCTAGAGGTCCAAATTCCTGCCCTGTAACTGCCTGCGCTGCTGGCTCCAACGCTGTAGGCGATGCTTTTCGCTTAGTCCAAGGGGGATATGCCCAAGCAATGATTTGTGGGGGAACAGAGTCAGCTGTGACACCATTATCAATGGCTGGGTTTGCCGCCTGCAAAGCCCTCTCTTTTCGCAATGACGATCCGGCTCATGCTTGCCGTCCCTTTGACCGCGATCGCGATGGATTTGTCTTGGGTGAAGGTTCAGGAATTTTAATTCTAGAAGAACTCCAACACGCCCTAAGTCGCGGCGCTCACATTTATGCCGAAATGATCGGCTATGGTATGACGTGTGACGCTTACCATATAACTTCTCCCGTCCCTGGTGGACTCGGAGCCGCTAGAGCGATAGAACTAGCACTCAAAGATGCCGGGATAACTCCTGAACAAATTAGCTATATTAATGCCCACGGCACTAGTACCCCAGCTAATGATTCAACTGAGACCTCAGCAATCAAAAAAGCCTTGGGAGAACACGCCTATAAGGTGGCAATTAGCTCCACCAAATCGATGACAGGTCATTTATTGGGCGGTTCTGGAGGTATTGAAGCAGTCGCAACAGTATTGGCGATCGCTAATGATCAAATTCCACCGACAATCAACCTGGAAAATCCCGACCCAGAGTGTGACTTAGATTACGTGCCTAACTACAGCCGCGCCCAAAAAGTTGAGGTGGCAATATCCAATTCTTTTGGGTTTGGCGGTCATAATGTCACACTGGCTTTTAAGAAATACGTTTAAAACAAGTCAAAAGGCAGAAGGTAAGAGGCAGGAGCCAAGAGCCAGAATTTAGAATTCAGAAGTTTGATCCAACTCTGCTCGTTTGCCCAATGCCAAATGCCCAATGCCCCATGCCCTATGCCCAAAGTATCAGAAATATCATTCCGATATAAAGTAAGCGTTCAGCATGACCCAATTATCAGCTTGATTTATCACCAGAAACTCAGGAGATCCCGCTTGTCCATCGACAAGCGGGAATGGGATGATGAGGATACTGTGGGGAATCTAAAAATAACCCCAGGAAGAGAAGCTACGAAGAGTGCTAACCCGTCGTTAAAAACAAGAGATTATGACTGTTGCAACCCAATCCCTCAAAGAACTGTCCCTCGAAGAACTTTGTATTAACTCGATCCGCTTCTTGGCTGTTGATGCCGTAGAAAAAGCAAAATCGGGACACCCAGGATTGCCAATGGGCGCGGCTCCTATGGCTTTTGTCCTCTGGGATCGCTTCATGAAGTTTAATCCCAAGAATCCCAAATGGTTTAATCGCGATCGCTTTGTCTTGTCTGCCGGTCATGGCTCGATGTTGCAGTATGCCCTACTGTACCTAGCAGGCTACGATAGCGTTTCCATTGAAGATATCAAGCAATTCCGTCAATGGGAATCCAAAACACCTGGACACCCTGAAAACTTCATGACTCCAGGCGTAGAAGTCACAACTGGCCCCTTGGGTCAAGGAATTGCTAATGGAGTTGGTTTAGCGATCGCCGAAGCCCACCTTGCCGCTAAATTTAACAAACCCGATACCAAGATTGTTGACCATTACACCTACGTAATTTTAGGTGACGGTTGCAACATGGAAGGGATTTCTGGTGAAGCTTGTTCTTTCGCAGGACACTTGGGATTAGGTAAACTCATCGCTTTGTACGACGACAACCACATTTCCATCGACGGTTCCACAGATGTGGCATTCACCGAAGATGTTTCCAAACGCTTTGAAGCTTACGGTTGGCACGTTCTGCACGTGAAAGATGGCAATACCGATTTAGAAGCGATCGCCAAAGCAATTGAAGAAGCTAAATCTGTCACCGATAAACCTTCAATGATTAAGGTGACAACCACCATTGGTTATGGTTCTCCCAATAAACAAAACACTGCTGGCGTTCACGGCGCTGCTTTGGGTGCAGACGAAATTGCCTTGACTCGCAAAGAATTGAAATGGGAATACGAGCCTTTCGTAATTCCAGAAGAAGCCCTCAACCACACACGTAAAGCAGTTGAGCGTGGCGCAGGTTACGAAGAGGAATGGAACAAAACATTTGCCGACTACAAAGCTAAGTATGCCCAAGAAGCGGCTGAATTTGAACGCTACCTAAACGGCAAACTCCCTGACGGTTGGGATAAGGTACTACCTACCTACACCCCAGAAGACAAAGGACTACCCACCCGCAAACACTCAGAAACCTGCCTCAACAAACTAGCGGCAGTTTTACCTGAATTAATTGGTGGTTCGGCTGACTTAACCCACTCCAACTTGACCGAAATCAAGGGCAAGGGCGATTTCCAAAAAGGAGAATACCAAAACCCCAACATCCACTTTGGTGTGCGGGAACATGCTATGGGCGCAATCTGTAATGGTATAGCGCTGCACACTTCCGGATTAATCCCCTACGGTGCTACCTTCTTGATCTTCACAGATTATATGCGTGCTGCCATCCGCTTATCCGCCCTTTCTCAAGCTGGCGCGATTTGGGTAATGACTCACGATTCCATTGGACAAGGTGAAGATGGACCCACACACCAACCCATTGAAACCCTAGCTTCCTTGAGAGCCATTCCTAATTTATTAGTGTTTCGTCCCGCAGACGGTAACGAAACCTCTGGCGCTTATAAAATAGCGATCGAGAAAGCGAAGCAAAACGCTCCATCTCTGTTGGCGTTCACCCGTCAAAACGTCCCCAACTTGGCAGGTACATCCATTGAGGGCGTGGCGAAGGGTGGATACACCGTGGTGGATAGCGAAGGTACACCTGATATCATCTTGATTGCCACTGGTTCAGAATTGAGCCTCGCCGTTGGCGCAGCCGAAAAACTCACAGCCGAAGGTAAGAAAGTTCGTGTCGTCTCGCTACCTTCATGGGAACTGTTTGAAGCACAGGATGCGGCTTATAAAGAGTCCATTTTGCCGAAAGCTGTCACCAAGCGTTTGTCTGTAGAAGCTGGTAGCAGTTTCGGCTGGCACAAGTACGTAGGTACTGAAGGCGATTGCGTTAGTATTGATCGCTTTGGTGCTTCGGCTCCAGGTGGTGTTTGTTTAGAGAAGTTTGGCTTTAGCGTTGATAATGTATTAGCTAAGGCTAAACAATTGTTGGGTTAATAGCAACAGAATATTCTTAAAATTTTGTGAGGTGGGCTGAAAAGCCCGCCTTTTTTTATGCCGAGGAGGGCTGAGGTAAACGCAGAGGTTCGCTGAGTAAGATTGTTTATAATTGAGGTAATTATTTGATAAATGGAAAGAATTATGCCAGAAGTTGCTAATTATAATCAAGAAGTGAGTAATCGCATATCACCAATCGTTGAAAAGCTAATTAAAGGTAATAGCTTATATCAAGTTAAGTTAAACCAACAGGAAATGATAGAAATGTTAGTAGAACTCTTTGGAAAGTTATCACCAGAAGAAATGAGAGCTATTACCGAGCATGAACTGACACGCAGGATTGATAAGATTCTTGTTTTAGAAGCGGTTTCTGGTACGTTAAATGATTTGTCTCCAGAGCAAATCAAAATGTACGATGATGCAGTAAAGCGAAAATAGACAAAGTGACTTATTTATTAGATACAAATATTGTTAGTTACATTTTGAGGAGAGATGCAACTGTTAGTAAGCAACTACGGGATGCTAATCGTTCGGGACAAGAAGTTTTTATCAGTTGCATAACTTATTATGAAGTTAAAAGAGGGCTTTTGTATGCAAATGCTATAAGGCAACTAGGGGATTTTAATCAATTTTCTAGAAAATATGAAGTTTTATTCTTAGATGATATAGAAATTATTGAGAGAGCATGTGAAATCCATGTGGATTTACAACGTAGGGGTTTGAAGATACAAGAACAAGATATATTAATAGCGGCTACAGCGATCGCACGCGGATTAATTCTGGTTTCTAATGACTCTGATTTGCTCAGAGTTGAAGGACTAAGCTTGGACAATTGGGCAAAAACAGAGCCTTGATTTAGCAGTTATGAGGAGAAAGCGATCACAACGCTTGGCCGCTAAACTAACGGAATCAAATATTAATTCAGTTAGTTTAGTTTTTTTGTCAACTATCTTTAGATAGATAGGGTATAAAGTACGCGATTTGCTATCACAAACTGCTTGCTAGTACTGGAAAAATGAAACTTTTATACCTAAAAATCTACACCCTATCTTCAGTTTAATTTGTCAATGTGTAATCTCTAGTATCGCCTAATGAGTCAGCAAGGCCTTCTAAAGACTTAATTTATATTCATGCTTTCAGGTGATGCAGTTATGACTTTATAAATGCGATTATATATGTGTCCTCAAATAATAGATAGTTGCTGTTGTCCAATTGAAAAAATATGGTTTTCTCTGACTCCAGTAACTTTAGATTTATCTAATTGTTTGATGTTTTCAGAAGGTAACACAATGAATAATATCCTAAAACGCACACTTCTACCCAGCCTCATGGCTGCAAGTTTAGCTGGTGTCACATTAGTTCCCGCTAAACCGGCTGCTGCTGATGACCAAGTATTAAGAGATGCAGGTATTGGGGCTGTTACCAATGTAGTAACCGGAGCAGTTAGAGGAAGAGGCAGTGTATTAGACAATGCTGTTAAAGGTGGTGTTACTGGTGCGGCTGTCAATGGTGCAAATGGTCTGAGAAACACTCGCAATCGCCGTAACCGGAGTGTTGTTCAAGATGTCGGAGTTGGTGCAGGGGCTAGCGCAGTGACTGGCGTAATTACTGGCGATCGCAAAGATACCCTTGGGAATGCTGTCGATGGTGCAGCTGTAGGTGCAGCAATCCATCTGCTCACCAATGGCAAATAATTTATAAATTCATCGGTTAAAATATTCCCAACCGCTAATGGGTTTCACTTGTAAACACTACGAACTTATCATTGCCCTAATTCCTCTGCTTTGTGGATGATGAAACACAACCCCCTTTACCTCGTAGGTAAAGGGGGTTGCTGGGTTAGATTTATATTGGGATGTATGTCATCATTAGATTCAGATGACTTTATACTTAATAGTAAACTCTAGCCCTTCAACGCTTTTCTAAAGTTTCGGCGATAGGATTGATTTGTAATAAACAAAGCAGGCCATAGCAAAGATAAACCAATGCGATTGGTCAAAGTTGGATTAAAATTAGTCCGCGTAAACCCATTCCAAAACTTCCAAACGCCGCCTCCGTAAACTACTATCAAGGCAAAAATAATAAAGTTACCCATTCCTATCAACTCCGTTAGTAACTGACAGAATTTAAGTTAAGTTTTACCACACGAGGTAAGCACTTCATAACCAACACCGAGAAGGTATGACTAAGCTCCTCAGTCTTGAACATCTGAGTTAGTTAAACACACATTCTCTTATTCCAGTGTAGATTAGCCTCACGCATCGCAACTAGTTATCACTGGCGATATATTGGCTCAAAAGGCGTAAAAGCGTTATTTTTGCGGTATTTTGGCAATATATGGTGCTTGTAAAACAATTGCTGTAGTTTTAACGAGATGTCTTTTGCTACTGATTGCCACTCGATAACCCAAAGATTTATAGCGATATATATCAAGTATAAATATTGATTAGCTTCAGTACAAAAAAGCCTATCCCATATTAAACTGCAAAATTATGTAGCGCATTATCCTTATGCTTCATCTACCCAATAAAGATAATATCGTTCACTATCTACCCAGGCTCTCTGAAAATCTGTGATCGGAGAAATCTTCAAATCATTACGGTTGACATTCAGTTGATGATTTAAAATCAGCAAAATTTTCTTTTGCTCATCTTGATTTTTGAATAGAGAATTAATTTGACTTAATATTTCAGCTTGATCGACATCTTTGCGACCTTTTTGAAATAGGGTAAAGCTTCCCATTTTTTGAAGCTCAGGATAGTAAAACTTTCGATTAAGATAACCTGATAAAGGAGCCATATTTGCATCTCGGCTGGCAACAATAAACTCATTATCTAACCCAGATTTTTTAATATATTGTGCTGTTTGCCGGCTAGCAGAAAATGGTACAACTAAATCTCTTGAAAAACTATAAATCCCTCCCGCGCACTGGGCATAAAGAATAAGCATCAAAGCGATATGATGCCATTTTTGAACAAATATAATTGAATTTGGACGAATCAAAAACTTATTAAGTAATACTGTAGACTCTTGATAATAACTTGCCAACCATAAAGCCGCTATTAAAACTAAGTAAAAATGCCCAAAATGCCGGGGCATACCTGTAAATCTCAAGTATGTAAAGGCAAAAATTACACAATTACCTATAAAGTAAAAAAACAAAGGAACTGGCTTTTTAAATAATTTTATAAATGTTAAAATTACAATAAAAAGAGTAATTATTGCACATACAATTAAATCTAACCATCTTTTGTGTTGAGGAATAATTAATAAATAACTACCAAATATTCTACCTATACTTCTCAACAAATGACGGATATCTAATTGCATTACCCAACCATTATTTAACCCACCATGAAGATAACTGTCTGTTGGAGGGCTAATAATATAAATCGATAAAATAAACGAAAATGCGATAATTACAATACTTAAAAATAAATCGTATTTTTTGCTTTGACTAAAATAGTGCTGGCGATGTTCACTATCAAAACAAAATTCAGCTAGCAAAGTCAATGATAAAGAAAATGATACTAGTAAACCATAAGCACTACTATTTGCTAGTAAACCCAATAAAATTGCCAAATAAGCATAAGTTATTTTTCTTGAAGAAAAAACTGTACAGAAGGCAAAAACAAATAACATACTAAAGGCATAGTTTCGAGAAATTAAAAGATATTCGTAAAAAGGAAAGAAACCAAATGAAAACAGAAATTTTTGTTGAGAGTTAAAAGGACTATATAAACAAAATAGAGTAACCGAGGCAACGGTAATTGCCAAATGAAAAATTTGCATGATAATAGGGTTATCGACTATTCTAATCAGAATCGCCAGAGAAAAATACCATAAAACAGGATGACCTTCATAACGAATATTTGCAATTAAATCCCCAAAAGACTCACTATCTCTGACAATAAGCCAGGGATTTAGTTCATCTCGCCACATTGAATGGTTAAGAATACCTATTAAGCCAAGAACAGAAAAAATAATGATAATAAACCAAGGAGAATGAAAAGGTAATCTTGAAGTAGATTTGATGATTTTTGTATTTAACATTACTAGTTCAAAATGGGATTGATTGCATAAGAAAAGTTTTTAAAGATACTTACTATCAAAAATTAAGGATAAACTTATTTGTCAAATTTTATCCTGATTATTTAACTGTTAAAATAGATTTATTCTTCCTCATTTCTACTTATAAGTTTCTGGCATACCCACTGCTGATAAACCTGCGATCGCTCGTAAGTTTTGGCAACGAATCAACTCGGTAAAATTTAAACTGGAACGCCCTTCAATTTTGGCTACCGCTTCAATTCCAGATAGCAAGTGTTGCGCTGCTTCAGGTTCTGAATAACCACGCCGTTGTGCTATACGAATTGCTGCTGCATCGGCATTTAACTCTGACTCTTGAGATTTATTAGTCCGCCAGATCCGAAAAGCAGCGATCGCAGTTAATCCCCCGGCTACGGCCACACCTACCACATCTGACTGTGCTGCTTCCAATAATCCGCCTAACAGTCCTGCCAGTACTACACCTTGATAAATGTTAGGTTTAAACCACTTTACGCCCGTCAACCAGCTAACCATCTGTAACAGCAGCAAGTCTCGTTGCGGCTTTGTCAGGCGACGCCACAAATCGAAATTAATATATATTGGTCCCGCCTGATTCCAGGGTTGGGGAAAGGAGGCGTCAATCACTTTTGCCTGTTCTGGCTTACTAACGATTTTTGTCGTCATTCGACCAGAAGCAGGCATCACATCTAATAAACGGCGAATTTCAACATTTGGCTCCATAAATTTAATTATTAGCCATAATGTGCATGGTAAGTATTTTAGTTATCATTAGTGTTAACCTTTGATTTGTGACATACTCTGGCAATCTTTACTAAATGGTTATTTTATTAGTAAATGGCGGTTTGTGAATAGATTTAAATCAAGCTATAAGAATATTGATCAAGCAGTTTGATAGTGTGGCGGGATTTTATAGTATCCATTTGCCGCTAAATTCAAAACCTCAAAGTTTTGGATAACCATTGCAACTACACTTGTAACTACATGGACGCTTTTGCTACCCTTCCGCCTGAATGGACGAATAAGGCAATACATGCCTATGAATTTTGCTGTCCTAATTGCCACTCACCTAGCCGAGAAGCTGAAAAAGTTTGGCTAAATCGGCGATCGCCTGTACTTACAGAAAACCGTCGTCGCAAATGGCAAGAGTTTTACTACTGCCACTGTGGTTCTGCGTGGTGGGCTTGGAGTAGCGATCGCCCTCCAAAAGATATTGCGACGGTTCCCTTAGATTGAAAAATATAAACAAAAGCCCACCTCAAGGCGGGCTTTTGTTTATCTAATTCTGAAGGTTATTTCCCATCACCAGTTTTAGAAGGAGAAAGTAGTACGCAAAGTACCTACATAGACGGTATCGTTAGCATCGTTGTGATCAGGATTGAATATCACTAGGAAGCCAGGAGTAACGGAAATATTATCGCTGACCTTTAAGCGATAAAGAGCTTCTGCATGATAAGAGGTGTCTGGATCCTCTTGTTCTACACCACCGGGAGCGAATTCACTGCTAGTTACTCTGGGTGATTGGCCAAAGATCAAGCCAAGCAAGCTGCCTTCTCTGCCAAAGTCCTTTAGACCAAGAGTAGCAGCCCAATAAAACACATCTGCACTCTGTCCGGCAGCAACACCAGTTCTAGCTTCCACAGTACTGAAGCCTGCCCAACCGCCAAGAGTTAATTTAGAGCTAGGTCTAAAGTTAGCCTGTACACCGTAATGATTGGAATCAATACGACCACCTCCAAATGGATCATTAGCTAGGAAACTGCCTGTACTTCCGAAGACATTGGGATCTTCTTGATAACTGCGGGCGTAGGTCAGACCAACGTTCAAGGCTTGGCTTGGTTGGAAAGTTAGTTGACCAAAAATAGTACTATCACCATTGAACAGTCCGTTATTCAGATCAGGATCAACACCACTGGTGGTAGGACTGTTTGCATCGTTGGATAGATAAGCAGCAGACAAGCTAATAGCCCCTTTGGGGTTAAAGGTGACGGTCAAACCAGCACCATCAGCACCTTGGCGATAGATGGGGCTGAAACGTCCATAGCGCGAGATAGCGCCCCTACCAGAACTAGAAAAGTCAGGGTTGAAGTTGTTGACGTTCTCGTATAATTCAGCACCAGTTACGTCAAGTTTGACACGTATTGCATCACCAAAGTTGAAAGCGTAGTTAACCTTATCAATTTCAACACTGTTGCCAGTATTCTCTTCAAAACCTAAGCGGCTCATGAGAGTACCAGTTTGTCCACTGTTGTTGATGATATTCCCAGAATTCAACCGGATTTGCAATTGATCTGTACCGGTGAAACTGCTGTACAAGTTCAAACGAACTCGGTTAGAGAAAACTGTATTGCTTTCTAAATCGGGATTATTGTTAGGATCAGCGTCCTGATCAGCTGCTGTATCACCAAAAGCTTGAGACACATTGAAAATTGCTTCCCCAACCAGTTTAGTAGTAGTAGAGAACTGGTTCGCTTCCAACTCAGCAGTACGGGCTTCTACTGCATCAACACGACCGCGCAGAGTTGCTAATTCAGCAGAAAATTCTTCTTGTAAGCGCTGTAAAGTAGCTAAATCTTGTTTGCTGACCAAATCGGCAGTAGCGGTAGCAATCAGTTCGTTAACCCGATCTAAACAGGCATTCAAACCTGCGGCAAATTCATAACGGGTCAAAGCACGGTTACCACGATAGGTACTGTTGGGATAACCGGCAATACAACCGTAGCGTTCAACTAGAGATTGTAAAGCTTGGAATGCCCAATCTGTGGGCTGCACATCCGAAAATTGCGAAACTGATGTTACCTGACTCATGTTGTTATCTTGAGCTTCAGATAACTGGGCAACATTTGTTACTTGTTCGTTAACTTCAGCAGCTAAGGCGCTATTGGCAGCGAAAAATGTCGCAGCTACAATAACCGGACTAACCTTAATAAGATTCCAGAATTGTTTTGTCATGTTATTACTCTCACTCACACCTACATTATCCAGTAATAATAAAATGCTTATGGCACTTTATTTTCGGGGATTATACACACAATCACAATCATGATTATACTTTATCACCTGTGATTATTACAAGCAAGTCGGTTGGCATAGTGCTGAATCATAATTTTTAATTAATTTATTTGGTAACCGCAAAATAATGCGGCGTTTGTGACGTAAAACTGTTCCTTCTTCTTCCAATTGTTGTAGGAGTCGGGTAACTGTTACTCGGGTGGTATTTAAAACTTCAGCAATATCTTGATGAGTAACATTTAGATCAATTAGCTTGCCCTTATCTACATCACGTCCAAATTTTTCACTTAACCACACTAAAAACTGCCATAAGCGTAGCGAAATTGGTTTTCGATGCACAATGCTTAGTAGATTTTCCGCCTGTTGAATATGAGATAACAAAGCATTAATATCTTGATGCCACAAATGAGGTGGCACAATGCTTATTTCCACACCTGTGAGACATTGAATCTGGTAGGGCTTGACTTTAGACAAAGGATAACCAATCAGATCCCCCAATCCCCAATAACCAAGAGTGATGAATGTTCCATTTTCACTCCATGTTAAGGTACGAACTGCACCGTGCTCAATCCGCCAAAGTACATTATCTTGAAGTGGAATCACTTCCCGACGAGTAAATATCTGCTGGGGTAATTGTCCGCTCAAAGCAGAGCTATTTGACACAGCAGAAGAGTTTGAAGTAGGAGTTGTGGAATACATCATTAACCGTAACTACATAATTATCAGGGAATCTCGCTATTTACCATGATTAAGAAACTCTAATAATTTGTATCAACCTTTACCTATATATCTGAAGGTGTCTTTTTTTTCAATCAGAGCTGGAGACTAACTCAAAATTTTCTGATGGAAACAACTTATGCTTTGAGGTATTTATTAGCTAAAATAAAACAGAATTTTTGAGTTATTTATCTCTTAACTTTAATTGTGCAAGTTTAAGAATAGGTAAGCTTTTAGTAAAATATTTAGTTAACTTACTTTTTAATTACTTAGTATTTTCTTAAAGCTTAGTAAGTATTTAGGCACACATCCAGCAGTTTTCCTTTGTATGAAATACAAAGCTAGGGGTTTTAAGCCAGTCGCTACAGTTCTATTTCTACTTTTTAAATGACCCTTGTTATGATGTCCGCTTGATTACTTATTAAACCTGAAGAGCCGGAGAAGGTGGGGTTTTGGAGGACTTTTGGCTAATCGGATAACTTGTGTGTACACCGTAGTCCGGCGGGGAGGGGTTCTTTTATGATGGGCAATTTGGCGGACATGAAATAAACCGTGGCTTTTTCCACGATTTTAAGCAAAGCTGTACTAAGTCGCTTGAGTTGTCAGCCTTTGTTTGTAGAGGTAGTGGCTTTAGCCTAAGGACTGATGAACCGTCAATTAAGAGCGTTGACCGGTGACAATATATGCTACCCTTTGACCGATATTAGTTGCATGATCTGCCATGCGTTCCAGACAACGAATTGCCAGTGCTAGCAGCACAATTGGCTCGACTACGCCTGGTACATCGCGTTGTTGGGCTAAAGTCTGATAAACGCGATCATACGCATCGTCTACAGTATCATCTAAGTGCTTTAAACGACGCCCACCGCCTTCATCTAAATCTCCCAAAGCCTTCAAGCTAGTTGCTAGCATCGACTGCGCGTGAAGGGACATAGCTTCAATCTCTGGCAAAGACGGATGAGGCGCGTAAGGAAAAATTTTAATTGCAATCTCAGCTAAATCCTCAGCATAATCGCCAATGCGTTCTAAGTCTCGCACTAGTTGCATAAAGGCACTCAAGCAGCGCAAATCTTGAGCTGTAGGCGCTTGCAACGTCATAATCGCCGTACAGTCTGATTCGATTTGTCTATAAAAGCGATCAATCTTTTTATCTAATCGGGGAAGTTCCTCAGCTGCTGTTAAGTTACGAGCAAATAACGCTTGGTGGCTGAGGCGAAATGATTGTTCTACCAAAGCGCCCATGCGTAATATATCGCGTTCTAAGCGCCTAATGGCGCGTGCGAGTTGAGGTCTTTGAGGATTAGGACTATGATGGACAGCTTTCACACTTGTTGTCTCAAAGGTGAAGAGAAGAAGATACTATTAACTATAGTCTTGGCTTAAAGAGTTTGCCATAACTTCACAAAATTGGATTTGCATCCACGCACCACCAGTTTCTGGATGGTTCATAGCTTTGATTGAACCACCGTGGGCAAGAATAATTTGCTCAACGATCGCTAAACCTAAACCATTGCCAACGATCGCTCCTATAGAGTTACCATCTTGTGGAGAATGGGTTCGAGCCTTATCTCCTCGATAAAATCGCTCAAAGATGTGAGGTAAATCTGCCTCAGAAAATCCAACTCCAGAATCAATAAGATTTATTTCGAGGATTGAGGAAGCGGCATCATTATCCTTTGTTGATAAGATTTTTGCTTCAACGCGAATACTTGTACAAGGCAGACTGTACTTAATGCTATTGTCTAGCAAGTTGAGAAAAACCTGATAAATACGGGCTTGGTCTGCCCTAATCCAAAGTTTTTCTGGGCCAGAATAAGAAAGAGACAGATGTTGGCGCACTGCCAAGGGTTCTAATGTTTCCCAAACAGATGTAATTAGCGATCGCAATTCTACAGCTTTGGTTTGCAATTGCATGGTTGGGTTTGCCTCCATTTGGGTGAGGTCTAGCCAGCTTTGCACTAAGTTAATCAGTCGATCAACTTCTTGCATCAAGCGGTTAACCCAGCGATTTAGAGGTGGTTCCAAGCGGGTTTGTAAAGTTTCCGCAACCAAGCGAATCGAAGTCAAGGGCGTTCTGAGTTCATGCGCTAAATCAGAAAAAGAGCGATCGCGTACTTTATTTATATCTAATAGGGGTTGACGATTTTCTAAAAATACTCCTACTTCACCATTAGGTAAAGGCAAGCTAGATGCCCGCAAAGCCAAAGATTTTATTGTTTGCATCTCTGCCGCATCATCACGAGATGGATGAAATATCCACTCGCCCGTCTGTGGTGTTTGACAATCACGAGTTTGCTCAATTAAATGGTCAAGTTCATAAGACCTTACCAACTCCAGTAACAAGCGCACCTGTTCTGGTTGCCACCTTTGCAAATATAAAATTTCCTGCGCCTGTCGATTGCACCACAGCAGTTGATTTTCTTCATCCACCTGCAAATATCCCACTGGTGCAAAATCTAGCAGGTCTTGGTAAGTTTGCAACAACTGCTGCGAATCTTGCTGTTGCTGCTTCACCATCGTGATTTTCTGGCGCAACGCAGGAATCAGTAGCAGTCCTATCTTATGAGAATGTGAGGTTAACGGTTGGAGTAAGCGCCTCAGGTAGCGGTTAAGTTGAACCTGTTGCCAAACCCAAAACCCAATGCCTACCGCTAAACCTAGAAAAAATCCCAATAAAAGCATTTGAGTTGTTAGTTTTTTGGTGATTACTAAAAACTAACAACTATCTAAACTAATTATCCAAACCTATAGCCAAAACCTCTTACAGTCACAATATATTCAGGATGACTGGGGTCTTGCTCTAATTTTTCGCGCAACCACCGAATGTGAACGTCTACGGTTTTACTATCACCGACGAAATCTGGCCCCCAAACCTGATCTAGCAATTGCTCCCGTGACCACACCCGGCGGGCATAACTCATAAATAATTCCAGCAGGCGGAACTCTTTGGGGGAAAGACTCACCTCTTGACCACGAACCAGCACACGACATTCTTGGGGATTCAAGGTAATATCCTTAAATTTTAATACTGGGAGTTGTGGTAAATTACTTAGGCGTTGGCGACGGAGTAAAGCACGACAACGAGCTACTAACTCGCGCATACTAAAGGGTTTAGTCAGGTAGTCATCTGCTCCGACCTCTAACCCCAGAACGCGGTCAGTTTCACTACCCTTAGCACTGAGCATTAAAATAGGTACTGGGTTTCCTTGATGACGCAGCAAACGGCAAATATCTAGCCCATTGATTTGAGGCAGCATCAAATCAAGAATGAGCAAATCAAAGGGAAGTTCCCCCGAATTGGTTTCAAAACTTTTGAGATACTCTACAGCAGACCGTCCATCAGGTGCTGTTGTCACCCCATAACCTTCCTCTTCCAGGGCTACAGCTAGCATTTCCTGGATTAATTCTTCATCTTCTACTACTAGAATCCGGCTGGCTTGTCCAATGTCGGTTCTAGCAGAATATTTGGTCGATTCAGTGGTATACATTGATATCACAAAAGTCTGGGACTGTGCTTGTATCAATTGGAATGATTGAATCTATTATCTCGTCTTACTGCAACCGTGCTTCCACTAGGGTTAATTCTTTTAGATTTTCTTTACAAAAAGTAACATACGTCACAGTACCCTTTTAAGCGACTTCCAAAAATCAATGTGGCTGCAAGCTTCTAATAGTCTGACGCAATTACATGAAGGGTTGTCTTGACAAAAGCAGATAAAGTTGAGTATATTTTCTTTAGTACAAAAATACTATATTTAACCAGAAGAAAAACTATACAGTAGTTTTTTTTGCATGAAGTACAAAGTTATGCATTTTTAAGTAGGAGATAGAAACTCTTTGATATCTGATGCGTGAGTCCTGCATTTTGTACTTCACTTACTTGCAATCTGCTATATCTAAAAAGCATAAAGACATATATGTGGAAAATTCGTACTCCCTAAGTGTCCTATGCTGATGATTTACGTATTTACACGGCGTTAAAAATGTTGGTTTAAAAGCTACTCTGATGTCTGCATAGGGTAGTCTTTGGTATGGCTTGCTACCCAATATATCATTGCCTATTGAAGGGAGTTGGAAGATGACTACAGTTGGAGTCAAGGACAGCAAACAACAACTAATGCAAGCATTTCAACAAATTATTATTCAAAGAAAAAAGCTGGAATCTAAAATAGCAACTAAACAAGAGGAAGCAGAAAAGGCAAAAAGTCAAGAAATTCTACAAGCAGCTTCTGCATATACAGTTGATAGTATTGTCAAAGGTTTAGCTGATTTACAATTAGAGTTTGGCAGTATTCTCAATGCATTATCTGAAAAACTAGCTCAGGAAAATTCTAAGTTAGAGGAATTGAACCGAGCTATAGAAATTGAAACTCAACGTCTACAAGAGCTTCAAGAAATTAGAGTTGTAGCGGATACTCTAGACATTTTAAGTCAAGAACACCAAGAAAAACTCAAAACCCTAGAACAAGATACTATCAGCAAAAGGGAAACACTAGAGAAAGAAATTACAATCAGGCGGAAAGAATGGCAAAAAGAGCAAGCAGAGTATGAAAAACAACTCCAAGTATATAACGATTTGTTAGCTAAAGATCGTCAGCAAGAACAAGAAGAATCACAGTATAAGTTAGAAACTACTCGTAAAATAAATACAGATAGCTACGAAGCAATAAAACGCCAACAACAAAGGGAAATACAAGAAAATTTTCAAAAGAAAGAGAAAGATTGGGCAGAACGAGAAAAGATATTCGCTGATCGTCAACCACTCTTTGGAGATTATCAACAAAAAATAATTACATTTCCTAATGAACTAGAAGAAGCCGTTAAGAAAGCTAGAGAAGAGGCAATTAAAGAAACCAGCCAAAAAGCTAAAATCGAATCTGATTTATTTGATAAAGAATGGGAAGCTAATAAACAAAGTTATGAGCAAAAAATTCAATCTTTGGAAGAAACAATTAAGAAACAGTCTGAGCAAATAGAAGGTATTTCTGCTCAATTGCAAAGTGCATTAAAACAAGCACAAGATTTAGCTATGAGGGCTTTTGGTAGTTCTAATCCTAAATAGTTATTAATCATAGCATTTTAATCATTTTTAATTCCTGAAAAGGAGGTTTATTGTGGTGTTGAAAAAGCCGACTGATAAGAATACTAAAATAGAAATTCTTCAGGCATATGAGGAGTTATCTAAAGAAAAAGCAGCCCTGAAATTGCAACTCGATCAAGTTGTAAAAGAAAACCAGTCTGGAACTAAAGAACAGCCTAAATTAGAACAAAAAACAGCTATGACTCAGCTTTCTAGTGTCCAACAGAAGATGAACAATACAATTGAAAGCTTGGCGAAGATTCAATTAGGTTTTGGAAGTGCTGCTAATGAATTATCAGAACAGCTAACCACAAAAGCTTCTAAACTAGAAGAAATCAGACGAATTTTAGAAGAAGAAATCCAACAATTAACACAACTGCACAATTTAGCAATTTCTGATGATATCTTGGATACTCTCATCCAAGCTTATGAAGATAATACTAAAGCTTATCAGGAAGAATATAGCCAGCGTTCTGAAGTGTTATTTCAAGAAATATTAGAGCAAAGGAATACTTGGGGAAAAGAACAAGAGGAACAACAACGGGCGATAAAAGAACGGAATGAAAACTTGAATAAAACTCGGCAACGCGATGCGTCAGAGTATAAGTATAATTTAGAACTCCAGCGACAATTGCAAAGTGACGGATACGAACAAGAGCAGAAAGCATTATACAAGCAACTTGAAGAATTACTACAAGAAACAGAAAAACAGTGGGCTGAACGGGAAAAAGCAATTTCTGAGAGAGAGAAACAATTTGAAGAATTAAAAACAAAGGTAGAAGCTTTTCCAAAAGATAAAGAAGCAGCTATCAAAAAAGCTACAGAAGAAGGCAAAGGCATCGCCCACTACCAAGCTAAAGTAAAATCAGATTTATATTCTAAAGAAGTTGAAGGGCAAAAACGTTTCTATGAACAAAGATTGCAATCTCTAGAACAAACTATTACTAATCAAGAGACACGGATTCAAAATCTTTCTCAACAACTTGAATCTGCTCTCAAACAAGTTCAAGATTTGGCAGTGAAAGCTATTGAAGGTACTTCAAATGTTAATTCATATCAGGCAATTAAGGAGATAGCTTTAGAACAAGCAAAAACTCAAGCTAAAAACAAATAAGCTGATTTATTTTTGATAAAAATTGTAGAGACTTAATTTAAGTCTCTACAAGGAGCTATAACGCTTTTTATTCAGTTTTATCTGGTTTGTTGATATCCGTTGGAGGTTGTGCTTTCTTCTTCTTTGTTGGGTTAATCTGTGTTTGCTTAAATGTCTGATTGGAATTTTGTTTTTGACTAGACATAATACTATACTAAATTTTAAAATTTACTACAATCTTATCTACATTACAGGTATTGTGGATTACGGAAACATATTGCAGAGAATTTCAGGTCTGTACTTATCCTTCAACTCAGTCTCTCTGGTTTTCTTCGCCACTAGCCCTTTTTGGCCAACTTAAAGACGCTGACGCTTAGTTAATTCAGAACCAGCAAAAGGCGAAATAGCTCTGCGAATGGTAATTTCATCAAGATTGGCACCAAAGTCAATTGCTTCCAAAGCACATATAGCATCTGCTTTTGTCCATCCGTGACTTTCAAGTAGCTTAATAGACTCTGATTTATCGAAGGTAAGAGGCAGTGTTTCGACTACGCTCAACCGAAGGGGATCACTGAGCGCAGCCGAAGTGACTCCCTGCCTCCTACAATCACGTTTGCTGAAGATAGATTTTGTAGCATATATTACTAGATTATTAGTACATTATCTTTATATCAAGAAGCCGGATTCAAGCATAACGGTAACTTTACTAAACTTATCAATGCTGGAGACTACCTAGTTTTTTGTAGTGGGTGATGGAGATTTGACCAACATCGCACCGCAATACAGGTTTTCTCTGTCTAAAACAAAGCAGTCTCATTATGTACATTACATAAGGTCAGTTGTTTAGATAATTTTTTATTGAAAACCCCTTGCTTACCCAGCCAAAAAAAGCTATCTCTGAATGCAAGTTGGTATCATTGTGCAAGACTACCCTAATCTAGTAGCGATCGAGTTACGATCTTGTTACACCCCTTTTTTGATTTGAGAAGTCCTATTCCAGAATTTTCTGGTTAAAATAGTATATCTGTTCTACTCAAACTCCCAGAGCAACACTCCTTAAAACCATATATTTAGAGGCATTAGAGGCAAGAATGGCTATCAACACCGATACTTCAGGCAAGCAAAAAGCGCTGACGATGGTGCTCAACCAGATTGAGCGCAGCTTTGGTAAAGGAGCAATCATGCGCCTGGGCGATGCCACCCGGATGCGGGTGGAGACTATTTCCAGTGGAGCGCTCACCCTAGATTTAGCATTGGGTGGTGGTTTACCCAAGGGGCGGGTAATCGAGATTTATGGGCCGGAAAGTTCCGGGAAGACTACAGTAGCGCTACATGCGCTCGCCGAAGTGCAAAGAAATGGCGGTGTTGCAGCCTTTGTTGATGCAGAACACGCCCTTGATCCTACTTATGCTGCGGCATTGGGTGTAGATATTGACAATTTGCTGATTTCCCAACCTGATACAGGCGAATCAGCTTTGGAAATTGTCGATCAGCTTGTTCGCTCTGCTGCGGTTGATATTGTAGTCATTGACTCAGTAGCAGCACTGGTTCCCCGTGCTGAAATTGAAGGCGATATGGGTGACGCTCACGTTGGTCTGCAAGCGCGGTTAATGAGCCAAGCCCTACGTAAAATTACGGGTAATATTGGGAAATCTGGTTGTACAGTCATTTTCATCAACCAGTTGCGGCAAAAAATCGGTGTTACCTATGGTAGTCCAGAAACTACTACTGGCGGTAACGCATTGAAATTTTACGCTTCTGTGCGCTTGGATATTCGCCGAATTCAAACCTTGAAAAAAGGTACTGATGAATTTGGTAATCGCGTTAAAGTCAAAGTTGCTAAAAATAAAGTAGCGCCGCCTTTCAGAATTGCTGAATTCGACATTATTTTTGGTAAAGGTATTTCTACCTTAGGTTGTCTTGTCGACTTAGCAGAAGAAACTGGCATTATTGTGCGCAAAGGAGCTTGGTATAGTTACAACGGCGATAATATCTCTCAAGGACGAGACAACGCCATTAAGTATCTAGAAGAAAAGCCCGAATTTGCTGACGAAATTAAGAAACTGGTGCGGGAAAAGCTAGATAAAGGTGCTGTTGTTTCTGCTAACTCTGTAGCTAAAGCCAGTGAAGAAGATGAAGAGGAAGATGTCGATTTAGAGCCAGAAGAATAAAAAATGCGGATTTATTAATTTGCAACTTTTAATATGTAGTGGGTTACATAGACAACTAACCCACTTTTTTCAAAGTATTGATGAGTTATAGCAAGCTTAATGAAGTGATTGCTCCTATATGAAGAGCAATCACTTTATTTTTATAATCGCTATAATATGCAAATTTTTAGCTGGGATTGTATGGTATTTGTCTACTAAAAAAGCGGTCTAAAATTTCTGATTTCTGTTCTGAACTGAAGTCGTCATAACAATCTTCAAACTTTTCAACTAGTCCAGAATTTTTAAAAACCTCTGAATTATCACCTAGTTTTTCAGCCAAAGGTTTTGGTCTGTTATGGGCATAAGTAAGCATTTCTACTTGATTATCGCTCTTTCGGTGCATAAGTTGCATCAATAACTCTATTGCTACAGTTGGTAAAACGCGGCATGTATAATTAATGAAAAAATTAAAAGTTATACTACCTAGACGAATGCGATCGCCATCTTTGAGCTTGATCGGGCCAAAAGCGCGATTGCCATTCACAAAGGAACCATTAGTACTGTTGAAGTCTATGAAGTAGAAGCCTTGATCATCAATATATTGAATAGCAGCGTGGCGACGAGACATATAGCTATCAGCAATGCAAATACCACTATTGCGATTACGACCGATTGTCCATATATGCTGTGGCTGTTGTAGACTTTGACTCTGGTTGTCGCATAAGTTAGTCATCAAATAAACAGCAGCCTTATCTATCACACCATGTACATAACATACATTTATCTTTCTTAACGACGGTTGAGATAGGTTTTCAAGCTGAAGAATTTCATCTAGAAGGCTGCTGTGGTGTTCATACAACTTGAGGAATACCTGATATAAAGTTAGTCGCCGTTCTATTTCCGTTTGTGCAAAGTCAGCCATTATACGTAAACCTTGTATTACCTGATTTCGGTTGTGAATACTTCGCTTCAGCCTACAGTCAGGGATAGTTAATGTTTCACTTTCCGCTGCAATCTAAAAAATTGAGTGGCTTAAGAACGTTAGATTTTACAGCTTTTAAGTGCAAGCTTCCCTGTTGTTGATAGCTATAAAAAGCATGGAAATATTTATGTAAAATTATTATGATGCTTTATTGTTTATTGTAAATAATCATTTGTTATTTGTAACAGATGTAAATTATAAAGATTTGATTAATAATTGCCAAATATCTGCGTATTTATACTATATGGTTTTATGTTTATTAATATTTGTGGGAGCGATCGCTATCACTCAACCCAACTATATGGCGTTTTTCTGTCGGATTAGGTATACGTATTAAAGTGAGAAGCTTGCCAATTAAAGGTTTTACCGTACCTAACATGACTAGGAATCGTTGTAACAATCCTGAATCATTGATGATAAACAAAATCCCCAGCTTCTTGGATAAGTTGGGGATCTACGGATTGCAATTATTACGAATCAAATAGGATGGCTATATCATATTTAATTGCTCAATTCTGAATAAATCTGTAAGCTTTTAAACTCACAACAAGCCTCGTTTACCATTGGGGCGCACGGTCATCCAATTTGTTTTTGCTAGTGCTAGCTGCTCATCAGAAATTTTGGCACTGCTGAGATTAGCACCACACAGATTAGCTCCTCGAAGATTAGCATTGCTGAGATAAGCATTGCTGAGGTCTGCGCCTCGCAGGTCTGCCCCTTCTAAATCAGCATGGTTAAAGTATGCTTTGCTCAAATTAGCATCCTTGAGGTTTGCTCGAGTGAGACTGGCTTTGCCAAAGTCACTATTGTGGAGATTAGCTCCTTGGAGATTGGTTTTTTGTAATTGAGCAGAATGGAAATTTGTTTGGGATAAGTCAGCACCTTGCAGATTCAGCAAACTTAAATTGTGTAGGGCAAAATCCCGCCTTCCCTTCAGATAGGCTGTTAATAAACCTTGGGTATCTAATTTACGCTCAACTTTAGATTTTTGAATTTGCGAACCATTACTGTTGCTGTTGCTGTTGCTGTTAGCTAAAGTAGCTGATTTGGCCATTCCAGAACCCTGGTGTAATCCAGCCGCTTCCACTGCCTTAGCTCGTCTAGCGCGAATTGCTGCGGCTACCTGTGCTACTCCTACACTGGTAACAGCAGCAGAAGGGTTACTACATAAAACAGCAGAATTTTCTAGGTGATTGTGTGTTCGCTCTTTAGACCCGGTATCAGATTTAATCAGTAAACCCTTTGCCAAACTTTCTAAGTATGGTTCTATTTCCAATGCTCTGAGAACTTCTGCCGCTGACTGATAGCGACTACGCACAGACACGTCTAACATTTTTCGCAATACATTGCTCAAGTGGTCACTCACTTGCACAAGCTGCTCCCACATCATCTCGCCAGTATTGGGATTGTAATCTAAATCTTTAGGAGTTTTACTAGTCAATAAATAAATGCATGTCACCCCCAATGCATAGATATCACTGGCGTAGACTGGACGCATAGCCATTTGCTCTGGTGGCGCAAAACCAGGAGTACCAATGGCATATGCAGTTAATGCTGTCTGCCCTGATTGATTTGTCGCACCTTGGCTAACTTGGTTTTTGACTGCACCAAAGTCGATGAGTACCATTCTGGCATCTTGAGTGCGGCGGATTAAGTTAGCTGGTTTGATATCACGGTGAATTACCTTTTGCTCGTGGATATATTGCAGTACTGGCAAAATCTCGCTCAAAAATTGCTTGACTCCAGTTTCGCTCAAGATACCGTTAAGTTTGACCTCTTCCTGCAACGTATCACCACTAATGTATTCTTGAACTAAGTAGAATTGTTCATGATCTTCAAAATAATCTAATAATCTTGGTACTTGAGGATGATTGCCAATTTTACCTAGAGTTTTGGCTTCTCGCTCAAACAGTTCTCTGGCCATCTGTAAAACGTGTGGGGCGCTTCCTGATGGGCGTAATTGCTTAATTACGCAACTCGGTTCTCCTGGTAAGCCTTGGTCATGTGCTAAAAAGGTAGCTCCAAAACCACCCTGACCTAATGGTTTGATCACCTGATAGCGATCGCGCAACAGTAGTTGCGAGCCACAAGACTGACACCTTTGGCTATATACCAAATTTTCTGGATTGGGACAGATAGGATTTAAGCAGTAGCTCATGCACTGTCAACTCGCTGCACGAATAATCACGGTGAGTGTTATACTCTCCTTCAATTATTTAGATATTGATCAACTCTTACAAGGTAATTTTTGCTGGAAATTCTTTGAAGATTTTCTAAAGTTTAACTGAGATTACGTAAATTTATCGCCAAAAGAAGATAAGTATTATACTTATACTGGTAAACTTGTTTAGATTAATTTATACTATGTATCAATTTGTGATAACGCTCTCTTAAAGCTTGTTATCTTTCAGAGCGTGTTATTATATGTAGCGTTCTAATCTACTGACTAGCTAACGTAATTCAGAATTGAGAAAGTCGGCTTTAATCCAGGTTTCTATTGATTGTATCTGTTAGTCTTAGTTTTGAGAATTGGTATTTAAAGCTATTAGGGAGCAGTGTCTAACGTCAGTTGCTCCACTTGGAGCGAAGTCAAAGTGGCGGCTTGGGGCGATAGCGCAGTGCTAACGCTGCGCTATCGGTCTACAGCCTTTTTCCTAAAGGAGACACTAAGCGAACGGGTATCCTACGGTGGGTGTCTTAGGCTAGCATTAAGGGATAAGATCGCACTGGTTCGCTTACAGAAAATCGCTGTAGAATTTTGGATGCCCAAGCTTGGAGGGAGTTCAAAATCATCTCCATTAGTCGTTAAGACACTATTAGCTGGCTTTCATATTCATACTAATAAGTTGTTCTAAAAGTGCAAGAACATCACTGCGGCTGAGTTTCTCTTTACCATTAGCAAGGGCATCAAGAGTACCATTCGCTAAGGTTAAAGGAATTTGACAAAAATCCAAGGCTGGCCCGGTAGGAAGTTCTTTGGTGTAAGCTTCTGCCAGAGCTAGATTGCGCCGCGCATACTCTTGCATATTTGCTGCACTCCAACCCTCTGGGAAAAAGTCTACCCCACGCCCTAAATCCTCAGTATGGTTACGCAGGATATTAACTGCTTGTAAACCCCGACCAAACCCAATCGCCTGGGTACGGTTAGTTTGCGTTCCATCGTACCAAGTCCATAAGTCCGATAGTAACAATCCCACTGCACCTGCAACCCCAAAGGTATAACGATCTAAATCAGCTTCTGTGTCAATTTTCCAGTTTCTTTCTGCCCAGTAAGCCATCCGGTCTGCCATTGCACTAGTGGCATCCCAAATTCGAGGTGCAATGGTTTCTGGTGCTAGCATCAACCATTCTCTAATCCTTAGAGTGACTTCTTCTAAGGTATGCTCATACCCGCTAAATCCTGCAAAGAAAGCATCTACCGCGAAGCCATCAACCCCTGCTTGTAATGTCAGGCTAATGGCTCTTAACAGCTTTGCTTTAGTAGAATTATCTAGTTCGGCATGATCTTCAATTTCATCAATGGCACGCATACACAAATATCCTGATGCTACTGCTTCTTGTAATCCTGGCGGTAAAAGATTAATTGGGATATAAAAAGTTCGGCTAGTTTCTTTGAGGATTTGCAATGCATCTCTACGTAAATTCATGTTTTCACTCCCCGCTTGATTTTTGCACCACATGAAATTTGCAGTTTTTTGATGATACTGGATATAGTTTTGACTAAACCTTAAAAACTATAGACTATAAGATACGCTAGTATTTCATTTAAAAATTAATAGTTTTTGGTGTTGTAATTAACAAAACTCTCAAATTTATGAAAGTCTAACTTAGTATATAGGTTTTTGGTCGCAAAAATCGGTAATGTGCCGTTTGATATAGCTATGATATAGTTTTAGTGTAGATATAAAGAATTATGCTAATATTTGGTTGATTAGCGCGAAATTTTTCTATGAGCGAACATCCATTTTAGGGATTTGAAAGTATTTTAAGTCTGCGTTAATTTGACTAACAAATTGTAATCATTGTATATATAAAGACAATTTAGGAGAAGGTGACAACGGATAACAGTAATTGTACGCACCTTTAGATGCGAACGGCGGCTTGTCGAAGAGTTAGTGTAAGTTAAATTAGACATAGAGGGCTGTAATGCCTGGGTTGAGCTATGTCCACGGTTGATCGGTTACAGTGTGAACCTGCTTACTGTTTAAGCTGGCATCAATTGACCATAACCGAGAATAAGAAGTTCTTGCATATTTACGAGGTTGACAATAAAAAAGTGGGCAAACAGCTTACTTAACTTAACTCGCCACCGTAGCAATTTTATTCGAGAACGAGTCAATTTGGTAAATCTACTCCAAAAAGTGCTTGAGGCTGCCAACATTAAACTTGCCTCAGTTGCCAGTGATGTGATCGGTGTATCAGGACAGGCAATGCTGGTTTTGAGCGTTGAACGTAACACCATTCCCGGACTCATGGCGGATTTGGCTAAGGGAACCATGCAACTTACTTTACGAAAATGTTTCCTTTGGGTAGTTATGGGTTATCTTTTAGAGTGCAGAAAGCTGCCCAAAAAGTGTCTAGACAATTTATTTTTTAAATAACATTTAAAAGTCAAATACTTTACAGGTAATTATAGAAAAATTTCACTCATTCTCTCTATTATGTTTGGAGTTTGGCGATTCTAGAAAATTCTTATTTATAAAAAAATCTATATTTAAAATTGCACCAAATCTAGCAAAAATTAATAAATTGGAATGGATTTACCTCTTTAGGATAGGTTAATTTCCGTACGAAGATAGACAAAAAATATATAGCTAAGAGCTTAGGATTTTGAAAGAAGTTTTAAGAAGCTTAGTATCAAAACTTACTTTTTGATGCAAAGTGAATCAATTCCAAATACTACAACAACAGAAAAAAAACTTTTAATTCAAGTTTTATTTGTTAGGAGGTTTATGATGCGAATAGCTCAAGTAGCCCCACTGTGGGAGAGAGTTCCACCTCCCGCTTATGGTGGTATAGAGTTAGTAGTAGGGTTACTGACCGATGAATTAGTTCGACGCGGACACGAAGTAACTTTATTTGCATCGGGAGATTCTATTAGTCTGGCAAAACTAGTGTCAGTTCATCCCCGTGCTGTCAGACTCGATAGCACTATTAAAGATTACGGCATTTACGAAATGCTAAATCTAGCTTCTGTTTATGAACGTGCAGAAGAGTTTGATATTATTCACTCCCATGTAGGGTGTGGGGCGCTGTCCTACGCGAATCTCGTCACAACCCCTACGGTTCATACGTTACACGGGATTTTTACCCCTGATAACGAAAAGATGTTTAGTTTTGGTAAAAAACAACCTTATGTTAGTATTTCCAATGCACAACGAGAACCAAGGTTAGGGTTGAACTGTATAGCAACGGTTTACAACGGGATTGATGTCAGCAGTTATAAATTTTACGCCCAGCCAGAAGATCCCCCCTATTTAGCCTTTTTGGGTCGGATGTCTCCTGAGAAAGGAGTACACTTAGCAATAGAAATTGCAAAACTAGCTGGTTGGCGTTTGAAAATGGCAGGTAAGGTTGATGCCGTTGATGCGGAATATTTTGAGAAAAAAATCAAACCGCACATTGACGGGAAGCAAATTGAGTATTTGGGTGAAGCGAACCATGCTCAAAAAAATGCCCTTATGGGAGGTGCAGTTGCAACTTTATTCCCTATCACTTGGCGAGAACCCTTTGGGTTGGTGATGGTAGAGTCAATGGCTTCGGGTACGCCAGTAATTGCCATGAACTTGGGGTCTACTCAGGAGATAATTTCCCACGGCAAGACGGGTTTCCTCTGCAATAATATTCAAGAATGCATCAGTGCCATTGATCGGTTAATAGAGTTAGACCGCTATGGCTGTCGCCAGCATATTGAAGACTATTTCAGTATTGAGCAAATGACTGATGGCTATGAGGCGGTTTATGAACAAATAGTAGCAAAACGATTTTCTCAGAATGGGCATTTCCGCAGTTTGGTTGGTTTAGGTAGCGATCGCAGTTAAATATAGAACTTACGCACAGGTAACGGAAAATCGAACCACAGAGACGCAGAGAACACGGAGGAATAGGAGTTTGAGAGGTATTTTGCGTAAGTCCTGAAATATTGTATTTGTTTTTAACTAAATAGAATATAAACCGTCGTAGGGGCGCACAGATGTGCATTGGTGTTAACTTAAGCAGGAAGTAACCATAAGATGTAATCTAAAAACATTACAAAGTCGAGTGAATTGTAGCGTTCTACCTTCATAATTGACACCATCTTGATAGAAAAGCGAATTGACAAGTCAGTGCTTGTGCGCTCGTTCTACCACCGATTTTAAAGTGCCAACGTAAAATCACTTACCAACTGCTAATATTAGACCTTCATGGGCTAATATTGCTTGAGGAAAGGCAGATTTAATATCGACTTGAACCTGGTCAATAAAATTATCATGGTCATCTGGGTGATGATGAGAAATGGCTAGCCGTTTAACGCCAGCATTCAGAGCTGCATTCACCCCAGCTTGCCAAAGTAAATCAGCAGAGTCATGGTTGTGAGATGTAGGAGGAGTGTAAGTAGCATTGGCAATTAGCAAGTCAACACCTTGAATAAACTGTAAAATCCGCTCTCGCTCCACTTGATCAGCATTTTGGTGTAAATCTGTGACGTAGGCAACACTATAATCTTGCCAAGTAACTCGGTACCCCACTGATCTCTGAGTTTGATTGATTAATGCAGTTGTAATAGTTACATCATCTAGTTTCACCTCACTATCAGGAGTGAGATTGTAAAACTGTAATTCCGACTGCATTACCTGTAAAGGGTAAGGAAAGTGTGGCTGGAGCATCTGGTCGTACAGACATTGTTTGATTGAGGCTCCATTTGATGCAGCTGTGCCGTAAATGTGAAAACAATTTTCTCCGATAAATGCTGGAGCAAAAAAGGGAAAGCCTTGAATGCGATTTGATTGGCAGTTGGTAAAAAATAAATGGGCTTCTATTGGCTGTTGCAGTTCTTGCCAAGTTTTACCCAGTATGCGTAAGCCAGTACCGCCATCGAAAATCAAACGTTTACCTGCTACATGCATTTCTACACAAGCAGTATTACCACCATAACGAGTGGTATTGCTACTTGGAGTGGGAATCAAACCTCTTACACCCCAAAATTGCACGATAAATTTACCTGCTGGGCTACTTGGCAGGGTAGATGACTTTTCAGGTGTGTAGCTCTGGGAACCCGACAACTCAAAATTTGACATTTTCCTTGAAATTAGACCTTACTGAGCAGGTCATCATAGTGCCGCACTTGCAACAGGTTATTTTTTTCGTCCACAATGACTACTGTAGGAGAGTAACTTTTTAACTCTTCTGGAGTGAACTGCCCGTAAGTCATTATAATCAGGCGATCGCCAATAATGCCTAGACGTGCAGCACCCCCATTTAGCTCAATTACTCCTGAATGGGCTGGAGCTGCGATCGCATAGGTAATAAAGCGCTGGCCGTTGGCACTATTAACTACTTGCACCTGCTCATAGGGTAAGATGCCAGCTTTTTCCAAAAGCATTTCATCGATGCTGATACTACCCACGTAGTTGATATTCGCCCCTGTCAGGGTGCAGTTATGAATTTTTGCCAAAAGGAGAGTGCGCTGCATTTGAGTTTAGGGTTAGTGGCAGTTTTTACAATCCGTAACAACCGAAATTTATTAAAGTGAGGAGTTAGGACTGAGTCGTTAAAAGTGAGGAATAAAAATTTATAAATCTTAACTTCTAACTCTTAACTCTTAACTCCTAACTCCTAACTCCTCTATTATCCTCTATAAGCTTTGACGGATTTTTCTACTAAAGGTGCAACCTTATCCACATCTTGCCAACCGAGAATTTCAGTCACCTTTTTTTCCAAATTTTTATAACTACGGAAAAATTCGGCAATTTCATCTAAGCGGTGTGGTGCTAAGTCTTTCAGGGATTTGACCTGAGTGTAGCGCGGATCTTTGTCAGGAACACAAAGAATTTTCTCATCGCGATCGCCACCGTCAATCATCTCTAAAAAGCCAATTGGTCGTGCAGCAATAATACAGCCTGGAAAGGTTGGTTCGTCAATTAGGACCATACCATCTAGGGGATCGCCATCATCAGCTAAAGTATTGGGTACAAAGCCGTAGTCGTATGGATATTGTACCGATGAATAAAGTACTCGGTCTAGAGCAAAAGCTTCTAGTTCCTTGTCGTATTCGTATTTATTTTTACTTCCGCCAGTAATTTCAATCAGAACGTTGATTAAACCAGGTTTCGGTTGGGCAGGAATACGAGATAAATCCACAAAAAACTCCTCTGATAACAGTGAATCATGGGGGCACTCAGTCAACTTCGCTCCCCGTGTAGAATTTTAGGGCAATATGGATCTCTTCCCAAAGTATTCATTCTATGGGATGGGGCATTGGGCATTGGACAATAATTAATAGTTCTTCTTTCCCTGCTTCCCCTGTTCCTCTTGCTCCCCCTGCTCCCCACTCCTCCTGAAATAGAAAAAGGGTTGCGAAGTTTATTCGCAACCCTTTTTTTAGAGGGTATTATTCTCTCCCATCCTCTATTACTGTTGAAGGGATTTATGCCCCTATTGTGTCAATACAATTGAAACTTGAAGTCACACAATACAGATTCAGCTTATTCCTGATGAACTACATTCACATCTACAGAGGTTGTCACAAAATCAGTTTTTTCCTTTTTTGTAGCTTTTGTAAAGCTTTATTAATCTTTCCTTCCTTGTAGGTTTTGGATTAGGGGTTGCTGGTTATTTTGAGCATTAGTTGAAGAATAATGAGCGATGACAAATACGGGTAAAATGAGAGTCAACAGCGCGATCGCAGTTCCCACAATGTCTGCCAAACGTTGGGAATATGTATCGGTATTGGCAGACTGACTATTTGAATTCATACAAAATTGAAGTTCTTCGTAACACTGTGATAGGTCTAATCTCTGATTGAGAGTATTAATGCTATTTTAGCTATTTTTAAACTGTAAAATGTGTAGAATTCTACAACTTAAACCAGTTACACAATTGTCATAATAGCCTTTTTATACATGGACTTCTTAATAGAAAGTTACAAGTAAACAAATAATGTTTTATTTTGTAATTAATATTTTCAGATGTTTCCCTGTATAGTCTAATGCTTCGCATACACAAAGCCAACTTTGACAGCATCATAAATTACATTTTTTCGCTGCTTAAAGATTAATTAGCAAAACATATTTGTCTGATACTTCATGAGTATAACATTCTAAAAAGCCTTTGATAAGGTCATTTTACTGGAATTGCTAATTTGTGATACAGGACACAAAACCGCAAAAGCACTGAATATCTATCAGTGCTTTTGATTGTTATATGGTAGTTATACACACAAATATTTCGTATCAGAGAAAGAATCGTAGCAATAATTGTTGCAACCAATGATAGCTACGAATAAATACTGATGCATCAAGTGTGTTGGGCAGTATGGATTCAGTGATAGCACTAAACTAATATTTCAGAATTTAAATTATTCAATATAATCAATATCACAGCCTTTTTGTCAATCTATATATAGGTAGAATAAACAATTTTTAGAAGATAGCATAGAAGTGTAGGAGCTATTGTCAAACTTTGCACATATCTGAACAAAATATTAAACTCAATTTCCAGCTCCTAAATCGGTAGAATTTTTTGGATAAATCAAATATCTAAGATCAGAAATTGTATAACAAATTAATCAGCTAAAAAAACCGCCACTAATTATAATAGGGCGGTCTGGTTAAGCAATCGGAGGGTAATTACAGATTACTCTGCTAATAAATGAAATTGCTGTAACGAATGCACTAAATTGGGCATGGGGCAAAAGAAACAAAGGGGCGGGGCGAAGGGTGCCTCTTGTTTCCTGCTCCACTTCGGCTACGCTCAGTGACCACCTGCTCTCTGCTCCCTATTCCCTAGTAGAACACGGCTAAAAAAGCAGACCATTAAAAAGTTCTAAAGAGCTTATTCCATAAAACTTTTGACTTTTGACTTTTGATTTTTCACTTCCGCCTTGCGGTACTAGTTCCTCCCGTAAACACTGATTGGTTCCTTGATAAATCGGGTGTAAAGATGCTTGAACGTAGACTTAATTACGCGAGGCATGCCAAAATCAATGGGCATTAACTTGTCTGGTAGTCGCCAATCTTCTATTTTCAAGAAGTCAGGATTTAAATGCGGAAACTCTATGCCAGCTAGTTCTGGACAAACTCCTAGCCTTTGAGAAGCTGCAACTGTGGGCACTTGTTCAGGAGGAACATTGAGAATTTCTACCATTGCCCGATCTAAAGCAAATACATTTGATGCGGCTGCTAAAATCCCTAGCTGGCGAGGTTCACCATTACTCGGGCCATTTCCTTCATGACCGATGATGCCATCTAATATGGTTAAGTTAGGGTTAATTGCCTTAGCAGTTTCTACTAACATTTCACCAAATCTATTCGCGTCTTTTCCAGCTTCCATGTGCCACCAAGCTTTCATTTTGCCGGGGACGCAACCAAACAAGTTTTTTACACCCAGTGTTAATGTCAACTGCATATGTGATTTCACTTTAGGCAAGTTAATCACTACGTCTGCTTCCATTGCTTCTTTAGACAGTCGCAGATGGTTAAAATTGTCACTGACGGTTTGGTAACGCTGACCGTTAAAATCGATGATGGGAAGATTGAGTTCTTCTAAAATCGGCAGATAGCCGTTTGCGACTGCTACGCCCTTAGCACTGCCAAAAGCGGGACTATCACCTAAAAATGGCTTACCACCAGCCTCAATTACCATCTGGGCAACTTCGTAAACTAGTTCAGCACGGGTGATACACTCTTTACCAGGACGCGTACCTGTAAGTAAATTTGGTTTGAGTAAAACGCGATCGCCTTTTTTCACAAATGCTGCCATTCCTCCAAAAGGTTCCAGCAGAATGACTAAGGATTCTCGTAAAGCCTCTCGTTCGTAGGATGTAGCCCGAATGAGACTAACAGATGGTTTTTGAGTTTGCATGGATAATAAATTACCAGTAATGAAGATATTCTTTTATCTTCCTATTTATACCAATTCTCTAAAATCTCGCGTACTAGTACAGCACGCCGTAAATAAGACACACATTCCAAATCAACGAAACGCTTACGCTGTGCTGTATTCATTTATAATTTTTAATTCAGCCTTGCGGTACTAGCTTAACCTCTGCCGCAACCACAAAGCCAATAAAGGTAACGCTAGTTGATAACCCTGTTCAGCACTATAAATTAAACCTTTGTGCTGTAATCCAGTCAGCGATCCCTGAAGGCTACCACCTCTTGAAAGACCATGCTTCTGAATATATTCTTTACTTTGTGGTTTATCTGTAGGATCTAAAGCCAAAGATTCTAAAAGATGCACCTGATTGGCTGGCAATAACATGAGTAAAGATTCAAAAACTAAAGACAAGTCTTTGAGTAATCCTTCTATTGCGTGCTGCACTGCTGCTTCACCAATTAACCCATCAGGAAAAGAAAAAGTTTGTAGGCGGCGAATTATTGCCATTGCGTCGCCAATGTGTCCTTGTACAGCATCTAAAAATAATTGCAGTGCTGGGGAGCGAGAATCAAATTTCATTCCTTGTATATGCAATATCTCCCTCGCCCACAATGCCAAAACGTCACTAGCTAAAGGGGCTAACTGTATAGTTTCTAGGGGATAGTTTGTCTCATCTGGATGATGGCTGATTTCAGCTATGGTTGCTACTAAGACGTAGCTAACATGAGTTTGTACATTGATTTCTCGTCTGAATGTGGCTTCCCACAAACCATTGCGATCCCAAGAGCGAATGTGCGGAAAACTGTGTAAAATCAGCACTACACGCTTATTTAAACTAATAGCCATAATTTGGAGCGAATTGAGCAAAATTTCAAATGCTTGCCATAACTGCTTTTGGTTCAGGGAACGCAATAACTTAAGTTTGCCTTCTGGATGAAAGACAAAAAACTCATTCCCAAAGTTACTTACCCAGTCTTGAATTTGTGCTGCTTCCCAGTTTTGGCTAATTGTCTCTGTTAGCAGGAGGATAAATCGCTCTCCATCTGTCGCGCGGATGCAGTCTATTTCCAAGACGATCGCACCAACTTCTTGGGCAGCCCCTCGCACTAAAGTTCGTCGCCCACTACCAGGTACGCCAGTAATCAGCAAGTCTCCGTCTTGGGCTAGTACTTCGACAATTCGCTGAAATTCCAGCGATCGCCCAACCAATTGTAAAGGAGTAGACAAATCCAAATTCACCTAGTTTTTGCCCTTGGTTTTAATCTTCACCTAACGGCAAGCATACCCACTTGCGTGACTACTGAGCAAGCATTGAAAGTAATTATGATTACAATCATCTTTTATTAGTGTTATATAAGTTTTAGCACTAAAAATAAGTGCTAAAACTTATATAACACTAAACTATAAGAGGCAAATATGGTACAGGCAGCATCTCTAATTGCACCCCAAGAAAAACAATCCACCGTTTGGCATACTTTGGAAATTTCTGAAACGATCGCCCACTTGGATAGTGATGCTGAGAATGGTTTGAGTAATGCAGTAGCCAAACACTTATTGTCAAAAGTGGGAGCAAACGAACTCACAGGCAAGAAAAGCAAACCTTGGTGGTTAAAATTTTTACTGCAATTTAACCAACCACTGCTGATTATTTTGTTGTGTGCGGGTTTAGTAAAAGCGCTAACTGGCAGCTTGGTGAATGCTGGTGTTATTTGGGGAGTGACTACCACCAACGCCATCATTGGATTTATTCAAGAATCGAAAGCCGAAAGTGCGATCGCAGCCCTCGCCAAAGCAATTACCACAGAAGCAACCGTCATCCGTGACGGTCAAAAATTACGCATTGCTTCTGGTGAGCTAGTGCCTGGGGATATTGTGTTGCTAACTTCTGGTGATAAAGTCCCAGCAGATTTACGGCTAATTAAAGTTAAAAATTTACAAATAGATGAATCTGCCCTGACTGGTGAATCTGTAGCGGTAGAAAAGAATACTCAAACTTTAAAGCCAGATATTGCTCTAGCCGAGCGCAAAAACATGGCTTATGCGGGTGGCTTTGTTACCTTTGGGCAAGGTACTGGTGTTGTAGTTGCCACAGGGAATACCACAGAAACAGGGCGAATTTCTCAGTTAATGGAGCAACACACAGATATTTCTACTCCCTTAACTAGAAAATTCAATAAATTCAGCCAGAATTGGCTGTATATGGTGTTAGGATTAGCAACCCTCTGCTTTGTGGTGGGATTAAGCTTTCGAGGTTTTGAAGAAGCTTTAGAAGCAGCAGTCGCTTTAACAGTCAGTGCGATTCCTGAAGGATTACCAGCAGTAGTGACAGTCACCTTAGCCATAGGCGTTTCTCGGATGGCACGACGCAACGCCATTATCCGCAAATTACCAGCCGTGGAAACCTTAGGGAGTGCAACTGTTGTTTGCTCTGATAAAACTGGGACTTTAACAGAAAACCAGATGACAGTACAGGCAATTTATGCCGGGGGATATCAATATACTCTCACTGGTATCGGTTACACACCGGAAGGCGAAATCCTGATAGATGACAAATCCGTGAACCTCAACAGCCATAAAGGTTTACAAGAATGTTTAATCGCAGGCTTGCTGTGTAACGATTCCCATTTAGAAAAGAAGAATGGTAGGTGGGTAGTAATGGGAGATCCTACAGAAGGGGCATTAATCACATCCGCAAACAAAGCAGGTTTTAGTCAGGCAACCTTAGCCAAACAAATGCTGAGGTTAGATGGAATTCCCTTTGAATCAGACTTTCAATACATGGCGACTTTGCACGCCACACCCCAAGGTAAGACTATTTATGTCAAGGGTTCAGTCGAGGCAATTCTCCAGCGCTGCACTCTGATGTTGAACACTGATGGACAACCCCGCCCGTTGGATTGTGTAGAAACATTACGGCAAAGCAGCGTCGAGCGGGAAGTCAATATTATGGCACGGCAAGGCTTGCGGGTATTAGCTTTAGCGAAGAAAGTAGTACCCGATGGGCAAAATACACTAGATCATTCAGATATTGATACTGGATTAATTTTCATCGGTTTGCAGGGAATGATCGATCCGCCGCGTGAGAGTGCTATTAAGGCAGTACAAGCCTGTCAGGAAGCGGGAATTCAGGTCAAAATGATCACTGGCGATCATGCTATCACAGCGCAGGCGATCGCTTATCGTATGGGCATCAACAAAAATGGCTCAGTTCTGGCTTTCACAGGTGCAGAACTAGCAAAAATGGATAAAACAGAGCTTGCCGAAGTTGCCCAAGAAGGTGTAGTTTTTGCCCGTGTTGCCCCAGAACAAAAGCTACGTTTAGTCGAAGCTTTACAATCAAAAGGTGAAATTGTTGCGATGACAGGAGATGGTGTCAACGATGCACCAGCCTTAAAACAAGCAGATATTGGTATTGCGATGGGTGGTACTGGTACAGAAGTTGCCAAAGAAGCCGCAGATATGCTGCTTACCGATGATAATTTTGCCTCCATTGAAGCTGCTATAGAAGAAGGACGGGCGGTTTATAAAAATCTGCTTAAGGCAATTTGCTTTATTTTGCCTGTCAACGGTGGTGAATCAATGACAATTTTAATTAGCACATTGCTAGCCAGGGATTTACCAATTTTATCTTTACAAGTTCTGTGGCTAAATATGCTCAATTCTATTACTATGACAGTGCCTTTAGCCTTTGAACCAAAAGCGCAAAACGTCATGCAACAAGCGCCTCGTCATCCTAATGAACCGTTAATTTCAGGGAGTCGGTTACAACGAATCTTAGCAATTTCCCTATTTAATTGGATTGTCATATTTGGAGTATTTGAATATATCCGCCAAACTACGGGTAATGTCGATTTAGCAAGAACAATGGCGATTAACGCTCTCATTGCTGGACGGATATTCTATTTATTGAGTATTAGTCAATTAATCCCGAATTTGATTGCCAAGATGGACGGCACAATCAAAGAGAACGTTGATATTCCTGCTATTGGCTTTGGGATTTTAGGGGCAATTCTTTTGCAAATTATTTTTGCTCATGTGCCATTAATTAATGAAGTTTTTGAAACAGCACCATTAAACTTGCAGCAGTGGTTATTTTGTTTAGCAGTTGGTTCACCAATGATTTTGTGGGCTACAGTAGTAAATCGTTTTGATCCACCAAATTAAATCACTCAGGTATTTTTCAAGACAAGCACCATCCTAGATTTCCGGTGCATTAGGACTAATGTCCATAACGCACCCTACAGATTAAAGCTAATGTGAATTAAGTTTTTCGACTTGTGCGTACATCGTAGCTATTCCACCTTGAGAGGTAAAATACCACTCATCTGTTCTAGATTTAACACTGTGGCTAATTCTGCCTCATTCATCAATCCTCGTTCTAAAACAATCTGCCGTAAAGATTTACCAGTTTCTAAAGATTCTTTGGCGACAGCTGCGGCATTTAAATAACCGATGTGGGTATTTAGTGCAGTTACTAAAGCTAAACTGCCTTCGGCATAAGCTAAACAACGTTCCTCGTTCGCAGTAATTCCCTGGATGCAGCGTTCGGTGAGTGCGGCGATGGTATTACCCAGAATTTCGATACTGTGAATCAAGTTATAGGCAATCAATGGCATCATCACATTTAATTCTAATTGTCCGGCTTGGGCGGCTAATGCGATCGCACTATCGTAACCCATCACTTGAAAACACACCATTGATGTCATCTCTGCCATCACTGGATTATATTTCCCTGGCATTATGGAGGAACCGGGTTGCACTGGTGGGAGTTGAATTTCTTTCAAGCCAGTTTTTGGCCCCGAATCCATCAGCCGCAAATCGTGAGATATTTTGACTAAATCCTGTGCTAAGTTGCGTAAAGCACCAGAAACATTTACAAATGGGGCCATACTCTGCATGGCTGCCATGAGATGGGGTGCAGGTTCTAAAGGAGTATCAATCAATTCTGAGAGAACTTCTACCACACGGGCGCGATACAAAGGATGAGTATTTAACCCCGTTCCGGCTGCACTACCTCCCAAACCCAGCACCATTAAATCACCAGAGGCGGTGTAAATCCGGTTTTGGTGTTCTGTAAGAATGTGCGCCCAAGCGCGAAAATTCTCACCCAAACGCACGGGTACTGCGTCTTGTAAGTGGGTTCTGCCAGATTTGACGATATTTTGAAATTCTACAGCTTTGTTTTCTAAGGCAGCGATCGCACCATCTATTGCTGGGTGCAATGTCTTGGATAATGCTAATAATCCACCAATTCGAATTGCAGTAGGAATCACATCATTGGTAGACTGCCCATAATTAACGTGATCGTTAGGACTAACACGTTTATAATTGCCTTTTTCTTCACCCAGAATTTCTAAGGCACGATTTGCCAGAACTTCGTTGACATTCATGTGGTGGGATGTTCCAGCACCCGCCTGATAAACATCGACGACAAATTGATCTCGGAACTTCCCAGCTAGGATTTCATCAGTTGCTTGGATAATCGCCTGACTAATATCTTGGGGAATGCAATTTAGTTCCCCATTCACAATTGCTGTAGCTTTTTTAATTATCAATCCAGCATCTACGTAAGTATGTAAAGGTTTAATACCGCTAATGGGAAAGTTTTCGATTGCCCGCAGGGTTTGAATGCCGTAATAAACGCTACTAGCGATTTGGCGATCGCCCATCGAATCGTGTTCGATGCGGAATTGAGAGTCTGTGTGTTCAGTCATAGTATTGTTTTAGGAGAGCTACAGAAAACAGATTTTCCCACGCAGCCACACTCAGATAAACTAATCTGCATAGATTTTGCATATTTGCTTGGCTGCTTGTTGCTTTACACTTGTTAATCTTGAAGTTTGATTTATGAATTACGAATTACGAATTATGAATTACGAATTATTATGACCATACCCAACTGGATTACTTTCTCTCGCCTATTGGGAATACCATTTCTGCTTTACGGTTTATATAATCCTACACCTCAAGCTCAGTGGATATGTTTGGCGATTTTTCTTATTGCTGCATTGACTGATTGGTTAGACGGTTATTTGGCGCGGAAACTCAACCAAATTAGCGAATTGGGTAAGTTTCTCGATCCCTTAGTGGATAAACTTCTGGTACTTGCGCCGTTACTGGTTTTTATTGAATTAGGAAAAGTGCCAGCTTGGGGAGTGTTTTTGATTTTAGCGCGAGAATTAGCGATCGCTGGTTGGCGGGTGAATCAAACGACGATTACCGGGGCGAATATTTGGGGTAAACTCAAAACTGTTAGTCAAATAGTTGCGATCGCACTTTTGATTGCACCTCTCGGTGAAGTGTGGCAAACTCCCTCTCTGATTTCCTTTTGGATTTCTGTGGCCCTAACTTTAATATCTGGGGGTATTTATCTTTTGCCCCAAAAAGCTAGCACTGCTGATTGATACATCTACCTGTATCGTCCCTATAGGTCTGAGATTTTCCCAGATAATCATGACAAAATATTTGTAAAACCACTACCAGAGCCTTTGACTGCAAACGTTTCTTTTCGGTTTGTGCAATCCTCACCCCAATTATAGAAGCAGTTATGAGGTATAGTCTTAACTCCTAACTCCTAACTTATAACTTTTTTCATGCCATCCCCAATCTTACCACCGCCCCTAAAACCTGGAGACTTACTACGAGTAATTGCCCCTAGTGGTGCTTTGCGAGAATTTGAGGCATTTGAACGGGGTATAGAAATTTGGCGATCGCGTGGTTATCGGGTAGAAGCCAGTCCTCAGATAGATGACAAATGGGGTTATCTTGCTGGAAAAGACGAAAACCGTCGTCAGCAATTAGCAGCAGCATGGCAAGATCCCGATTGTCGGGGTATTCTCTGTACCAGAGGCGGTTTTGGTGGCACCCGCATCTTAGAAGATTGGGATTGGCAACCAAACTCAGTCATTCCCAAGTGGCTTATAGGCTTTTCTGATATCACAGCTTTATTGTGGAGCCTTTATATAGCAGGAATTTCTGGTGTTCACGCTCCGGTACTGACGACTTTAGCAGATGAGCCAGATTGGTCAATTGAGCGATTATTCGATTCAGTAGAAGGTCGTCCCCTCGCTCCTCTTAAAGGTTGCGGTTGGGGTGGTGGCGTGGTACATGGCACTTTATTACCAGGTAATCTCACGGTGGCCACTCACCTTTTAGGTACACCAATCCTACCACATCTAGATGGTGTAATTTTGGCGTTGGAAGATGTCACTGAAGCACCCTATCGCATCGATAGGATGCTGACGCAGTGGCGTTTAAGTGGTGCTTTATCTCAAGTCTGCGGTATTGCTTTGGGCGGTTTTACTCGCTGTGAAGCGCCGCCAACTGTATCTAGCTTTAGTGTAGAAGAAGTATTGCGCGATCGCTTGGGTGATTTGGGTATTCCGATTGTTTCTGATTTGCCTTTTGGGCATGATAATCCGAATGCTGCATTGCCAGTGGGTGTAAAAGCAACTTTAGATGGGGATGCGGGAATATTAGCGATTGGGTCATAGTTTACCGCAAATCAAATATTACTCATTTTTTCAGGATTTTTTGGAACCATTGTTCTACGCGATCGCCCATAGCTTCTAAAGAGTATAGAGTTTCTGCTTGCTGGCGACAAGTTTGGCGGTCAATTTCATCCAAACGTTTAATCGCTTCTACTAAACCTTGGACACTATCAGGTTCCACCAAAAAACCAGTTTTTCCTTCTTGGACAATTTCTGTTAAACCACCCCGACGATAAGCAATTAAAGGTACTCCGCAAGCAAGCGCTTCTATTGCTACATTTCCAAATGCTTCTACCCAACGAGGAGTGACTAATAGTGCCTGACATTGACCTAACTGCTTTTGTAGCTCAACCGTTGGTAAAAATCCTACATATTCTATGGGAGCATTAGGGTATTCTTGACAAATCTTTTCCCAGTAAGATACATCCTGTTTGAACCCGAATATTTTCAGTTTAATACCAGTGATTTCTGCTGCTGCTACTGCATCTTCTAGTCCTTTTTCAGGAGCTATTCTACCTACCCATGCCAAGCTCTGAGTCGGTTTCTGGCAAAACTGATAAATAGATAAATCCAAACCATTTAACAGACAAATACATCGTTTTGCAAAGGTGAAAGTTGCTGCCTGTGTTTGACTGTGAACACCGATAGTACCCGGAAATTTAACTGCTACTTGTTCAATAATCTCATCCATTGCATCTGTCAAAGAACCCATACTAATCAGATGTGCGATCGCACAGTTAAAATATGGTGTTAAATACAATGGCAACCAATCATAAGCAAAATTAACAATCAAATCATAATCGGCTTGAACTTGACGAGCATAATTCCACATATTCGCTAAAACAGAATTTTTATGCAGCAAAATCGGATCACTAGAACTCTGATTTTGGGCTGGTATCTGTATTAGTTCTCCAGCAATTTCTCTAATAGGTAAACAATTGCTGATAGACCCTTCCGGTGCAACAATTTCTAATTTATGTCCTCGCCGCAGCATCTCTATAGCAATATTGGATAGGGTTAATTCTACTCCGCCTCCTAATCCTGAACCTAGAGGACCCATTGGGGTAGACATAAATAATAATTTATGGTACATTTCCGTCGTTAATCTATTTTCCTAAACATCATTCTTTCCATTTAAACAACATACTTATTGGGTTTCGCTATGGCTCCACCCAAAAGATATGCAATTCAATTCAACTTTGCTTACGGTAGCAGCGAGTTGTAATCAGGTAAGGATGAAAAACCTCTAAAAATTTACTCTGAAGTGTATGAAAAAATGTTTCTACTACTTTAGGATCATCTAAATGGAAAGGAAATTCTTGATTAAAACCTTTAAAGAAATGCCAATTCACTATCATTTTACCTTCAGAATTCAAAGATTGATAAAATTCTAATAACTGCTGGTTAGGATCTGGTAGATGTTCTAAAACATCAAAACATAAAATTGTATCAAATTTTTCTTTAGCAGGGATTTCAAGAGGACAAATTATTTTTTTGCCTAGTCCCATTTTCTCTGCTCGATACTGAACAAAATCACGATTAATCGGATTAATATCATAATAGATGACTTGCTCAACTTTTGGGCAAAGAGCAGCGCCAAGGGAATGAGTTCCTATTCCACCACCAAAATCTAACACTCTTCCTTGAGCATGATCTGCAATCAACCGCAGCATATCTCCAATATAAGCAGAACTTGATAAATGCCAAGCCCCCAATTCAAATAAATAAAGTTCTCCTACTTTTTCACGATAGAAAGCAGTTGCTTCTTCCCAATTAAAATCTTTGTGTCCTAAATTCTTTATTTCCTCTTGTCCTGCTGCTAACTTTGTTTCTATAGTTTCCGGATCTAAATTTAAAAAACCTTGTAGATGATGTTTTAATTCAAATGAATTTTCTAAAAAGCTAGTTAAGACAGAAGGCGTGGTAGAGTTTACCATAAAAAAATTATATTGCAATCAAATCAACGTATTCTATTTTAGAATAAATGTATACCACTTTGATTTATTACCCCTCGTAAATATTGAGATAGAATTTGGCATGAAAGCTACCCTGTTCCAATCCCAAATTCAGAGTTTTTTCCGCCAGTTAACCAATTCTGTTTTACGGCTTTCGCTGATAGTAATTATTCTGAGTATATTTTTATATGGTTGTCAGGGGACAATCCAAAAGAATGATAAAGTAATTCATTTGAGTTTATGGCAATCAATTAATCCCCCTGCTAATCGGGATGTATTTAACAAACTAGTAAATAAATTTAATCAGACTCATACTGATATTCAGGTTGAATCTATCTTCATAGGCCAACCCCAATTGCCAAAAATATTAACAGCAGTTGTGGGCAATACATCTCCAGATATTCTGTCATTCGATCCTCAATTGACAGGCCAGTTTATGGAACTAGGAGCAATTCAACCTTTAGAAGAATGGCTAGACAAATTGCCATTGAAGTCGGAAATTAGCCCCAACTTATGGGAGGAATTAAAATTAGACGGTCATCTTTGGTCAATCCCACTTTATACGAGCAATTTAGGCATTTTTTACCGACCTAAACTCTTTCAAGCTGCCGGAATTACGCAAATTCCCAAAACTTGGGAAGAGTTAAGGGAAGTTGCCAAAAAATTGACTATAGACCGAAATGGTGATAACAGACCTGAACAATACGGAATGTTATTGCCTTTAGGAAAGGAAGAATGGACTGTCTTTAGTTGGTTCCCCTTTTTATTGACCACTGGTGGAGAGATTGTAACAAATAATCGCCCAAATTTGATGAATGCGGGAGCGATCGCAGCTTTACAATTTTGGCAAGACATATTAAAAGATGGTTCGGCAACCCTCTCCTCCCCAGAGCGAGGTTATGAAGAAGACGCTTTTATCGCAGGCCGCGTTGCAATGCAGATCACAGGCCCTTGGACTTATATAATGAAGTCCAATGTTGACTTTGAAGTATTCCCCATACCTGCAAGTGTGAAACCTGCTACCGTGACTGCCACTGGAAATATCTATTTGATGAAGACTACGCCAGAAAGAGAGCAAGCCGCGCTCAAATTTTTAGAGTATGTTTTAAGTGAAGAATTCCAAACAGAATGGAGTATGGGGACGGGTTTTTTACCAGTTAACATCAAATCTGTCCAAAGTCAGGCTTATCAAGAATTTCTCCAGCAAAAACCTGTCATGAAAGTCTTTATTGACCAAATGTCTGTATCAGGTTCTCGACCAATCATTCCTGGCTATAGTCGCTTGTCTGACAGTTTAGGGCGAGCCATCGAAGCCACTATGCTAGGCGCACCTCCAGAAAAAGCACTCAAACAAGCCCAAGCAAACCTCGATTCAATATGGGATTCTCAACAATCTAGATGAAGAACTCCACCCACTCAAGGGAATTGAGTTCTTGGGTATGGGGAATGGAGTTTCCCGTCGCTTTCAATGAAATCAGGACTTACGCAAAATACCTCTCAAACTCTTATTCCTCCGTGTTCTCTGTGCTTCTGTGGTTTGATTTTCCGTTACCTGTGCGTAAGTCCTAGAAATGGAAAATCCTAAATTAAGGCTTCCTTTTTACCCAGAAATTTCACTCCGGCGATGTAAATTTTTTTTCAAGGTACACAAGCCAATTGCTGGTATAATTCCCAGGATTATTGCTGTCAATCCTTGTCCACTCCAATACAATATAAGACTCCGGTTGGCTTCTGGAATCAGGTTTTGCACAATAAAAAGCAACCAAACTAAAATGCTAATTAATAAGAAAGAGATTGAAGGTAAAAAATTCCACCACCAAATCCCTGTTGTGTATCGCCTCAGTACCAGCCATTGGCAAAGCCCCAGCCAAATACCAGAAATTATATATGCGATCGCAGACACAAATGCAAAAATAAAAGTTTGTTCAGGAGATAAAGTTTCATTTAACGATAAGGCAATAGTTGAAATATAGTTAATCCAGGCTGTAGAAACGCCGTTGGCAATCAGCCAACCGACGCTAGTAGCAAATAACCACTGCCAACCTGGTAAATATCGGTAAAGAACAAGGCTTTGGTCAGCAGCGAAAATTACAGCAAATACAACGTTACTGATACTCCTGACCAAAATACTCCATGTTTGTGGTTGGATAACAACACTAGGTGAGCTTTGGAGAATAATTTTCTCTAAGGCGATACTAGCAACGCCACCTACAACCCATCCGATCAGGGTCATTAAGGTAAACTGAATAAAGAACCTCTGTCGCTGCGATCGGGGAATCAAAAACTTTCCTGGGTTAGGCTCATTATTAGCAGATGCAACATGATCGGGACTGTTAGAGTCAGTTTGCATATAAAGTTAGGGGAGTAGAGAGTGGAGAAAACACAAAAGAGTGACGAAATTCTTTTATATTCCACTTTCATTGTTAATTCTTGTTTTATTCCTCTCTCGACCCCGATTGCCCTTTTGAGGTAAACCTGCTGAAAAAGCGTAATCCCAGAATGATAAGCTAAACAGTGGCATAAAAATGTGACTTAGGATGAAGTAATAAATGGGTGTTTATTCAACGACTCCTCATCTCTTAAGGGCTGCTCGTGGTGAAGTAGTAGATCGTCCCCCTGTATGGATGATGCGACAAGCGGGACGATATATGAAAGCATATCGAGACTTAAGAGAAAAGTATCCTTCGTTTCGCGATCGCTCCGAAATTCCGGAAGTAGCAATTGAAGTTTCCTTGCAACCCTGGAGAGCCTTCCAGCCAGACGGTGTAATTTTATTTTCTGATATTGTCACCCCGTTACCTGGTTTGGGGATTGACATGGATATTGCCGAAGGCAAAGGGCCAATCATTCACTCGCCCCTCCGCACTCAAGAGCAAATTGATGCTCTGCATCCCTTAGAACCAGAAGCAGCTCTACCATTCATTAAGACAATTTTGCAAGCGTTGCGCTCCGAAGTAGGCGATAAATCGACGGTGTTAGGCTTCGTGGGTGCGCCGTGGACATTAGCAGCTTATGCAGTTGAGGGAAAAGGTTCTAAAACCTATTCCATCATCAAAAACATGGCATTCTCAGACCCAACGATACTGCATCAACTGTTAACTAAATTAGCAGATGCGATCGCTATCTATGCCCGCTACCAAATTGACTCTGGCGCTCAAGTTGTGCAAATGTTCGATTCTTGGGCGGGTCAATTGAGTCCTCAAGATTATGACACCTTTGCTCTCCCCTATCAGAAGCGAGTTTTTCAGCAAATCAAACAAACTCATCCTGAGACACCTTTGATTTTGCTAGTTAGCGGTAGTGCAGGTGTATTGGAAAGAATGGCACAATCTGGCGCTGATATAGTCAGTGTAGACTGGGCAGTGGATATGGCAGACGCACGGGCAAGATTGGGCAAACAAGTCAAAGTTCAGGGAAATCTTGACCCAGGTGTGTTATTCGGTTCTAAACAGTTTATCCGCGATCGCATTCATGATACCGTTCGCAAAGCTGGTAACTGGGGTCACATTCTCAATCTCGGCCACGGTGTTTTACCAGAAACTCCAGAAGAAAATGTCGCTTTCTTCTTTGAAACAGCAAAGGAACTGAATCTTGCAGGAGTTAAGGGTTAGGAGTTATGAGTTAGGAGTTATGAATTAGGAGTTATAAACTGTTAAGTTATAAGTTGCAAGGTGCAAAGTTATTTTTCATTCTTAACTTCTTACTCCTAGCTCCTAACTTGATTCATAGCTTCTGATTCGGAACTTTTAACTTCATTTTTAACTCTTTACTTTTAACTGTTTACTTTTAAAAAATTTTCTATGAGCCAGAAACGGATTTTAGTGACTGGTGCAAGTGGTTGTGTAGGTCATTATTTAACAGAAGCCTTAATTAAGGAAACAGATCACGAACTGTATTTGTTAGTTAGGAACCCAAATAAACTACAAGTTGATATTAAGGTACGTTCAGGCATCAATGTTTTGCAAGGTGATATGCAAAATATTCGCCAATTTGCCGATTTGCTATCCACAATTGATACAGCAGTACTCACAGCCACAGCTTGGGGTGGTGAGCAGACATTTGATATTAATGTCGTCAAAACTATTGAGTTGATGGAACTCCTAGATCCAGAACGTTGCCAGCAGGTGATTTATTTCTCGACAGCTAGTGTTTTGGATCGCTACAATCAACCGTTACAACAAGCAGGGGAGATTGGGACAGATTACATCCGTTCTAAATATGAGTGCTTAGAGAAAAAAGAAAAATTAGCGATCGCACCCAAAATTACCACAGTATTTCCGACTTTAGTATTGGGTGGTGATGCCAATAAACCCTATTCTCCTGTCACATCTGGTATTACAGAAGTGACGAAATATATCGATTTGATTCGCTTTTTAGAAGCAGATGGCAGTTTTCACTTTATCCACGGACGAGATATTGCCACTGTAGTGCGATATTTAATTGATCATCCTGTCAAAAATGATCAACCACGTTGGCTGGTTTTAGGTCAAGCACCATTAACTGCTAATCAAGCAGTGAAACAAGTTTGTGCTTATCTGGGCAAAAAGATTTACTTTCGCATTCCCATATCTATAGCATTGGCTAATTTGATTATTGTTCTGTTCCGCATTCGCATGGCTGCTTGGGATAGATTTTGCATGAACTATCGGCATTTCATCTATGAAAAATTCATCAATCCCGATAGCTTCGGCTTGCCAAATTATTGTACAACCATGACCGATGTTTTAAAAATTAGTGGCGTTAAGGATGTGAAGTAGGCTATTTGACACTCTTAACATTAGAGCAAACACATCTTACTAAGCTAATCAAAAATAATAAATCAGCCAAAACTAACTTAACTACACTCTGCTAGTAGAGAAAATGAGGCAATATTGCAATAAATATGTATAAATTCTATCATTGCTAACCAAAATGATAAAATAGAGCAAATTTAATAAAAAGTCAATAGCTCTTTATTTCCGTTAGAGTGGGATAACAATCAAAGTGTGAGGATTGATACTACATGCGAATCTTGTTAGTGTATCCAATATTTCCCAAAACCTTTTGGTCTTATGAAAAAATTTTGGAGTTAGTCGATCGCAAGGTTTTATTACCACCTCTGGGTTTAGTAACAGTAGCCGCGATTCTGCCCCAAGAATGGGAATTCAAGCTAGTCGATCGCAACATCCGCCCAGCAACAGAAGAAGAATGGGCATGGGCGGATGTGGTAATTTTCTCCGCGATGATTGTCCAGAAACAAGATTTACTTGACCAAATTCAGGAAGCAAAAAAACGTGGTAAGTTAGTCGCAGTAGGCGGCCCCTACCCTACCTCTGTACCTCACGAAGTTGAAAATGTTGGCGCAGATTTCCTGATTCTGGATGAAGGAGAAATCACTCTCCCCATGTTTATTGAGGCAATTCAACGGGGAGACACATCCGGCACTTTCCGCGCTACGGAAAAACCTGATGTGACAAGCACACCAATACCCCGCTTTGATTTATTAGAATTGAATGCCTATGACATGATGTCAGTGCAGTTTTCGCGCGGGTGTCCTTTCCAGTGCGAATTTTGTGACATTATTGTTCTCTACGGGCGCAAACCACGCACCAAAACCCCAGCACAACTGTTAGCAGAGTTAGATTGCCTCTATGAATTGGGTTGGCGGCGGGGTGTATTCATGGTGGATGACAACTTTATTGGCAACAAGCGAAATGTGAAATTGTTGCTCAAAGAGTTAAAAGTTTGGATGGCAGAACACAAGTATCCCTTCCGATTTGACACTGAAGCTTCAATTGACTTAGCGCAAGACGCAGAAATGTTGGAGTTGATGGTTGAGTGTGGTTTCTCGGCGGTGTTTTTGGGAATCGAAACGCCGGATGAGGATAGTTTGCAAATGACTAAGAAGTTTCAAAATACTCGCAGTTCTCTAACTGAGGCAGTGGAAACTATCATCAGAGCCGGATTGCGCCCAATGGCTGGGTTTATTATCGGGTTTGATGGTGAAAAAGCAGGCGCAGGCGAGCGCATTGTCCGCTTTGCAGAACAAGCAGCGATTCCTTCAACTACCTTTGCCATGTTGCAAGCGTTACCTAACACCGCGCTTTGGCATCGCCTCAAAAAAGAAGGGCGACTGCGGGAAAATCAAGATGGTAACATCAATCAGACAACATTGATGAACTTTCTTCCCACGCGTCCCCTGGAAGAACTTGCACGAGAATATATTGAAGCATTTTGTACTTTATACGACCCAGTAAAGTACTTAGATCGCACCTATCGTTGTTTCTTAATGATGGGTTTACCGAGTTGGAAAGCGCCAGCAAAAATGCCAGAGTGGGTGGTTGTGAAAGCGTTGTTACTTGTAATTTGGCGACAAGGCATCAAACGGGAAACCCGTTGGAAGTTCTGGCATCATTTGTTTAGCATTCTCAAGCGTAACCCTGGAGTTATTGAGCATTATCTTGCTGCTTGTGCCCACAACGAGCATTTTCTAGAGTATCGTCAAATTGTGCGCGATCAAATTGAAAGTCAGCTAGCTGAATATCTCGCACAGGGTGCAGAAAAACCTTATGTACTAGTAAAGGAAAAAGCTGAGGAAAAAGCTGAAGCGATAGTCGGTTAGGTGTTGTAACGGTTAATAGTAAGACTCTATTTTCTCTCTTCTGTAACTCTTTTTTTAAGAATTGGTAGAATTACAGTCCATAATTTGAGAGTTACGGAAGCAGTAGTGCTACAAAGTTAGGGGTACTTATAGTACCTCTAACTTTTTTATGTTAATTTCTAGCTTACGATCGCACCTGCGGAATGTGGGTAATTAGCCGGATATTTCGACTTCAAATGAAATTTTTTGACGATTTTCCCACAAAATCAATACTTAGTTAGTAACTAGTTCGTCTGGCTTTTTTGCATTTGGCGATCGCAGCGATTTACGTCCAGAAAGATCGTACAGTAAACCCATAAGTGCGGGTACAACAGTAGGAGTTAAAATCGTCGAAAAAGCCAGGCCGCCTGTTAAGACAATGCCTAACCCCTGGTATAACTCTGAACCCTGGCCTGGTAAAACTGCTAACGGTAACATCCCCAATACACTAGTTCCAGCAGACATGAAAATCGCCCGTAAGCGATCACTTGTCGCATTATATAAAGATGCATCAAAATCTTCACCTGCTTGCTGGAGTTGCAAGGCGCGATCAACTAGTAGAATCGCGTTGTTAACAACCACACCTGTAAGGATCACAAATCCTAAGGCTGTAATCATATCCAATGCCACATTCATTCCCGGAATCATGTTGGCAATTACTAGGCTCAATAGTGCGCCACTCATACCCATGGGCACTGTTGCCATAATCACCACTGGGTACAGGAAGGAGCGATACAACGCCACCAGTAACAAGTAAGTAATCAAAATTGAAAATGCAAATGCAGCAGCTAATTGACCAACGGTTGTTGCCAACTGATCTGCTGAACCTGACAGTTCTAGCCGATAGCCTGTTGGTAAGCTGGCACGCAGAGGATTCAGAATTTCTTCTTCGGTACGTTCTACTAGCGTAGCAAGAGGGGCATCAGGTGCAAGGGAAACGGTGAGGCTAATTGAGCGCTCTAAATCAACGTGGTTAATGGCATCGGCTCCCGTTGTTTCACGAACTTCGGCAATATCACCGAGTTGCACTTGTCGTCCTTGTGCATATAAAGGCAATTGGCGTAGCTGCTCTGGCGTTTCCACAGCAGTATTTTGTAGTTCCACTGAGACATCTAATTCTTCTTTGCCATCAATGTAATCGGAGGCAACTCGACCACCCAATGCTGCTTCTACCATCGAACCAATTTCCGCTTCCGAAAGTCCTACTTCCGCGATGCGTTCGCGGTTGGGAATCACTTGTAATTCACCTGCACCCAATACAAAGTTTGAGCGTACATTTTGAACCCCTGCAAGCGATCGCAATTTCCCGGTAATTTGCTTTTCTAAATCACCAATCTGATTTAAGTCAGCCCCAACAATATCCACTTCAAATTCTTTACCCGGATCGCGGAATATAGAAATCCGTGTTGGGATGACAAAGCGGTATCCAGCAAAGTTACTGCTTTGGGCACGTAACCGATCTACCATATCAGCTAGTCCCGTAGTCGTGGCAAATTCTGGTTTTAAGATAGTTGCAATACCTCGCAGCGCCCCTGGACGGTCAACATACATGATGCGCTCAACTTCTGGTTGCGATCGCAGAAATTTTTGCACAGATTCAGATTGCCGAATCGCTTCTGGGATACTGGTTCCCGGCAAAGGTTCCGCCCGCAAAACAACTAAGTTACGATTGCCTTCGGGTAGATAATCGGCAGGTGGTAAGAGAAGAATACTAGTTAAGAGTAAAACAACAGGAATCGACAGCACAATTAACCTACGGCCAATACGCTTACGTCCTAGTGACCAACTAACAGTAGCGGCGAGAAAGTTTTCCAGTTTGCCTTGAAAATGACGAAACACCGCAGAGGTTTTAGCTACCATTCGCTCAAACCAATTACCGCCCCGATATTCACCACCCTGCATCATTTGCATGGCTTCTGATTGTTTGAGGAACAATCCCGATAGCATTGGGACTAAAGTTAATGCCGCAAATAGCGAGAATAGAGAAGAGGCAGAAAGAGCGATCGCCATATCGGTGTAGAGTTGCCCTGCTTCACCTGTCACCATTAACAGTGGTACAAAAACCACTATGTTGCTTAAGGTAGAACCAAGCATTGCCCCCCAAACTTCTTGCGTACCTTCAATGGCTGCCCGCATGGCACTTTTGCCTTGCTGCATATGGGTGAAGACATTCTCAATCACAACGATCGAGTTATCTACAACCATACCCACAGAAAATGCTAGTCCAGCTAGACTAATGATGTTCAATGTGCGTCCCAATGCAGACATGACAATGAACACAATAATTGTACCGATAGGAATGGTGATTGCAACTACAGCAACAGTTCGCATTGAGCCAAGGAATAGAAGTAAGACGATAGTTGCTAGTAATGCTCCACTGATCAAGTTCTCTCTAACGAAACTTACCGATTGATTAATGTACTCACTTTCGTCATAGTTGTAGACAAAGCGAATACCTTGGTTTTGCCGATCAAATTCAGTTTGCAGTGCAGCAATTTCCGCCCGAATGCCTTTAGCCACCTCTGGCACATTTGCCCCAATTTGCCGAATTACACCGACTGCTACCCCAGGCTTGCCGTTGAACACCAACGCACTATCTTGGGGTTTGCGTCCCATCTGTACTTTTGCTACATCTCGCAAGTAAACTGTGCCCGATTGGTCGCGTCGCAGCACAAACCCTTCAATTTGCGATAAATCTTGCGATCTGCTGATTGTGCGGACTCGATATTCGCGTCGTCCGAGAATTAATGGCCCACCCCGAATATCACGGTTGTTTTCTTGAAGAACTCTTACTACATCCCCAATTGCGAGGTTGCGATCGCTTAATGCTTTCGGATCAACCTTCACCTCGACTTCTCGTTCTTGTCCACCCACTAACAAAAACTGCCCAGTTCCCTCGACTCGCCGCAAACGAGGAATCACTACTTCGTCTGCTAAGTCCCGATAACGGTCTGCATCTGGTTGAAATCCTTCTTTGGTATCAAACGGAATCCACATCATCGGTGAACTGTTACCACCCACCAGTTCTACATTCGATTCCTGCGCTTCTGGTGGCAAGCTTTCCACCTGTTGCAAGCGGTTGAGAACATCTATCATCCGTTCTCTAGCGTTAGCATCCTGAGCAAATTCTAAGGTAATGCTGCTGCGTCCAGCACGAGAAGTACTGCTAATTTCTTGGACACCTAGCACCTCTTGCATCTGTTCTTCAATGGGGCGGGTAATCAGGTCTTCTACTTCTGTTGGCCCTGCGCCGGGATAGGTAGTTGTGATCGTAATTTCAGGGCGATCGCCTCCTGGTTGCAATTCTAGGGGTAAGTTTAGTAGAGAGAATACCCCGAACATTGCTAGCAAGCAAAACAAAACAAAAGTTCCATGTCGCCAACGAACGGCGGTTTCAATAAAATTCATATTAATTCGTAATTGAGAAAGTCATATTTAAAATGCAATACGGTTCAGTTAATGCTTCACTATTTGTTAAAGTAAATTTTTTAACGTAGACGCATTCGCGCAGCGTCTCGTCAGAGAAGAACGCGAAGAAAGAAATTCCTAACTGAACTGTATTAATTTAAACTGGGTTTCCAGTATTTTGAAGAAGGAAAGGCTAAAGGAGAAAGAGATGATTCTTCCTCTTTAACCGACTTCTGCAAGAAGTCTATGGAAGTGTGGTGCAACCTATGTTTTAACAAGAGAGGTAGGACGATTTGGTGGACTGGAATTAGACTGGGTTGAAGCCTCATCTAAATTACAACCTCCTGCCTTCTGCCTCCTGCCTCCTTCAGGTTGGATCAACTATCTTTACAGGCGCACCATCTTGCAATCCATCACCACCACGTAACACAACGCGTTGACCTGTACGTAAGTTGGGATGATAAATTGCGACATTTTTACCCATATCAGAAACCATCTCGACTGGAATTTGTTTAGCTTTGCCATCTGCAACTGCAAAAACTAACCACTCGTTTTGCCTTCTGGTTAATGCATCTCGTGATACTACAAAGCTAGAGCGATTCGAGGGCATATTTAAGTTGCCTGCGATCGCCATTCCTGGTATTAATCCTGATGGTGGCTTGTTAATTTGGACACGCACACGCTGGCGACGAGAAGCAGTCTCAGCAGAAGGTACTACAGCAGTGATCGTGGCACGTTGTTTCCATTGCGGGAGAGCGCGAGTTGTGAGATCGATTGTCATCCCTGGGGTAACTTTACCACTGAGTTCTTCGGGTAACTCTAGGAAAATATCGAAGCGATCGCCTGCTACCAAGGTGACAATTTGACCAGAACTTTGTACCAAATCACCGTTACTGATATGGCGAGTCTGCACTATACCCGATTCTGATGCCAAAATTCGAGTTCGCTGCCGCGCTAATTCTGCTTGAGCTAAGGTGGCTTTTGCTGCTTCTACATTTGCTCGTTGAGCGGCAATTTCTTCTTGAATCGGCCCAGCTTTCGCTTCAGCAAGTTCTGCCTCGGCTTCTAGACGTTCTCCTTGGATGTTAGCTAATTGTGCTTGGGCTTCCACTAACAATCTTTGAGATAAAGCACCCTCTTTAACAAGATTGCTAGTACGTTTCAAGTTATCTTGTGCTTCCAGTTCTCGCGCCTTAGCAGATGTGACAGCCGCTTGCCGTTGAGCAATGATTTCAGGACGAGTACCAACTTCCAAACGTGCCAGATTACTTCGTTGTTGTGCCAGTTGCGCTCGTGCTTGGCTAATTGCCAATTGCTGATCGGTATCATCCAGTAAAGCGATCGCCATTCCTACTTTCACGCGATCGCCTGGTTGCACTGAAATTTGTTTGACAATTCCACTAGTTTGAGCGCGGATTGTTGATTGCTGAGTGGCTTCTACTTGTCCCAACAACTGGACACTTCTTGTAGCACTTCCAGTTGCCAGAGAGATTGTTTCAATTGGTTTTGGAGGTGGTCCTTGCTGTTGTGCAACAGAAGAACGTGGTGCGCCACCAGGAGCGAACATCCGCCAGAGGATAATGCCACCAGTTGCCAGAAATAGAATCAGTAATCTCCAGAACCAAGGTTTACCCGAACGAGTAGGTGGTAACTCAGAAGGCACAGAACTATCTGATTGGGTTTCAACCGTTGAAACTTGATTTTCAGAAGTATCCATAGCAATTAATGGTGGGCTACTGAGGGTTAAGGTCTAAAGATTAACCTTTGAAAGTGAACAATGAATAGTCAAATGTTCGCTATCAACAATCAATTATTTAGATAAAAGTAAAATTACGTTACTTTTCTTGTAGTTTATTGGATAAATATGACAGAGAAATGTCAAGGTTAGTGAGTGTCATTTGTCATTCGACTCAACTATTAGTTCTTTAACGCGATCGCGTGGTAAGCCTAACTCCTGACTAAGAGCAGTTTCAAGTTTACTTATATCAGTTATTGGAAATTCAAATACTATCTTTGTAAGAACTGAGTTATTGGTTTTAACGTTAACCCGTGAAATTCCTTTTTCAGGGAGAACTTCGACCTTGATCGCTACTATCCTTTTCATAATCTGTCGTGCCGATTGAGTATCTGCTAGCAGATATTTTTTGGTGAGATTGGAGCGACTTAAAATCCGATCTCCTACAAAGCCACTCCCCAGCCAAAAAACTAACCCAATTAACGGCAAGGACAACCAAAACACAAAGCCTAACGATCGCAACACTGGAAAAAGTTGGAGTTGCTGCATGGAATATATAGGGTTGAGTGTTTACGTCACTTTTGTGTCATCCTCTTAGCTTAATCTTAAAATTAGAAAGCAAAAATTACGGCAACCTGAGCAAATGGGATGTTAATCTTACTAGTCGAAGATGACCCATCACAATTAGAGCCACTGCGGGCAGCCTTATTAAAGGTGGGACATACAGTTGATGCGATCGCTGATGGAGAAACAGCACAGTGGTATGCCTTTCGCAAAGACTATGACTTGCTGATTCTAGATTGGATGTTGCCTAAAGTGAGTGGCGTAGAATTGTGTCAAGTATATCGACGGGCAGGTAAGCTGGCTCCTGTATTGATGCTGACAGCGAAAGACACGATTTTAGATAAGGTAATGGGTTTAGATGCTGGAGCCGATGATTACTTAGTAAAGCCTGTGGATGTTCTAGAGTTATTGGCACGAGTCCGGGCGCTAGGACGGCGATCGCCTATGTGGCAAGGAGATATACTTAGCTTGGGCGATTTGGAACTTCATTTATCCACTTTGACGCTCGAACTTGGTTCGTTGACAACTCAACTTTCTAGCCGGGAGTTTCAATTGATGGAGTATTTAATGCGTCATCCCCGCCAGGTCTTATCTCATAACCAGATTGAGCAAGCTCTTTGGAGCTGCGGAGAGGAACCAGAAAGTAACGCGGTTACTACCTTGGTTCGCCGCCTGCGCCAGCGCCTACAGACTATTGGTGTCAAAGATTGGATAGAAACAGTGCATCGCATGGGCTATCGAATAAATCCACCAAATTTGTGAAGGGATGAGGGGGATGAGGGAGGGATAAAAATTAATAACCAGTGCCCAATGACAAATGATAAATGACCAATGACAAATGTTTGATCATAGCCGTCGTAATCTTGCTCACTGGTTTGCCCTGTCAATGGGTGGAATTTTGTTCGCTTTTGCAGGGGTGGGCTATTGTCTGAGTGTAGAAGAACAATTGCGGGTTTTTGACGACGAACTATTTTCACAAAGTAAAGCCTTTGCTATTAAAACCCAATACTCACTTTATCAAAGTCAATGGCAAAATCAGCACAGCCAGACTCCTGTAGAAAGCGGTGTATCGTTGAATGGCGGGCTAATCTACGCACGGTGGTATAACTCCAATAAACAACTTTTACAGTTTATCGGTTCATCGGGTGGTAAACAGTTGAGCGCAAAACCTGGATTTCAAACGTTAGAAGTACCAATAGGCTCAGAGTCATCTAGTACAAAAACCTGGATTCGCCAAGTTACACTTCCTGTTTTGGAAGGTAAGGTACTGATTGGTTACTTCCAAACAGCAACTCCAATGAACTCTCTACGCATTGGACTGAACCAAGCCCGCTTGTTTCTGACTTTCGGGGTTCCCGTAACCTTTGGTGTAATAGGTATCACAGGTTGGTTTTTGGTTGGATTGGCAATGCGACCAAGCCTTCGTGCTTATCAACAATTGCAGCGATTTACAGCAGATGCTTCTCATGAACTACGCACACCCGTTGCTACGGTATTGAGCAATGCTCAAGTTGCCCTGATGCCTCCCGAAGACCCCTTGGAGCAAAGATTGCGGTTGCAAAATATCGTCCGAACTGCTAAGTCCATGAGTACGCTGATCAATGATCTGCTTTTTTTGTCGCGTTATGATGGCTCGCTTGCAGAAACCGTATTAAAATCCGTTGATTTGTGTGAAATATTGCGATCGCTTGCTCAGGAGTTCGCAGCCCTTGCTCCTGCCCAAAGTCTCAATTTCAATGCTCACCTTCCAGAGCATCCGATCATTTTAAAAGCCGATGCTAATTTGCTCAAACAAGCTGTAATTAATCTACTGACTAATGCCTTCAAGTACACACCAGCAAACGGTAAGGTACAATTACATCTTTTTATCCAGTCTCACTGCGCGGTAATTCAGGTCAAAGATAACGGGATTGGTATTCCATCCACCGATTTGCCACATATATTTGATCGTTTTTACCGTGTAGATACTATCCGATCTCGGCAAACAGGCGGCTTTGGACTCGGACTTGCGATCGCTCAACAAATTGTACAGCGATACGGAGGGCAAATTAATGTAAATAGTATACTAGGTCAAGGCTCCACATTTCAAATTAGCCTTCCTCTGAAACTTTGATTCTGGCTGACTTCGGCTACGTTGAGCGACCTCCTGAATTCTAGCTTCTGAATTCTTCAACTATTGCGATCGCGTTCTAAATCATCAATCACTTTTTGCAAATACCACTCCTCTGACATCCCAGGATAATAATTTTGCTTCTGCTGAATTAATCGTTCGGCAATTTCCCAATATCCCCCAACCATTCGCAAAAGTCGCTGACGTAGCAGGCTATCTTTTTGCTTTTTTGACTGTGGACTAAATTTTTGAATTTTTTCTAGGCTACTTAAGACTTGTTGATAATTTCTCCAATCTTCTTGTTCACAAAAAATACTCGCCGCTCGTTGATAATCTTCCAGAGCATTTTGTATTTCTTCTATGCAAGTATAAGCAATGCCGCGATTGTAGTAAGCTTGAGCATCATCAGGGTTTATTCGCAGCGCTTGAGTATAATCTTTAATTGCACCAAGATAGTTACTTATTGCCCGATAGGCATTGCCTCTAGCAATATAGATTAAAGGATCTTCGGGTTGCATCTGGAGTGCTTGGTTAAAATCCGCGATCGCACCTTGATGATCTCCCAATACAGAACGCGCTTTACCTCGGTTGCGATAAACAATAGCATCTTGAAAATTTAGTCCCAATGCTTGATTAAAATCAGCGATCGCTTCTCGATAATTCCCCATTTTGCAACGTACAACCCCACGGCAGCAGTAAGCTTGGGCATCTTGTGGATCGGCCTTTAATACCCAGTTTAAATCTGCTAGCGCCTCTTGCGTATCTCCCTTTTCAGCCTTTTCTAATAATTGTGTGAAATATTCCTTTGTGGATAAAATTGGTGCATTTGTGGAACCCGATTGCTCAACGGCAGGTTTTTCTGGAGATTGTAGCTGTTTAATCTTTTCCAGACAAAGGCGACAATTTTCTTTATCCTGTTGCTCTAGATATAATTGTGCAGCTTTTTTAAAGTTAGCGATCGCGTCTTGAATAGAACCCTGTTTGCGCCGCACTATCCCCCGCAAATTATAAGCAGGAGCATAATTGAGATTGAGACGAATAGCGCGTTCAACATCGTCTAGCGCCCCCGGTAAATTTTTCAGCGCCATCCTAGCCAATCCGCGACAATAATATGCTTCTACACTCTCAGGATTAAGTTTCAGCGCTTCGGTATAATCTGAAACAGCTTTAAGGATTGCTCCTGAATCATAATGTGCCAAACCCCGTTGCAAGTAAGCTTCGGTAAAGTAAGGTGTCAATTGTAAAGCATGATTAAATTCCTCAATTGCTCCAGCGTAGTCTTTTCGCCTAGCTTTTTCCAATCCTCTATTGTAAAATTCGTCATTCATGGCATTTGTTTGGTTGATTCAGTTAGTTAATATTTTAATTATTCAGCGTGCCTTTGCTTCATTCTTGTGTATTGAAAAATGCATCAGGAAAAATCTGTGGTTACTCTGGACTTCTGCTTCCGGTTTGTGAAGATATCGGACTAGCTAACAGGGCTAACGAGCAAACATATAATATTATTATTACTTACACATTTATTATATGTGGACTGGATACAGTTCCGATTCTAGGTAATATAACGATAGAAAAAATTATAGCTTTATTAATTTATATGCCAACTTTAGCCATCAAGTTAAATCAACCACTATCAGCACGATTATTTCCAATTACAAATAAAAAACTGGGGAAATGACTAGATTCAATTCCCCATATCTCGTAAATTGCAAAATATTTACAGTTAACTAGAATTATTCTGAAAGTAAACTAGGAGAAGTCAGTACAAAAACATCCAAGCTTCCTTGAGCATCAGTCTGTGGTTTGATGGGATTGCCGAAGTGGAAAAACTCATGATCGTTAACCAATAATAGTTCGCCCGGATTTAGAACTTTGCTAAACACAGGTTTTTCCTTTTTGGCAGTATACAAATGTGCTTCTCCACCTTGAATATTATTTCTATCTACTGAAAATATGCCAATAAAATCAGTACCATCTTGATGGATACCTTCAGGCGCTAGATTGCCAAAATTACCTGGTGAACAAGTAATTCTAATTTGATGAACTCCGATTTCAGCTTCTGGGTGGAGCTTACAAGAATCACTAAATGCTAAAACAAGATTTTTAAAAATATCAAGCTTTATAAGTGCATCATCTAATTCTGCAAACTCTCTTTTGATGTCACCCATTAATGGATTTTGCTCTTTACTTTGAAAGAAGTAGCCATGAGGTAATTTGATTAAACCATTTCCAGAAACTATAAACCGAGATAATCTTCTCGAACGATAGTTGCCTTTGATATAAGGGTCAATAGGCATATTACTAAAAAATGGCTTGAAACCTTCTGGATTTATCGAATTTACCTTTCTTAGAGTAAACAGAAAAGCATATTCTAATTCCGTTGCTGTCCCCAATTTTTGCATAGGATTTACCTCCTTGCATATTGAAATTCTCCCGGATTTTTCTTTATGGGAGACTTATAATACTTAGTCTATGCTACTTTTTATTACTATGTTGTTAATTTGACTACAAAAATTGACAATCTGTGATATATAAAGTTACTCAAATTCTGCCGCAGGGCGGAGTAGCTGCTGAAAATATCTGCTATTGAGAGGTAGATAGGTAAGGAATCGACGTATATTTACTAGCAGCAACAAGGTTTTTTTATAATGATAGATTGGCTTTATCGCTACCCACCCTTGTATCCGGGTATTTTACTCAAGCGTTACAAGCGGTTTTTTGCTGACGTTCAACTTCCTTCTGGCGAAATAGTGACAGCACACTGTCCAAATACAGGGCCTATGACTGGAGTATCAACTCCCCAAAGTGCAGTACAACTTTCCAAAAGCGATAATCTTAACCGCAAATTGGCTTATACCTTAGAACTAATTCAGGTACATGACGACGAACCGACTTGGGTAGGCATAAATACTTTTTTGCCCAATCGGATTGTAAAGCTAGCTTTGACGAAACACCTTTTCCCAGAATTAGGCAACTATAGCCAAATCAAAGGCGAGGTAGCTTATGGACTAGATAAAAAAAGTAGAGTAGATTTTTTCTTGACGGGGAGTGATGAGGAACGCCCGATTTATTTAGAAGTGAAAAATACAACTTTATCTGAGGGAAGATTAGCTTTATTTCCTGACACGGAAACTACAAGAGGACAAAAGCACCTGCGAGAACTAATGGCGCTGCTACCTGTAACTCGTGCGGTGATGTTTTACTTTATCAATCGCGGTGATTGTACTGAATTCTCTCCTGGCGATCGCACAGATCCTATATATGGTAAATTATTACGCGATGCGATCGCTCTCGGTTTAGAAGTCTTACCTTGCCGTTTTGATATTTCCCCCGAAGGTATCCGTTATTTGGGTTTGGCAAAACTAAAAATTTGATTACACCTAATTAAATATAAACGCATGAAACAACAAATCCATCTAGACGGTATCTAGATGGATTTGTTGGTAGTTGGTGTTTACTAAAAAACATTCAACCAGACTGTAATAGAGAAACGACTATAGATAGATAGTCGCTGCCCCACAAATAGCATTCGCTATTCTGATATTTGCTTATGCAGGAATCAAAACTGTGTCAATTACATGGATGACACCGTTATCAGCATCAACATCTGCTGCTGCAACAGTTGCATCATTGATTTTAACGCCATTAGAAGCGTCGATTTTTACATCTGAACCTTCAACTGTTGTAGCTGTCTTTAGCTTAACTACATCAGCAGCTAGTACCTTGCCTGATACAACATGATAGGTCAAGATTTTCTTGAGCTTTGGAATATCTTGAAGTAATGAGTCTACTGTACCTGCTGGAAGCTTATTAAACGCTTCATCAGTGGGTGCGAAGACGGTAAATGGCCCAGGGCCTTTCAGTGTATCTACTAAACCAGCTGCTTGGATTGCTGCAACTAGTGTGTTGAAAGAACCATTATTAGCGGCGGTGTCAACAATATTGGCCATGTGCTTTACCTAGTTCTGTGTAACTTGTTACAAATCTAAACTATTTATTTAATAAAATCTATCTATCGTTAGACGTAGGGCGAATAAAAATTTTTATTGATAGTATAAATAATTCTCTATATTTTTATACAAATATGTACATTGTCTAAGTGGATGAGTTAGCAGTACTTCTAGGATACGTAGTTTACCGCCGTAGATATCGCCCATTTTTCTATACATCGGTAGGAGCGATCGCCATACAACCTCAATAGAAAAGGTGTGTCACCTCGCTTTGCTTTGAATTTAGAATTCAAAATCTAAAATCCAAAATTAAGAATTACCATAAATAAATTTAGTTGCTCTGATGTCATGAGGTTCTGTCGGTCAGATTATATAAATTAAAATCTATACGAGGCAAGGTTTAATAACTTTTTTTATAAAATTTATGTGTCTATTGCATCCAACTTAGATACAGGGATAGGGGTTTTTATATTAACTAAAAACCCTCCTTAAAAAAGGATAACTTTACTTTTGCGGTTATCAATATTTTTTTATAGGACTAAGGATAATCCTTGGTTGAATATTTTAAAAGCAATGTAGAGGTATTGACAAATACAGTAGCCATAAACTAATTGTGAGAAAATAATACGGGTGCAAGTTTAGCTAATTATTAGGTGCAAAATGTGGAGCCATTCGCTAACTGAATTGAACGAAATCTCTTAAACAATTCGTGAAATCAAAGGCGCATTTACACACAAAATTATAAGGTAGTTAAAATGACTTACGATTCTGAAGATGTACAACAAATCCTTCAAAGAGCGCTCACTCGTAGACAGGAAGGTGAATTTTCACGAGAAGAACTTATAGAAATGGCATCTGAGTTAGGTATTTCTTCTGATATTTTGGGAAAAACTGAAAAAAACTGGTTAATTCAACAAGAAGAAGAACGATCGCAACTTACATTTAATACTTTCCGACGCAGAGCATTTTGGACACACTTTGTTTCATTTATAGCTGTAAACTTATTCCTTATTCTTTTGAATCTAATAACTAGTCCTAGTTATTTGTGGGCTATCTTCCCAATATTAGGATGGGGGTTAGGGCTATTTTTTCATTGGTGGAGCGTTTATCAGAGTAAATCAGAAGATTACGAGATAGCCTTTCAGAAATGGCGTGCAAAAATTTAACTTCTTCCTAGTTTTAAAGATGGGGATTAGTTATTAGTCATTGGTCATTGGTCATTGCTACTAATGACCAATGACTTCAATTGTCGTGAAATAAGCTAAGTTGAATTCCTATATTTTTTGGGGCGATCGCTTTACTATTCACTATGGCAGAAGTTAGCTGCTTATCTACAAGCTGAGAGTAATCTTTCACCTAAAAATGGGGAAATTTCCGTACTTGATACTTTGCTAACTCTACTCTTAGATAAGATTCTCTAAGTGCTTGGATGGATTTATCTTCATTCGTCTGTAAATCTGCTTGGGGCATGGCTTTCCACTGCTTCAGCATTACCCAACAAATGATGAGGATAACTTTTCTGTGGGCATTCAGGCTAATCCAAACCTCTTTAGCGATAAATCTAGGATATTAAGACAGCGCTATTGTCCAAATTTATGCGTCCTTCTGGATAAAATTTTCCCTTAAATTGGGGGCAACCTTAAAGTTGAGTCGTTCTATAAACATACCTTGTGATCTCTGTGTTTGCTAATTTGCCAAAATAGAGATGTAGGCTAGAATAACTGCGCTTTTAGCATAGCTTGATTGCTTACACTCAGGAGCAAGGATCGGCTGGTTTGAAATAAGTAAGAGGAAGGGAGTATGGACAGCAACAACAACTGGTTGCAACAACTAATGATGGTGGGTCTTGGCACAACGTCTTTAGTAGCAGAAAAACTGCGCCAAGTGAGTGATGATTTAGTTAAAGACGGTAAGCTCAATCCTGAGCAAGCCAAGGCAGTTATAGATGATATTGCCCAGCAGTTAAAGTCGGAGCAGGGAAACTTTGATGTTCAAATGCAACGGCAAATGCGAAATATGATGCAAGATTTGGGGGTAGCTCGCCAGTCAGAAGTGGACGAACTGCGCGGTAGAATTGACCGTTTAGAGCGTCAATTGCGCGATTTAGAAAATAAGCTTTGGCGTTAAGATGTCATTTGTGATTTAAACTAAATGTGTCCTATTGGTAATGTTTTTGCCAGGATACCTAAGTAAGGAGAACTGATTTTGAAAGCAATTTTCCTCAGCGTGGCGTTCATGCTGGCGTGCGTTGTGCTTTTGGTTGTGGGGCAAGTAGGCAGTAAACAGAATACTGCCATTGCTGCCGAGTTAACCCAAACGCTGCCAGCGCCCACAACTTTAACTGAAAATAATACTCTAATTGCGAGCAATACTATGTCTGATGCTAATGCCGTAACCACCCCCTCTGGATTGAAGTATGTTGAGTTAAAAGAGGGGACTGGGGCGACTCCTCAACCTGGACAAACGGTTGAAGTTCACTATGTCGGCACTTTAGAAGATGGTACTAAGTTTGATAGTTCACGCGATCGCGGCCAACCCTTCAGCTTTAAAATTGGTGTTGGACAGGTAATCAAAGGTTGGGACGAAGGACTTAGCACTATGAAAGTAGGCGGTCGTCGTCAGTTAATCATTCCCTCAGAGTTAGGTTATGGCGCTCGTGGTGCTGGTGGCGTAATTCCACCCAACGCAACTCTGTTGTTTGATGTGGAATTGCTCGGAGTTAAGTAGAAACTAGGGCATAGGGAATTGGGCATTAGTTTTTCCCAATCCCTAGTCCCCAATTCAAAAGCTAAATTTTTAAATTTTGAAACTTTGTAAACTGTGGATTAAATAAAAGTTTCGCAGTACCTGTAGGCCCGTTGCGGTGTTTAGCTATAATTACTTCTGCAATGCCGCGATCGGGAGTATCGGGAGAGTAATATTCATCTCGATATAACATTATTACTAAATCGGCATCCTGTTCAATCGAACCACTTTCTCTCAAATCAGATAACATCGGACGCTTATTAGTGCGTGCTTCCACTCCTCGGCTCAACTGAGATAGAGCAATAACTGGTACAGATAATTCTCGTGCTAAACCTTTGAGTTGACGCGTAATTTTTGATAATTCTTGTACGCGATTATCGCCTGCTCCTTCCATCAATTGCAAGTAATCTATTACAATTAATCCTAATTCAGTTCCAACTTCTGCTTGTAATCTTCTTGCCTGACTACGCATTTGTGTAACTGTAATATTCGGCGTGTCGTCAATATAAATTGGCATCTCCGAGAGAATACCAATAGCACGGCTTAAAGGTTCCCACTGTGTTTGACTCAGGCGACCAGTCCGCAGATAACTACTTTCAATTTGGGCTTCGCTAGCTAATAGACGTTGCGTCAGTTGCTCTTTTGACATTTCCAAGCTGAAGACAGCAACTGGTAATTTATAAGAAGCGGCGATGTTATGAGCGAGGTTTAAGCAAAATGCTGTTTTTCCCATTGATGGGCGACCCGCGACAATAATCAAATCAGAACGTTGAAAGCCGCTAGTCATCGCATCTAAATCGTAAAATCCGCAGGGGATACCAGGTAAGGCGATGCCTTGATTTCGATCTTCAATATCTTGAAAATTATTAATTAAAGTATCAGAAATGTGAACTAAACCCGATTGGGGACGTTCTTGAGTTACGCCGAATACTTTCTGTTCTGCCTGATCTAGAACCTGTGGTAACTCGGTTTCTGTCTCGTAACCAAGATGTACAATTTCATTACCAGCTTTAATCAACTGTCGCCGCAGATATTTTTCCATCACCAACCCTGCTAAGGCGTCGATATTCACGGCTGACACTGTGCGGTCTACCAGAGTTGCTAATTTATTCCTGCCGCCTATGCGGGCAAGCATATCATGGTCAGTCAGCCAACTTGTGACTGAGAGCAAATCTGTGGGTTTACCTTGGGTGTGGAGCCTCACAGCTGCTTGATAAATATCTTTGTGAGCGCTAATGTAAAAAGCTTCTGGAAGGAGGCGATCGCTAACTCGACTAATCGCTTCTGGATCTAGTAAAATACCACCCAAAATCGCTTCTTCCGCCTCAATGTTTTGCGGCGGGAGGCGTAGTTTACCGCCGTAGGCATCGCTACCATCGCCTTTAAAACTAAGTTCTTCAGCCATAAACGATTTTAGTTTTGAGATGAAAGCTAGTTAAGAGTATGGGAGTCATTCAATTTTAGATTTTAGATTTTAGATTTTTTCTTCAATCCAAAATTCCAAATCTAAAATTGGCAAAGTTAGGCATTATTACGCCTGCTCCCTCATCTTTGCGTCCCCGCCTCCCCTCCTGAGTTAACTAGCGACGACTTGAATATCGACTTGTGCCACTACATCAGAATACAACTTGATTTCGGCTTGATAAGTACCAAGGTGGTTAATATCGGGGATGGTAATGCCACGCCGATCGACTTCTTGGCTGGTGGCTGCCTTAATTGCATCTACAACATCTTGAGTGGTGATAGTACCGAAAATTGCTTCGTTTTCACCAACTGGCTTGGCAATTGTCAAGCTGCCAACTTTTTCTAAAGCTTCTTTTTGCTCAAGAGCTTGTTGTCTGAGTTCTAACTGCCGTTGACGCTCTTGCTCACGACGGCGTTCTACTTGCTTGAGAATACCAGGAGTGGCATTAGTTGCCAATTTCTGGGGAATCAGATAATTACGAGCGTAGCCAGGAGCTACTTCTACTAAGTCGCCAGATTTTCCCAGCTTGCTGATATCCTGATTTAAAACTAACTGTACGCGTTTCGCCATCGTTTTTCCTGTAAAATCTGATTAATTTTGGGTTTGGGTAAGATAGCTCACAATGTCACTGCTGTATTCCAAGCTTCTTTGCCTACACCCTAAAGCTTACAGATCGTAGCGAAAGAAAGGGTGCGATCGCAACTATTAGTGAGAGAAAAATCTGAGGAGTGGAGAAGATGAGGAAGATGGACTTTTCTCCAATGCCCAATTCCTAAAAGTTATTTCTCATTTCCCGTATCCGCGCAAAGGTTTGCACTGCATCGCTACTCTTAACAGTTAATTGTAATAATGGCTGATCCCAACGTAAAAAGGGATTGGTGTGCTTTTCGACACCCAGCAGCGAGGGGATGGTAGCTTCCCCTCGACTACGGTAAGCTTTTACTTCATTTAAGCGTTTATGTAACTCGGTATTGTCGCCATCCACAGTTAAGGCAAATTGTAGATTTTTTAAGGTGTATTCGTGGGCGCACCAGACGCGTGTATCATCGGGTAGAGAGCGCAATTTACTCAAAGAGTCCACCATTTGTGCCGGTGTTCCTTCAAACAAGCGACCGCAACCGCCAGAAAATAAGGTATCGCCGCAAAATAAATCGCCTGTTTCACCAGCTTTTTCGGGAGGGAAATAATAAACTATGTGAGCGCGGGTATGTCCGGGAACGAAGACAACTTCAGCTATGCGGTCTGCAAACTCGACGCGATCGCCTTGTTGCAAAAACACCTGCTGTCCGGGAATCCTACCACGATCCTCGGCTCCTCCATAAACTATCAGTTGAGGGAATTGTTCTATTAATTGCTTATTACCACCCACATGATCGTTATGGTGGTGCGTGTTGAAAATTGCTACTAACTCAGCTTTTAATTCTGCCAGTTTTTTTAATACTGGTTGAGACTCTGCTGGATCTACGACAGCAGCGATATTTTGTCTGCGATCGTACAGCAAAAATATATAGTTGTCTGAAAGTGCCTCAAGACGGATTACCTGCATTACCTTTGCCTCCCTTATGAGTAGATATTTAGTATAAAAAACATCATACTTATGTAAAATTTCGCTAGGCGAACTAGCAAATATGACGTTAACTTTATTGAAGCTTAATATCTAAAGTTAACTAAAAATATGCACTTTTCTATAATTTATGACATATTAAAGGCTGATTCATCCTTGTCCTAAAAAAGCTCAAAAGTAAGAGATAGCTTATATTAAAACCATTCTCTAGTCTATAAAACCTTAGCTATTGAATAATAACAGTGACAAATTTTTGTCAACAAAAAGCAACTAAGATTTTTAGCACCAATAGCTCACATTTTATCAAAATTCCATCCAAAACTATATTAACGTCACAAACCCTTTATGTACAAAGAATTTCGGCAACAGGCAATTTCAGCAATTCGAGACGCTATAAACAACGTCCGATATCCAAAGCGCATACTTGTTGTGCGACAGAAAGATCACCAGTCTACATACAATGACTACTTTCTTTATTGGGTAAGTCAAAATGTACCTGAAGCAGCACATCTGTTTGAACTCCATTATCTCCCTTGTGAGATAAATGACTGGGATCGTTATGCACTATTTCTACCTTGGCTACAAGATCCCCTCAAAGAAAGATTTCCGCATATTTATCAATATGCCCAGCCAATAGAAGCAGAATGTAAAAAACGTAACATTCCCATTGTCAATCCCATTGATAACCTCTCAAATTCAATTAAATCACTGGCAGCACAACGGATTGGTAGCATAAAGGGCATTCGCACCGCCAAGACAGTGCCAATTACTGATCCAGAAGATTTCAAAAAGATACAAGGAGGATTGTCAACTCCTTTCTTTATCCGCGAAGACTGGGTACATGGCTGCCAAATCTTTTTCGTCCAAAATCTTGATGATTTGGCAAACATCCCTTTTGAAAAGTTTATTGCCCCTATTGCAGTAGAATTTCTCGATGTTAAGGGAGAAGATGGTCTGTATCGTAAGTATCGCTATTTCGCTATGGGAGATGAAGGTATCCCTGGCCCTTTAATGGTTTCCAAATCTTGGGAAGTACGCGACAACAATAATCGCGTCATTAATGAATCAATAATAGCAGAGGAAATTGCTTATTTTAGTGGAGAAGACCCCAATCACGAACTTTTGCAGCAAGCACGCAAAGCATTAGGTTTTGATTTTATGGCTTTTGATTACAGTTACGACGAACAGGGAAACCTCATTGTGTGGGAACCAAATCCTTTCCCAGTAATCTGGGGTTCACATGACGGTGATCCTGATAAAAAGTATGCATTGCCATCAATAGACCGCATCTATACAGCACTCCTCAAGTATTACTTGCAGCGTGCCAACATCTCAATTAAAATACCAGCTTAATTTATTTTCCACTAATTAATTTTATCCAGCGTGAATTTTGAACTATACCTTTTCAACAAGAAGAGTGTTTAATCAATGACTCCACTTGTTTCAATCGTTGTTACCTGTTTTAATCAAGCTAGCTATCTAGAACGCTCAGTTAAAAGCGTACTATCGCAAACATTTACTGACCTTGAATGTATTATGGTAGATGATGGCTCTACTGATAATACACAAGAAGTAGCTCAACAATTGATCAGTCTAGATTCAAGAGTTAGTTACTTCTATAAGGAAAATGGCGGAGTATCATCAAGTCGTAATTTTGGCTTTAAACAGGCACAAGGTAAGTGGATTCAGTTTCTAGATGGAGATGATTGGATTCACAAAGATAAAATTAAATTTCAATTAGATCATTTAAGTACCTTAGATGTTCAAGAAAATATTGTTTTATATACAGATTATGAACGGGTATTTATAGACAGAGAACAACAAATTATTAACAGACAGGAAAATATAGTCGGTTCTTTATCAAGAGAGCAATTGATTGAGCGATTACTCATCCCTGATTTTTTAGCTGATTCTCCATTTCCCTTGCTTCAGCAATGTTTATTGATGGATATAAATGTCCAAAACAAAAAAAAATTTGATGAGCGCTTAAAAGCTTTGCAAGATAGAGATTTTACAATAGACCTTTTAATTGCCAATGTTAATTTTGTCTATACACCTATGATAGGAGCATACTACACAAAGCATCAGTCTAATAGAACTAATAACTGGCCTTATATGAAAGCTTATTACATATTGTTATACGAAACAGTGTGCAGTAAACATCATGATTTAATCCCTTTATGCCAAGTAGGCATAAATTTTTTGCTTAAAGAAGCAATTAAAGAAAAAGAGCAAGATAATTTTGATCGGCTAATTAAAATATTTTCCCCTCCTTTGTACTTATTAAATAAAAAAATCAAGATTAATTATAGGTATTTAGTTAAGCTGATTTATCAAACTAGGCTAATTACTCCCAGTTTTATACTTTATGAAAAATACCGAGGCCCACGCGGCCAAAAATTTATATCTATTTTTTCACAGTTCATCAATTTGTTCAAAAAACCCAAAAGTAGTTATGGTAACAGTGACAAAAGCAACTAATATATGAAAGCAAAAGTTTCGTTAGTTGTAAGTGACTTGTCTGGAGGAGGCTCAGTTCGAGCTTTTTTACTAGCTCAAGTTCTAAAAAAACTCGACTATCAAGTTGAGATTGTAGGATTTTTATTTGGTCAAGAATTATATGCTATTCCTCCTAAAGGAATACCAGTAGTTGCTATTGATGGTAAAAACTATCCTGAGTTTTTTACTTCAGCTAAAAAACTTTGGCAAAAGCTAGATGGAGATATTATTTATGCAGTCAAACCTAAACCGACAAGTTTTGGTGTGCCTCTACTGCATAAATTAGTTAGTCGTCGTCCTTTACTTTTAGATATGGATGACTGGGAACTTAGCTGGCATGGAGGTTTTGAATGGAAGTATCGCCCTAATCTTAAGCAATTTGCTAGGGACATCTTGAAGAAAAATGGTGCATTAAGATTTCCCGATCATCCACTTTATCTCCAGTGGATGGAAAGTTTAGTATCTCGTGCCAATGGGATTACGATAGATACTGAGTTTCTTCAAAACCGCTTTGGGGGTGTTTATTTGCCCAATGGCAAAGATACTGCCATGTTTGATCCTGATAAATATAATCCAGAGGTCAGCAGAGAGCGTTATGGTTTGGCAAAGTATCGAGTTCTCATGTTTCCTGGTGCGCCAAGACCTCACAAGGGAGTTGAAGATGTCTTAATAGCGTTAGATGAGTTGAATCAGCAAGATTTGAAATTAGTAATTGTAGGAGGCAGCCCTTACGATGATTATGATCAGCAGCTAATTCAAAAATGGGGACGCTGGATTATTAAGTTACCAAAGTGCCCTGTTGAGGTTATGCCTGAGGTTGTGGCAGCTGCTCACGTTGTAGTTGTTCCCCAGAGAGATAGCATAATTGCTCGTGCCCAATTTCCTTTAAAGCTAACAGATGGAATGGCAATGGCTAAACCTGTTTTATCCACACGAGTAGGAGATATTCCCGAAATTTTAGCAAAAACTGGTTATTTAGTTGATCCTAATTGTCCCCAACAAATTGCTGCACAGATTCAACTGATATTTGCCGATATAGAACAAGCAAAGGAGCAAGGTAGAAAGGCTAGAGAAAGGTGTTTAGAAAAGTACAGCTTAGAAGCGATGGGAGCTACTTTATCTGAGTTAATTTCCCGCTTGTGAGGATGATGCATGATTATAAATCTATATCTATATACAATAATAGCTCTAACCTGAAAAGCTTTATGTATAGTAATTTTTATAGCCGCTATAAAACTATAAATTTAAATATAAACTCCCAATGTCTAACAGAAAATTACTAGTAAAATTTGCCAAACCTTATCCATTTAGGATCTTTTTGACGATCTTGTTTGGATTTTCTGGCGCTTTATTTAACGGTGTGGGTACGACACTAATTGTGCCAGTAATTCTTCAAATAGTAGGTCAACCTGTAGATTTAACAGGCGCTCCGCCAATTATTAAATCCATTATCTCTCCCTTTGAGCAGATTCCTGAAAGTTACCGCTTAACGGTGATGGCTGGCTCAATTGTATTTGTAATTATTTTAAAAAATTTAGCTGGCTATATTGGTACTTTGGTGTCGAGTTCATTAACACGGACGCTGACATCAGATATGCGAGAAGCAGGCTTAAAGCTATTACTAGATATTGACATAGATTATTACAGCAAAATGAAAGTTGGTGATATCATCAACAGTCTTGGAGGAGAAATTAGTCGTGCTGCTAGTGCTATAGGCAGTGTTATAAGGTTAATCATACTGGCAATTACGATTTTAGTTTTTGTGGCTTTGTTGCTATCAATTTCCTGGCAGTTGACCATTGCCACTACAGTGTTGCTAAGTTTGGTGACATTAATCAATCAGTACGCGATTTACCGCTCAAGAGATTTTGGTGCCCAGCTTTCGGAGATGTCCAAAGCTTATTCGATTTCTGTGTTAGAAATGCTAAATGGAATTCGCTTAGTAAAGGCGACTGGAAATGAAGACAGAGAATATAAACGGATTAAAAAGCTAATTCGTGACCGGGAAAAAGCAGATTTTCAATCCCAAGTTAATTCTGAGGCGATTGCACCAATTAGCGAGGTCACGGGCATTATAGCCTTAATAGTGATTGTCTTTTTGGGTCGCACTTTATTTGCTGAACAGCTTAGTTTAGTATCAGCCGTTTTGATTACATATTTATTGTTGCTATTGCGACTACTACCGTTTATTTCTCAGTTAAATACTCTTCGGAGTAGTTTTGCTAATACTGCTTCTAGCGTTGATATTGTCGCTGATTTTTTACGTCATGATAATAAACCGTTCATGGGAAGCGGTACAATTCCTTATGAGAAATTAAAAGAGGGAGTGCATTTTAAGGATCTCTGTTTTTCGTACCCTAATCATCAAAACATAGTACTTCGGGATGTCAATTTATATTTACCACGTGGTACTACTCTGGCTTTGGTGGGTAGTTCTGGTGCTGGTAAATCAACAATGGCAGACCTCTTACCGAGATTTTATGACCTCACATCTGGCTGTATTACCCTAGACGGAATAGATTTGCGAGATTTCGATTTGAAATCGGTGCGGAAGGCGATGGGGATTGTCAGTCAAGATACGTTTCTCTTTAATGATTCGGTTCGGAACAATATTGCTTATGGACGACCAGAGGCTAGTGATGATGAAATTCTCATAGCCGCAAAGCGAGCAAACGCCTATGAGTTTATTAGCAGATTACCTCAAGGATTTGATACGCAGATTGGCGATCGCGGTGTGATGTTATCGGGTGGACAAAGGCAAAGATTAGCGATCGCTCGCGCACTACTGCAAAATCCCGAAATTCTAATTTTAGATGAAGCTACCAGTGCTTTAGATACAGTTTCTGAACGCTTAGTGCAAGCTGCACTCGATGAGCTAAGTCGCGATCGCACAACCCTAGTTATCGCTCACCGCCTTTCCACAGTCCAAAAAGCCCATCAAATCGCCGTTTTAGACCAAGGAAGTGTAGTAGAAATCGGCACTCATGAAGAACTTTTACAAAAAGGTGGTTACTACTCACGCCTCTACTCAATGCAATTTGCTGATCAGGCTGAAACTTCCACTAAAACGAATCCCAGCTTTAACCGAATTTCTCACGAACTGCGGACAAGGCTTAACTCAATGATTGGTTTCCTTGGGTTATTAGTTGACGATCTGGTAGACAATTCCCAAGAGCGGCACGAATTAATTGACGAATCATACAATTCAGCCTTAAGGGTTCTCAACGCCATTGATGTATTAGACGATGTGGTTAACCTGAAAATTAACTGGGAGTTATCGTCAGATATGGATCAAAATGTAAATGACCAGTATCAAAACTTTACTCATATCTCAGATGAGTTTCGCACACGTATCTATCCCATCCTTAGCTCTCTGCGATCGCTAGGCGATAAATTAAAATCCGAACCCCAAAAACAAAATCCATTAATTTTAGAATCTTATAACTCTGCTATTTACCTACTAGAGAAATTAAAGATTTTTGAGGATAGAGTTTAACTTTAGTTAATGTAATTAACAATTGAAAACCTATTATCCAAAACAATGATAAATTTTTCAAAAAAAAATCAATACATTTTTTACACCAGAGAGTTATCACTACAACCAGACACAGCGCACGAAATTCATGATGTCCTTTGTGCCAACGCAGCGGCTAACTTAGGCTACTCCTCAGTTTTAATGTATCCAGATAAGAAAAAATCTTCTGCTAATCTCCTATCGTTAATTTATCTTGAAAAACCCAAAAAGCCTGATAGGGAATTTATAGAATTTTATGATGTTCAAGAAAAGCTCAAAATTGCGGCATTGCCAATGCCTTGGCCTATTGATCAAATAGGTGGTAAATTTACTAATTCTAGTACAGTAGTAACCAAGTATTTTTTACCTGTTCATATCCGCCCTAATTCTAAAGTTGTCCACACACGGGATTGGAACTTTGTCAAAGCCGCAGTCAAAAATAAAATTCCTACTATTTATGAACGTCACTACTTTCAAGACCAAAAATATGAGCCAGAAATTGTCCACAGCTCCTATTTTAAAATAGCCATAACTCAGTCTGAACCCATCCGGCAAAGCCTAATAGAATATGGAATGCCACCGGAAAAGGTCGTTTGGCTACATAACGGATTCAATCAATCATTTTCAATCAGACAGCCTAAAGAAGCGGAAATATGGCGTCAAGAATTGCTTATGAATGGGCGTAAGCATTTAGTTGTCTATTCAGGCGCTTTGTATCCTTTCAAAGGAGTTGATCTGTTAATCGATTCTGCTAAAGAATTGCCAGAAATTCAGTTTGTCATTACAGGAGGTACAGAAGCACAAGTACAAGCATATCAACAACTAGCTAGAGATAAAAATATAGAAAACGTTGAGTTTTTAGGTTGGATACTTCCACGGGAACGATTAGTCAGCTTGTTTCAAGCAGCTGATATTTTGGTTCATCCTCACTGCGCTGGAAAATCAGCAGATTTTACGAATCCAGTTAAGTTTTTTCAGTACATGGCTGCTGGTACTCCGATAGTGGCAACTGAGATTCCACCTTTAATGGAATTCAAGGCATCACCTTTAATTGCTAGTTGGTGTACACCAGATGACCCGCATAAACTTTCCCAATCTATTCTACATACTTTAGAAACCTATCCCCGTAAAATAGAGGGTTATGCAGCTAGTATAGATTTTGCCCAGCAATTTTCTTGGGAGAATAGAATTACCAAAATATTAAGCTACATAGAAGAAGCTCAACGTCCACCTATTCTGGTGTAACGGTATAAAAACTAACTTAAAACTAACTACAAATAAATAGGATTTATGACTATCAAAACTGTTGGCATGATTAGTAGCTATTCAGGTCTTGCTAAAACCAGAGATTGGTTATGGCAACAAACTCCGCACCACTTTGGTGTTTGGGGCAATATCCAAATGTTGAAAATAGCCCACAAGCCAGACTTTATGTTGCTATATCAGTTTGATTTTCCCCAACCATCTCCCCAACCATCTTTGTTAGATATTATTCGTAAACGACAAAGAAAACCAGAAATAAATATAGCATCTCTATTATGTGGTGTGCCGAAAGAGCGAATTATTTATTTTCTCCGCGAACCGCCCCTAGATGAGATTGTAGAAATAAATAAACGGAATTATCAGGAAGCTCAAAAGTATTGTGGTCACGTTTCCGGGCCCGATGACTTTGCACCCAATCCCGATTATATGCCCGCTATTTGGTATCATGCCAAATCATTTGAAGATTTAAATGAGATGCCAGTGCCGGAAAAAATTGCCCCATGCAGTTGGATTACTTCGGGAATTAGCCGGACAGCTAACCATCGCCAGCGTTTAGACTTTTTAAAATCATTGCAAGCTAGCGATACTAAGTTCGATTTGTATGGGCGGGACTTACCTGCATGGTCGCCAACAAAAGGAGAACTTGGTCACAAATGGCATGGAATGGCACCATACTACTACAATCTGGCAATTGAAAATTATGCTGATAATAATTGGTATGTAAGTGAAAAACTTTGGGATAGTTTGCTTGCTTGGTGTCTACCAATTTACTATGGTGGCCCGGCTGCCGATAAATTATTGCCACCGGGTAGTTTTTTGCGGTTGCCGAGTTTAGATGAAAAAGGCATTGCATACATCCAAGAAGTGACAGCTACACCTGATGCTTGGTATGCTGCCAAAGATGCGATCGCAGAAGCACGTCAAATCATTTTACACAAATTAAACTTGCTTAACTGGTTGTCAAACTTTGTTGATCAACACTCATAAATTATGAATGGTATTTGTACCCTTGGCAATGATTATGTTTTCGATCAACTGGTGGCTTTGCTCAACAGTATCGATGCTATCTTGGGGACGGAAACTCCCGTTTGTATCTATCCTTTTGATGATCAAACACAGCGAATTGTTGATGAAATAGCTAAACGTCCTAATGTATTTCTTTACGATAATCAAGAATCAATCAATCGTTGGGATCAATTTATGCTCTCAGCAGCACCAGAACGATTGAATCGCATTAAATCTCGTCTTTATGGCGCTCACCGTCGTTTTTGCGCCTTTGATGGGCCATTCGATAAGTTCATCTATTTAGATGCAGACACCTTAGTAATGAACTCTCTTGCAGAGGTATTTGAAAAGCTCGATAGTTATGATTTTGTTGTCTACGATTTTCAATTTAAAGACGTTAGTAAAATATATAATATAAATTCTCCCAAATTACTAGAAATTTTCGAGCAAAAGCGCATTGATGCCGAAATATTTTGCTCAGGCTTTTATGGCTCAAAACGAGGCATATTTAACTCAGAACAAAGAGATTTTCTAATATCCCAGTTACAAAATGGTGAAGCAGAAATTTTGTATGAAGGTGCCGGTGAGCAACCACTGATAAACTATATGGTAATGAGGTCTAATCTTGCTATTTATAACTTTGCTCAACAACTACCAGATAATGAAACAACTGGATGTTCTGCCACATCTAAGCACTTTGAGGAACGAGAACATCTTCTTTATGACAGAGGAAATCAACTAACTTACCTTCATTACATTGGTATTCCTCCTAATATTAATCAAGCCGTTTGCGCTGGAGAAAATATTGAGTTTCCCTATCGAGATTTATTTCTTTACTATCGTTATTTACACGAGCCAGAAAAGCGCCCAGTCTTTAAAAATCCTCCTAAGAATTATAATGAGGCTCCCACACCAAATTTACTTACAAGAGCTTTGCGAAAGTTTAAGTTAATTAACCAAGGATAATTTATGAGCAGGGGAATTTATATTGTTGCTAATGACCGTGTTATCGATAATGCGATCGCCTTACTCAATAGCATTCGTTACTATGACCCAAATGTAACCATTTATCTTATACCATTTAATGAAAATTATCAGAAGGTAGCAGAGCAGCTTGCTACTTTACACAACGTCCAAGTTTTCCCAGATTTAGAATTTATTGATAAATTTACCAAGCGCATCGGAGAAATTTTTGATAGAGATTTTCTCGCTTTACCTAATAAAATGCGTAAACTGGTGGCCTGGTTTGGCCCTTTAGATGAGTTTATTTATATTGATACTGATATTGTCGTTTTTGAAAAAATCGTTGATAATTTAGACAAACTTTCAGAAGTCGATTTCTTCTGTTGTGATTACCATCATGCCAATGACAAGCTGCGAAATATCTTTTCCCCATTTGTAAAAGAGCAGCAAATTTTTTCTGATGCCCAACTTCAAGACGTTTTCAATAGCGGTTTTTGGGCTTCGAGAAAAGGAGTTATTACCGAACAACAAATGGATGAAGCTTTGCAAGAGTGCGCAGCGCATCGAGAATATTTCGATTTTTCTGAAGGAGTTACAGACCAACCTATTTTAAATTATCTTGTTCTCAAACTAATTGCCAAACGTGGGAATCTCGTCAAAATTCCTGGGGGAGGCCCTGGTAGTTGGGCGGGTTCCCAAAATTTCCAACAGCAAGACTACGCCCTCTATGACCGAGGACAAAGACTAAAATATCTCCATTGGGCTGGTACACGAATGAAAACTGGTAGTCCTTATTGGCAATTGTGGGAACACTATCGCTACCTCCATGAGGGTAAATTCGCCTTTATACCTAAACTAACTCGCCGTTTATTTCCTTTTGTTGCTGCCCGCACTTAATATTAGGAGTATCCCAATGATTGATGGCATTTACACCCTAGCGAATGATGTTGTCTATGACCAACTAGTTGCGCTACTCAACAGCGTAGAAGCTAATGCTGGTAGACAAATTCCTGTTTGTGTAATTCCATATAATGAGCAGTTAGACAAGGTAAAGGCAGAGATTGCAGCTAGGGATAATGTCACCTTATTTGAAGACTCTGCTTCCATAGCTCGCTGGGAGGATTTTGGCACTCGTATCTGGAAAGCTCATCCAAGAGCATTAAAACTGTGGAAAGAATATGGTTTACCAGACAATTATCGCATAGAAAGGCATCGAAAACTTTGCTGTCTAGATGGCCCATTTGACAAATTTATCTTCTTTGACGGAGATACTTTGTTGATGAAATCACTCGATTATGTTTATCAAAAATTGGATGAATATGATTGGATTACGAATGACTTTCAATATAAATCAGATTTGAATTATATTTTCAATTGGACAGAAGATAAGCTCAAAAAAGTTTTTTCCCTAAAAAATATTAGTAAACATATTTTTTGTTCCGGTTGGTTTGCTTCTAAAAAGGGTATTTTTGACGATGCAATGTTAGTAAGCTTACTAGAAAAGTTAGAAGCAGGTGAAGCTGATGCACTGGCGTGGGCAGATTCCGACCAAACAGTTCTCAACTATTTAGTTTTACGAAGTGGAATCTCTTACTATAATTACGCCTTTGATGATTCAGCGACTGGTAACCACTGGGCTTCTAAATTTGATGTTGTAGATAATATTCTTTACGACCAAGGACAACCACTTACCTACATTCACTATATGAGTGTATCTTCTTCAGATTTTGCGAGGCTTTGCACTGGTGAAGATGTTAATGTTCCATATCGAGATGTGTTTTTGCATTACAGATATTTAAAAGCACCAGAACAGAGACCCAAAACCTTTAAGCGTCAGAGTCCGCTAATGCGTCTGCAAAAGACTACTACAAGTTTTTTCAATCAGAAAGTCAATAATATTAAGCTTAACTATCGGAATTTAAAGGGTAAAATGACTAAGTAATGAAGTATTCACCACTAGATAATGATCTCATTTTTAGTAGAGCATCTTGCTGGCGGTGAATATTAACGTAATTTGGATGTTTATAAGGTATCCTACTATCTAAGAAGGAGAATCTAAATCTAAAGATTGCATACCTTCGCGTTCTATAAAAGTCATCATACTTCCCAACTGCAACCAAACTAATAAACAAGTAAACAGACTAATTGGTAAACCGACCCCTAAAGCTAAGGAGTTGGGAAAGCCAAATATTGCTAAACCTGAAGACAGAAATAGACAAGTACCGCCAGTTATACCGATAAATGGCACAAATAATTGTTTTAGTGAAGAACGCGGTTTAGTATTTTCTGTGCGGTCGCTTGGCCATTGCTGCATAATTACTTTCAACGTGCCAGATAATGCTAAACCAGATGTTAATGCTGTTAAAAAGCCAACAAGTAACAGAAAATAAGGCGGTTGCAGAGGAAAATAGTACATGAAAACTCCTGATTTATATTAAAAATTTTTACTTTTTGTTTGTTGGCTGGTTCTCAGCAAAAGGCTCAAGGAATGTAGCGTTTGGGAGGATAGCAGATGCGCCTTGTCTGGATAAGTCTGTTAAAATGCCGATCGCTACATTTAATAAACGATCCGGTTTTATGTCATCTTTAACCAGGTTCCACAGGCGTTGGACATCTTCGGTGTGGAGGCGGTCATCTTCGGTGAGAGCAAGCACCAGCTGCCGCCGCAGAAACTTGCCTTCTTCCGAGATTAAATATTGGAATCCCATCTGGGCTGTGGGCAACACATCAAAGTTGTTATCAGTCCGAGCGATCGCAATTAAATTTTCTAAACGCTGCCACTGAAATTTACCATCTTTGAATAACACATTCAATAATCGTCGCCGTAATTCCGGCGATTCCCCTGTTAGCAACCGCCGTGCTATATAGGGATAACCCACTTCAATAATTTTGAAATCTGGGTTGAGGCTAAGGGCAATACCTTCTTGAGTCACCAAGGAACGAATAATCAAAGCAAACTTTGCCGGAACTCGGAAAGGATATTCGTACATCAGTTCCGAGAATTCATCGGTAATAGTTTTGAAGTTAAAATCTTTGACATTTTTGCCAATAGCGTTTCCTAGCACCGCTTCTAATGCTGGCACTATCGGGCAAATATTCGTGTCTGGAGTCAAAAATCCTAATTTTACAAAATCTTCGGCTAAGTCGGTGTAGTCTTTATTCACCAAATGCACCAGTGCATCCACCAGTGTTTCTTTGGTGGTTTCCTCCAACTGATCCATCATGCCGAAGTCAATATAAGCCATGCGACCATCGGGTACAGCAAACAAATTGCCGGGATGAGGATCAGCATGAAAGAAGCCGTATTCTAAAAGCTGTTGCAAACCCGATGTAACGCCAATTTGAATAATCGCTTCTGGATCTAAACCTGCTTCGCGGATGCGTTTAGTATCTGTCAACTTGAAGCCGTCAATCCATTCCAGCGTTAAAACGTGGGTATTAGTGTAACGCCAGTAAATGCCTGGAACTTTTACCTGCGGGTCGTTGCGGAAGTTGCTAGCAAATTTTTCGGCGTTGCGACCTTCATTTATATAATCGATTTCTTCAAATAGCTTCGTGCCAAACTCGTCCACGATTAAAGTTAGGTCGTGACCGAGATTAAGAGGTAACCAAGGGGCTACCCAACTCGCCCCCCACCGCAATAAATAGAGGTCACGGGTGAGAGTCGGGCGTAAGTTGGGGCGTTGCACCTTCACTGCGACTTCTTCGCCACTAATTAGACGACCACGATATACTTGACCCAAGCTAGCTGCTGCTACTGGGCTAGGCGACAGTTCGCTAAAACATTCGTGAATAGGACGGTCGAGTTCAGTTTCGATAATTTTGTAAGCGATCGCATTATCGAAAGGTGGTAACTGGTCTTGTAACTTGATCAGTTCTTCTAAAAAATCTTTGCGTATCAGGTCAGGTCTCGTAGAGAGGGCTTGACCAACTTTAATAAAGGTCGGGCCGAGGCGGGTGAGCAGTTCTCGCAACTGGATAGCTCGTTTACCCTTGTTCTGCTCAACTTTATCTTGCCATTCGTCCCACTTGAGACTGAGTATAAATCCTGCGAAAGAGGAGATAATCCTTAGCAGTCGCCCCCAGGCTAGCCAAGGACGGGAACTATAATAGCGAGTGATCGCCTCTGGATTATAGAGTTTTAGCAGAGCAGGTTGATACTGACCCACGCCTTTTTTTGCCTCTTCAACTGAAAAATTTACAATGATAGTTTTTCTCCTAACCCACAATTTACTTGCAAGTTCAGGATAGCGGTAGTCTTTTATCTAAAACAACTAGAACTCTTACCCTTTTGGGATACTGTTCGCGGTGATTTTAGCTTATGTTACTGCCTAAGATTTATTTATCTTTTTCTTAATTATACTTTATAAAACTACAACTACTTATCAAGATTTCAGAGGATTTTATTTTTTCTTAACTATTATTTATAAAAATATAAATATCTATCTGTGTTTGATTATGCAGATTTAAATAAACTGGGATCAGAAGTAATTTTATTTACTAACAGTTATATAGAGTAGTAGTACTATTACTGCCTTGGATTTAATCTTCGTTACCATTCCCACCTTGGAATAAATTCCAAGGATAATGGCTCAAATCTTCTCAAAAGGACTAAATACAAAATTTTCAGCCATGTAGAAGGCTATCTTATAGCGGTTCTCAGTCGAGTAGGTATAGAAACCCCACCCCCAAGCTCCTCTAATAGTAAGCGAGGAGCTTGCTCTGATATACCTCATTTGATTAGGAAAAGCTACTATATAAACGGAAAATTTCAGTCTACTTGAGTGAACTTTAGCTATCAGCCCAGAACTTGAGTAGTCAAAAGTCAAAAAGCTTGTGTTATCAGCTTTTCCCTGATTGTGAATGGTATCTCTATTTACGCCGTGCTGTACTAGGACTAAAATTAGTATAGTTAGGTGGAAGAATCAACCTCCGACTCATAATAAAATTATTATTTATAAATGGTATAAATTTGGTAATTGGTAGTGATTTTGCTACACTTACCAATTACCAATTAGCTACTTTTAACCATCGTGCAATGCTATTTAGATTTTGCCTCCAAGTTTTCTAAACGGCTTCTCAATTCCTGATTTTGTTGTTTGAGTTGGTCAAAATCCTCACGCAATTGACGCAGGGTTTTTTCTGAACCAATATTCTTTTGCACCTTAGAAATTTCTTCTTCAGCATAGCGACGTACACGCCCATCGGCTGTTTGTTCAGCTAGCGATCGCAAAATCCCAACTGCTTTGGGTGTTTCCATTTGTCCTAATGCTGCTGCTACCGCCACTTGCGTTAAAAAGAAGGTTTCTTTAGCTAGTTCTGTTAATTGTTCTAAAATTCGTTCCAAATTAACCGGACTTTGACCTACAGAAATCTTTCCTAAAGCGCGAATTGTGGCTAAACGTAGAGGTTGTGGTACACCGAGTTTGGTGTATTCGAGCAAGACATTTAAAGCTGCTTCCGAGGTTTTGAATTCAGCTAAACCAGCAATTGCACCACTCCGCACTACTTCATTCCAACCTGCTTTGTCTTCTAAAACGCCTTTTAGCAGCTTTAATACCTTGTCTTCCTTGGGTTTTTCTTTCAAGTTAGTAGATGCGTACGCGAAACCCGTCGCAGACATCGCTCCGATTACACGAGAGGCTGTTGCTTCCACGTAATAACTAGGATCGCCTTTTTGCACTATCCCTCTTACAACTTTATAGCTTTCAGCAGTTTTAATTTGAGCAAGTGCTTCCACTACAGATCGCCGTACGTAAGCATTTTTATCTTTTAAGCCAACAACTAAGCCATCAAAGGTTTGGTCTAAATTAATTTTGGCTAGTTGTTTCGCCACTTCCACACGCACGCCCCACAATGGGTCATTTTTGAGCGCCGCAGATAGTACTTTTGTCGCTTCTAACCCGCCTTTTTTCGTCAAAGCTTCTGCTGCATAGATGCGCGAAATCGGGTCGGGGTCAGATTCTAATTGTGCTTTTAACTCTGGTATTGGATACTCTAAAGCTACTGTTTTCAGGTAATTATTCCCAACATCAAAGCTGATAAATTGAGGCTTATTTTCTAAGGGAAAGTAGAAGCTTTGTTCTCGTTCATTTACCCTCACTAAAAAAGTTTTAAGTTGTGAGTTAGGGGTGATGAGTTGAGAATTATTTTTAATTCCTAAATCCTCACTTCTCACTTCTGCTTGTTGCCTATAGCCAAAGCCAATAGGTATTTTTAAATCAAACAAATCCTTACTACCATTTTTACCTTCAGCAGCTTGGGTTTGAGTTACCGTAATTTTTGCCAAATTAGCATCACTATCCCAAGAGTAAGCTACTTTAAAATCGGGATGACCACCACGATAAACGTATTGGTCAAAGAGGAATAAAAGATTACGTCCGGTAGCCTTTTCAATCGCCCTGAGTAAATCTATTGTTTCTACGGTTTTGTGGGCATTATCTTGAACAAATGTTTGGATAGCCTGCCAAAACAATTCATCTCCTAATTGGGCGCGAATCATGTGATAAACACAAGACCCTTTTTCGTAGATGTGGCGATCGTAAAGTTCAATAGCTTCGCGGTAGACATGCGTTACCATTGGACGACGATAGCGGCTGCTATCTTCACTAATGTAACGACGAGCTTCCAATAAACGATAGTAAGCTGCTTCTTCTAGACTATATTCCTGTTCTGTCCACATCACCTCAGAATAGGAAGCCATCCCTTCCTTAATCCAAGCATGAGACCAATGCTTAATTATCACCAAATCACCAAACCACTGGTGCGCGAGTTCGTGGACGACTAAACTTTCTGTATTGCGGTTATCTAAAGCGGCACGTTCATCCAGCAAACATCTATCTGTTAACAGGGTTGTGGAGGTATTTTCCATCCCACCAAAGATGAAGTCATCGACGCAAACCTGAGCGTATTTTGGGAAAGGATATGGATAACCGTACTTTTGACTCAAAAATTCGATCATGCGGGGAGTTTTGCCCATGCTGCGTTTAGCATCTTCTTCCCGCCCCTTTTCTACGTAGTAGGTAACTGGTTTCCCCTTCCATTCATCCCGAATTTCGGCAAAGTCACCTACTGCCAAAGTCATTAAGTAGGTAGGATGAACTTGTTGCTGTGACCAATGGTAGATTTTGTAATCACCATCTTCTGTAGTATCAATTAGTTCGCCGTTAGAAATTGCCACCAGAGGGTTGGGAACACGAACGCGAATTTCTGAAGTAGACAGTTGTCCTGGATAGTCAAAGCAGGGGAACCAAAAGCGAGAGTCTTCGTCTTCTCCCTGAGTCCAAACTTGAGTAGGCTTGTTTGGGTAGTGCTTGTCTGGTTGAATAAAGTAAATACCGCGTTGTGGTTTTGCCACCGAGTAGGCGATCGCAATCAGCAAGCGTTTACCAATCTGGGTCGCCTCAGAAAGCTGGATGGAAAGCTGTTCCCCGTCGTAGTCAAAATTTTGTGGCACCTCGTCCACCTGCACAGACTCGATATTCAGGTTGACAGCATCCAAAGTCAAACGGTCAATGCCATTACGGATTGGTAAGAGGCGAATGCTACAACTGCCCTGATAGCAAAGCTTTGGAATATCTAAGCTGAGATCGAGAAAAATATGCTCTACTTGTCCGGGGCGATCGGGGTTGTAGTGTGGTCTTGCTCCCGGTAACTCAAAAGGTTTGTGTCCGTTATTATCTGTATCAAAATAAGACTTCGACATTGATCCTTACTGACCTTGTAATCCTGAAAAGTCTGGCTTGGCTGGATGTAATTAAGTAAAATAGCGGTGTCTAAATGTATTTCCCACAACAGGGCATTATGGAGGTGAGAACTCCTCTTTGGGATTGGGGGATTGAAATTAATCTCACCCGAATTTCCAAAGGTCGGCTGCCGAGCCTTGGATTTTTTTCCATATCCCTCCCGCATCTACTTTTCTTGATGTTTTGCACTTTTTTGTCATCGAGTCAAGAATCTCTTGCACCTCGATAGATTCTGATTAAGTACAAATACTCCCAATTGTTCTTATAACTTTAGGATAGCTTGCCTCTGTTGAGCAGGCTATTTTGTTTGAAACGAACAGCATATCATTTGCGGATTCGCTCTTCATTCTCTTGAAGTCATTTTTAGAGTAATTATTTTAGACTTCTAGCTTATAGGACTACTAATTTTATCAGTAAATACCGATCAATGAGCGGAAATTATTAATAGATCCGAAAACTCTACAATGACACTTGTATAAATCTCGGTGACAATCTGAGCAAAAGAGGATAATAAAATGCCCGAAAGTAAATCAAAGTTTTTGATTCCTGCTGTTGGTGCTGCTGTAGTTGTAGCAGGAAGTATAGCGGCTTATATGTACTTTAAAAGCCCATCAGGAGCTAGCTCAGACGCTCTAGGCAGTGCGAAATTAGTGCCTTCAACAGCATTGATGGCAACTTACATTACTACTGATTCTCAAGCCTGGGCCAAGTTACAGCAGTTTGGTACTCCAGAAGCACAAAAGTTAGTAGCAAAAAGTCTGGAAAATTTCAATAAGCAAATGTTCAATGACAGTAACGTTTCTTATGAAAAAGACATAAAACCTTGGGCTGGTGGTGTAATGATTGCTGTACTGCCACCAAATCCTGTGAAACAGGCCCAGTTAAAAGTGCCTTCTAGGGCACCTAATGTACCAACAAATTTAGAGCAGGAATCAAATATCCTGATGGTGGTGGGAATCAAAGACAAACTCAGTGCCTTGAATTTTGCTAATAAATTGAAGTCGCAAAAAGGGGTGAAATTCCAAGAATCTGACTACCAAGGCCAAAAAATTATCGAAACTACAGAAAATGGTAAGCCGACATATAGCGTAGTTTTAAATAATAGTCACTTGATATTAGCCCCCGAAAAGCAAGCTGTAGAAAAAGCAATTGACACTTTTAAGGGACAGTCTTCTTTTGCCAGTAAAGAAGGTGCAAGCAGCATTCTCAGCAAAGGAGTGGATGTCAAAAACAGCCTTGCCCAAATTTATGTACCAGATTATGCAGGCATGGTACAGCAATTAGCAGCCGGAAGTCAGCAGGCAAAGCAGTTACCTCCACAAGCCTTGACGCAACTGAAGCAGATAAAATCTGTGGTGGCTGGTGTTGGTGTTGATGATGCGGGAGTGCGGGTAAAAGCGATCGCCAATTTAGATCCGCAACTGAATAAATTCCAGTATCAATCAAGCCCTGGGAATATAGTCGGGCAATTTCCCACTGATACATTTGCTCTGGTTAGCGGAAATGGCATCAGCCGTGGCTGGGAGACGTTAGTAGAAGAGTCAAAAAATTATCCAGAAATGAAGCAAGCTCTGGAACAGGTGCGAGGACAATTGAAATTTGTCAATATTGACCTGGATAAGGATATTTTTGGCTGGATGAATGGAGAATTCGCTTTTGGTGCGGTTCCATCTAATCAAGGCGTGTTAGCAAATGTTGGTTTTGGAGGTGCTTTAGTATTTGATACTAGCGATCGCAAAACTGCCGAAGCCACCTTAACAAAATTGGATACCCTCGCCAAAACCCAACAAATCAACGTCGCCAATAGAAATATCGCTGGTAAAGACGTAACTGAATGGCAAATCCCCAGACAAGGAGCTTTATTGGCGCATGGTTGGCTGGATCAAGACACTGTATTTGTGGCTCTTGGTGGGCCAGTTGCTGACACAATTAGCGATCGCAAAAATCAATCTCTCAATAATAGCGACGCTTTCAAAGCCGTTACTGGTTCTTTGCACAAGCCCAACGGCGGCTATTTTTACCTAGATATGGATAAAACTAAAACTGTACCCTTGATCAATAGTTTTATCTCATCTGACGCTAATACCATAACCATCCTGAGTTCCATTCGTGGTCTTGCTTTTACCGCTAATAGCCCCGATAAATCTACCAGTGAATTAGAGATGTTGTTAGCTCTCAAGCCGAATACTGCAAAATAAGGAATGGGGCATTGGGCATTGGGCATTGGTTATTAATTCTTCTCCACCTTACTTCCCCTGCTTCCCCACTCCCCATTCCCCAAAATGTTTTTCAATTTGCATCTAGACTCGCCTCCAGCAACTATGTCATAAGTAGAAAAGGCTGTTAAATGCAAACTGATTTATGACTGCTGCTGCAAATACTACTCCTGGCTTCGCTTCCCGTTTGGTAAATGGCGTACTGGCAATCAAACCTTTAGCCGACCTAGCCAAGCATCAAGCTAGACAAATGATGATTAAACGTGCCGAGAGAATTGGTGTGCCTTGGACGCAAGAAGTCGAGACATTACAGGCGCTTGATTGGAAAGCCGATCTAGCTCAAGTAGAAAACCCTCAGCTTTCCTACCCAGAATACTATTTGCGGTCATTCCATGCATATGAAGGTGGAAACCTAAGTTGGAAAGCCGCTTGTGAGCTAGAAGTTGCTGCCCGTACTGTCCATGCCGGAATTTGGCAAGATGCTGGAGCAGAAGGAGATGCTAAACTGCGCCAAAGTTACCACGATATCCTCAAAGTGCAAATTCCCAATCAACCCCAAGACATTCTTGATGTTGCTTGTGGTGTGGGTTTGAGTACATTTACCATGCAAGAAATTTATCCCCATGCCAAAATTACAGGCTTGGACTTATCTCCCTACTTTTTAGCCGTTGCCAATTACCGCGCTGGGCAACGTCAAGCTAAAATAAACTGGCTTCATGCCCAAGCTGAATCTACCGGACTACCAGATGCCTCTTTTGATTTAGTTTCCATTTTTCTCATGTGTCACGAATTACCCCAGTCAGCAACTCACCAAATTTTTGCTGAAATGCGGCGCGTACTGCGTCCCGGTGGCTACTTGGCAATCATGGACATGAATCCAAAATCTGAAGTTTACCAAAAAATGCCAGCCTACATTTTGACGTTGCTCAAAAGTACTGAACCATATTTAGATGAATATTTTGCTTTGGACATTGAGCAAGCTATTGTTGAGGCAGGTTTCCAAATTCCTACTATCACCAATAATACCCACCGTCACCGTACAGTGATTGCTCAGGTGAGTGGTTGATTTATCTCTAATTTTGTGGGCAGCAATACCACCATTGCTGCTGCTAGGCTACTACTACTGTCGAGTGCCATTTGCCCCACCTTTATTAAGGTTGCTGATGTTCTTTATCATTGGGGCAATATCTGGTATCTTAGCCCTTAGCCTAGAATGGATTTTTGAAATTTTAGCCAACAGATTTATAGACTGGCATCAGATCAAGCGTTGGTTTCCTGGTATAGCCTTGCGCCAGCTTGTAGAAGTAGGCCCAATTGAAGAAGGTTGTAAGTTTATAGCAGTTGTTGTCCCAACCTACTATTTGCAACGCAAGTATCGATTATTTGCATCTACCGTTTTCCTCTTCACCATAGCCGTTGCCCTTGGATTCACTGCCGAAGAGAATTGGATTTACCTTTTCCACGATACAGCATCAATTCTAGACCGTATAATCGGTATGCCAGTCCACGCCATGTTCTCTGCACCTTGGGGATATGCTTTAGGAATCTATATTTCCTCCAACACTCGGTTAAATCGAGACAAAAAGTTCATTTTTAGGGCTTGGCTAAATTCTGTAATCTGTCATGCCCTAGTTAATGTCTTATCTAGTGCTTGGCGTTACTCACTACCTTTAGGTTTTCTGAGTTATGGTTTATTCCCGTTTCTCTTGTGGATGTTTTGGCGACTAGAACAATTACTGCGGAAAGTGCAAGGCAAACTCGCCATTACCGTAATCTCAGGCCATACACCCCAACACCGTTACTGGCAGAGGAGTTTGGTGCTGTTTGCCCTCGTGCTGGGTGGAAATGCTATTTTTGGTCTGTTTCTCTTAGCCAGGATTCTTAGTCCCTTGAGTCCGTCGAAGCTTTTTGATTATGAGATTTTATGGTTTATAGTTAGTCGCATTTTACTAAATCTCTTTTTGGGAGTTTTAGCTTGGGGCATTTATCGTTATTTGCGACATTCTGCTCGTCGTCGGTATTTTTAAAATATGATTTAGAAAAATGCTAGGAGGTTTCTATGCAAACAACTCCAGTGCGTTGGACGACTGCTGATTTAGAACTATTTGCTGGCGATCGCAAAAATCGCTATGAGATTATTGATGGAGAACTATTTGTGACCAAATCACCTAGTTGGGATCATCAAACAAGCTGCGCCAATATTGTTACAGTTCTTAAGATTTGGTCAGATGAAACTGGTCTGGGAAAAGCTGCGATCGCACCTGGAATTATTTTCTCAGATTCTGACAATGTGATCCCTGATGTGGTATGGGCAAGTCATGAACGCTTAAAAAACTTGCTAGATGAAGCTGGACATCTGACGGGCGCACCGGAGTTAGTTGTAGAGGTTTTATCCCCCGGTGAAAAAAACGAAAAACGTGACAAAGAAACAAAGCTAAAGCTGTACTCGGTGCAAGGGGTTCAAGAATATTGGATTTGCGATTCTATACAGAAGAAAGTTGAGGTTTATCGCCGTGAACAGGCTGCATTAAAGTTGGCAGCTACTTTATTTAGTCAAGATGAGTTAACAAGTCCTTTGCTACCTGGTTTCAACTGCTTAGTCAGCAAACTGTTCTAGCCTTAAATTCTTTCCACTCATCTTTTTTACTCTGTGTCCTCTGTGACTCTGCGGTTAAATAAATTACTTTTAAACCGCAAAGACACAGACAGAAGAAAATAAATTTTTCAAGTCACTTTGAAAGGACTAATTTTAATAATTACGAATTATTAAAAATGCCTATGCCTAAATTTTCAATTACCTAAATCCTTGCTAATACTGGCTGATTTCCGGCTGCGCTGACTGAATTTAATTCAGATTCAGTACAGTATATTTCGCAGGAGTTATTGGGACTTTCAATCAGTTTCACTTTGTAAAGTTTAGCTCCCAATTCTTGAATAGGCGATCGCAGTAAATTACTAATGTAAAGTGCGATATTCTCAGCAGTGGGCACAACTTCAGCAAAGTAAGAAATGTCTTTGTTTAAGAAGGTGTGATCAAATGGCTCTACTACATAATCTTCTATTACTTGGTTCAATGCCCCTAAATCGGCAATCATGCCAGTGCGTGGATCAATTTCCCCTTTCACGGTAACTTCTAGATGATAGTTGTGTCCGTGACCGTGAGGACGGGCACACTTACCATAAATCTCATTGTTTTCTTCGTTACTGAGGTTGGGATGAGCTAGCCGATGGGCGGCACTAAAGTGAGTACTGATGGTGAGGTAGGCTTCCATTGCGTTTCCCGTATAATCTGCCCAAAGTTCAGGATGTTCAAATAACTGTACACGGACTAAAGGTAAGTGTGGTGCTAGTCGCTGCCAAATAATCCGTGCAATATTCTCTGTGGTGGGCAGAGTTTGTTGAAATTCTGCCCACGCATCGTTGAGATAAGAGAAGTCCAATTGACTGGTAACTTCCCGTTTAATTACGTGTTTCACATCAGACAAGTTCAATACCATGCCATATTCATCCAATTCTCCGGCAAGGGAGATAAATAAGACATAATTATGTCCGTGTCCCGGAAATCTAGAGCAAGCACCAAATTTCTCAATATTCTCAGCTTCACTCAGTTCTGGCAACCAATAGCGATGACTTGCCGAAAACTGGGCGCGGCGATTAACAGTACATTGCATGAGTACACTATGAGCAGAATTTAAAATTTCTTAATCTTTCTCTGCTTCCAGCATAAACTAATTCTGAAGTTGTGTGTCATGTGTAATTCAACGAAATTGACCCATGCGCTATGCCCAATGCCCAATGACTATATGACAGATGCTTGTGCCTCACAGTGCAATCCCGTAGCTATGCGGAATAGCTCTTGACCTGTGTGTAAATAACGCTCATCGTAGTTCAAAGGAAAATAACCCAATTCATCAAGTCCATCTGCTACTTGATCAAGGCTGTAGTAGAGATGAGCCGCCGTTCTTGCTAAACTAGGCGGATTTGGCAGAGAGCGAAAAGTAATTTGTGCCTGCTTGAGGTCATCTCGACAGGTTTTTAAGTATTCCTGAAATTCATCTAATAACTCATCATCAAAGGGATCAGCAGCTAACTGATCCATTTGTTCTTCTAACGAATAGAGAATGTTACAAAGTAAGCGATTTACAGGTTGGTAAACTTGGCGCAGCCATTCTTCAACTTGCTCATCAACGTCCCGCCCAGTTTTTCGTCTTGTCTGGTAATGATTTTGCGCTGATGCTGTACGCTGTTGGCGATCGCTATTTAATTTTTGAGAGTCATCTTGCAGTTGTTGATCATAATTGTGGCGACTTTGGTTGTCGCCTAAGACTTCATAAGCTGCATTGATGCGGATTATCTGTTCGTGATCGGCTGTTTCTTGATTACTGTCAGGATGAAATAACTTAACCAAGCGGCGATAAGCTTGCTTAATCTCCGCTTGGCTTGCACTGGAACTAATTTTGAGAGTTTCGTAATGGTTAGAAACGTGCTTAGAATTGACCATTAATTCAATTTATCGTTAGCTGATGCTAGCGGCTAACCTTGTTTCCAGGTCTTGGAACAACGGTGTACTTAAATACCTCTCACCAAAACTGGGCTGAATCATCACAATTAAACGTCCTTTATTTTCTGGACGTTGAGCAACGCGAATTGCTGCACATAAAGCTGCTCCACTGGAAATACCAGATAATAGCCCTTCTTCTTTTGCTAAACGCCGACTGTAGGCGATCGCTTCTTCATCGGTGACGGTAATCACTTCATCTATCAATTTTATCTTGAGAACTTGGGGAATAAACCCAGCCCCAATTCCTTGGATTTTATGTGGCCCTGGCCGTCCCCCAGATAAAACTGGGCTATTGGCTGGTTCAACAGCGATCGCTTTAGCACTAGGCTTGCGTGCTTTAATCACTTCCGCTACACCAGTGATCGTACCACCTGTGCCTACCCCTGCCACGATCATATCTACTTGTCCATCAGTATCTTCCCAGATTTCAAGAGCTGTAGTTTCCCGATGCACTTTTGCATTGGCTGGATTGCGGAACTGCTGCAACATATAGGTATTTGGCGTACTATTAACTATTTGCTGCGCCCGCTCAATTGCCCCACTCATACCCTCCATTCCTGGCGTTAGTTCCAGTTCTGCTCCATAGGCCCGCAACATTGCCCGACGCTCCCCACTCATTGTCTCTGGCATTGTCAAAATTAACCGATATCCCTTAGCTGCTGCTGCCATTGCTAAGGCAATTCCTGTGTTTCCAGAGGTGGGTTCTACCAATATTGTCTTCCCAGGAGTAATCAGCCCCTCCTCTTCGGCAGCGTTAATCATACTCACCCCAATCCTGTCCTTAACTGATGACGACGGGTTCATACTTTCCAGTTTCACCACAATTTCAGCAACACATCCTTCTGTTTGAGGAATATGGTTCAACTGCACTAGGGGTGTACGGCCAACTAGTTCTGTAATGTTACGAGCAATTTGCATAATTTAGTCCTTAGTTATTAGTTATTAGTCATTGGTCATTAATTACAAGCAACAAAAGACAAATGACTCTTGATTAAATGTAGTACATCATATCTAATTGCCGCCGAGAATCTTTTTTTTCACAAAGATCCTGAAGGATATATTTTTGCAACACTAAATTTGCCGAGCGACTTGCTTCAACCGAATATCGCTATAATGTTTTCTTTACCAGTCTGAATCTATAATCCTTTTAAACATTCCAAAATTTCAAAAAGGATGATATTTCGGGGATCTCGCATTATATAGATAACCACCTTTAAGTAAGTTAAAAATTTTTAATTCTTAACTCACAGCATCTAACTTTTGGAGTTTATTTGTTGTCGCCACAGACAACAAAAAGCCCCGCCTGATGGCGGGGAAAATAGAGTTCAAATTTGTCAATGGATAGTCAACACTCTAGAAGGTAAAAGTTGTTCTAAGCGTACCGATAATCGCATCATCGTTCTCGCTGCTTTGACCAGGAGAAGTCAACCAAATTACGCCAGGGGTAACAGAGATATTATCTGATACACGATATTTGTAGAAGCCTTCAAAGTGATAAGGTGTATCATTACCAGTAAAACCTGGCCGGTTAAAGGAATAGGGCTGTGCACCAGCAAAAATACCTAAAACATTACCTTGTTTACCAAAGTCAGCTAAAGCAACGCCGGCGCCGTATGACCAAGCTTCATAATCATCAGCAATACCAGAGCCTGTGACATCATGATAAGAGACGAAGCCACTAACTGACAGCTTTTCGCTGGGTCTAAAGGCAGCCGACACACCGTAAGAGTTGCTAGAACCTGAGTTTATTAAAGCGTTAGCTTGTCCGGTACCTACTGCAACATTTCCCGCAAAAGTGTTGTTTACGTTTGATCCAGTACCGGAGTCGAATAAATTACCACCTGTGCCATTATACGCGTGGACGTAGGTAGCAGCTAAAGCCAAGCGATCGCCAACACTAAAGTTCAACTGTCCTAACGCTGCATAGTCGCCATTGGTCAAACCTTGACCAACACCAGGATTATTAGCATCCGATGCCAAATAACCTGCGGTGATTGAGCTATTTCCTAGGATGCCGCCACCTTGACCAAGAGGTAGATTCAGCGCTATACCTGCACCGCCACCAATCCGATAGATGGGGCTTTCAGAAGCAAAGGTAGACAAAGCACCATTGCCGCCGTCAGTGTTGTCAAAAAAGTAAGGGTTGTTAACAGCAGCGTAATGGCTGTGTCGTCCCCCAGTTGCCGCAAGGTAAACTTGAGCTGGGCCTATGGGAGCTTCATAGGTCAGACGATCTATGCTGACACTATTGTTACCAGTACCGCCACCAACTTGAAATGTTTGTGTGCCTTCAGCACTGTTGATACCAACACCACCGTTATCTACTAGTGAAAAGGCTTGTGCATTACCGGCTGCAAGGCGGGTGTTCAAAACGTCTCTACCAGTGAAGCTGGTTTGTAAGTTTAAACGGACTCTATTTTGGAAGACAGTATTATTAGCATCACCAGTGTTCTCGCCAAAGACATCACTAACAGCAAAAATAGCTTCACCGACTAGTTTGGTGGTAGTGGAGAACTGATTAGCTTCCAATTCAGCAGCCCGCGCTTCTAGGGAATCTACACGACCGCGTAGGGTAGCCAATTCTGCGGAAAATTCTTCTTGTAACCGTTGTAAAGTAGCTAAATCTTGTTTGGTCACCAAGTCAGCTGTTGCTGTAGCAATCAATTCGTTAACCCGATCCAAACAGGCATTTAAACCAGCGGCAAATTCATAACGGGTTAAAGCACGGTTACCGCGATAAGTAGCATTTGGGTAACCTGCAATACAGCCATAGCGCTCAACCAAGGACTGCAACGCTTGGAATGCCCAGTCAGTGGGTTGTACATCGGAAAATTGAGAAACTGATGTTACTTGAGACTGAGAGTTATTTTGGCTACCTTCATTACTGTAGCGATTAACTTGATCTATGGTTGTTTGAGCCAATATTTCTGGCTGTTGGGCGACTTCAGTCACACTTGGTTGTGCAACCAATGATGCTTCAGTGGTTTTGTTTGGAGCCGCAATTGCTGTTGCTGAAACTAACAATGTAGCTCCCAAAACTGCTGGGCTAACCACTAAGGATTTCCACAATATACTAGACATCTTCTCTTTACTCCTCACACCTTGTTTAGATAATTGTATTCGTTGCACCTAAAATCTCAAAAAAGCGACATCTCATAGAAACCTGTGGATGAGGCATAGTTGCCACTACTACAATTTTAGTTTTTGCAAAGCTAATAAACGATTAACTTAGGGTTAAAAACTTATGTGATTAACTTATGCAAAAACATATCTTTATATCATAACATTATAAAACATCTGATCTAGATGACAAGCTCACAGCGATCGGCTTAAAAACTGTCACACATAATTATCTAAATATCTCAGCAGGGAGTAGGGTTTAGGGCATTTGCTCTCTAGTTGGCTAAATTGCTCAAAACTTGATATACTTAGCAAATTGTAAGTAAAAATCAAATCTTGCACTTAGCCCTAGTAGAAATTGCACACTATATTTAGTTAAAACACACTAGCTCGGCTATACAAACGTAGGCAAAGCCTTTTAGCAGGGTAGTTTGTCTACTATTGTGGTCACAAATAGAAGCTTAGGGATCAAGGATTTTGAAACCCGTCACTCCAAAGAAAAACCGTAGTTTTACTCTTAAGGCTTGCTATGCACTATGTCTTGCATGGTCTGCATGATTTCCATCTGCTAGCGTTAAGATATCAGAATAAATCACTTAGTTTATTTGGGAAATCGTCTGCGCTACATTAAAGTCAGCCTGCGTCAGCCCTCCTGCATCATGTGTTGTAAGTGTTATCTTTACTTTGTTGTAAGAAATTTCTATATCAGGATGATGTCCTGCTGATTCAGCAGGCTCCACCAGCTTATTGACAAACTCAATTGCTTGAATAAAATTCTTGAATGTGCGGGTAATTTGCAACTTGGAGCCTTCAACACTCCAACCTGACAGAACCTTTGCACTTTCTTGAATTTCTGTCTCAGTGAGTAGTTGTGCCATATCACAAAATTCCTGTTTGTATTATCCTAATTACATTATAAAAAGGCTTTGGAAAAGCCCACTCTTTTTAAGGGTTTCCTCTCCCCTTAAAGCTACGGTGTATACACAAGTCCTAAAATCCTTGCTTGGTGAGATACAAGCTTTATTGGGAAAGGTTTTGAGTTAAATCTTACTAATTATCAATAGTGTCAGATTATTGATAGAGGTATAACGGAAAATCAAGGATCTTAAAAATAATTTTCCGTTCTTTTCTGTCCATTTGATTCTCGACTCGACTTGTGTATACACGGTAGCCCCTTAAAGGGGATGCTATGAGCTTAAATATTTCATAAAATCAAACCCCTTTTTTCTCCACAGACAAAGATGGAAGGATAAACTAGGGAATAATCTGTGTATGCATATTTAAATTGGGCTTGTGTAGATAGGCTGATGTGATTTTAAGTTGCATAATCTTAGCCTTGAATGACGATTAGCTTAGACGCTATTGCTCACACCTAGTCAAACCCCAAAGTTGGATGTTAAGATATTATTTTTTTAAAAAAATTAAATGTGTTAGTTTTGTCTACTGCAAGGCATCGCCATCTCAGTTGTCAAAAGCAACTATTGATAAAACAAAATTTACCTACAAAAAACTATCCGCTCTGATTTAGATCAGGCGATCTAAATCAGAGCGGTGTAGCGGGTCTTCAGGTTGCAACCAGACTGCCGGAAGGAACTCCGAGCTTGCCTAGCTAGTTGAGCTAACTTAGTATCTCAAAGATAACTAAGGCTAACTTTTAGAGAACAGCCCCGGCGCACAGCCGGCTAACTGCAACCTGATGACCCATGCATTTACTACTTTCTATCATGGGCATCACCTCCTTGTTGCCTAAGCGGTCTTAGTCTCAAAAGGGCAGAGCATTTGCTCTGGGTTTATAACCTTCATTTAAGATAACACATAAATTTAGAGATATTAACCTATATAAAAAAATCCCCCACCAAAAGGCGGGAGATCACTGGAGAATGGGAAATATTGACACTTTATAGGCTTATGCCAAGGTGATTATTTAATTTGGTTGGTGTCAATTTTTGACAACCAGAACCTGATTCAAGTCATGGTTGGCTCTTATATTAGAGAGCGTTACCACGAGGTAGAACTTCCTCAGGGAATACAAATTGTTCGTGGGGTTGATCTTGAGGAGCCATCCAAGCGCGGATACCCTCGTTCAGCAAAATGTTTTTGGTATAGAAGGTTTCAAACTCAGGGTCTTCCGCCGCCCGTAATTCTTGGGAAACGAAATCATAAGCCCGCAGGTTGAGTGCCAAACCGACGATGCCGACGGCGCTCATCCACAAGCCTGTGACTGGCACGAACAACATGAAGAAGTGCAACCAGCGTTTGTTTGAGAAGGCAATACCGAAAATCTGTGACCAGAAACGGTTTGCCGTCACCATTGAATAGGTTTCTTCAGACTGAGTTGGATTGAAGGCGCGGAAGGTATTAGATGCTTCACCGTCTTCAAACAAGGTATTTTCGACTGTGGCTCCGTGAATGGCACACAATAGAGCCCCACCCAATACACCAGCAACACCCATCATATGGAAGGGGTTGAGTGTCCAGTTGTGGAAACCTTGCAGGAATAGCAGGAACCGGAAAATTGCAGCTACGCCAAAGCTGGGTGCAAAGAACCAGCTTGATTGTCCCAAGGGGTACATCAGGAATACGCTGACGAATACTGCAATGGGAGCGGAGAAGGCGAGGGCGTTGTAAGGACGGATACCTACTAGACGCGCAATTTCAAATTGGCGCAACATGAAGCCAATCAAACCAAAGGCTCCGTGTAGGGCAACGAATGGCCACAACCCACCCAATTGGAACCAACGGGTGAGGTTACCTTGAGCTTCTGGTCCCCACAATAGCAATAGGGAGTGTCCCATGCTGTCGGCGGGGGTAGATACTGCCACTGTTAGGAAGTTACAGCCTTCTAGGTAGGAGGAGGCTAACCCGTGGGTGTACCAAGAAGTCACGAAGGTGGTACCGGTCAGCCAACCGCCTAGTGCTAGGAAGGCGCAGGGGAACAATAGTATCCCTGACCAACCTACGAATACGAAGCGATCGCGCTTGAGCCAGTCGTCTAGAACGTCAAACCACCCTCTACTAGGGGCGCGTCCAACTGCGATGGTCATTAGAGCAAATCTCCAAATGTTTATAAGTACAGGTTGTATCTGTATTATAGATGGCTAAATAAAAGCCTTCCATAACCAGAAAGTTAACCGGGTTGTTAACCTAGTTTACAAATTTTTACACACCTTTAATCATATTAGGTGTAAATCGCTAATTTTTCCAGCGGTTTTGTAATAAAAATTAATTTTTGATTCAAATGAGGGAGATGAGGTGATAACTTGCAACAAGTCTTTCCCCTTGTCCCTATGCCCAATACCCATTTCCCTAGAATCAGTCAGCTGACGCTAAAATAAGTCCACAGTTAAATTTGATTATTGCTAAATGTTTACCATCGATTTAAGCATCAGAAACACTGCTTTCCCGATCTCAGTACAACGTAAGTCAGCAGAGGATGCTGAGGCTATCTATCAGCTAATTTTGGCAGCAATACGCTCTGGTAACCCTGACATTGTAGAACTCAAGTGTGAGGGCAAGACAGAGAAAAAAATTGCTGTTCGCGCTAGTGAAATTTCTGGGGTGCAGATTGTTCAGAAAGATGGTACAACCCCAGGTGGTGGCAGACCACCTGGCTTTTTTGCTGTAGCTGCTGAGTAACCAAGGTTGACAAATGGCTCAAGTGGGCATTGAGGTCAAGGATTTAAATTTCAGTTGGCCTAATGGAGAAAAGGTTATCGAATCTTGCTCTTTAGAAGTACCCAAGGGCGAGTTTTGGATGCTCTTGGGTACAAATGGCAGTGGTAAATCAACCTTACTTAGACTGCTGGCAGGGCTATTAGTTCCTGAATCAGGCGAAATTAAAGTTTTGCACCCCGTTGGCTTTGTCTTCCAAAATCCGGATCATCAATTGGTCATGCCAACGGTTGGTGCTGATGTGGCTTTTGGATTAGTGGAAGAAAAGTTGCCACCTGCTGCCACTAGAGCAAGGGTTGAGGAGGCGCTAGGAGCTGTAAATTTGCTTACCTTTCTACGACGTCCCATTTATGCGCTCTCTGGGGGACAGAAACAGCGAGTCGCGATCGCAGGTGCGATCGCGCGTCGCTGCGAAGTCTTATTATTAGATGAACCAACTGCTTTGCTAGATCCAGATAGCCAGTTGGATTTAGTTGCTGGTGTGCGCCGCCTTGTCAAAAGTCGAGGTATAACAGCTCTGTGGGTGACACATCGATTAGACGAGTTAAATTACTGTGACGGCGCTTTCTTGCTAGAAAAAGGCTCTCTGGTAGATAGGGGTGAAGCTCAACGCCTCAAAGAACGTCTAATGGAGGTACACAGCGAAGCTCCTTAATTGAGTGCTGAGTAAAGTAAAAAGTACTCAGGCTTTAATAGTCGTACATATTCCGCCCTTTCATAGTTGAGCTTTTAACTCAGCACTACTGAAAAAGAACTATAACGCGCCTTTTAAACAAAGGCGCGTTTTCAGTTGGTGCGTCTGTATGAGGTTTTAATTTTGTGAGGCTGCCATATTTTTTATTCTATGTAGCATAGTGTTACATACAATGCATCAATTATTATAAAACTTATGAATGAATTTTGTTAACTCTAGAAAATTGTGATCAAAAACCATGCCCCGTTCCTTACTCCAAGCCGTTTTGTTAGTAGACGGCTACAATATAATAGGCGCTTGGCCTTGCCTTAAAAAAACGCGTGATAGTGTTGGACTAGAGGCAGCACGGGGTGAACTTGTGGAAGCGATGACTGGTTATAGTGCGTTTCAAGGTTATGCAACTCAAATAGTTTTTGATGCTCAATATCAGAACTCCTCTAGCAATAAAGAAATAATTACTGAGCTTTTATCAGTTTATTACACTGATTTTGGGCAGACAGCAGATACTTATATTGAAAAATCCTGTGCGTCTATGCGCCAGCAAATAGCCCAATCATTGATTTCGCGTGTGATTGTTGCTACATCAGATCGGGCACAGCAGTTGATGATACAGGGTTATGGGGCTGAATGGCTGTCGGCACAACAACTTTGTGGAGAAGTGGAAGCTACTGTCTGTCGAATGCGGCAAAAGTACCATACGCGCAAACAATCTAAGAGTAGGTTTTTAGCTAATGCCATTGATGCTAAAGCGCGGCAGCGTCTGGCTGAATTACGAATGGGATTACAGTAAATAGTTAGTGTTTAAGAGTCTCTGCCTAAGTTTTTGAATTGATTTTGGCTGTAAAAATTCTATTAATTAAGTATTTAAAAAAATATTGGCGAAAGTACTTGCCAAATCCTATTTTTAGCCCTAAGATTATAAATCGTGAGTGGTCCTCAGTAGCTCAGTGGTAGAGCGATCGACTGTTAATCGATTGGTCGCTGGTTCGAATCCAGCCTGGGGAGTTTATCAGTTTTGGATTTTAAATTTTGGATTCTAGATTATCCATTAGAGACTTATGGTCGCTTGACTCGGCTGTAACGTTTTTGAATCATGGGTCTTTTGGTGCTTGTCCTAAACAAGTGTTGGAATTCCAACAAAGTTTGAGGTTGCAACTAGAACAAGAACCCCTACGCTTTTTTGGTAGAGATTGGGAACCATTATTAGACGATGCGAAAAGTAAGCTAGCGGCATTTGTGGGTGTTGATGTCCAAGATTTAGTATTTGTCCCCAATGCGACGACTGGCGTTAACTCGGTGTTAAGGTCGCTGACGTTTTCACCAGAAGATGAAATACTTACAACCAACCACGAATATAATGCTTGCCGCAACGCACTTGATTTTGTTGCTAGTCGCACTGGGGCGCGGGTGGTGGTGGCAAAAATTCCTTTCCCCATTGATTCGCCAAAGCAAGTAGTTGCAGCAGTAATTGAGCGAGTTTCACCAAAAACACGATTAGCACTTTTGGATCATGTTACCAGCCAGACAGGGTTAATCTTCCCGATTCAAGAGTTGGTGAAAGAGTTGCAACAACGGGGTGTAGATACATTAATAGATGGTGCCCATGCGCCTGGAATGATTCCCCTCGATTTACGAGAAATTGGCGCAACTTATTACACCGGGAATTGTCATAAATGGCTGTGTGCGCCCAAAGGGGCAGCATTTTTGTATGTGCGACGAGATAAACAGTCAGAAATTCGTCCCCTGACAATTAGCCACGGGACAAATTCGCCACGCACTGATAAAACCCGCTTTCAGTTGGAATTCGATTGGACAGGTACAGACGATCCTACAGCTTATATGTGTGTACCAGAAGCGATCGCTTTTATGGGTTCGTTGCTACCTGGTGGGTGGACAGAATTGAGACAGCAAAATCATCAGCTAGTGTTGCAGGGAAGACAGCTACTTTGTGAAGCGCTAGAAGTGCAGCAGCCTTGCCCAGAGGAGATGATTGGTTCAATGGCGGTTGTGCCAATGCCTACGACTTTGGAAAACCGCGATTTCATGTCTATACATGATGAGTTGTTTGATAAGTTTGGTATTCAAGTGCAGGTGATACCGTGGCAAGAACAACCTCGGCTGTTGGTAAGGATTTCGGCACAGATTTACAATACTTTAGAGCAGTATGAGTATTTGGCAAGGGTGCTAAAGGGGTTGTGCTGTTAATCTAGTTTAGGAAATTAGCGATCGCATCAAGGGTATGTTTTGCACTTGTAGCAGTAAACATTGGCCCATTTGTCAAATAAATATTTTTCTCAGATACCACATTTAAGGCAAGAGACGGCGATTTATCGCGTCTTTGCAGATTGCAAAGACATTACGTGTAGAACATAAACTGATCGTAAAACGCCGACCTCAAGACACTTGCAAGCCTGTTCCCTGCTATAAATTCAATTTAACTATGAAACATCACAGTTACTAAAGGCAGGAACGCCAACAGAAAGCCATGCCACGATTGCAATTGAGCTTCCGGGGTTGGTTCTGGTGGTGCTAATAAAGCTTCTACTCTTTGTTCTAAGCGATCTGCACCAGAGGAACCTAATGCTGCACAGCAAATTTCCGATAAAACGGGGCCGCTACTAACTACTAATAAAAGTGATTCTGCTAACACCAGAGGATCTACCTGCAATGCTGCATAACCGTCAGCACGGAGTTCGCGCAAAGCTAACAGTTCTTCCCACAAAGGCTCTGTATTCGGCAACCATGCGGTGCAAGAACGCACCCAACCCAGCCAGAAAAACCAGAATGTATCCCTGTAATAGTGATGCCCTTGTTCATGGGCTAAGACGCTTTCTAGATGAATCGGTGAGAGAGTTTGCACTAATCCTTGGCTAACCACTAGTTCTGGTTGCCAAAAACCGATTTGACCAGCGAACAACGCGCCCGTTTGCAGTAGTCTGGCTCGTCTATTGCCAACATTCACTAAAGGACAGTTACGGGCAGATTCTACAGACTGCCAACCCTGAAAGGCAAGTTTAATGCATGAAATGGCAAAAAATGCCAAATAAATTAATGCTAGTAAATAGCTAATTGAGCCTGTATACATTCCGCCCATTTGTCCTTGAGGCCCCATGAACAGCACAGCGATCGCAGTCATGAAAATTAGCAAGGGCGGGAAGAGAAACAAAAATAGCGATCGCTGCCACCGCACATTCCAATTACCTTGGCGTTGATTCCAAGTGGATCTTAACCACCAAGCAACAGCCAAAGCATTCAAAATCATTATTAGATGCATCATTTTTCCTCCCTGGCTTGGCGTGCAGATTGAATACGTTTGGCGATCGCTGCTATTTGCTCACTAGCTGCTTCATCTAGGCTATCAGCAAAGGCTGCAACAACATCGGGGTTACCCACCGCTAGAAATCGCTGTAACTGTTCGTGAGCTTTGATAACTTCTGATTGTTGCTTACTCAGCATTGGCCGCCAATAGAATGCCCGCTCTTTTTTGTCGCAAGCTAGCCAACCTTTATCAGTGAGTCGACGTAAGACGGTGGTGACAGAAGTATACGCTAATTCGCGGTTGGGATCAGCCAGAATGCGATCGTGTACATCCTTGACTGTGGCTGAACCAAGTTCCCAGATGATATTTAAAATTTCCGCTTCCAACGGGCCTACTGATAGTTGTTTAGGGCGATAGTCGGGTAAAGGTGCCATAGCGATTTCGATTTGAGATTTTGGATAAGCGGAGTGGAGGTGAAAATTTCGGTTTTGTTTAGCAAACTTAGTCAGTATGCGTAGTGGTGCTAACTAAGCTTGCTAAAGCTTTGAAAAGCCTGTTCTTGTTTTAGATTACAGGATAGTGCAGCAAGTCTGAAAGTATAGAAGCATAAAAATGCACTTTTTGAGTATTTATCTATTGAATGGGTTACATAATGCATTCTGATGATAAAAAAAGTTCTGGGAGTAATTGTAACTATAGTTAGTGACACCAACTAGGTAGAATGTTATTTGCGGCAGTAGTATTAAAGCAGGTGTATCCAGCGCGTGAAGCTATTCGTATACCACACCCCTGAATTGACTCCAACGGGTAAAGCGCCAGAATGTGCGATCGCAGTCGATGTCTTGCGAGCCACTAGCACAATTGCGACAGTTTTGGCAGCTGGAGGCGAAGCTGTACAAGTATTCAGCGATTTAGATCAGTTAATTGAAGTTAGCGAAAAATGGCCTTCTGAAAAACGTCTGCGGGCTGGAGAACGCGGTGGCGCGAAAGTACCTGGCTTTGAGTTGGGTAACTCTCCCCTCGACTGCACACCAGAATTAGTGGAGGGAAGGCGTTTGTTTATCAGTACTACAAATGGCACTCGTGCCTTACAAAGGGTACAAGACTCTCCAAATTTATTAGCCGCAGCTTTGATTAACCGAGCGACGGTAGTGCAATTTCTTTTAGAGAAGCAACCAGAGACAGTGTGGATTGTCGGTTCTGGCTGGGAAGGCAGTTTCTCTTTAGAGGATACAGTTTGTGCAGGTGCGATCGCTCATAGTATTTTGCAGCAAACACAGTTGTCATCAGAAGAACTAGCTGGTAACGATGAAGTAATTAGTGCGATCGCTCTTTACTCTCAGTGGCAAGATAACTTATTAGGATTACTTCACCAAGCTAGTCACGGCCAACGATTGTTGCGTCTTGACTGTCATGAAGATTTAAAGTATTGTTCCCAAACTGATATTTTAGATGTCTTGCCAATACAACAAGAGACAGGAGTTTTAAAAAGTCAAAAGAAATAAGGAATAGGGGATAGGGAAGAAAGTTAATCAACAATGCCCTATGCCCCATTCTCAATTTTTAAATCTCTAAGCATTTGCCAGAGTCTTTGTCGCCAATGGGGCGGATGTGTTTCTAAAATTGCTGAAATTTTTCCGCAAGCAAGGACGGAATAAGCAGGGCGACGGGCTGGTGTTAAATATTCGGCAGTTGTAATGGGGACAATATGTTCAACTTTTAAAGGGAAGCCTAGCTGTTGGGCTTCTTCAAAAATGGCTACGGCAAAGTCATACCAGCTAGCAACGCCGCTATTAGTATAGTGATAAGTGCCGCTAGTTTCTGGGGTTAACTGGGGAATCACCTGGCCTATTACTGCGGCTATATCTTGCGCCCAAGTCGGGCTACCTATTTGATCGGCAACGACACGGAGTTCTTGGCGTTCTGAACCTAGTCGCAGCATAGTTTTGACAAAGTTACTTTTGCCAAAGGTTCCATAAACCCAAGCGGTACGGAGGATCAGATGATGGGCGCAAGTTTCTCGAATTGCTTCTTCTCCAGCGAGTTTGGTTTTACCATAAATACTCAAGGGATTAGTCGCATCGGTTTCTTGGTAAGGGCGATACCCATTACCATCAAAAACATAATCGGTCGAAATATGAATTAAGAAAGCTCCTAAGTTTTGGCTTTCTTGGGCAATAATTAGGGGTGCGATCGCATTAATAGCGGTAGCAAGTTCGGATTCACTCTCTGCTTTATCTACAGCAGTATAAGCAGCAGCGTTAATGATGATTTGCGGCTGTTTTGATCTGATAACGTTGCGGAGGGTATCGGGTAGGGCAAGGTCTACTGTTGGGCGTGCTACTGAGATAATATTGCCATAGGGTAGAAGGATTTGTTGCAGTTCCTTACCCACCTGACCGTTGCTACCAATCAGCAAAATTGATTTACTCATCCTAATTAGTTTTTGAGCCTAACGCAATCATCAAGCTTAATCAAATACTTCAGCAGTTCTCAAAGACTTCCCGGCTTTGTCTTTAGCTGATAAAATCGGTGGCGTACTCAAAGGCCAATCTATAGCTAAATCTGGATCGTTCCATAGGATGGTGCGATCGCCTTGCGGTGCGTAGTAATCTGTAGTTTTGTAGAGAACTTCGGCTATTTCTGAAAGCACAAGAAAGCCATGAGCAAAGCCTGGTGGTATCCACAGTAGGCGTTTGTTCTCAGCACTGAGTTCAGAACCCACCCATTTACCAAATGTAGAAGAGCTTTTTCTAATATCTACGGCTACATCAAAAATAGTACCGACAACAGCACGGATGAGCTTACCTTGAGGTTGTTGGATTTGGTAGTGCAATCCACGCAAAACGTTTTGTTTAGAGCAAGAGTGGTTATCTTGGACAAAGTTGGCAACAATATCAGTCTCTTGAGCAAATTTTTGATGGTTGTAGGCTTCAAAGAAGAACCCGCGATCGTCTACAAATACTTGAGGTTCAAATTGTAGAACTTCGGGAATTTTGCTAGGTACAATGCTCATTAATATTATAAGTAATGTGCCAAAATGCTAATTGTGAGAATAATTTAATACTTGTATTTTACAGGTATTAGAATAATATTTTGACTGTGGTTTTTCTTGTTTTTAATAAGTAAATCACGTTAGTTCAATTTGACAGTCATCGCCAATTAGAAATCGCAAAGCTTTGGGGCGACGGGGTGCAAGAGTTAATTGTGCTCGTTGTCCAATCACACTATCAATAATGCGCTGATGGATTCCGGCAATTCTAGCACCTTCTAAAATGACACTGTGTTCTAAATCAGTATCAATGAGTGTGGCATTGTTGGCAATACTACTATAAGGGCCAATAAAGCAGTTTTCTAGATGACAGTTGCTACCAATGACTACTGGGCCTCGAATTGTGCAGTTAATTACTTTAGATTTTGCACCGATTTGAACTCGGCCAATAATTTGACTTTGGGCATCGACTTCGCCAACAACTGATGCTGTCAGATAGGTATCCAGAATCAATCGATTAGCTTCTAATAAGTCATCTTTTTTACCAGTATCTAACCACCAACCTTGTAGATTGTAAGATAAAACTTGTTTTTCCTGATTAATTAGGTATTGAATAGCATCAGTAATTTCCAGTTCACCTCTGGCTGAAGGTTGGATATTTGCGATCGCATCAAAGATGAGGTGAGAAAAGAAATAAACTCCTACCAATGCCAGATTCGAAGGAGGAACTTTGGGTTTTTCAATTAGCTGTAATACTCGTCCTGTCTCATCTACCTGAGCTACACCAAAGGCGCTAGGGTTGGCAACCGAACGCAACAGAATCAGAGCATCTGGCTGTTGCTGACTAAATTGTTGCAAAAAGTAATGTAACTCACCTAGTTGGATGAGGTTATCGCCCAAGTACATGACAAAGGGAGAATCACCTAAAAAGGGACGGGCGGTTTGGACTGCGTGAGCAAGTCCAAGTGGCTGGTCTTGTATAATGTAGGTGATGTTCGCTCCAAAGTATTCTCCATTTCCGGTTTTTCCTTGGACTTCTGCCCCAGTTTCTGGGCTGATGATAATGCCAATATCAGTAATACCAGCAGCGACCATTTCTTCAATGCCATACCATAAAACAGGCTTATTCGCAACTGGTACGAGTTGTTTTGCTCCGCTATAGGTGAGAGGACGTAAACGTGTACCTTTCCCACCTGAGAGAATTAGTGCTTTCATAAGGATTGAGGATTAGTTGTAAGTCATTAGTCAAGATAATCTGAAATCTTGACAAAATCCAAAATCCTTACATCTAAATTCTGGCGTTAGGTTATCTTTTACAGGTAGCGGGATAAAACTTCGCTGGTTGCTTTTCCTGTTTTTTCCCAACTAAATTGTTGAGAGTGAGTAATACCTTGACTAGAAAGGCGCGATCGCAATGCCGAATCGGTAGCAATAGCTTGCATTGCCTCTGTAATTTCTCCCGTGTTGTAAGGATTGATCAGAATTGCCGCATCACCAGCTACTTCTGGTAAGGAGGACAGATTGGAGGTAATGACGGGAGTACCACAAGCCATTGCTTCCAGGACAGGTAAACCAAAACCTTCCCAGAGACTGGGGAAAACCAGAGCGATCGCCTAAAGCTATTTCTTAAAAAAACGTTGTGAAGAAACCAAAACCCCATAGAATAGCCTTAATTTAGCTGAAAGGATTAACATAATTTGAGCAGTTTAGGCTCCTTGCGTCTGGCAATAATTAGCAATCCCCGCTCAGGCAACACCTGGTTACGAAAAATGCTGGCAGCTATTTATGAAATGGCTGAACTTGCGGTGCATCATCCGGATGACATTTCCTGGCACTTGCTACCAGCAAGATTAGTGCTTCAGATTCATTGGCATAGAAGTGATGATTTAGTTTCATTGCTTGCCCAGCAACGATTTCGTGTGGTAGTTATTGCCCGCCATCCCTTGGATGTATTGATTTCTATTCTGCATTTTGCCAGCTACGAACCGGATACTGGCAGGTGGCTAAATGGTGAGGGGGGAACTGAGATATCCATCCTTAAGAAAACGCCACTTAGCCCAGAGTTTATCAACTATGCTACTGGAGGTAGAGCAGCAGCACTTCTCTCGATTAGCTCGGAATGGTGGAGGCAAGAAGACACATTGAAAGTTCGTTACGAAAATCTGGTGAATGATGCAGTTAAGGAACTTTCTCAGTTTAACGAACAACTGGGGCTGACCCCAGTCAAGCCTATATTAAATGTGGTTTCGTTGCATTCCATTGATCGCCTCCGCACCATGAGTACAAACAATCACTTCTGGCAGGGAAAGTATGCTCTTTGGAGGAAGCTTCTGATAGCACCCGTTGCTCAAGAGATTGCTCTTGCCCATCAAAGCGTGTTGGCTAAACTTGAGTATGTGTGTAATGCTGACCCGACTCTAACCGAAGAGCAGGCGATCGCTAACTGGAATGCCATTGCAGTGAAGAACTAAGTTTACTCCGCAGTGGCTCTATTTTCTAAAAATCAGTCACTACGAATACTGCTTGAGAACTTCGGTGGTGGCAAGTCCTGTTTTTGTCCAGCTGAACTGACTAGCACGGTTGAGACCAAGGGTACGTAGACGTGATCGCAATACCGAATCGGTAGCAATAGCTTGCATCGCCTCTGTAATTTCTCCGGTGTTGTAGGGATTGATCAGAATCGCCGCATCGCCAGCTACTTCCGGTAAAGAGGACAGATTCGAGGTAATGACGGGAGTACCACAAGCCATTGCTTCCAAGACAGGTAAACCAAAACCTTCCCAGAGACTGGGAAAAACCAGAGCGATCGCTTCATTGATGATTTTTGGCAATTCGCCATAGGGTACATAGTCAAGGAACTTCACCTGATTAGTTATACCTAGTTCTGCAACTTGCGCTGTTAAAGTTGGAGTGTAACGCGAATCACTTGGCCCTACTAACCATAGTTCGTAGTCTTTGCAATTAGGTAACACAGCAAAAGCACTTATAAGGCGCTGTATATTTTTGTATGGATCTTGGCGACCAATATAGAGAAAATAGTTGCGGGTAGTTAGATTAAGAGGGTAAAAGTGAGTGCGATCATGCGCTAAAGGAATCGGAGTAATTTTACTAGCGGGAATCTGGTAAAAATCGGTGATGTCTTTAGCTGTAGTCTGAGATATGCAAATAATATGTTGTGCTTGATTAAAAACTTGGGGCGTATAGTAGCGGTGGTAGGCTGTGAGTGGTGAGGAGCTTTTAGCAAAACGCAACGGTATCATGTCAAAAGATGTAACAACAAAACGACAGTTGTTATAAAGAGGTGCTTCCGGTAGCGGGGAGAACAAGAGGCTCGATTTGAGTTTTTTATATATTTGTGGTAGTTGAAATTGTGTCCAAAGTAGGCGATTAAAATGACCTTTCGTACCGTAATCTGGTGTTAGTTTTGATGAAATTTCATAGCATTCATAGCCAGAAATTGACTGTGAAGTTAATAATGTTAGTTTGAGAGATTGCAGATTTACAAGAATATTTAAAGCGTAGGTTGTTATACCTGTGGGTTTCTTAGACAAAAAAGATAGATTAATCAACAAATTGTTAAGCTTTTATTTAAATTGAATTTAGTTATACAAACAAGAGAGAAACTCTTCAGCAGATTCTTGCCATGAGAATGGGATATACTCATTTCTTATGCGATCTACCAAATTATTGTAGTAAATATCTGAATCAAGTAGCTCTTTTAAAGCTTCATACAGTTCTCTTGGTTGAGTAGGAGAGAAATATCTACAAAAATCGCCTCCGACTTCAGGCAAAGAGCCACCATTGCTAGCGATTACTGGTTTACAGTGTTGTAGTGCTTCCACAACAGGTAATCCAAATCCTTCATAAAAAGAGGCTTGAACTAAACAGTAACAGTTTTGATAGAGAAAATCTAGTTGAGCATCAGTTACTGAACCTAATATTTGTATGAGCTTGCCATACACTTTATTAGATTCTATCAAGTTATCAGTTTCTGAGTCCCAACCTTTATTACCTGCAAAAACTAAAAATACATTATGACTAGAATTTATTAATAAATCGAAGGCTGCAATGATAGTTTTAATATTTTTATGAGGCACTAAGCTTCCGACTACTAAAATATATTTTTTATTAAGGAATTCCTGCAACTTTACATCAAAACTATTATTTCCTTCACTTAGTAATAAATCCTGTTTATAATAGTTACTGCCCAAGCGAAAGCTTTGAATAATTTGTGAATTATTATTAGCTAATATTCCTTGAATTTTCGCATTACTATAATCTTCAGCACTCTTCTTAGAAATACATAATACCTTATCGAATAAAGTCGAATAATCACTGTAAAATTTTGTAAAAGCTTTAGTAAATCTTTTGGAAGAAAACTCTGGAAATTTTATTGGAATGAGGTCATAGCATATAACTACAATAGTAACTTTATGTCTTTTTAAGAGTTGTAAAAATCGGTAGTAAGTTTTAGGTAAATCCCAATTAGCATCAGCTATCACATAAATATCTCCTGACTGGATTATAGAATCTTCAAATTCAATAAAAACTTTTTTGTTTACTGAGTTTGAATCAAACCAATCAATTAAATTTAATCTATAAAAAAAATTGATAAATTTATTTCTCAGTTTCAAAACTAGAGCTTGAAATTTTATATTTATTTTAGTTAGAGCGAAATATTTGTTAACCTCGATCAAATGGTCGTCTTGCTGTTTATTAAGATTAGTCACTCTCCGCATAAAACTACCATCAAACATAACCGCTACTATTTCTATATCTGTGCGGTTTGAGCTTATTTGCAATAATTCAGAAGTTAGTTCTCGAACTACTCTATGGATTCCAGTATTTTTATATGTATGTTTTGCAGTATGAGTACAATCTATAAATATCTTCATCTTAAAACCTACTTGAAACTATTCTTATTGTAAATTTTTAATATTTTTACTTAAAAAACTTACCTAAGACAATCCATCACTAAAACACTCAGGAGTTAAATTCTTAGGTAAGCTATTTTAATTTTGTTCTAGTTTCAGGTTAATAGTTATTTATAATTAAGAAACTAAACCAGTTAACTACTTAATTTCTTAAGGTCATAATCAACCATTAACTCGACTAATTGATTAAAAGAGTACTGAGGCTGCCAACCTATTTCAGCTTTAATTTTATCAATGCAGCCAACTAACTGCACTGGTTCATCAGGGCGATAAAAAGCGGGGTCTACTGAAACATAATCTTGCCAATTAAGCCCAACACAGCTAAAGGCACACTCAACAAGTTCTTTAACAGAGTAGGTTTCACCGCTAGCGATAATGTAATCATTGGGTTGTTCTTGCTGTAACATTAGCCACATGGCGTAAACAGCATCTTTGGCGTAGCACCAGTCACGGCGAGCTTCTAGGTTGCCTAATTTTAGTTCATTTACTAAACCAAGTTTGATTTGAGCTACAGTATAAGTAATTTTACGAAATACAAATTCTGTGCCACGTCGAGGTGATTCGTGGGTGTAAGTGATACCGCAACAAGTATAAAGATTGTATTTTTGCCGATAGTTGATAGTCATCCAGTGAGCATAAGCTTTCGCAACACCATAAGGGTTACGGGGACGGAAAGCAGTACGTTCGGTTTGGGGTGATTCGTCAGGTTGACCAAAAACTTCACTACTGGAGGCTTGATAGAACCTAGCATCTGGTTTGCAGCGACGGATAGATTCTAGTAAGCGGGAGACACCAAGTGCTGTATATTCAGCAGTGAGAGCTGGCTGTGTCCAAGAAATGGGGACGTAGCTTTGCGAGGCAAGATTATAAATTTCGTCAGGTTGAGCTTCAGCAATCACATCCATTAAGGAAGATTGATCTAAAAGGTCACCAGATAGAATTTGAATGTTATTAGAAAAATGATTGATGCGGTCAAGATTGCTGGAACTTGAGCGACGGACTAAACCGAAGACTTCATAACCTTTATCTAGCAATAGTTCAGCAAGGTAAGAGCCATCTTGCCCAGTTAAACCTGTGATCAACGCTTTCTTTTTTGCCATACTCCCTTTTTTTATTTCTATATCTGTAAAGACTACTACATTATTTCTTTTAACCTTATGGGAGCCATAATACCCTTGGTTTAATACCGATCAAAACCGGAGATATTCCCAAGGATAAAACACGGAATTCAAGTATAGATGATCTGTCTATACTGAATTCCAATTTTATTTTTTCTTTATTTAAAATATCTCGTAGTCGAACTTCCTTTTTTGCTAATACTTCTATGCCAGAATTAGTAGAGATATCTGCAATCGCTACAACTAGATCTAAATTACTTTTATCTATTTTCTTATCTGGGGGAAATATTTCAAATTCAACTAAATATTTACCTTGATCATAAGAATCATAAGGACCAAAGATCGCAAATCCTTGCCCATCATCAGGATTCGCAATAACATAATAGTCTTGCTTTCTTTTAATAATTGAACCGATCCCATGAAAAATCACCTCATTTTTAATTCTTTGGTTCTCTACATATAACTCTTGCATTCGCTTATGTAGATTACTATCTATACTATTTATTTCTTTGGTTTTTTGGGCTGTTAACCACCAAACAAAGCAATTGTCCGGTTTTTTGTTAATTGCTTTTTGAGTATCTTCTTCATTGAAATTTATTTCTAAACAAGGCTCAATATATCTACCAAATAAACTAGGTGGAATTCCTAACAAATCTTTTGGAATCAAACCATATGAATCTTGAATTTCAAAACCTGAGATTGGTAAAAGCTCACATATTTGTTCAAAAGTTAGTTCATGTATATGTTCTGGTTGCTTCCATCCATATCTATTAGTAACGGTATAATTAGGACTATCAACTACAAAAATACCATTGGATTTAAGTACTCTGTTAACTTCTAATAAAAAATTTACCTGTGATTCCCAAGATATATATTCAATAAATTGACCAGCAAATACTAAGTCAAAACTTTGCGACTCTATTAAGCTTAGATCATGTCCATCATGTTGAATCCAAGTTACATTCTTTGGTAAATCTAACGGTTTTGGATTCAAATCTATACCAGTGTGATTGTCAATAGAGTAAGGATACAATTTATCGAACCATTCAAAGTACCAATTTCCAGCACATCCAATACTTAATATTTTTTTAGCTTTTGGTATCTTTGCAAGGCAAATAGAACGACACGCGTGTAAAAAATCATTAAAGTTCAGTTCTTTTTGTAGATAAGGTTGTGCTGGTATAACAGTATTATTGAGATTAGAATTTTCAAATACTTTTTGTACTTCTACTTTTTCTTCTTGTTTATAGCAGTTATCAATAGCTTTAGCAAAGTTAGTAAACACTTTTTCAGATATATTGGGTGCAAGTTTAGCTAATTCGCGCCCTACATAGTCAGCGAGATTTTTGCTTTTTGCTTGTGGTGAACAAAGTACTTGCTGAATAAATTCAGAATATAGATTAGCACATCTTTCTGGTGAATGTTCCTCGGCAATATACTTGTATGCATTTTGGCTCAGAGAATTCCTATGGTCTGAGTTTTGAGTTAGCAAAACCAGAGCTTTCAATATCTCTTCTACTTCATCACATTGCCCAGGCTGGGGTATTTTTAACACTACATCATTAGGAAAATCAGAGAAGGAACCGATATCTGTAACAATAGTAGGCTTACCAACAGACAAGATACGCAGAAGAGATGCAGAACTTTCTCCGTTAAAAGGAAATCTTAAATTGAGGCATATATCTGATACTTCTATATATCGGTAAAAGTCCAGCATATTGATATAGCCAGTAACTTTTACTTGACCTTGTAAACTTAGTTTTATAATTTCATCTTCTATATTAATTGTACCAAGGTAATCAGTACCACCCACTAGTACTAAGAAAGCATTAGGTTGAGTTGCAAGATACTTCTTAAATGCATAAAGAAGTTGTAGCGGACGTTTGGTATTATTGATAAAACCAAAAGTTGATATTATAAGTTTATCGTTCGGAAGACCCAACTCTTTATGTTGATCTCTTAGTGATTTTTCCTTAACAACATATTTTGGCACTATTTGAGGTATATGAACAATATAGTTATTATCATTAGCAAATTCTTTAATAGCAGAGTTATAAGCCCATTTACTGTGTAATATAACTCCTAAAGAACGTGTAAAAATTCTTCTATTTACATAAATACCTATTTCAGATAACTTTTCATTAACATCCAAATCTTTTGTTTTTAAAAGTTTTAAAATTTTTATTGCTCTATCTTTTCCGTAACTGTGTTCTAGTTCATTAGAGAATTTAACACCTAGTTCTGGACAACGAGCTTCCATATAATTAATTAGTCCTCCCAAGTAATAGTCATGTAACACAGATATTCCAGAATATCTCATTAACTGGGAGTACATATAAGAATGGTAACTACTGTTCCCTATCTGGTAAATAATACCTTCATATGCTTGACATTTTAATCTTTCTTCAAATTCACTATGAGAGAATAAGTTGTTACTGATATTAATGTCGGGCAAATAACTATCATCATGGTATAAATCAAGGTTAATATGTTGCCCCAAAGATGGCAACAAATCCTGAGTATAGTCTGCTATACCAGATTTCGCTGGTGGAAATGGGCTAAAAAAAGCTATTTGTGGCTTTTGATTAACTCTCGTAACTCTATTAAATGATATAGATACTTTATTTAGTGGCTCATGCTCTTGGAACACGTCTAATATATTTTTAGCAACAGATTCCCAAGAAAATTTTGCTGATTGCTGAAGAGCATCTTCTGAATTCTTTTTTCTAAAGCTCTCATCAGATAAAACTTTTTGCATGATCCTAGCCATATCATAAGGCGAGTAGGGATCAAACAACAATTCATTAGAACCTAAAATCTCTGGCAAAGATGAGTTATTACTTGCAATAGCTGGTGCGCCACATGAAATAGCCTCAAGTAGTGGTAAACCAAAGCCTTCATAAAAAGAAGGAAAAACAAATAGAGAACAGGTTGAGTATAAAGCTCTTAGTTCTTCATCTGTAACATAATTTGTTAATATTATGGATTTCTTAATTTCTAATTTTGATGCTAAACTATTTATTTCTTTACTAAAATTTTCAGAAACTTTACAAGCAACCACTAACTGGTAGCATTCCTGTAAACTCTTTGGTAACTTAGAAAAAGCGATAACTAACCCTTCAATATTCTTTCGCCAGTCTTCACCTCCCGTATAAAGTATAAATTTATTGTCAATACCAAATTTCCTTGCAAAAGTTTCGAGCCAAGCTTGCTGTTCATGAGCGTGAATTGGAGTAAAGAAAGGAGAGACACCACCTGAAACGTTTAAAACTCTTTCAGGGGATATGTCCAGGTATTTAATTACATCTTGACGAGTAGATTCAGAAATGGCAAATATAAAATCAGCATTTTGTATATTTTTTAATCGCTTCATGTACAAGGAGCGCATATTTGGATCATTTAAGTATCTATTAGAAAATATAAGGGGGATTAAATCATAGCAAATAACAAAAACTTTTTTAGGAAAATCACTATAGTCAGGTATTGTGGAGTCTAAACCTTCCATTGGGCTGGGTACAAATATTATGTCAGCATCTGCTACCATGAAAACACTTTTTAATAGCAGATCATTTATGTCACAACTCCCACTGTATGGGTAATCTAGGGAATTATATTGAAAGTAATTTTCATCCAGTTCTGGAGCTGGTAGAGTATTATTAGTATATAATTGGTAGCTGAACCTATTTTGCTGTCTAAATAGAGCTTCTATTACAGATTGTGTATAACGTCCAATACCTCTACTTCTAGAATTATTTGTTTGCAGAGCTTGAATATCAATGGCTATTTTCATGTTATGTCTATTCTGATTTTAGTTTTTATACAAGATTTTTTTTACATACCAGCATAGCTACTGCACCAGGAAGGTAATTATTGGGATTATGTTCCTTTTCAGATGCTTCTAATTCGTTTTCAGTAATAGTCCAAGTAAAGTCATCCTTACGTACTCCATAAGATATTTGAACTACTTTGAAATCTTGAATCAGCTCTTGGAGTGATTCTTGATTATATATTCTATGTACTGGCGTTAAAGCTTTTTTCCCATAGGGAACTGTGAGTATAAAACTACCTTCTGGCTTTAAAAGTAAACTAATCTGTTGTACAGCTTTAATATCATAACTCTCTCCTGTTTCATCTCCATACCATCCCAAGCCAATATGTTCTAAAGTAGATAAAGCAATAACACAATCAAAACTAGCTGGTGGTAATACAGGTTTGCAGATATCAGTTTTAACAAACTTCAAGTTGGGATGAAATAACGCTATGGGGCGAATATCTATTGCTGTAACTGAGTAATTAAAACTAGCTAACTCATACGAAAGGAGACTTTCGGCAGCACCTACATCTAGAATTTCTATATGTCTAGATTGATACAAGTAAGCCAGACAATGCATCACAAAAGTCTTTTCTAAAATTCTTTCAGTAGTCTCAACCCAGTAGGCTTCGCCATTATCACGATAACCTACCCAGATTGGATCATTAAACCATAACCCACTCTTAATTTTTGCTTCCTCAGCAGAAGCAAATTTACTAGTTACACTATTATTAACTTGTAGTTCAGTAGAGAGCTGTTCTACTTTCTGTTCCAGTTGAGGAAGCTGTTCTACTTTGTGTTCCAGTTGAGAAAGCTGTTCTACTTTGTGTTCCAGTTGAGAAAGCTGTTCTACTTTGTGTTCCAATTGAGAAAGCTGTTCTACTTTCTGTTCCAGTTGAGGAAGCTGTTCTACTTTCTGTTCTAGTTGAGAAAGCTGTTCTACTTTCTGTTCTAGTTGAGAAAGCTGTTCTACTTTGTGTTCCAGTTGAGAAAGCTGTTCTACTTTCTGTTCCAGTTGAGAAAGCTTCTCGTTTACTTCTCGATCTCTTGTAGAATATTCCTCACTTTCTTGTATTAACTGATATAAAAGTTGTCTAACAGCAGAATTATAATAAACTTGTCTTTTCAAAATAGGCCATGCTATTTTCTTTAAAATATTTTTTAACCCTTTACGAATAGTATTTGTATATATATCATTAAAAAATAGTAAATAGTTACCATCAATTTCTGTAACGGAACTATTATGAATTAATTTATTAGGTATATTTATTACTTTATTTTGATCCTTTCCAGCAGGATGATAAAACATAAGAGATTCTTGATAAACGTTATGAATACGGTCTAGTAATTTGTCGTAATCCATCTGATTTTCCTAAAATTTATCATTCTGTGGAAAAGAATATATTTTTATTAGCAAATTTTACAAAAAGCTTAAGTAAATCTCTGCCTAAGTCTATCTAATAATATACTAATCTCATTTATCTATCTCACTAAACAGTTTAGTTAAAACAGAATTACTAATATAAGTCAATAACTTATATTAGGTAGTCTACATTAAATTAAGTTAAATTTGATTTATTGAGTTTAAATAGTAATCGGTGGTTTCATCTGCGTATCCCATAAAACGCACTCTTCCTTGATCTAACCAAATTCCTCGAACACAAGACTGTTTTATAAACTTTAAATCATGGGAAACTACTAATACAGTAGCGTTATGATCCCAAAATTGCTCAATTCTTCGCTTACACTTATTTTTGAAACTTTCATCTCCGACCGACAACACTTCATCCAATATCAAAATGTCTGGCTGTATGTCTGTGGCGATCGCAAATCCTAATCGCGCTACCATACCAGAAGATAATCCCTTCACTGGTACTAATGCATAATCTTCTAACTCTGCAAACTCTAATATTGAAAACGTTCTTTCCCGCATTTCTGCTCGAGAATATCCTAGTAATACACCATATAACAGAATATTATCCATCACAGAAATCTCTGCATCAAACCCTGCTCCAAGTTCAATCAATGGAGCAATTTGACCGCGCACTCGTACTAAACCACTGGTAGGTTGTAAAATTCCAGAAATTATCTTTAATAGTGTTGATTTACCAGAGCCATTTGCCCCTATAATACCTATTTTTTCGCCTCTTTCAACAACCAAATCAATTTCATTTAGCACCAGTTTCTTCGCAGGTTGGTGATATTTACCTTCCAAAACAGATAGCAAAGTTTTCTTGAGGTCATAAGAAAACTCTTCTTGTGTCCGTCGCCACAGCGAAACTTGATTTAGGCGAATTACTTCCATTCACAGCAAATCCATAAATTGATGCCGCCACAATTGAAAACAAACCCATCCCAGTGACAAAATAATTATGCCACTGAGCAAGGCTCCCCAAATTAAAGTTAAATCCGGCAACGCTCCCGATAGTGTAATCTGACGGATACTTTCAATAATTGGTGATAAAGGATTTAATCCTAAAAACGTTTTTACTGCTTTTGGAACAATGTCCGGCGGATAAAATACAGGACTACTGATCCAAATTACAAATATAATTAACTCATAAAAATAAGGTAAATCTCTAAAAAATACATATAAAGCGCTTACCAAAAAACCAACTCCCGTACAGACTAAAATTAGTGCTAGAAATGGAAACAGCAATGCTAGCACATTTACTAAACTTTTAGATTTAACGAAAGTTATGACTGCTAGCAAGGGCAACACCCCGACGGCAAACTGAAATACATTTGCTGCAATCATTGATATAGGAAAAATACTGACTGGCAGACGAATTTTATTCAAAAGTGAGCCATTACCCACTACACTACTCAATGCCTGAGAAGTAGCAGCTGAAAAAAAATTGATTACCACAAGCCCAGTAAACGCTGCTAATACATAATTTGGGATCGAGTTATTGTAATAGGACGCAAACGTTGTCCCAAAAATTGCAGTGTACAACCCCGTCATAATCAACGGGTTCAAAAGTGACCAATAAACCCCCAGGAATGAACCTCGGTAACGCACTTTAAGATTCCGTCCTACCAATACATGCAGCAATTCCCAGTAGCGCAACACTTGCAACCAAGTTGAATTACTTTTAACCGAAAGCTTCATCCTCACACACCGGTATACATCACAGGTAAATTATTCGCAAATTTTATACTATTGGTGGGTACTTTACCGCATTACTTTAACAATAAAAACTGTATTTTAAAAAGCATTGTTAAACATACAAGTTACTAATTACCATTTTTATACTCTTAACCACATTTTATCCCGGCAAGACCAGTTAATTTATCAATTGGTTCCTAGAACTCTCTGCCACAATCAACAAGCTTCGCTTATCACAAAAATAATTAAAAGTCAAACATCTTCTCTTCTAGCTGTTGTACTGTAACAAACATCATCGTTGTAGCTATTTGGTTGTTGATTTAATTTTAAGCTGTTAGCTCAGGAGTTTGGAATTTTATCCCTTATTTCCACTGAATTTGTGAAAGCAGAGTCACGGATTCCGCTACACTGAGACTTGGTTTATTGCATTGTAATCAGGCATGGAAATCGGACAAAAGGTTAAAGTCTATCGTTTGCGCGATCGCGTCTCTGCCCCTGTTGTAAAAAAACTAGGACAAGTGGGTATCATCCAAGGCTACAAAGTCACCGATGGGCGTGGGATTGGTGTAGTCGTGATGTTTGACGACAATACTTCTACTTGGTTTTTTGAAGATGAAATCAAACCTGTGTAACTCTAAAGAACTCAGAACCGGGTTTTTCTAGGAATCTGAAACTTAAAGTACAGGCTGAGAATCTTTGTTGAGTGCTAAGTTGGAGTTGAAAAAACCGGCGGTGAAAATAGGAATCAAGTAATGGCTCTAATATTGACATTTTTGGGCAAAGGCGGCACCGCTCGTACCAAAATTGCGATCGCCGCCGCCAAATTATTGGCAAGTCAAGGCAAGCGTGTACTCCTAGCAGGACATCCAGAACCAACGTTACCAACCCTCCTGGGTACCCCCATTTCTGCCGATCCTCAGGAAATCGCCCCCAATTTGCAAGTAGTCCAGTTTCAAGCATCTGTACTGCTAGAACGCAACTGGGACGAAGCCAAAAAACTTGAGGCTCAATACCTCCGCACGCCCATTTTCAAAGACGTTTTTGGTCAAGAACTGGTAGTATTGCCGGGGATGGACAGCGCTCTAGCCCTAAATGCTATCCGCGAATATGATGCCAGTGGCAAATATGATGCGATCGTATATGATGGCACAGGCGACTCTTTAACGTTGCGAATGTTGGGTTTGCCAGAATCTCTCAGTTGGTATGTCCGGCGATTTCGACAATTGTTTATCAACTCCGATTTGGGGAAGACGATTACTGAATCGCCCTTGATTCAACCGTTGATTAGCAGCTTTTTCAATGTCAACTGGACAACAGATAACTTTGCAGCGCCCACTAATCAAGTCAATAATTTATTAGAAAAGGGGAGAGCCGCTCTTACTGACCCCAAACGTCTCGCTGCTTTCTTAGTGACCACAGGGGATCCCATAGAGGTAGCAAATGCTCGTTATTTGTGGGGTAGTGCTCAACAAATTGGTTTAACTGTCGGTGGTGTTCTGCTTGTGTCTCCTGAGACAAATATCAACCTATCAGAGCAATTTATCCCCCTACCTGTGAGCGTCGTTCCCGACTTGCCCACAGGTGACTGGCAACCACTAATAGACGCTTTACCAAACTTTGAAGCACAAGCTCTACAGGCTCCCAAACCCATTGAAATAGACATCCACAATCGTCAAGTACGCTTATTTTTGCCAGGATTTGACAAAAAGCAAGTCAAGCTCACCCAATATGGACCAGAAGTCACCGTAGAAGCAGGAGATCAGCGACGAAATATTTCCCTACCCCCAGCTTTGAGTGGCAAACCTGTTGCTGGAGCAAAGTTTCAGAATAATTATTTGATAATTTCGTTTTAAGTTAGTAAGGAGTTAGGAGTGAAGAGTTAGGAATAAACAATAATTCATAACTCCTAACTCCTTACTTAAAAAAAATACGCCTTATGTCAGAATCAAATCCCATTACCCCAGACCCCAACTCAACTGAGGCACTAGACTCAGTGGCAAATAATCCCAACGAGCAAGCGATCGCATCTGCTGATCGTAATGCCAAAACTAGGCAGCTACTGGGGATGAAAGGTGCAGCTGCTGGGGAAACTTCAATTTGGAAAATTCGCTTGCAGCTAATGAAGCCCATTACCTGGATTCCCCTAATTTGGGGCGTAGTCTGTGGTGCGGCTTCTTCTGGTAACTATACTTGGACACTGGAAAATGTGTTGAAGGTAGCAACCTGTATGCTGCTGGCTGGGCCATTGATGACAGGTTACACCCAAATCCTCAATGATTACTACGATCGCGAAATCGATGCCATCAATGAACCTTATCGCCCAATTCCCTCTGGGGCAATTCCTTTACCCCAGGTAATTACTCAGATTTGGGTATTACTGATTGCTGGCTATGGTTTGGCATTTGTGCTAGATGTGTGGTCTGGTCATGAATTCCCAACAATTACAGCGATCGCGATCATTGGTTCTTTCATCGCCTACATTTATTCTGCGCCTCCCCTGAAACTCAAGCAAAACGGTTGGCTAGGTAGCTACGCCTTGGGTGCAAGCTATATCACCTTACCTTGGTCTACAGGACACGCTTTGTTTGGCGATCTCAATTCCACAATTGTGATTTTGACAATGTTCTACAGCTTGGCTGGATTGGGAATTGCGATTGTCAATGACTTCAAGAGTGTAGAAGGCGATCGCCAGTTAGGATTACAGTCACTACCCGTAATGTTTGGCATCACCACTGCGGCATGGATTTGTGTAGTAACGATTGATGTATTTCAAGGATTGATAGCAGCTTATCTCGTCAGCATCCATGAGAATTTGTATGCAACAATACTAATACTCTTAATCATTCCGCAAATCACCTTGCAGGATATGTATTTCCTGCGTGACCCGGTGAAGAATGATGTTAAGTACCAAGCCAGCGCCCAACCGTTTCTTGTTCTAGGAATGCTCGTCACTGGTTTAGCGCTGGGTCATGCTGGCGTTTAATATACTTCTATAGTGAGAAGTTATGAGTGAGAAGTTACGAGTTAGGAGTTAAGAGTTAATATACTTTTAACTACTAATTTGTATCAGCAAATGCCGTGTTAGAAATAATATCTTTCCTTATTCATGGGATTCAGCCTTTTTTAATCCCTATTTGCTTTATCACTGCTTGGACTGTAACTATTCTCGTTGTTTTGAATCTCTGGACAGCTGCGCGAGATAGTGTTAGTACAGCCAAACAAATGCATCAAATACCCTGTACTGGTTGCCAATTTTTTACCGACAATTACCGTCTTAAATGTACTGTACGCCCATCTATTGCCAATACAGAAGAAGCGATCCATTGTTTGGATTATCAACCGAAGACAAATCCTTATTTGTATTAGTTAGAGAGTGGGGAGTAGGGAATAGAGAAAATAAGGGAGATGAAGGGGCAGAGGGAAAGTAATTAATGCCCAATGCCCAATACTTCTCTAGGGGAGGCTTTGCCCGAAGCCTAGCTATGCCGGAGGCTTTACGGTTTCTCTATGAACGTGAACAGGGTGTCGGAGACAGACGCTACGCGTAGCTTGCTTATCGGTAAGAGTACGCTCAGTAAAAGTGCCCAATGCCCAATAACTATTTACTAATATCAAGCAATATTTTTAAAACACCCCGACTCTGAGCGTGTTCAAAAGCTGCAAGTCCTTCAATGAGGGGATAGGAAGCTTGAATCAGAGGTTGCACGTCAACTTGTTCTGTGGCTAGCAACTGGAGTGCTGGAGTAAAGGGACCGCAACGGGAGCCGATGAGGGTAATTTCATCCACTACTAACGAGGAAGCATCAAGACTGAGGTTGCCAGCATAAGTACTTTTAAGCACTAAGGTTCCACGGGGGCGTAAGGCGCGGCGGGCGATCGCAAATCCTTCTGGGTTTCCAGTACATTCTACTGAGATATCGAAATATCCATCTTTTACAGCATTAGCTAAACCAGTTTTAATCCCCCGTGCCTCTAAGTTAGCCAATTTGTCTCGATGTCGCCCCACAGCTAAGAGTTCACAGCCAGTTAGGGCTAATGTCTGAGCTACTAACTGCCCTAGTTTGCCATCTCCAACCACCAGCACCCGATCATCTGGATGCAATGGTACTTGTTGCTGAATTTCCAAAGCTGCTGCTATAGGTTCGGTAAATGTTGCTACTTCTGTTGGCACATTATCAGGTACTAAATGTAAATTTTCCACTGGCAAACAGAGATATTCACCAAAGGCTCCATTACGGTTAACAATACCTAACACTGTGCGATTTTCGCAGTGAGTTGATTGCCCTCTGCGACAAAATCGACAATGCCCACATACAGCGTTGATTTCTCCAACTACGCGTTGGTTTATTAAATGTTCTGGCCCTTTTTCAACTATGCCGACAAATTCATGCCCCAAAATACCAGTGTAGGGATAATAGCCTCTGAGAAGTTCCAAGTCAGTGTTACAAATACCCGCACGTAAAACACGTATCAAGGCTTCTCCCAATGGTGGTTCAGGAATGGGAATATCCGTGCGTAAGTGCAACTGGTTGTTTTCGAGCCAGAGTCCTTTCATTTTTCTTTACGTAATTTGCCTAATATTTTGTCATACTACTTTCAAAAATTTTTGTAAAATAATCAATTGGCTCTGTGGATGTATAGATGTAGCGCATAGGAACGCCTATGTTTCTGTAGTGGTTATTTCTTTAATTTTGATATCAACCTTACTTAACCAAGTAACTAGGTCATCTGAGTCAAGTGCTATCTCACTTCCTAAAGTTTTGATATAGAGCAGTCCGTCGCTAATAATTAAATCTCTGATTGGATACCATGAACTTCGTTTTCTAATCAGAAGTTCTAACGGAATCCCTAGGCTTGAGGCATACTTGCGATATTTCCACCAAGCTCGCCATAAAATTACAGACCTAGTACAGTGCATCTCATAGCCCTTGGGAACTTCACAGTATTGATACTGATAGAAACCCCGACTATCTACTTCTCCTTTAAGGAGATAACTATATTCTGCTAATGCCTGATTTATCAATTCCCACTGAGATGATTTTGGAGAAACCGAAAATTCAGGTAGTGTGGTAGATAGTTGAACGATGGCTATCACGCCTTCAGATTTCGCTGTCAGTTGGTTTGTTTTATATACTGTTTGCGCTGTCAAAGCAGGATTTGACAACAAAACGTCTTTTTTATGAATAGAGTTTTGCACAAACTCTCGAATTAAATCTAGATTAGACAACATAAAATTACTTGTACCAAGTTAATCAGTGTAACCGAAGCTACAATACTGCTTAAATTAGTAACTACACTGATTTTGCATTTAAATCAGGATTATCACCAGCTTTATTTATACTCAATTCTTTGTTTAACTAGGGTTTTATTAAGTTTAATGTCGGGGATGTCGCCACTTGGTAGCTTATTTGACAAAATCCCTGTTTCCAAATAACGGAGTGGCGGATTAGCTAAATTTTTACGCCATCTAAAAAAGGTGTAAATACCGAAACTAATTCGGGGCGACTAACCACAAGGGTGGGAAAAGAGCGATCGCTATAATCCTCTCCCGGTGACAACGGAAAGGGTTCTGACTTCAGCGATAACCAGGCCCCACCAGCAGCCTGGACGATTACCCAAGCCCCGGCTAAGTCCCAAACTTTTGGTGTTGCCTCAATACCACCCAGAGTAGCCCCAGTTGCAACCGTCAAAAAGTTATAGCTAGCCACACCCAACATCCGAATTTTGCAGGGAAAGCCGTTTTGCATAGCTGCGGTGCTGCGGGAGCAGAGGTTGAAAAAGTGATTGTTGCTGGGACTATCAATACTCGTGTGGATGGGGTGGAGATTGAGAAATGCTCCTATGGGCGTTGCTAACCCAGATGAACCTGCCCAGAAACCATGAAAAGCTTGATTTAAGGTTGGTGCATAAATATAACCAAAAATGGGTGTGCCTCGATATAGCAAACCCAGAGATATTGTCCAGATAGGGATGCCGCGTGTGAAGTTGGTTGTACCATCGAGAGGATCAATTACCCAGCACCACTCAGTACCGGGAAATGACTGATCGCTCTCTTCGCTCAAAATGCCGTAACCAGAGAAAGTAGAAGCGATCGCATCCCGAATTTCCTGATCTGCCCATTTATCTGCTTGCGTCACCAAACTACCATCAGCTTTTTGGGAAGCTTGTACTTGCCCAAAATCTTGCATTAGCTGCTTGCCCACTCTGGTAGTGGTAGTTTGGGCAAAATCTAAAATTGTTGTCCAAAAATCATTCATTGGTTAATATTCATTTGTCATTTGTCATTGGTCATTGGTCATTTGTCCCATGCCCAATGCCCAATGCCCCATGCCCTATACAGTTTAATCCAAATCGCTTTCTAAAACCGAAGCGATCGCTTGCTTTGTACTTGTTTGAAATTCTGTGATGTTCACCCGATTCAGAAACCAAATTGACACCACCATTCCCACTGCTTCTAAAACGAATACCAGTCCATAAGCTAACTCTAGGCTAGGTAGCAGCTTGCGTCCAATATCGAAAACTGTACCTCCGATTACCACCGCTATTCCTCTAGACATGGACTGTGCTAATCCCCATGCCCCAATAAACGTACCTGCGGCTTCTGCTGCGGTAAGATCCAACATCAAGCTAATTGCAGCCGTTGTTAAGAAACCTGTGGCTAAACCGAACAAGACTAAACCTAGTTTGAGAACAGCTGCATTAGCTGTGAATCCTGATATACCTAGCAATATTGCACAGAATGCTACCAACATACAGCCTAGACGTGCAGTTCTGCGCTTACCTAATCGCGGCACTATGAAAAAGCCCGTAACGCCGTAGGCAATCAGTAGACCCGTTCCATAAAAAATATTTAATTTGGTACTTTCCGCTAGGGGCATTTTAAACACTTGACCCGCATAAGGTTCCAAAATCGGGTCTTGCATAAACAAACTGATAGTCATCACCAATAAAAAGGTGAAAAATATACCTGTTTGTGGGCTAGCTGTCAAGATTTTCCAAGCATTGCCTAAAGTAATACTGTCTTCCCGGTTCGCCAGTGTGGAACGGGTTGAGTATTGGGAGTATTTTTTTTCTACGCCGAATGTGGCTGCGATCGCTAAACCAAATACAATTGCTGGGACGATAGTAAACAATCTGTTGATTGCTGGCTGCAAGGTTTCTATAGTTGCTTCTGGAGTTAACTGCTTGAGCAAGCTGGCACTAATAATCGCCCCAACAATAATCCCCACCATTAGCATCGACCAAACCACACCGACTACTTTAGAACGGTTATCTTCTTCAGATATATCCACCAACAAAGCAGCAAAGGCAGTACCACTAGCACAAATTCCTAGACCGTATATAGCGAAAACTAAAGCCAAAAGCGCTGTCCAGCCGATTGTTTGGGTTGTCCATATCCAAGTACCTGCACTATTTCCAGCAATATTCATCTGCCACATTACTTGTACAGCTAAAAATGCTGCGATCGCAAATATTGCCGCCCCTACCCAAACATAAGCTGTGCGGTGGTATCCCCATAACGGCTTGGCATCGGAAATCTGTCCGAACCAGACACGCGAAGGAGCAACAAATAAAGGCAGTGCTAGAACTACTGATACCAGCGTTGCCGGAATTGCTATTTCTTGAATCATGACTCTGTTGAGTACGCCCAGAGTCAAAATAGACATCATGCTCAACCCCATTTGAAATAAACCTAGCCGGAACATGGTCAGCAGGTTGACCCTTGGCACAGATAGGGATTTTTTTTGGGTATCAAATATTTCACCGCTTGTCATAGCTACTTTTTTGTATAGTTTATGGAATATAGTCTCTTTAATTAAATATAAACTGTTCAATATTCCAAAAAACTACTAATTTCGGGGCATCAATTTTTGGGTTTGGCGGTAGACACCGCAGCATAACGTACATAAAACTTTTTGGTTATTCAAGGCTTGTTGTGCAACCATAACTAGATTAAACGTGATTGAGCATTAACAGAGGCTAACTGAGATAGTTGCTTGCTTACCCCTGTCTTTTATCACTAAAACTAGTGTCATAGTTGGCGATCGCTGCTATCTAGATGTAGCATTCACATCTCACTATTTTAAACTTTCTTAAGGTTGTCAGGGATATGGAAGAAATATTAAACCAATACTGTAAACAAGATAATCCTGGTCTGCTTCTCCTGAGTTGGATTAAGGAGCTTTATCCAGCAGTATTTACAGACGATAAGACCATTTTATTTCTTAGTATAAATAAATTCGTTGCTCAAAATACAACACTTGTTGAACCATCATATTACTTCACTGAGCGGTTGATTAATAAATCACTTGTTTTTATTGATCAGTTTGATACTACCAAAGACGCTGTACTCAAAAATATTATTCAGTCAGGATTACGAGATCGAATGGATCTTCTTGATTTATTCTTGAATATTCATAATCATCTAATGCAAACTGAATGTCCTGCGGTACTTTTGCAAGAATCAAAATGGAGAAAAAAACTATAGTATTCCTGACCTTTCTAAAATTGAAGCTATTCTCAGGGAAGTCGAAACTGAACTTCCCGAAAACAAGCGAAATGGAGATGAGTTAGCTAATATAGTTGAAGAATTTTTACAAGAACCATCTGACCTTGATATTGAAAAATTTAAATTATTATCATTGGAACTTATAAAAATTGGTAGCCAACCTATATCGAAAGGAGATTTTAAGTCTTTAATCGCACAGTATTTGGGGACAACAAAGAAGGTAGGAGACAAGGATATTGATGTCAGTAGTACAAGTGAGGCTACTCGTTTTAGAGATTACCTTCTCGATCAATATCAAATTCGATTGAAGTTCCCCATGATAACCAGAGCAAAGAAGATTTATTCGACGCTTCTCTTAACATAAAATATTTTGGTGAAACCGAAAAATAAGCTTATTACTTTGTTGGAGACCGAAAAAAAAGGTGCAATTCTCTTTCAAAGATGCCTATTATCTTCGTAAAATCGTGGCGGTGGATGACTCAAAACTGATATTCAGACAACTCCTTGAAACTATGGATGTTGATTTTGTCCGCACAGGGCAAAGTACTGTAATCCCTTTTCCATTTAAGTATATTAGGGAGTATAAAAATTTTGGTGTTGCTAAATGACTGTATTAATCAGTATTGATCAACGGCAATAACTCTTAGTTTTACGTTAGTTTGACGGATTGTACTTATTTTTCTACCCCAACACCTGAGAAATATTTTCAAATATACCCAATAGTAAAATTTACTAAAGTTCTAGCATTGCCCTGTAACTTTATCGGACGCAATCAAACCACATAAAAATATCAATATTAAAATGTGGTTTTAACTACGCTATTCCATTGAATTAGTAAGATAAGCTTGCTGTATGTATGTCATCAAGCTACTTAACTTCATCTAGTAACCAAACAGCCATAAGCAATGAGTAAAGAACCAGCCAAAGTAATATTATGGGAAGAAAATCAAAAAGATTTTCTAAAAAAGTTCTACGATCTCCAATTTGCTCCCAGAGTAGGAGAGGAAGTTTACCTAAAAAAAGAGAAATGGAAAGTAACCAGAGTTGAGCATGACATAGAAATTAGTGAGATTAATGTCTACATGGAATTAATCAAAAAAGCCAAGCAGGATAAATCATCTAATTCTTAAATACAAGTAAATACACTCAACTCAACTATCATAAAAGGGAGGTTATTAGCCTCCCTTAATTCTGAGAATAGATATATTGTCAGGTGTAATTTGTAAATCTTTATGCAAGCCGCGATGTCTACGACAGGCTACGCCTACGGACAACAAGAGTTGCGGTCAAATGGTGGCGATCGCACTTTGAATATACTACATCAACTTCCCCACACCCAACCTTGTCTGTAACGATAGACTATAAAAGTAAAGAAATGTAAATAAATTAAATTTTGCAACCGTGGAAAATCTCACATTGGGGCAAAATGGCCCAGTTGTTACACCTTTATGCATAGGCACTTGGGCTTGGGGTGATAAACTATTTTGGAATTATGGCAACGCCTACGGACCAGAACAGTTACAAGAAGCCTTTACAGCAGCCTTAGAAGCTGGTATCACCTTCTTTGATACTGCCGAAATCTACGGAATGGGACTATCAGAGAAATTTTTGGGGCAATTTCTTCAACAGACACAACAACCCGTACAAATTGCCACAAAATTTGGCCCTTTACCGTGGCGATTTACAGCCCAATCCGTCTCTGATGCTTTAACAGCAAGCCTCAAACGCTTACAATTAGAGCGAATTGCCCTGTACCAAGTGCATTGGCCTTTTGCCTTCTTTTTAAGCCAAGAAACTTTGATGAATGCCCTAGCGGATGAAGTGAAGGAGGGCAGAATTGGCGCAGTCGGTGTAAGTAATTACTCAGCAGAGCAAATGCGAGATGCGCATCAAATATTAGCGGCCCGTGGAGTACCTTTGGCTGTAAACCAAGTCCGCTATTCTCTACTCACTCGCCAAATTGAAAGTAAGGGTATTTTAGCAACTGCCCGTGAGTTAGGGGTGACTATCTTGGCTTATAGTCCTTTAGCTCAGGGGTTACTCACAGGTAAGTACAGTATTGATAGTGTTGAAACCCCAACTGGAGCAAGAAAAATAGACCCACGATTTAAGAAAGAAGGTTTGCAAAAAATTGCCCCAGTCATATCTTTGCTACGCAACTTCGGGGAAAAATACGATCGCACCCCCGCCCAAGTTGCTCTCAACTGGTTAATTGCTCAGGGGAACGTTATTCCCATTGCTGGTGTGAAGACAGCTGAACACGTGCGGCAAAATGCTGGCGCTTTGGGCTGGAAATTGAGCGACGATGAAATTGGAGAGTTAGAACTAGTTAGTCGTTCTTGGTTATAGTATTTTTGAACTACTCAAATACAGGAGGCCAAATTTCTGACACTACTAGCTCCCAACCAGGCAATAAGTCTGGTAGTGTCAGTTTGTCGTTATCTTGCAAAACTATTGGTTCTTGGTTAAGCCGATAAACTGTGAGCGTCAATTTGTCAGGATCAATTAGGATACCAACTGCACATCCGAGTTGTAAGAATAGCTGAATCTTTTCTACCAGTGGTTTGATCCGGTCTGACTTAGATTTTATTTCTACCATTAAGTCAGGTACAAGTTCTACAAAGTCACGTTTGCTTGTTTTCAGTCTCCCAGCACGAACAAAAGACACATCGGGAGCGCGGAGATTTCGTTTTTCGTTATCAGCTTCTTTGCCGTTTTGAGTTTCTAAGGTAGGTAAAATGAAACCCGCGCTAGAACCAGTTATCCGTCCTAGCCTCTGTGGGCGTACCCAGTTGCCGAGTAATCTAACTAATTCAGCACCAATTTCCTCTGACTCATAATCTGATGGACCCATAACAACTATATTTCCGTCTACTAGCTCCATCTGCCATTCTGGATGCTCTGCTTGTAGTTGCTCTAAGTCTGGAATAGTGAACATAAGACCACGATGAATGCATCTTTAATTGATCTTCCTACAAACGGGTAGAAAAAGTTATCCAAAAAGCCAAAAAGTCAAGAGCCAAAGTCAAAATCCTGACTCTTAACTCTCAACTCTCTAATTTTATATTTGGATTTTGGATTGAAGAAAAAATCTAAAAATCTAAAATCCAAAATTGATTAACTTCTAACTTTTAACTAAGAAGCTGATTCTCTAGCTGTAGGTGAACCTATCTTTTTACTAGGGGATGCAGAAGAATCCTGCCCACTTGTCCGCAGTTTTGGCTTAGGAGAAGAATGTCTTTCTTCACCATTGTTGCTATCTGATTTCCACGCAGTACGAGGGCGATCGCTAGAAGATTCACGACGCTTACCGAGCCTTGGTTTGGGAGCAGAAGATTCCTCTTGAGGAATTTCCACGTCTGAACTCAACCAAGCGGGACGAGTTTGATCGTAAGCAATTTGTAGTGCTGCTGCGGCGATCGCTTGAGCATCGTATTCTTCAATCAATTCGCTAACAATTGGCAAGAATGAAGCCAAACGCTCTCCTGTCAAAGCTTCCCGAACCTGTTCTTGCAATTTCAGGATGTGCCGCGCTTCAATTTGTGCGCGTGTTGGAATCGACAGCAATTGCCAACTTTGGCGGTTATGACGTTCAAATGTTTGCTGTTTGCGCCGCTCAAATGGTTGTACTAGAGAGATTGCTGTTCCTTCTTTACCAGCACGACCAGTACGACCAATACGGTGGACGTAGGTTTCTACGCTATCGGGTAAGTCGAAGTTGATTACATGGGAGAGTTGATCGACATCTAACCCTCGTGCTGCAATATCAGTTGCTACCACCCAGCGAACTTGACGGTTACGGAATCTGATTAATAACCGTTCCCGCGCTTGTTGCGACAAGTCACCGTGGTATTCATCTACACTGTGACCAGCACCTTGCAACTGACTAGTGAGTTCTGCGGCTGTGCGTCTGGTGCGGACAAAGATTAAAGCTGTTTCTGGATCTTCCATTTCCAGAATTGGCTGTAAAGCTTTGGCTTTTGTCCAGTGGCGGGGGATCAAGTAAGCTACCTGATTAATCTTGTTGGGAGCGGCTTTTGGCTGCTCAACGGTGACAGTTGCAGGCGATCGCAAGAACTTATTCACTAACATCCGAATTGATGGTGGCATTGTTGCCGAGAATAAAGCTGTTTGGCGATCTACAGGTGCTTGCGAGAGGATTTTGATCACATCGTCGATGAAGCCCATGCTCAACATTTCATCGGCTTCATCCAACACAAACCACTTCACTTGATCGAGCTTTAAACAGCCGCGATCTAGCAAATCGATCACCCGTCCGGGAGTGCCCACAACCATGTGAACGCCACGTTTGAGTTGTAACATTTGGCGGTCAATTGATTGACCACCGTAGATTGCTAACACCCGCAATCCTTCGTTACCGATGAATTGGGCGATCGCATCGTGAACTTGCATCGCTAATTCACGAGTTGGTGTTAAAACTATGGCTTGTACAGCTTTTTGATTTACATCCAGCCGTTCTAAAATAGGCAGCGAGAAAGCTGCTGTTTTGCCTGTTCCTGTTTGAGATTGACCTACTACATCACGACCACCCAGCAATTGGGGAATTGCTTGGACTTGAATGTTAGTTGGTTCGGTAAAACCGATTTTTTCTAGTTGGGCGACACGTTCTTGGGAAATGCCTAATTCTTGGAATGAAAGAGTCATTAATTCGTCCTAAATTTTATGTAAGGATTTTTGGATTAGTCACTAGTCATTAGTCATTAGTCATTAGTCATTAGTTATTGGCTAGTTAGTGAGCCAAGGGCGATAGCAAAGCCTCAACTTTTGGAGAAACTATGCCCACGAGTGAGTCTTTGAACTTCAGGTAAACCCTCATGAAAACTGCTATTAATGCAGCATTGACCTTAATATAAGGATGAATCTGTAAGGGTCATTTAACAAATGGACTTTGGACAAAAGACGAATGACAATTTAGTTATTGACTACTTGACCATAGAGGTCGTATGTATCAGCGTGGTGAATCGCTATTGGCACGATGGTTCCTAACTTTGCCTGGCCTTTGACATACACCAGACCATCAACCTCTGGGGAAAATCTACCTGAACGACCTATTAACTCACCACTTTCAGGATTTTCTTGCTCAATCAGGACATCGACGATTTTGCCTACTTCCTGCTGATTTTTCTTTTGAGAAATCGGTTGCTGGAGTTCCATCAGTTGGTATCGGCGATCGTCCATTACGTCTTGGGGCAACTGATTTTGTAGCTTATAAGCTGGGGTTCCTTCTTCAGGGGAAAAGGTGAAGACGCCAACATGATCGAATTCATGCCGTTGAACGAACTCTAGTAGATGCTCAAAATGCTCAGTTGTTTCTCCTGGGAAACCAACAATAAATGTTGTCCGCAGTACGGCTGTTGGTAGCGCCGTTTTGATGCGATCTATAATCCCATCATTTACCTGTCCTTGGCAAGGACGGTTCATGGCGCGGAGAATCTCTGGATGAGAATGTTGCAAGGGCAAATCCAGATAAGGCAAGACGTTTGCTGTTTCTTGAATCGCCGCGATCACATCTGGGGTCAGTCCCGTGGGATAAGCATAGTGCATTCTGATCCACGGTATATCTACTTTCCCCAAAGCGCGAAGTAGTTCGGCTAATTTTGGCTTACCGTAGATATCCAAACCGTAATTAGTTGTGATTTGGGAAATTAGAATAATTTCCTTTACCCCTTGACTAACTAACTGCTCGGCTTCGGCGACTATAGATTCAATAGTACGCGATCGCTGGTTCCCTCGAAGATGAGGAATTATACAAAATGCACAACGATAATCACATCCTTCTGCAACCCGGAGGTAAGCTACGCCCTCCGTTGTAGTGCGATAGCGCGGTGTAGTCTCGTCGGCAATGTAGGTTGGTTCGATACTAACCTGTTTGACCCGCTCGCCTTGTTCTACACGCTCAATTACATTTACAATTTTGTGATAATCGCCTGTACCCACCACTGCTACTGCTTCAGGCAACTCTTCCAAAAGTTGTTCTTGGAAATGTTGCGCCATACAGCCAGTGATTACAATCTTTTTATTTGCCTCTGCCAGTTCTACTAAAGTTCTGACAGATTCTTGCCGGGCTGCTTCAATAAAACTACAGGTATTAACAATAACGTAATCAGCTAATTCTTCATTTGTATCTACACCGTAGCCTGCTTCTACGAGCATTCCTAGCATGTGTTCTGTATCAATTCGGTTTTTCTCGCAGCCCAGGTGAGAAATAGCAATTGTTGGCTTGTCACCCATATTTTGAAAAAATCTTCATTTTCTTCTTCATTTTGTAGTCAAACATTCCGGCGCTAACTTGGCTTTTTTGCTATCAGCATCCTCATGAAAACAGCGCAGTGGCAAATTCCCACTGTTAGTAACTGTACGTGGACTCATAACCTTATCAATAAATAAAAATAGAGGTCATGTTATGATATTCCTATCAATCTGTTCCCCAGGGTAAATTGAAGTGTCTTTGGGTACATTTGACACTTGTAATCTTTTTTAACAATTCGCCTATTGGTATTTTACATTACCACAGCGTGTGCGTTGTTAATCTACCCATCGGGAAGCCGCCCAAAGGGCTTGTTGTTGAGAAGTCGCTACCCTCAGGGAAATCGACGAAAGCGACTACGCCTAAAAAGCAGTAATACTAGCCTGGCGATTGGCAAGCCCTGCGACTGGGCGCGGACAAGATGCCTAAACCACGGAAAGCTGCCTTGCGTCTAGTGAGTGGCAAACTCCTCTTGATAGCCAAGTTTTATCTTAACATATCTTATGGGAGGTTTGAGGCTAATTTCCATCTGAGGAAGGAGGCAACAAACCGACCATCATAAAACACATTTGACTAGTTAATGAAAAAGTCAAGAGTCAAGGGTCATACAGTCAATAGTCAAAAAATTCTAGACTCTGGACTCCGCGAGGCGGATTAAAGACGTGGACTTATATCAATTATTTAAAACTCGCTCACCGATTATTGGCGTGGTTCACCTGCTACCACTGCCGACCTCACCTCGTTGGGGAGGTAGCCTAAAAGCGGTGATTGACCGCGCTGAACAAGAAGCCGTCGCCCTGGCAAGTGGAGGCGTTGACGGGCTGATTGTGGAAAACTTTTTCGACGCGCCCTTTACCAAAAACCAAGTTGATCCCGTGGTTGTGAGCGCCATGACCATTGTGGTGCAACGGATACAAAACTTGGTGACTTTGCCTATAGGGTTAAATGTTTTGCGAAACGACGGCAAAAGTGCATTGGCGATCGCTAGCTGTGTGCAAGCACAATTCATCCGCGTCAATGTTCTCACAGGGGTGATGGCAACCGACCAAGGATTAATTGAAGGAGAAGCCCATCAACTGCTCCGCTATCGACGCGAATTAGGCAGCAATGTTAAAATCCTGGCCGATGTTTTGGTAAAACACGCCCGTCCTTTGAGTTCTCCAAATCTCACAGTTGCTGTGAAAGACACCATTGAAAGGGGTTTAGCAGACGGAGTGATTTTATCTGGTTGGGCTACTGGTAGCCCTCCTAACTTAGAAGATTTGGAACTAGCTTGTGATGCAGCAGCTGGCACACCAGTATTCATCGGTAGTGGAGCTAATTGGGAAAATATTGATACATTGATGCAGGCAGCAGATGGTGTAATAGTTTCCAGTTCCCTGAAGCGTCACGGACGTATAGAGCAACCAATTGACCCAATTCGCGTCAGTCAATTTGTAGAAGCCGCACGTCGCAATTGGAACTCCAAAAGTGAAAGCAAATCAGCAGAACAAGTGAAGTTACATTCTTAAATGGGGCATGGGGAGAAATAATTAATACTCAATTGCCCAATGCCCAATGCCCAATGCCCATTAACCAATAACAGTTTATGATTCGCCGCCGTTCTACTCCTTGGATTCATAAATGGTCACGTCCATTGATTGCCGCGATCGCTGGATGCGGTGCCTTGATCACAGGTTATCTCACTATAGAGAAGTTAACAGGAGGCAGTGCAGCTTGTGTGGCACAGGTTGGTGCTAAGGGCTGTAATGATGTGCTTTCCAGCCCTTGGGCAACAGTTTTTGGTCAGCCATTAGCTTTGTTTGGGTTTTTGGCATACATTAGTATGGCAATATTTGCTTTGGCTCCTTTGGTATTTAACTCAGGGGACAACAATAATCGCAAACAATTGGAAAATTGGACATGGTGGCTGCTGCTGGCGGGAGCGATCGCTATGTCGGTCTTTAGCGGCTACTTAATGTACGTGCTGGCATCTCAAATCCAAGCTACTTGTCTTTACTGTATTGGTTCAGCTTTATTCTCCCTCAGTCTTTTAGTACTGACGATTATCGGTCGAACTTGGGAGGATATTGGACAAATATTATTTACCGCCCTTATTGTGGGGATGGTAACCCTGATTGGCACTTTAGGCGTCTATGCTGGCGTGAATCAATCAGATGTTACGTCTGGAACTCCTGGACAACCTGCAAAAATTACCTTTACTCCCAAGACAGATCCTAACCCAGCGTTCGGTTGGGAAGTTACCACCACTTCTGGTGAGGCAGAAATAGCCCTAGCTCGCCATCTAGCGAAAGTAGGCGCAAAGGAATACAGTGCTTACTGGTGTCCTCACTGCCATGAACAAAAGCTGCTTTTTGGTAAAGAAGCCGGGGAAATAATCAACAATGATATTAAGGTAGAGTGCGCTCCCGATGGGCTAAAAGCTCAACCCGAACTGTGTAAAGCCGCAAAAATTGAAGGCTTCCCCACTTGGATCATCGATGGTAAGAGCTATAGCGGAGTCCAAAATTTAGAGGAACTAGCGAAAGTTTCTGGTTACACGGGCCCTCGGAACTTCAAGTATTTCAGGTAATCGCCTTGAGAAAGCTTCATCTGCGCTTCTCAATAATTTGAAATGGCAACATCGGAACATCGATGTAGTTCACATCCTATAGCCAACTGCATGAATACAGCAAAGTCTGTTTCCAGTTGGCTTTTTTGTTTTTGGTAATAGACAATAGGTATTGTCCAATACGCAATTACTAATTTTCCTCCGGCTTTTATCTTCAAATATCTCAAGCAGAAGGAACTTAATTAAGTATATTTACTTTAATATAATGTATATTTTAATTTGTTGTTACAGCAATTGGGAGCTACCTTGGGATGTAATCATGTTAGAGCCGAATCCAAAGGTGTATCTATTGAAAGTTATTTAGCTCCCGCTTGAGCTATGTTAGTCCGATAGTTAATAGCTAAAGGAAATAGAGAATATTTCTCGACACTAGGTAATGGGAATGAATCAGCAGCTAGGCAAGCGTCTTGTGAAGTTAATCTTTGGACTGAAACAATCGCTTAGTCGAGGACACAGGGAGTTGATTACTGCTGCCAGCGTTGCAGTCTGCGTCCTGGTTTTGCACTCCATCGGATTACTGCAATCTTTGGAGTTGACAGCTTTGGATCAATTTTTTTGTTTACGTCCAAACGAACCGCCAGAAGAGCGTATTACGATCGTAGCGATTGATGAAACCGATTTAAAGCAAGTAGGTTCGTGGCCGATTCCAGATATAATTATTGCCCAGTTATTGCAAAAATTAAATGTCCACAAACCTCGTGCTATTGGCTTAGATATCTATAGAGATTTGTCAGTAAAGTCTGGTGTTGAAGAACTTAAAGATGTTTATAAGTCAATGCCCAATTTGATTGGTATTGAACTATTAGCAAATGATGAAAATAAAAACGTTAGGGTTTCACCTCCGCAAGGTCTAAATCAGGAGCAAGTGGGCTTTAACAACGTGTTATATGATCTTGATGGTAAAGTACGTCGCAGCTTGTTGTATTGGCACATTAATAGTCAGGGACACGAAAGTTTTGCTTTAAAGTTAGCTTTATTGTATTTAAAGCCAAAGGGAATTACTCCCACCGAAGCAAAAAACAACCCTACGTATTTGCAATTGGGTAAGGCAGTATTTACTCGTTTTGAAGCTAATGATGGTGGTTATGTGGGAGCTGATGACAGAGGCTATCAAATTTTGTCTAATTTTCCCAAACCCAAACTCAAATGTCAAAGTTTATCTGAAGAATTTTGTCATTTTCATCAGGTATCAATGAGAGATGTACTGGCAGATAAAGTCAAAGACAACTTGATTAAAGATCGAATTATACTAATTGGCTCCACTGCACCCAGTCTCCAAGATTTTGTCTTTATTCCCTATTCCAGCAGTCTAATGGGCCCGGCAAAACGTGTACCTGGTATTCAACTACAAGCTTATTTCATTAGTGAGTTAATCTCAGCGGCTCTGCAAGGACGACCCTTACTCAAAGTCTGGCCTGACTTAGTGGAAGACTTGTGGATTTTTATCTGGTCTTATCTAGGAACCGTGACGACATTGCGAATACGACACGCAACTAAAAGCCTCCTCAGCATTCTAGTTGCTTGTTTTATATTAACCCTGAGTGCGTATCTTGCTTTTTTGTCCGGTTGCTGGATACCGCTCATTCCCTCTCTGTTTAGCTTTGGCAGTTCAGCTATTTGGATGATCAGTCATATTGCCCATATGCAGGAAGAGTGGAAACGTTCCAAAGAATTTTTGCATCACGTAATCAATACAATTCCTGATCCAATTTTTGTGAAAAATGAACAACATCAGTGGATTGTTTTAAATGAGGCGTATTGTCGATTTATCGGTTATCCGAATAAGTTATTAATTGAAAAGTCAGACTATGACTTTTTCTCTAAACATGAAGCCGATGTGTTCCGACAACAGGATGATCTTGTTTTCCGAACTCAGCAACCCCAAGAACATGAAGAAGAATTTACAAATGCAGAGGGACAGACTTATCAAATTGCTACTAAGCGATCGCTCCACAAAGATTCAGCTGGTAATTTATTTTTAGTTGGAGTCATCAGAGATATTACTCAGCGCAAGCTCATGGAAGAGCGGCTTAAACGTACTGCTGCTAAACTATTCCGCTCTAACAACGAATTAAAACTCAAAGAAGACCACTTGCGTCACTTAGCATATCACGACCCCCTGACAGGTCTATCCAATCGCAAGTTTTTTGCCGAACAACTTGACGAGTCGTTACAGTGGGCGCAACACAACAACTTATTGCTAGGGCTGCTGTTTATTGATTTAGATGGCTTTAAGCAAGTCAATGATACTTTAGGACACGAGACGGGCGATCGCTTGCTAATGACTATTGCGAGACGACTAAGCAACTCTTTACGCGCTAGTGATACAGTTTCTCGTTTGGGTGGCGATGAGTTTACTGTGATTTTACGGGCAATTCCTGATGTTCAAATAGCTGCTAAAGTCGCAGAAAAAATTTTAAACAGTATTACTAAGCCAATTGTTTTGGACGGCTATGCAATCCGAGTCTCTGCCAGTATTGGCATTAGTGTTTACCCATACAACAGTCAAGACAGTGAAACTTTGATTAAACAAGCAGATGCAGCAATGTATCGTGCCAAGCACCAGGGCAAAAATCGTTACGAATTTGCTTAATTAGCCAAAACTTAAGCTTTCAGACTTTTATTACTTTAGTCAATATTTTTATCTCATAACTAAGAAACTAACTCTGATAAGTATTTTTACTCCCAAAAAATATACTTATGCTTCCTACTGGCATTACAGTATTTCGTAGGTTCATAGTTTTTTAAATCCTTTTAAAATAGCAATTTTGCTGTTTTCTATTTAAATATACTGAGTATATGCAAATCATATTATACAAATAAAACAGCATTTTTAATATTTTTCTGAGCCTCGATATTCACTTAGCATAGTGTTTATACTTAGAAAATTTAAATACTATTAATAAATAGGGCTTTAGGCATAATCCCCGCAGTCATTTATCAACATATCTAACTTTGGACTGATGTAAAAATAACATATTAAGAATATCACTTAAGTATGAAGACTATCTAATATCACTATTCCTTTTAAACTAATAGTACTAATAGTAAGAATTTAATAAAGTTGAAATTTATTCTTCCAGGAATTAAGTAAATATACGGTAGAAAAATAAAAAATACATTTTTAAGTGAAAAACTAATAAATTTACTGAAACCTATGAAGGCTAATTTGCGAATCACAAAGTTTATAATATTCTGTATAGGCGCTTACATCCTAATACCGAAAATTGCAACTTCCACAGGTATGTTCACTATTGCAAGAGCTGATACTTTTGGCGCTACTAGCAGCAATAGTTTAATTGCTCCTAAAGTTAACGATAAAGACAAATATGTTCCACCAAATTATGGTGGCCCCGACAGTCAGCAGGGTAGCGGCACTCGCTGATAGTAAAGTGCAATAAAAAGTCTAGTTGTCAATAAAAACCTCTTCGGGAAACTTACATCAAGATAATAGTGGAGATTTCCACCAATGATGTTTTTGTACAAGTGTGTGAACCTGCCAATTTGGATCTGGTTGAGGATAATCTAAACGGTAGTGTCCACCTCGACTTTCAGTTCTAAAAGCAGCACTTTTGAGAATTAAATCAGCCACATCTAATAAATTCCGAGTTTCTGCCCAAAGTCTCAATTGCCGTTCAACATCTGGTATGTCAAAACTAGCTGGTTCTGCGGGACGTAAAGCAAGTAAGAATTGACTTAAAGGCAAGATAGCGAAATCTTGCTGCCAAGATTCAACAGTGGCGATCGCAGTTTCCAATCTTGATTGCTCTCGACAAATACCAGCACTTTCCCACACTAAACGTGGTAACTTTTCCCTGAGTGCTTCTAGCTGTGCCTGCTGGATGTGCCACTCGCTAGCATTAGCACTAAATTTCTGTAATGGTAATAATGCTGTTTCTGACGGTAGCCCAATATTTTCTAACTCAATTTTGCCCATCTGGGCCCCAAACACAATACATTCCAGCAGGGAATTACTCGCAAGGCGATTTGCCCCATGCACACCAGTACTAGCGGTTTCACCCACCGCGTACAAACCGCGAATATCCGTGCGATTCATTAGATCCGCGACAATCCCACCCATCCAGTAATGGGCAGCAGGCGCTACAGGAATTGGTTCATGAAAGACATCAATGCCCCAATGCTGACAAACTTTGATGATATTGGGAAAGCGGTGATGAATTTTCTCGGCAGGGATAGGGCGCATATCTAACCACACATGGGCAGTCGCCAAATCAACGGCGGTACGTTGTAAATGGCTGAAAATTGCTCTACTGACAACATCTCTGGGTGCGAGTTCACCCGCAGGGTGGTAGTCAAAGGCAAAACGCCGCCCTTGATTATCGACAAGGTGTGCGCCCTCGCCGCGTACAGCTTCGCTAATTAGAAAGTGATCGGCACCAGGTTTAGTGAGGGCTGTGGGGTGAAATTGCACAAATTCCAAATCGCGGAGGGTAGCCCCAGCACGAGATGCGATCGCTACCCCATCTCCTGTACTTACAGCCGGGTTAGTAGTTTGGGCAAATATTTGACCGCCGCCACCAGTTGCCAGTACCACAGCACTAGCCTTTATCCATGTGATTTCACCTTGATAAAACAAGCTTATTCCCTGACAGCGACCACTTTCGGGTTCAATCCACAAACTCAAAGCTAAAGCTTGCTGAATGACTTGAATATTCTGGCGACGTAATACTTGGGCTGTGAGGGTGGTGGTAACTTCCCTTCCTGTGGTGTCTGCGGCGTGAAGAACACGGTTGCGAGAATGGGCAGCTTCTAAAGTTAAAGCCAAGGCTTGACCATGACGGTCAAAAGCAACTCCCAAGTTAACTAGGGATTGAATGCAGTTAGGAGCAAGTTGGGCGAGAAATTCTACAGCAGTGCGATCGCACAAACCCGCACCTGCTCGCATCGTATCTTCAATGTGTAGCGTCGGAGAATCTTCCGGGGCAACTGCTGCGGCGATGCCACCTTGGGCCCAATCACTGGCAGACAAAGCAACAGTTTCTTTGGTAATCAAGCCGACTCGCAAAGACTCTGGTAGGCACAAGGCGGTGTATAGTCCAGCAGCACCAGCGCCGACTACTAAGACATCAAATTGGCTAGGAATATCTATCTGAGGCAAGGTAATGGAGTAGGGGGAAGTGAGGAGTTAGAAGTTAGGAGTTAGGAGTTTTGAATTTTAACTCATAACTCCTAACTCCTATCATGTCCCACTCCCTAGAATCAGGAATGGGCTACTATTTGCTACATTAACTACAAGTTGTAGTTACCTGTAAATACCATTGTTAAAGCGATCATCTCCCTCGTTAAAGGCAGGCTCTAGTTCTGTCACGGTGAAATTACCGAGGTTAGCTTGCAGGGTTTGTTTTTGGCGATCGCTTAATCCTGGAAGATCCAATACATCCTCTACATTTTTGTAGGGAGCATTCATGATGATTTTCTTAGCCAAGGTAGGATAAAGCCCTGGATACTGTTGAAAAGCCCGGACGTTGGTATTATTCAAATCGATTTTTTTACCAAATTCGGTTCCTAGCTTTGCATCTGCCCGATTCTGCCGTTCAAGTGCCAGAATTGGGACTTGTGGAAAAGCAAAATTGAAACTAGCAGCTTGGGCTATCTGAGTTGTTCCCAGCCATCCCCAGCAACTAAGTAACAAACTAAACACTGTTAATAAACGCGCCAATCCTTTCACAATTTTCTACCTCTTTCCATCAAACAGAAATAAAAGTTTTAAGCTAACAGCAGTCATTAGTCATTAGTCATCAGTCATTAGTCAAAGCGCCAAGGACAAAAGACAAAGGACAAACATAGAAGTCTGTACGTCTGCGGCTACTCTTCTCCTTCGGAGACGCTAACGCGAACGAGAACGCCAAAGGCGAACCCGCAGCGTGCGTCAGCTTCTGGCGAACAGAACTTCAAAGACAAAACCTGATAGCTTAATCAACACAGCAGTCATCAGAAACTAATATACAGCGTATTAATATCCACAATATTTGCCGTTACTGGGTTTGACTATACTTTTGCCAAAAATTTTTATTATGGGAAGAGTATCTGCATAGCTGCAACAGGGTTCCATCCATTATCCTGGTAGCATTTCCAGCTAGACGAAATCTTTTTATAGTGGCTGATTCCACGTTTGAGCCAGACACGAAATTATCCGATGGCTAATACCGAAAACCCTAGCAAGAAGACTTGATGGTGATGGACTGTTATGTAATATTTCTTAACTAATTTATTATCTACAGCATCATTCTTGATGTGCTGTAGACTAGGCTGGAAAAAGTTTCGGTAAAGAAGCCTACACGCTCAGTGAGTGACTTCCTGCTTCTTGTCTTCTTCACGCTGCGATCGCAGCTAACAAAAATAGGCTGTCTACCAAAATTGTGCTTAAAACTGCCCCACTAAAGGCATACCAGTGTCTTTGCTTTAGACCTAAAGGTAAAATCCCGACTGTCAACAGGACTAAGGCAAGAATTATGGCCCAACTTTGTCCCCAAGGTGTTTGTACTTGCATCAGGGCATTATGTAATATTTGCCCTGCGCCATCTGCATCTACTCTCATAATTTGCCGCCAATAGGGCATCAAGTCTGCTATATAGAAATATACGTCGGTTAAGACTGTACCTAGTAAAGAACCTAAATAAAACCAGTTACCTACTTTGCCCCAATTCTTCGCCAAACACCAGCAAGCAAACGGTAATCCTATAGACTCCACTGGCAGATGCCACGCAGGTTCCCAACGTAACCAGCCCCAGTAAATAGCTCCTGCTAACCAACTCCAGCTAAATCCTAAGAGTAAATCTCCCCATACATAAGTCGCAGGACGTGACATTAAGGTAAAACTTAGCCACACCCAAAATGCTGCCAGCGCTAAACTTAGGCTTGGTAGCGATCGCACTATTGGCGCTTCTACAAATACTGGTACTGTTACCAAAAATACCGCCGCCCCAAACACTAACCAAGTTTGTCGGGCCGAAATAGATAAGGGAAGAGACGGAGAACAGGAGAGTGTAGATTCCAATTGCCTAATACCCTTCTGCCCAGTAACAGTTAAATCTAACTCTGTATCAATAGAAGGGGTAGAAGCAGTGTAGGAGGACAGTGTATTATTAATCAAAGTTTTTAATATTTGTTACTAAACTTTATTTTATTTAAGATATCACATTTTAAAATCCCCCCCTAGGGGATTGCCTAGGGCATTGTAATTATACTGAAATTTCGAGGAGCCCTGGCGCAAACTAAACAAAACATTCTGTACCAGACTAATTCACTCAAGTGGTCTTATTTACAGAACTCCTCTATAGTTCGCATTTACAAAGAACTACAGAGAGATGCAAGCTAATGTAACGGGTAAAAAGTCAATGGCATCAGTCCACTAAATATTAAAGTTTGATGAATTGCCAAAATTTCGTTGACTTCTTGAAGTGGGTGTAAGAACATGGCCAGCGTCTTGGATGGTGTTATTGATTTGGGAAAGCGGAATTTTCTATAATATTGGGTGCAGTAAAAAGTATATAAATTAACATCGCCAACTAAGTAATAATTGTTTACAGCAGGAAAAAGGTATTAATTGTATATGGAGTTTATTCAAGCTTTTATTTTGGGTATTGTTCAAGGTGTTACAGAGTTTTTGCCAATCAGCAGCACTGCACATCTTCTGATTGTGACCAAGGTATTTGGTTGGAAAGAACTAGGTTCTAAAGATTTTGTCGATGCAATTCAATTTGGCAGCGTTATAGCAATTGTGGGCTATTTTTGGTCGCTGATTTCTAATATTGTCAAAGGTGGAATTGAAGCAGTAAAAGATAAAGACTGGCAACGTGAGGAGTGGAAAATTCTTGTCGGTATTGTAGTAGGAACAATGCCTGCCTTAATTTTCGGCTTTATTTTGAAAGATGTTCTACCAGAGAGCGCATTAATTATTGCCATAATGTCAATTATCATGGCAATTTTACTAGCTTTGGCAGAAAAAATTGGCACTCGCAAGCGAGATTTTAATTCATTGCAGATTCGGGATGGTATTTTAGTTGGATTAGGACAAACACTTGCTTTAATTCCGGGTGTTTCTCGTTCTGGCTCAACGTTGACGACTGCCTTATTTTTAGGATTAGAACGCGATACAGCAGCGAAATTCTCCTTTTTATTAGGGTTTCCAACTCTTACCATTGCAACGCTGTATAAAAGTCTGAAAATCTTCAAGTTATTTGAAGCCCAACAGTTGCCAGATAACATTGTTGGACTATTAATTGTAGGGATTATTTCAACCTTTATTTTTTCTTACCTATCAATTGCATTCTTAATCAAGTATTTAGCAACCAAAAACACTTTAGTTTTCGTTTGGTATAGATTAGCATTTGGTAGCGTTATTTTAGCTGCGATCGCAGCAGGTTGGAGAGGATAATAATTATTAGTCATTAGTCATTAGTTTAAAAGAAATGACTAATGGCCAATGCCCCATACCCAATGCCCAATATACCCAATGAGTACCATTAATCCTGCCCGAATTACCAAAGTTATTCCAGATTCAATAGCCGCAGAGGTAGGCTTTGAGGCTGGTGATGCGATCGTTGCTATCAATGGTTCACGTCCCCGTGATTTAATTGATTATCAGTTTTTGTGTGCTGATGAAGTTTTAGAATTAGAAGTTTTAGACGCTGCTGGTAAAACTCATAGCCTAGAAATCGAAAAAGATTATGACCAAGACTTGGGGCTAGAATTTGAAACGGCCTTATTTGATGGCTTAATTCAGTGCAACAACCACTGTCCATTTTGCTTTATCGATCAACAGCCACCAGGTAAACGTACCACTTTGTACTTGAAAGATGACGATTACCGTTTGAGTTTTTTGTACGGCTCTTATCTTACCCTAACCAATTTGCCAGAACGAGAATGGCAGCGAATTGAGCAAATGCGCTTGTCTCCGTTGTATGTTTCTGTTCATGCTACAGAACCCGAAGTTAGAATTAGACTGCTAAAAAATCAGCGTGCAGGGCAAATCTTGCAACAACTCAAGTGGTTTCAACAAAGACGGCTACAAATTCATGCTCAAGTAGTTGTTTGTCCTGGCATAAATGATGGTAAACATCTAGAGCAAACTCTCAAAGATTTAGCATCCTTTCATACTGGTGAAGTGCCTGCGGTAGCATCGATAGCAGTTGTACCAGTTGGGTTGACACGGTTTCGGCCTTCAGAAGACGAACTCATACCCGTTACTAGAGAAAAAGCCCAAGAAGTGATTTCCCAAGTGCAAATGCTTTCGCGGCAATTTCGTCAAAAATTCGCCTCAAGCGTTGTTTGGTTAGCCGATGAGTGGTTTTTGATTGCAGGTGAGGAATTACCCAGTGAATCTGAATATGAAGAATATCCCCAAATTGATAACGGAGTTGGTTCGATTCAATTATTTATCAAGCAATTTGCCACCGTTGCAGCAGAATTACTACCACCAAAGGTATATCCTCAGAGGAAGTTGACTTGGGTAGTGGGCAACGCTGTAGAAAAAGCATTTCAACCCATTTTGAAACGGCTAAATTCTGTTGAAGGTTTAGAAGTAAATATGCGTGCTTTATGTAGTGATTATTGGGGACAATCTATCAGTGTAACCGGATTACTAACTGGTCATGATTTGCTTTTAAATTTAGAAGGGCAAGATTTAGGTGATGGCATTCTGCTACCGAATGTGATGTTAAAAAATGGAGAACTAGTGTTTTTAGATGATATGAGTATTGAGGAATTAGCTAGTAGATTAAATACAAAAATTTTTCCAGTAGCTGGAGTTGAAGATTTGGTTAAAAAATGTATTTTCAACTTTGTTCAAGTTTAGTGATGAAAGATCAGTCTTTTTCCGGAGGTAAATTATTGTTAGTTTGGATGATAAATGAGAAGTAATGATTAATAAATAATCCACTGGGGAGTCAGTAGTGAAGAATCAGGAACAATCTCATAAAAAGGTAAATTCACAAATCAAAAAAGCCGGATTCTTCATTTTAAGTTTTAACTTTTTAATTTTAAATAGTTTTAGTATTTTGCCAGTAACGGCGGCAACTGAAGAACCTGTATTGAGCGTAGTGCATAGCCAAGAAAATGCAAATCAATGGGTAGGGATCAGCGATCGCTTACAGGCAATGGGGGCAAAATATTGTGTAATTACCCTAAATGATGTAAAGAGTGTGGCAGATTGGGGCGATCGCCGAGTATTATTTTTGCCAAACGTCGAGACATTAACGCCAACCCAAGCGATCGCTCTCGAAGAATGGATGAGTAAGGGAGGGCGTTTGATTGCCAGTGGCCCTGTAGGTAGTCTGTCATCGCCAGGAGTACGTCAGTTATTGCGATCGCTCTTGGGAGGTTATTGGGGATTCAGCCTTAGTGAAACAGAACAAATCAAACCGACAAAAACCAAAATCTCAGAATGGGCTAATCAAACAGAACTTTTTGGCAAAGTACGCGGTGGTGTTGTGATTCCTAATGAGATGGGCACTGAATCTCCTGCTGTTTGGAATTCCAAAGATAATCCTGCCGCAGTAGTAACAACTGAGCGTTCCACCTTTTTAGGCTGGCGCTGGGGAACAGATACAGCTTCAGCAGTTGGACTAGATAATGCCTGGTTAAAAGCTGCTATCAATTACTATTTGACAGCGCCAGCACCATCGAATCGCATGAAAAAAGTAGCAGGAGGTTCCCCAAACTGTTCTACAACGGTGGCGGCTGCGTCAAGGAGACAAGGGGCACGGGAGCAAAGGGGCAGTTCATCTCCCTCATCTCCTCCTCCTAAAACTGCTACAGCTCCCATAGCTAAACCGCTTCCTACAGTCAAACCCCCAAGTTCCCAAGAGGCTATTGACCAATTAGAACAAGCAGTGGGTCTGGATGTTGTACCCAACTCCAATGAGCCGATTGACAACAATCAAGCGATCGCTCTCCAGCAAGAGCTAGAAAATCTGATTGGTCGGGTAGAAAGCGCTCATTTAGCAGCATCAGCCGATGCAGTTAACGAAGGCGTTGGAATCTCTGAGGAAAAGCAATTCTCTAGGCATTTAGACACCTACGCCTCCCAGTCTGTCAAAGAGCAATCCACGCAATTGGCTTCAACTAAACTGGAAGCGCTAGGTATGAGTAAAGACCAAGCCTTAGTACAAGCAAGGGGAATTGCCAGAAACTTACCCCAATTGATTGCCCAAAAAAACTACGCTTTGGCTCGTCAGCAGTGGCTAGCAGCAAAGACGATTTTGTGGCAGCAGTTTCCTGTTGATCAGAGACTCGCTCAACCAGAAATCCGAGCAGTTTGGTTAGATCGGGGGACGATTGTTCGTGCTGGTAACAAAGCAGGACTGTCCAAAATTTTTGATCGCCTAGCCCAAGCTGGGATTAATACCGTCTTCTTTGAAACTGTTAACGCTGGCTATACCATTTATCCAAGCCAAGTGGCAAAAGAGCAAAACCCATTAATTCGTGGGTGGGATCCACTGGCAGATGCGGTGAAATTAGCCCATGAGCGAGACATGGAATTACACGCGTGGGTTTGGACTTTTGCTGCTGGCAATCAACGGCACAATGAGATTATCAACGTTAATAGTAATTATCCAGGGCCAGTACTGGCGGCTCATCCCGATTGGGCAAACTATGATAACTTGGGCAACATGATTCCTATTGGTCAGACTAAGCCATTCTTCGACCCAGCTAACCCCGAAGTGCGGCAGTACTTGCTCAAGCTGTACGAGGAAATTGTTACTCGCTATAACGTGGATGGTCTACAGCTAGACTATATTCGCTATCCCTTTCAAGACCCATCAGCAGGTCGAAGCTATGGCTATGGCAAAGCTGCAAGAGCGCAATTTCAGCAGCTTACTGGTGTAGATCCAGTGAATATTTCCCCTAGCCAACCAGACTTGTGGCAAAAGTGGACGACATTTCGCACCGACCAAGTTGATAGCTTTGTCGCCCAATTATCACGGCAATTGAGACAAAAACAGCCGAATTTGATTTTATCGGTTGCAGTATTTCCTTTGCCGGAACTAGAGCGGATTCAGAAAATTCAACAAAACTGGGAAACTTGGGCAAGACGGGGGGATGTAGATTTAATTGTTCCCATGACTTATGCTCTAGATACTTCTCGCTTCCAACGACTGGCCCAACCCTGGATCGCTTCTAAACAATTGGGATCTACCTTGTTGCTACCAGGAATCCGCTTACTTTCTTTACCAACAATTGGGGCATTCGATCAACTCCAGTTAGTAAGGGACTTGCCAGTTAGTGGTTATGCCCTCTTTGCGGCAGAGAACTTTAACAACGAGCTACAAAAACTCTTTATTAGCACCCAAGGTAGAGTTAAAGCCACAACATCCACTACAATTGAACCTATTCCTCACCGCCAACCTTTTCAAACTGCCGCGATTCGTTACACCGCGCTGCAACGAGAATGGAAATTTGTTTTCCAAAATGACCAATTACAAAGACCAAATAAGACAATATCAGATTTTAATAACCAGGCAGAAGTTTTACGTAGTGCTTTAAATCAGCTTGGAGCTTCCCCTTCTTCTAGCAAGCTACTAATGGCTAGAGCCTCTCTAACCCGTTTCCAGTCTCAATTTCGGGCATTGATGAGCCAAGAGCTTAAGTCAAATTCTTATCAAGTCAAAGTTTGGGAAAATCGGCTTGTAACTATAGAAAGGCTATTACGTTACGGTGAACGGCGGCTGCAATTGCGTCCTTAGTGAAGAGGAAGTAGGGGAAGCAGGGAAGGCAAAAGAGTCTTAGTCTTATTAGCCAATAATTTTTTCTTCGCCTGCTCAAGAAAAGAAATAGAGAAAACTAGAGTTAACACTAAATATTGGTTCCTTTTGGGTAGAAGATCAAATTCCTCTTGAGAGACAATTACTCAAGTACAAATGGTTACTCGTACGCGCTATAGTACTTAAAGATACGACAAGGCCAACCTACTCACCTCATTGGAGTTTCTGTGGATATTACCTCCTGTTTACAGGCAAAAGTATCATTTCATGAGAGTGAAAGACGATTTAGCCCCATCTTCAACGATCCCTGCCAGTTTATCGGGTTGCTGGCAACAGAGGGTATCGTGCTAGCAGTTAACCAAAAAGCATTCCACTTTGGAGAATTACAGACACAAGATGTAGTTTAGTGTCCATATTGGAAAATAATATGGTGGACGTTACTTGTTAAGCAACAGTATCTGGAATATTATATTTATTCTCCTTCAACCCAGCAGTAATTTACAACTGCAAGAGTTCTGCATATGGCAGTACTACTTATTAGGAAAAATATTGTGGTTATTATGCGCTATCAAGCGCGGGAAATGCTGGAATCCTCTAGCTTTTGGGCTAGCGAACTCCATTCGTTATTGGAATCATTTTATCGCGCCGCGCTATTAATGTCGTTAATATACTAGGCATTGGATTAAAAATGAGAATTTTAAAAACTATATATAGCTACTAAGGTGAAGTATTTACCACAATTATTATAGAATTATATACAAAAATCATCGGTATTTTTCAAAAAAATAGAACATAAATTAAGATAAATTATGGCCAAAATATTAATAATAGAAGATGAAGAAGCCGTTCGTGAAAATATTTTGGATCTGTTAGAAGCTGAAGATTTTGAAACTATTGGTGCAGCTAATGGTAGAATTGGGGTAAATTTGGCTATATCGGAAGTTCCCGATTTAATTCTTTGTGATATGATGATGCCACAACTTGACGGTTATGGCGTATTAATAATATTACGGCAAAATCCAATAACTGCAACAATTCCTTTCATTTTTCTAACTGCAAAATCTGCAAAATCTGACTTCCGCCAAGGTATGAATATGGGTGCTGATGATTATATAACTAAGCCTTTCACCCGTGCTGAGTTATTAAGTGCCATTATAAACAGATTGGAAAAACACGCTACTTTAAAAAGGCATTTATCTCCTACAAGTGTCACTAAAAACTTGTCTCCTAAGATGCAGCTATTAGAAATTAGCTTACACCGGGCTATCAAACAACATAACTTTAAAGAATTTGAAATTTATTATCAACCAATCATTGATATTGCTTCTGGTAAAATAGTAGCTGCTGAAAGTTTATTGCGCTGGCAAAGCCCTGAATTAGGACTGATTTACCCAACAGAATTTATTTCGTTAGCAGAGTCTACGGGTTTAATTGTTCCAATTGGTAAATGGGTATTAAAAAATGTATGTAAGCAAATAAAAGGCTGGCGTGATGCCGGGATTTATTCTTTGACTGTTGCTGTTAATTTGTCAGTAATTGAATTTAATCAACCAGATTTTATTCATAATATAGTTAATTTTATAGCTATGAATAACTTAGAACCAGATGACTTAGAGCTAGAATTAACTGAAAGTATGATTATGCAAGACGTAAATAGTGCGATCGCTACTATGAGCAAATTGCAATCTTTGGGTATAAACATTGCAATTGATGATTTTGGTACAGGCTACTCTTCTTTAATTTATCTGAAAAATTTACCAATTAATACATTAAAAATCGACCGTTATTTTATTCATAATGTTGCTAACGATTCACAAAAATCAGCCATTACTCAAGCATTAATTCAAATGGCTCACAATCTCAATCTAGATGTAATAGCTGAAGGTGTAGAGACGGAATCAGAACTGGCTTTTTTGCGCCAACATAACTGTAATTCTATGCAAGGTTTTCTATTTAGTCGTCCATTGCCAGCAGCAGAATTTGAAAATTTTTTACTTAGCTAATAAATGCTTATATGTATAAATATTGGGGATTGGACATTGAAAATAGGGGAGTAATTATTTTCCTAGTACCTTAATAGTATTGACTAACTAAGAAAAATAGGACAAATAGGACTTTAGACGGGTGACATTGATTAAAACTCAAGTTTAAGGTAAGAAAATTGTGTCATAATATCTACCCCCATGAAAGTCTCTGCGCGTTTCTTGCTGCCAGTCTTTTTACTAACCTTGACAACAGCCTGTAACCAGACTCGCGCTTCTTCAGATAATTTTACACCACAAATATCCGGATCTTCTGCCCAACTGACACAGGATTCTACACAGCCAAAAAATATTGTCCGAACTGAAGCACTCTCACCGAAGCCCATCCGCATCAATCTAAAAAATTTACCAGCACCCTTCGCAACAGAAAGCGCCTCTAAGCGGCCTGAAGTTGTGCCCATTCCGCAAAATCCAGTGCTGCGTGTACCAGCAGGCTTTAGAGTTAACGTATTTGCAGAAGGTTTAGATGCCCCACGCTGGCTAGCTTTAACCCCCAGTGGTGATGTTCTGGTGACTGAAACCGGGCAAAACCGCATTCGTCTGTTACGTGACAGCAACAGTGACGGCGTAGCCGACGTTCGAGAAACTTTTGCTAGTAGCGACAACGAACTCAATAGACCCTTTGGTATGACTTTTGCAGATGATTCCTTTTTCCTAGGAAACACAGATGCTGTGGTGCGTTTTCCCTATACAAAAGGTCAAAATAAAATTACAGGTAAGGGAAAAAAAATTGCCGACTTACCTTCTCAAGGTTATAACAACCATTGGACACGCAATGTCGTTGTCTCGCCCGACGGTAATAAATTATATGTTTCAGTTGGTTCAGGAACGAATGTGGATGAAGAACCCCTACCACGGGCTTCAATACAGGTGATGAATTTAGATGGTTCCCAGCAGCGAACTTTCGCTTCCGGCTTGCGTAATCCTGTTGGTTTGGACTTTCATCCTGTAACTAAGGAGCTTTACACCACTGTCAACGAACGCGATGGAATCGGTGATAAATTAGTTCCAGACTATCTGACACGCGTTAAACAAGGGGCATTTTACGGTTGGCCCTATGCTTACCTAACACCAAACAACCTCGATCCACGCCAAAAGACGGAAGGCAAAAGTAAACGCCCCGACTTAGTAGCCCGTACCCAAACGCCAGATGTGCTGTTCCAAGCGCACTCAGCAGCATTGGGTTTGCAGTTTTATGATGGTAAAACGTTTCCAGAAAAATACCGGAACGGTGCTTTTACTGCTTTTCGTGGTTCTTGGAATCGCGATCGCGGTACTGGTTATAAAATTGTATTTGTTCCCTTCAATGCAAAAGGGCGATCGCTTGGCTACTACGAAGATTTTCTCACAGGCTTTTTACTAAATCCTTCTGTACCCACCACTTGGGGACGACCTGTAGGTTTACTCGTGCTGCTAGATGGCAGCCTACTACTAACAGAAGAAGCTAATAATCGGATTTACCGGATTCAGTATACGGGGGGATGAATGATTCCCTAGAGTAAATTTAGAGCAGTTGTGACTATATCTGCCTATCCAAGTTTATCTCGTTTACGGTAAATTACAGAAAAATACTAATACTCATCTGGTTGAGAAATTGATTATGACTCCCAATGAAAATAATACTCAGTCAAAGATCAACGAATTGCCTACACATTCAGGCACACGATACTGGGGTGAAGTGGAGGTAATTGAGGAGGGAGATACTTATAGAATTAGCCGTGTTGAAATCAAGCCCAGGCACGGAATAAAACCACAAATTCATTATCACCGCAATGAACATTGGGTTGTAGTTTCTGGTGTTGCAAAGGTGACATGTGGAGAAGAAGAAATATTGCTGAATCGAAACGAATCGACTTATGTCCCCGCAGCAACACTACATAAAGTAGAAAATCCTGGACATATTCCCCTAGTTATTCTAGAAATTCAAAATGGTGAATATTTGGGCGAAGATGATACAGAACGTCCTTATGATTTAAATTTGGTCAAACCCGTAGCTGAAGGTTAGTGAGTCCGGAGTTAGGAGTTGGGAATCAAGTGATTAATACCCAATGCCCAATGCCTAACTCAAAACCACCCTTCTTGTTCTAGGGTTTCAATCAGCTGCAAGCCACGCGGATCACCCACTCCTAACAATGAGGCTTTAGCGTCTGCCCGGACTCCTAAATCTTCATCTTCGGCAAAGGCTTGAATTAAAGCATCGATCGCTGTCGCATAAACTACATTAGAAGGCAATTCGCGGCACAGTTGACCAATTGCCCAAGCACTGTTACTTCTCACTGCTGCGACTGGATCTTTAACTAAGGCTTCAATTAATGGTGGTATTGCTCCTATAACTGCTTCATAACCTACTTCTGCCATCTGTGCTAAGGCGCTAGCAGCCCACAAACGCACTGCCGAAATGTCAGTTTTTAAAGCGTCTGCTAGGGGCGGTAAAGTACGGCGATCGCGACAGTTTCCTAAAGCCCAAACAACGCCTTTACGCACATAGCCATTCCAATCACTGTTTAATTGAGCAATTAATGGACTCACTGCTTCTGAACTGGGATTGCGTCCGAGGCCATAGGCTGCACTCACCCGCACCAAGGGACAGGTATCAGTTAACAGACGAATCAGATGGGGGGTAGCACGCGCATCTTCTATATCACAAAAAGCACGCGCCGCTAACATTCTTTGCTGGGGCTGGGGATTTTCCAACAGGGCCAGCATCACTTCTGGATCTGGTTTTGCCACAACTGATTCGTCAGTTAGCGGCTCTATTTTATCTAAGGGGCTTTCTAGCTCCTCCTCAATATCGAGTAGGCTTAGATCGTCTTCGTCATACATAATTTCATCTCAATCCCTTTTCGGGATCAACACATAATCCCCCGCGCCAATAAGTTAAAGCTTTATAAGTAGTATTAGTTGCGTAATTATACACTTTCCTTTCGCCTCGTTGAGATATAACTCAACGAGGAACGCTATAACTCAGACGCTAAAGTATGTTACTGCTATCCTATAGTTTATTTTTCTGCACTCAGAAATTTTACCATCCACAGGGATTGGGTTTGATAACCTAACTGATTATAAAGATTTAATGCAGGTTTGTTTGATTGAAATACTTGCAGTCCAATCTGGCGATCGCCTCTTTGAATAGCCCAATTCTCCACATATCGCATCAAGGCTCTACCAATACCCAGTCGCCGATGTTCTGGTACAACGTAGAGGATAAAGATGTGAGCATGACGGTTCCCATGCACTTGATCTATTGCATTGCCCACCCAGAGGCACGCTATCGGGGGATGGGCATTGGGCATTGGGAATGGCGCATGGAGAGGAATTTGCCCTTGCTTCCTGCTTCCTGCTCCCTGCTCCCCCTCTTCTTCTACCCACCACAAGGGCGTATCGCTAGAGAAGTATTGCTTAACTGTTTGTTCTAGGTGAAAAAAATCCTCATTGGGAAAGAGATCCTGGTAAGTTCGCTGCATGAATTTAAGCAGCAGCGCTCGATCCGAAGTGGAGCCACGGCGAATAATATACCCAGGTAATAGTTGCTCAGACACTGCTGATCTTTATTGACTTAGCTAGCTCGCGTTCTTTACTGCTAATGGTAAATCAGTTGGAGTAGGTTGAAAACTTACCCCAACCTCTTCAATTGGTGCGGGTGCTGCCATATCAGAGGGTAAAAAGATGCGGGCGCTAACTGCCACTAGGGCAAAGAAAAATACTAATACTGCAAACAGGGGGGCAATGTATTGACGAAAAATGGCCATATTCTAATTGCAAAAAGAGCTACGAACTTTTATGAAAATTTAGCTGAAGATTTGTGAAGTATTCTTGATTCATTTTAACAATTTTCTGTGCAAGGGAATCGGGCATTGGGTACTTGTACTGACAGTGGAGCCGAAGTACCGATCTGTCCGAATCTCAACTTCGCTTGATTTTCGTAAAGCCCCGTTGGCGCAGCCTTTGGCAGAGAAGTATTGGGCATTGGGTATAAGTCATGGAGCAAAGGTGAGAATTAAAATCACCTCTTTCCCATCTGCTCCCTGCTCCTCCTCATTCCCTGTCCCCTACTCTCACAGTACTATTGACCTTGCTCCAAGTCATCAAGCACTTTCTGGCAATACCAATTCTCCGGCAGTCCAGGATAAGTTTCTTTTGCCTGTTCAATTAACCTTTCAGCTTCAGCAGTGTCACCGGATAACTTAGCGATCAGCCTGTTTCTGAGATAGCTATCAGATACACCATCGTCTACCTGCTCTGGTATCCCTTGATTTATAGTTGATGGTCGAGACTGATCTCTTCGTAACTGCCAAAATAAAACGTAATAAAGTGTCCCAAAAATTAAAATTAGGCTGAGTGTTCCGAAAAAAGTTAGGAGGTTAAATGCTAGAAATCCCAGAACTAATTGTGAGAGAACATACCCAAGTAATAAACCAGTGAGTAAGAGGATGAATGTGCCGACAGCAATAACTACTTGATTCCCCATATATCCTCTTCTTCGTCCTCAAGTCCTGGTCTGGATACTGCCACTGGCTGAAGGTTCCAGGGGGCAAATACTGGCAATAGGAGTAATCCTGGAACAGCAGCGGCGATGGTAATTAAGAAAAATACTGGCCAACCCGTGCTTTGTGCGATCGCTCCTCCAGGTGCGGCCAGAATATCGCGGCTGACAGCCATTAAGCTGGATAACAAAGCATATTGGGTTGCGGAAAACCGCTGGTTACAAAGACTCATCAAAAAGGCAACAAAGGCTGCTGTCCCCAATCCACCACAAAATTGTTCTACGTTGATGGCAAGTACCATAGCTTGGTAGTTTTTACCGATGTATGCTAGGAAAAAGTAAGCTAAATTACTTACTGCTTGTAGAATACCAAAAACCCAAAGCGATCGATTGATGCCAATAGCACTCAAAATTGAACCACCTGCTAAAGCGCCAACAATCGTAGCAATTAAACCCATCCCCACTTGAATTGCCCCAATGTCGGTTTTGGTAAAACCAGTTTGCAGCAAAAAAGGTGTGGTCATATTGCTCAACAAAGCATCACCTAGCTTATATAGGGTAATGAATGCAAGCATTAGAATTGCTTTGATAATCCCTTGACGCTGAAAAAATTCTTGGAAGGGCAAGATTACAGCATCAGCGAGAGAACCTGGAGGGCTAATTTCCTTGGGTTCTGGTGCGAACAAGGTGGCAAGAATACCAACTACCATCGTCCCTGCCATAAACAAATAAACCGATGACCAAGGCAGTTTTTCAGCAATTATCAACGCTAAAGCACCTGCGGCTAATAGGGCTATTCGATAACCTAAGATAAAAACAGCTGCACCAGCACCCATTTCTAGTTTTTCTAAAACGTCGGTACGGTAGGCATCAGCAGCGATATCTTGAGTTGCACTGATAAAAGCAATGACTATGGCGTTGATGGCTAGTAGCTGTAATGCTTGTTTGGGTTGTTGAAAACCCATGACTGCGATCGCTACAATCAAAGCAATCTGCGTCAAAATTAACCAACCCCGTCGTCGCCCCAAAACTGGCAAAGTGAACCTGTCCACCACGGGTGCCCACAAAAACTTCAAGGAATAAGGCAAACTAGCAAGGCTAAACCAACCAATAGCGGCTAAATTTACCTTCTCCTCGGTCATCCAAGCCTTTAAGGTATTACCGATTAACAATAATGGTAAACCCGATGAAAAACCTAAAAATAATAAAGCCGCCATCTTGCGGCTACCGAAAACTCCCAGTAGCGATTTAATTTTCCTCATAGTTTCAACTTTTTGCCTCTTTTGAGGAAATTTCAATAAAATACAACGAGGAAATCGAAAAGTATATCATTTAACTACTACCTATAAGGGTTTGGATTATCGGAGTGGCAGCAGTTCCGATTAATTTCTATCAAAGATTGAAACTTGCCATAGCTGCTATGTGATTTTCCGTAAACATGAGAAACTACCAAGATTTACTTGGGTTAAATACAAATTCAGGATAACCTTATAGCGTCAGCGTTTTTTTAACTTTATTGAATTGGATAAACCTGATGCCCCCTGATTTCTACTCTGTGTGCGGTGAGGCATTTTTCCCAACCTTCACGCGTACCAATGTCGCTTTTTTGGTTAAGCAGCCCTAATTCCTGTTCTTGTTGGGTGAGTTTAGCAAATTCTTCGTAGCGTGGGTAGTTGCTGGTAACAAATGTTTCCTTACGGTGCAAAATTGGCGGATTTGCTCTATTTTCGTAGTCTCGGTGAGTGACGAATAGGGTTTTTAAATCAATACCAATGCTAGCTTTTAAAGCCGGGTGGGGATCAATGTCGAATTCGGGGTAAAACAGATAGGAGATTTGCGGCTTATCAGTGTGATATTTGATCAATGTTGCTCCATCTACACGCCCAATGGTGCGGCTAGCGCAGCCTTCACAAATTCGCAGCAACGGATCAAGATCTGCTAATGCCGAAACATGGATGTAAATAGCACCGCGTGTATGTTTACCAATTTTGCTTTTTTCACACGCAGTTTTAATCACCCCAGGTTTACCTAAGCTGAAAAGCTTTTGGTCAGCTACTTGACAAGCTTCTTCATAGCTGCTGAAAAAGGCTTTAATATCGTGGCGCATTTCAGGGGCTAGTTTCTGCCATGCAGGACGTTTATCAAAGTGGGTGAGGGCGAGATAAACTTGGATGTCGAGAGAACGACGATAAGCGATCGCATCCCATTCAGCCTCATCAGTAGCTTGCAAAACTACACCGAAGGCACGGCGAAAGTTACCAAATTCGCTCAGTAATTCCTGTTCATTTTCCAATTCGCCTTTCACAGGTAGTCTACCGCGCTTGGTAAAAAAAGCCATGAGTGGTTGCAGCTGTTCTTGATAATCTTCAAACCGCTTTGTGGGGATGCGGACTCGCGGTGTAGAAGTGGTAGAAAAGAAGCGGATAGCTTTGTAACTTTCTTTTTCAGCTTCATCTCGAAAAACAAAATAAACGCCTAGTGCGATCGGTACTGCATCTACATTTAAGACTTCATCAATATAAGTTTTGAGTTCTTGTTGTTCGTAATATTTCTGAAAAGTATTGCGGCGCGTCACAATGCCATCATTGTAAGCAAGTTGGGTTTTGCTGGGAGCGTTAATCAGGATTTGAGCCGCGACAATTAAAACTTTCCCGGTGAGTTCCCAGGCTTGGATCAAGCTTTGACGGCGTTCCTCTGAGTCTTCAATGACGTTGAGGACATAACCCAGATTAACCACATCGGCGGGGGTGCGTGGTACATCGGGATAGTAATAAGGGTCCCAGCCTGCGCTGGTGTAGCCTAAGTTTTTTACTCGCTGGACATCGCCACCGTAGCCGCAACCGTAGTCAAAAAAAGTGGTGTCTTGATTGAGGATTGATCCTTCTATAGCCAATCGCACGGGGCGAGATATATCAGTGCGAGCGATCGCAGCTCTATGACGCTCAATTTCTAGCGCTTCAGGCATAATATTAGTTGTCAGTTAACGGTGAACAGTTAACAGTCAACTAATATCCTTTCAATTTTTAACCGCCAGTTCAATTAAATCTTCAATTTTCTTGATATTTGGATCGCCTGCTAAGTAACCAATACCGCGATGCAAATGTAAGCGGAATTGGGTGGCGAGGGTTTCTTTGTCGGTGGGATAGCCATCGTTGTGACAGCGTTGCTTAAGGGCGAGGAGGAGAATATCGGACATTTCGCCACCAAAGACACGCCAACTCATTTCGACGTTGCTATCTTGGGGAATTGGGACAGGGGACGGTGCAGTTGATTCAGCGAGGGAGCGGCAAAAGGCCCAACGGCATAGGATATTCCATTGGTCGATTTTGGTACTGCGCTTAAGTTTGGTAAGTTGGTCTTTAGCTGTTTGAGAGAGTTTTATTCTTTCAATGGGTGATTCCATTATCTTCCTAAAAATTGAGCTAGTTTTCATTCATAAACCCAAACAGTAGCGAACCGCAGTTTCAACTTCCAGCATTTTGGAGCTAGAAATCTTGCCAATATCTACTACCAAAAATATTGATTTTCTACTACTGTTGTTTGGCGAGTGGAAGAGTCGTATTTGAGCAGGTATTCGCGGGCGATCGCTTCATTTTCTCGCAGTGTTTCTACTTCTTTTTTGCCAATCTCAGTATCCGTAGATAACAAAATCACTTGGTGGCTAGCAGATGGAAAGTAACGTTCAACTAAGTTACTGCGGTGAGAGGAGTCTAGTCTACCTAGTGGCGTATCGATTGCTACTGGTAGGCGGTGTCCAGAGACTTTTGCTAAACCCCAGAGGAATGCGATCGCAAGTAGTTGTTTTTCGCCTGCTGATAAACGATGTTTAGGAACAGGTTTACCATTTAAATCGTAAAGCAAAAGGCTAAAAGTCTTAGTATCAATGGTAATGCGATGCACTAAGTCTGATTTATGGAGGAGATAAAGAAAGCAATTTTTAACTTCCTCCTCTAATTTGTTGAGTTTTCGCAGGGTTAACTTTTCACGAAAAATCTTGAGTGTGTTTTGAACTTTAGCCGCAGAGGTAATAATATGTTCGCTATTTTTATGTTTAATATTTTCTACAGTATAATCACTTAATTCTCGCTTTGACTTAGCAATAATAGTTTCTAATTCACCTAAACGGCGGCGGATTGTTTCGTAATTTGCTTTAGCTTCAACAACTTGATTTTGTGCCGCTTCTAATGCTTGACGCAGCTTTGTATAATCTTCTGGTGCTGCTGCTGTTTGCACTTGCCTTTCTAGAGTATGAATTTCTTCTTCTTTATTTTTGAGAATAGCTAATTTCTCTTTTGCAGAAAGTTTAGAATTTTGTAAGTGATATATAAGATTATCTAGCTGACTTAAGGTTTCATCATCGGCTAATAGCCAAGGTGCTTCTATCTGGATAGTCTTTGCATATAAACTATCTACATCTTGGATTAAAAATGATTGAATTTTTTCAACTTGTATCGGAGAAATTTCTACTTGATTTAGCCAAGCGAGTAAGCGCTGATCTCGTTCTATTAACAAATCTTTAGAAATTTGTATCTGTTGATGGCGAAATTCTTTTTCTCCCTGTGCTTGCGCCTGAGTAAGGAGATTGGGAATTAATGCCAGAGGTAAAACATCAGCTGCCAATTCACACATCGACTGACGTACTTGTTCGATTTCCGCAGTTTTTGTATTCTGTTGTAGTTCTAGTTGATTGCGTTCGGCTGCAATCTTCCCACCTTCAGAAATGAATTTATCAAAGGCTTCTTGCTGCTTTTGTTCTAACTCTTCTACCTGATCTTTGAGAATTTCTACTTTCTCTTCTGTTGTTTGATAATCTTCTTGCTGTTGGGTTAACCTAGTTTCAATTTCCTCTAGATTTGCTAAATCCTTACTATTACCAACTTCTTTAAGTTTACGGTTAACTAAAATATCTAAATCAACTGCTAAACGATCTGCTAATTCTAGCCCTAAAAGTCCGCGTATCGCGTCTACTACAACTGGTGGTGGTGTTTCCTGTTCTGCAAGTTCTTTAACCTGTTCACCATCAAAGAGAAATAAGTTAGAAATACCTAATGGCAAGAGATTCTCGATATACTCATCCCATATATTAACTAAAGCATCAGGCCAGGTATCACTGTCACCTAAAATACCTAATGTATCTTTACCGTCTTTAGGATTTTTTGTCCAACTACGGACAACACGGTATTTTATTGGTTTGTCGTTTTCAATATGTTCAAAAAGTAATTCAATCCGCGTGTCTGCAACTGGATCTATTTTGTTGTTAACACATTGATTGAGAAAATCACTATAACTCAAATTACCACGGGTAGAACATTGGGCACGAGCGCCATAAAGAGCGAGACGAATGGCATCCATCAGCGTAGTTTTTCCGCCGCCATTCATCCCACCTAATAAGATAATTGGGTGTGAGTTTTCCTCATCAATTTTTGGGCTAAGATTGATTACCTGTTTACCACTGTAGGGACCAAAGTTTTGTAGAACGAGTTCAAGAAATATCATGATTATTTTGAAGATTTAAGCCTAAAGCAAAGGTACTGAGATATACTTTGCATCTTGGCGCAAAATTATTATTAGTCTTTGGCTGGAAATTTGATATTTCCCCAAGTTTGCGGTTTTTCAGTCTCCTCTGTAGGGGAAGTTGCGGATACATTATTGTTTGAATTTACAAATAATTCATTTGTTGTATCTTTTGTTTCATTCACTACCTCAGCATCACCCAATGTCAACTGCTTAAACTTTTCCCTGAATTTTACAACATCACCCTGACTAATAGCTTCTCTTAAATCGCGTTTTAAATGAGCATTATCAATTGCATCTTTTTGTGAGCGTGAACTTGTATCAAAACATTTCTCTAAAGTGTTGTATATTCCCGTGCGACGAGTTTTTTTGCGATATTGGTGTTCTGTGTCTAATAGCTTTGCCATGAGTTCAAAGTGCATAGTATCGCCTTCACAAATTTCTTCTAGTACTGCCCATTCATCTACACCTAACAAGCTATAATCAGCACCAGGACGTGGGTCTGTGAACTCTTCACCAGTCACTTCTTGATAAATTCGGGGTAAGCTATCATCAAATTCATGTTTTTCTTCTAGCCAAATGCGGCGAATTTCGCTCATCTCTTCTAGAGTAATTAAGGTGATATCGCGCATATTTTCTGGCGCTGTACGACGGGTTTTTGTTTGCGCTTCTAATAATCGTCTTAACCAATGTTCACGCCAATATTTAGTATAAGGACCAGGTATTGGTTCAACAGATATTTCCCCATCTTTGTTACGCTCAAATAGTTGGACTTCACCCCAAATTCTTCTAAAGTCTCTCTTATCCCAATCCTCTTTAATATCTAATTCATTACGAATATCCAATAGAGGTTGCATCCATTCTTTGTCTTCATCATTCTGGATCATCGCTTCCATCGATTTATCCTGACTCACCAATGTGCAAACCCAACAACCAAATCGGGAATCACCACAACTAGGAGTAGAAGTATCAACAACTAGAGGACACTCATTATCTGCTGTTGCACCTCTATACAAAGTAAATAAGTCTTTGTTATTTCCTCCCCAAGGATTCTGCCACTGCATCAAGTAAAGCCATACTTCATCATTACGCCAGTCTTCAATAGGAGTATAAACGAGAGAATTAATCAAACTCGATCTAGGACTCAGGCGATCGCGCACCCGTCCTTTTTCGTGCTTTTCCATAACGGTCGCACGTTTGTTGCTTTCAGCCTTACGCATACCTAAAACGAGAATTACTTCACCATTATCTCGAACCATATTACGGATAAAGGTATTCGCAGGCTGTATTTTCAGCCGTTCAGTACACCACCGAAACCGCATACGCGGCGCAGGATAGCCTTTGCCAATTAAGTTTACCCAAAAGGTATCTTTGACTGCGGGATAAAGCAGATGAGTTTCAATTGGCATCCCTCTTTCTTTTGCAGCAGATGCAAGCTGGTGCATGGATGTACGAACCCAAGCAGAAACAATTGGATTTTCTACCTGAGTATCTGTCGTAATAACATGAATTGTTTTAGTTCTTTTTTCTGGAGGAAGAGCAGCGATCGCATTCCAAACGAGTTGCAATACTGCACTCGAATCTTTTCCCCAAGACACGCCTAAAACCCAAGGTACTTGGTCTAAACAATACAATTCTTGAATTTCGGTGGTGAGAGCTTGGATATAGTCCACTAACTCTGCTACAGTACGTGCTTGCTGACCTTTATTTTCTGGTTGTTGTGCTGTAGTCATTTCTCCCTACCTCTAGAAACACTGGTCTAATATCTGGACAAATAGAATTTGCAATAACACAGACAAAACCCACTTCCGTGGGTTGAAAAAAGTTTTTAAAAACTTTAAGACTGATATATACTTTTTTAGATAATTAAACTACATAATACTATTCTGTTTTTAAAATTTAACATGAAAGATAGTGTATCTGATCCCACTGCTGAGATCGCTAGAGAATACCTGGAACGGGAAAACAAGGAAAAACAGGTGCTAGCTTTACTCTTAGAGAAGTTTTTAGGGAGAAAAGATCAGATTCTCGTTCAAAAAACCGAAATGGGTGGTACTGAGGCTTATGTTAGCTCTGTTACCTTGGAATGGTTTGCAGGTCGGGTTCACTTCGCCTCTGGCTTACCTCTGTTTCAAAAAAAGTATAATCCAGAGACTGATAATGTCGAGATTGACGCAGATAGCATTGATGAAATTCAGCAGCGTCCCCTTGATTGGTCACGTCAAGCGCCACTAGTGCAGTATTTAGCGGCTCGACACAACCATAAGTTTCCGCCAGTGCTGGTAGTAATTAATCAACCGTGGGTGGATAATCCCAAAGCTCCTGAGTGGGATAGCGAAGGACGCGCCACAAAGTCTACTACTGATTTTATACCTTTAGATAAAGACGGTAAGGTAGGTCTGCTAAATATTTCTGAGGATGATGTAACCATTTATGCACTAGATGGTCAACACCGATTAATGGGGGTTCAAGGGTTGATGGAGTTAATCAAAACTCGTAAACTCCAGCGATATAAAAAAGATAAAGGTGCTGATGACAGTTTTATTACAGTCAATGATTTGATAGAAAAGTACCAGGTAGACCTTGCTTACTTGCAAAATTTACCCAAGGAAAAAATTGGTATTGAGTTCATTTGTGCAGTAGCAGCTGGGGAAACTCGCACCGAGGCGAGGCGGAGGGTGAGATCGATTTTTGTTCATGTCAACCTGATGGCTGCACCCTTGACTAAAGGTCAGCTAACGCAGTTGAATGAAGATGATGGTTTTGCGATCGTTGCTAGAAAAATTGCAGTTACACATCCACTATTAGAACAACGACAAGAGCGCAATCCTCGCGTTAATTGGAATAGTGCAACAGTCGCTTCCAATTCTACAGTTTTGACGACTTTGCAAGCTCTGCAAGATATGTCTGAGCGATATTTAGTTCATAAGTTTCCTCACTGGAAACCTTTAGAAAAAGGTCTAATTCCCATGCGTCCAGAGGATGAAGAAATTGAGCAGGGAATTGAGGAATTTAAAAAGCTATTTGATTCTTTGGCTAGTCTTTCTAGTTATAAGATTTTAGAACATGAGGATACACCAGCTTTGCGGCGCTTCAGCTTTGAGAAAGATGGAGGTGAAGGAAATATGCTTTTCCGTCCAGTTGCTCAAGTTGCATTAGCGCAAGCTTTGGGAATTTTGGTTTTTAAAAAAGGTTTTTCTCTGGCGGATATTTTTAAGAAATTGCGAAAGTTTGACCAGCAAGGTGGTTTTAGCGGTATGGAATATCCCCAATCTCTCTGGTATGGGGTTTTGTATGACCCAAATAAAAAGCGGGTGCAGGTTGCTGGACGAGATTTAGCCGCGAAGTTATTGGTTTACATTCTGGGTGGAATTCAGGAACAGATGGAACGTGCTGAACTTCGTAAGGCTTTGGCGGATGCTAGAACTGTGGAAGATAAAACTATAAGTTTTGATGGCGAGTTTGTTGACCCAAAGAGTGTTGGACTTCCGCCTTTTCTTTAAATCTGAAATTAATGGATACTAAGAACCTATAAAATTTTCCAAAACCGAGCTTTAAAAATAGAAATACTATTTATTCACGAACTTGCTTTGCAATTTTACTACTTACAAAACGATTTGAGCCTAAAGGATCGTGATCGGGACATATAACACGTAGGTTAGTTGGATTTATTGCACCTTCAGGATGTCTAGGAAATACAGTCAATTGCCCATTTTCTACAGCCTGATTACAGCCACCTTCATATTCACAGGATCTACGTACAGACAATAGTCGAACAATCCAAAAGGGGTGGGGAATACTCTGTTTTCCTAATTTTGGATGAATTAATGTACGTGGTTTAAGAGAGACATCATACAAAGATACTCGATTACTTTTATGAGAGTTACACCATCCACAAGCTAACCGGAGATTATCTTCTTCGTCACCGCCTTTTGAGAAGGGAACAGCGTGATCGACTTCAACACAAATATGACGTTCTTTCAGACCATGTAAGGTCATATAGTCAACGAACAGAGGAAGAGGAGCTTCATTATAGTTTGTATTACTTAAGAACTTATTTTCAGCCCACTTAGTAAATTTATATCCACAAATCCAACAACGTTGTTCAGGGCCGTAGATATCCCATAATAATTTCCTATCATATAGGCTAGGAGAAATACGTTTTCTAGTCTTTCTACGCTGGACTTCTTTATCTACCAATCTTGCAATATATGTTGAAATTTTATTTCTTTCTTCTTCAGTAATCCCAGAGAAAATAACAGGTACTCTTTTTTGAACTGCTGTAAATATGTGAGCATATCCCTGGTTATAATTAGTAAATAAACCTGGATCACAGATTGATTCGATAAACCACTGCGTCCAGAGTATATGGATATCAGCTCTCAACAAAGTTCCTCGACCGCTCATTACGAAGTCAGGAACTCTTTGATTGGCTATATTGCTTAAGCATTTAATATCCCAAAACTCTTCCAGTTTATCTGCTGTAGTGTCTAGAAAAGAACTAATTTCTGCAAATTCCATAGTTATATATAAAAATTTTAAGTACCAAGCGGATCGCGATATTGATTTGATCTTGGTAATCTCTGTGGGTCTTTTCTATACTCTACCCAAAGCTTTGACCATCTTTTTTTGATACCAGGAACATCTTTTTTAACTCCTTTTAGATTCCAGTCACGATTAAAGTAGTTAGGATCAACGCCTTTCAACCATTGATCCACAAGAGAGGGGATATCATTTGCACTATCAATGCCAATACCTCGATCGCCGAGAAACTGGAAGAAATCTGCCGCAAGAATAGTCAAAGATGTTTGATTAAAAATATTAGATCGGGTTGGAGAACCCCAGTAATGGTAAGCTTCATCGTTATTTTGTACTGCTAATTTATCACGTACTGAAGTCCAGAACAAAATAAATACATCTCTCCAACAACCATCAAGTCTATGCCAATAATCAAAAGCATTTTCACATTCTTCAATTTCCCAATTTTCGACAATTTTTGAATCAGGTAAGAACTCACGTCTCCATTTATCAGCATAATCAACACTTTCGTGGAAAAGTTTACCTCCTTTTAAATCACGGAAAATTTTTACTATAGATGAAAGTACATTCCATTTCAGCAGGTCTTTCCTATTATTATTAATTCCTCTGTCAACCAAATCATAAAATGGACTTCTTGGATATCTAGTAAGAAATGTTACTGCTCTTGATTCTTCAAGCTTAATACCAGCAGCTTCAAGTCTATCTGATACTCTAGTCAATTCTTCGTTAGAAAGACTAGTCGATATAATAGTTCCCAATAGAGAATTTTTTATGGGTGTTGCCTTTTGATTAACTACTACAAATTGAAAAACTTGCTCTGCTGGATCATTATTCATAAGGAGTGAAACTGGAAGTTTACGTGCTACATCAGCTTCTATCCTTCTTTGAGCTTCTTCTGGTTCCAATTGTTTATCTATAATCAATTTTTCTAGTGCATCTTTATATATATCTTGGTTAACTATTTCTTTCGCTGATCCAATTGCTGCTCGTAGTCTGTGTTGTCCATCAACAACTACTATAGGACGTAGAAAAGCAATCATTGCCTCTTTGGAATAGTCTAAAAATTTTTCACCATCAAAAGTATCTTTTATCTCTTCTAGTACAGAGATATAAGCTGCAATTTCTTGCCAAAAATCTAAAATATGAGACTCATCATTTAATGAAAGTCCTAAATTGCTATCATCATCTGTTTCCTCAAGAGTCTCTTCTTCATTTTCATCAAATGTCTCTTGATTATTACGATCAATTTGTATAATTTTTGCACGTTGTTTCAGTTCTCGTGTCATTTTTTCGGGAACTAGTTGATTGGCAAGATCAGGCACTCTCACTTCTAAATCTGCTTTTACTCTTTTAAGTAATTCCAGCAAACTCAATTTCTCTAATAACTCAGCATTGATGGTTAAAAATCCTTGCTGAATACTCTCACTATCATTACTAAGTGTTTCACTCGCTTCAAATTTAATAAGCGATTCATTAGGTTGACGCAACGCACACAGTAAAGGATTCTGAATTATATTTTTTTCATTCCGATAAAATTCACTTATTTCTTTAATACGTTTACTGTTTTCTTCTCTTTGGAAACCAGTAGTTTCCTTAGATTGTGACCCAATTTTCTTTTTCTGCGGTACTCCTGCCCAAAGATCAATCTCTATTGCAGAAGCTGCAAAAAGTACCAACCAATCACCAGAACTCGTTTGTTTTATACGAACGGCTTTATATTTAAAATTATGCATATCTTTTCCTAGTTATATAAAACGACTTAAGTCAAAATTTGTTTCTTCTTGTAGCGTTTCGTTGAATCTTTCAGCCATCAAAATTAAAAGCAGCCTTTCTGAATAATCTACTGCACCTCTTAACTCATTTTGTAATATTTCAAGCCCACCATTAGCATATTCTTCAAACATACGAAGGCGTTGATTTTCATATTTATCGTTTTCATAAGATAAAATAATAAGTTCTTTAGCTTCAACAATTGCTAGTAGCTTGATTACCAAATCGTATCCCTTAATTAAGAAATGTTCTTGTCCAATTGGTGATGGTTCTCTTTTAGAAATTTCCCCCAAAGCCACCCGCTTTTTATGCTTGACACCTAAAGCTGCTGCAAACACAATCACATCAGCATAGGTTTGAAAAGGCCCTGTTCCACCATCTGAAGACGTTAATGTTAAGTCCTTGACTAACTCAGCTTTATCTTTAGCAACCCTAATTCGGCCAGTTTCCGCCATTGTTTTAATATCTAACGTGTAGCTATCTTAACTGAAAGTCAAAAGCGATTGCCCACCTTAACGCATTATTTTATACTAGTATGTGAGCGATCGCCTAAACAAACAAATCATCCACTAACATAGTCCATCCTGGTACTGCGAGTTCAGCTTCAGCTACCTCATCACGGCGATAAACTTGCGGTTCTTCAGGATTATTAGCGCGATATACTCTAATAACTTCCTCTTTGAGTACATCTACATCCCAAACTACCAATGTACCAGCCACAAAATAATCACGGCGTTTATTAGCCATTTCTTCTTCAGCCTTATCACCGTAATCATTTTCGCTTCTTACCTCAGCAGCAAATACAGGCGCACCATTAAGAAACTTCCCGCCTGTAGGTTTGCCAGTATAAAACGCAGCATCAGGACTTAAAGAACGGCGGTTAGGAAGATTAATAATAAAACCGACATTATCAGGCAAAGCGTAACCACTTTTTTTCTCAACTTTAACTAAAAAACCTCCGCGCCTCTGCGTGAAAAAATCAACCGTCCGTTCTTACCGTCAAAACCTGCGGCGGCGTAGAATCTGGAGGATACAAAAAGTCCACTTGTACTTCTCGCTTACCACCCGCCAACATCTTCAGCGTCACCAACGGTTCACCCCTTTGTCCCCGACGTTGTACCAAATGTACATAGCGAGTCTTTTCCACACCATTATCATCGATGTAACGTACCCGCACCGTTCCTCGAAAGAATATTTGTTCTACACCTGGCTTTAAAAACAGCAGTCTATCTGTTCCCCCTTCATCTTTCACAGGAGTCTGGATTGATACAGTTACCGTCTGAGTTTGATTAGTAATATTTCTGAGGGGTAGAGTTAGATTATATTCAACACCATAGTTACTGTGAGCAAAGTACGCAGTATCAGGATAGCGTTTTAACATTGGTGCGCTTTGAATTTGCCCAGTGCTGAGAGTAATTAAATGTACAGTTCCCAAAGGATAAGAAAACGCCTTTCCTGGTTGGGGTATCGTTAATTCAGACACATTGGAATTATCCGTAAGCTGTGTCTGCCATTGCGTTCCTTGGGAGACACCAGCGACGCGACTAAATACTGTTGGTTCTCTGGGAGGGTCGAGAGGTGTTGGAATGGGGTCACGCTTTCCTGCTAAACTGCCTGTATTCAGAAGCTTTTGCCACTCAGCTAAAGTGGGTGGAATATTACTATTTTTGACTAAATTTGCTACATAAACTGGGCTACTACTTGCCAAGCGCATCATCGTAGTGCGACCGTTAGAAGCAGGAGCCTGTACGGGAATGGCTAAATTCGCTAGGATTTGAGTTCCTTTTGGTTCTATCACCAGCTTGTCAGGAAAAATCCCCTGCCTAATTCCCCGCAACACATCATTCATTGTGCGATCGCCTGGCCCAGAGTAAACTGTACCTTGGGGATTTTCTACCACATCAGGTAAAGCAATAAATGGTGCTTCTCTAGTGAGATAACTAGCTGCTTGTAAAACTTGCAGTGTCACAGGTTCATTCCCTGGATTATGTACGATTATCCCTTGGTAAACAGTGCGGCTTTGGGCTGGTGTTTCCGCCCTGACGATATGATGAGCAAATAAATCAAATCTGCCTTGAAAGGGATAATTTAAATGTGCTTCTTGTACTTGTTTCTCATCTGGGGGGAAAGTTGATAGTAAAATTCCTTCAGTTGTTACCAGTTCGGGACTATTGCTGTTAAAGGTGGGAATAGTATCGAGTTTTCCTGGTAGAGGGCGTACTTCTTGCGGATGTACTTCAACTCCGGCAATATATTGTGGGGGAACCGTGTAAATATTTAACGCCCGACATATCAAAGCTGCAACTTCGCCTCTAGTAGCGCTTTGCAGTGGTTTTAGCTGTTTGACATTGGGATAATTGACAACAATACTATTAATAGTCGCAGATGCGATCGCATTTTGGGCATAGTTAGGAATTTGTCCCGCATCGTTAAAATATTGTTGTAATATCTGCATCGGGTTGGATATAGGGCTGTAATTTTTCCCACCAGCTACAACACCAATGATTTGGGCGCGAGGAATTGGCTGGTTAGGCTGAAAAATCCCACCGGGATAACCAGAAAAAAACCCTTTTTGGTAAGCGGTAGAAATTGCTTTATTTGCCCAATAGTTACCGGGTACATCTTTAAATGACGTAGCAGTGCGTTTCACTGGTGAATCAGGAAAAGCATTGAGCATCAACACTGCTGCTTCAGCGCGTGTCACTGTTGCTTCTGGGCGAAAACTACCATCAGGGTAGCCTGTAATAAGTTTACGCTCTCCTAATTGCTGGACACAATTTTTTGCCCAATAGTTTTGGGTGTCAGAAAAGGCTAGGGCGTTAGAGGTTGATAGAGTTAAGAGTGAGACAGCAAATGCTGTAGTTTTTCGGAGAAGCATTGGTAAACTTTAGTATAAACTAAAGCCATTAAAGCATTTCACGGGGACTTGAGAAGTTAAAAGGACGGTTTGTAATCGCCCTGGTTCTAAGTTGACAAGCTGTAATTACCTATCTCGTTCAACTTCCATAATTTCCGTATACTCAAACTCGTTGGGACTTTGTTTCACCAAAGGATATTTTTCACCACCCAATTCAATATAATCCTGCTCACAATCAGGCTTGGAAGAATAATACGTAAGCACATATTCTCTCGCAATTCTTTCTGTCATTTCTGCTTCAACTTCACCCCGCCACTGAGTTTTAGTAACTAAAACTATCAATTGATTTGCTAATTGGGGAATTGTTTTTGCAATGTGTCGCCGCGAATTCTCATCCAAACTACCAAAGGGTGAATCCATCACAATTGGGAAAGTACTACTATCGGGAATCATCATCATTTTTCGTTTCTCGCTCCATTCCCTTACTTTGTCAATGATGCTGGCAATAAAGGATAAACTGAGAATTTGATTCTCCCCGGTAGAAGCTGCAACGGGTGCTTCTATGCCTGTAGTATTTTCGACTAATGTCAGTTCATATTTATCGCTAATTTTAGGAATATATGGAGTCACAGAAATCTCCATAAATATTTCTTGTACTCGCTTTTCTAGTTGCAAACGAAATTGTTGTTCTTGACGATTTCTAACTTCTGTTAACCGCTCGATTGCATCTTGAGTAGCGTTAATTCGTCGTTGTGCTAGAGTTTGCTTGTCTTCATTCAGCTTTTGCTTTGCAATTTGTTTATTTAAACCTTCAATCTCAGTTGTGAGTTGAGCAATTTGCTGCTGATTTGCACCTTGTTCTCGATTCAATTCATCAATTTTACTTTCAATTTCATCTAACCGTTTTTGCAAACTGCTAACTTCTTCATTAGCATCTTTTCGCAACCGTTCTTGAATATTATCTAAATCGCCTTCAATCTGAGATATGCTTTGCCTTAACTGATTAATCCTAGTTTGCTCTCTATCAACTTCTTCCCAAAATCCTACCGCTTGCTTATCAATTTCATCTACTTGAGCTATCATCCTAATTGCAGTTTCTTCCACCGCCGAGGAACCTGCTTTATTTAACCAAGTACTCACATGAGTATGAGAATGATTACCCTCGTGTAATTCTGCACCACAAATACAGCGCTGAGAATTTAGTAAATCATTCACAAATTCTCTTGAAATTCCTAATGTTAACTCACCGCGCTGCTTCAAATCATTGATAATTCCTCGAAACTGGGATGTAGTTTCCGACAATAAAACTGTATAACCTCGTGCGGAAATAACTTTTTTTAGCGCTTCCTTAGTTTTTTTATATTCTTCTTGATTCGCCGTCTTCTGCGATTCTAAATCTTGCCATCTTTCTTGCAATTCTTTAGCAGCGCTCAGTTCTCGCAAACGGTTACTTGTCTCTTTTTTAAAAGTTTGCTGATATTCTAATTCTTCTTTAATTTCAGTTTGTCGTTTCGTAATGCGTTCACGCTCTCGCTCTATCTTTTCTTGCTGTCGCAACAGTTGCTTAATTTCAGAATCACCAATTGCTTTCAACTCATTTTCTAGAGTTTTTTTAGCATCTCCCAAATGTCTGATGGAACGGTTGATTACTTCTACACCCAAGAAAATTTTTGTAGCTTCAGCAATTTCAGCTTTTTTATCAGAACGGACTATTTCTTCAATTCGTTCGCCGTCAAAGAAAAAATATTGATGTAAAGTAGCGGGTAAAATTTGATTAATTATATCGTCTGGTTGCTGAGTTGGAATATTCCATTTCCCATCATCTGCACCAACCCACATCGTTAATTGAGTTTTGCCAGCGTCAAAATCACCTTCGTTTTTATAACCCCGACAGGCGCGTTTAACTCGATAGCGTTTACCTTCATGTTCCCAGCCAATCTCTACCCAACATTCTACAGCATGGCCTTTTTGAGCTTCTGCGATCGCACGCTTATTAACTAACTGTTCTATCGATGCAAATGCTGCACTAAATTTATCATACAATACCCACGTAAAGGCATTTAGTAAACTGGTTTTACCAGAGCCATTATTGCCATGAATAATCGTCGTATTCTGAACATCTCCACCAGCCAGAAGCATCTCTGGTGTCGTACCATAAAAGGAGCGAAAGTTGCATAGCTTGATTGAAGTCAGCTTCATCGCACCTCTTCCTTAATAATGTCCAAAATATTATCATTTATATGGCTATTAATCTTCTTATCTAGCCTGCCTTTTTCCAGCTTCCATACCCGTTCAATAATTCGCCGTACCTCCGGCGGAGCGCTGTTTATTGGCTCCTGTACATCATCGATATTCGTATCTTGTGACATCTTCGGTTTGGAAATATAGATTTTTCATATTTTAACTTTGTCTAGTGCTGTATTTACCACCATAAAGCCACTGTTAGCATTATCTTTAATTTTGTAAAAACTATTTTTTTAAATTTATACTTTTCTTGGAAAAAAGACTTTATTATTAAATTATGTTTTGTTATTATTAATATTAACAATTTAGATCATAATGGGATGTAAGTGAAATTTTAAAAACTACTTACATCCCATTATGATCTAATTCATAATTTTATTATTTCATACTTAGTGCTTGTTTTTTCAAAACTTGAAAATTTTTACAAAAAAATACAACTATATAGTTCATCATCAAATATCTAATAAACCATAGCGCTTTTGTAAATCAAGTAACTTCATTCTTGCTTCCCCTGCATTATCAGCTAAATCGGCAAATTCTACAAAGCGACGCAACTCCTTTTTTAACAGATTGCGCTCAACTTCTATAGTTTCTCTATCTAAATCTGGTGGCAAAACAATCATGTCAAATATAGTGGCGCGTTCTTTACCAGGATGAGGACGTAAAACTCGCCCCCGTCGCTGAATAAATTGCCGAGGATTTCCAGAACTTGATAAAATCACCGCAGTTTGAATTGCTGGAATATCGACACCTTCATCTAAACAACGAATTGCGACTAAACCTTGCAATTCTCCGCTTTCAAATTGATGGCGCAAAATTTCTCGTTCTTGTAAAGTTGTTTGGGCTGTATAGGTGCTTACCTTGTATCCCAAATCCACTCCCAGAATTTTAGCAACAGCTTTAACTTGGCGTAGAGATGAACGTTGTCCTGCATCTTGGGAACCATCACTACAATAAAAAAGTGTGTGAGTAGTTTCGCGGCGAGTAATCATTAAATCCCGCAAGGCATTTAATTTATTTTCCGCCGCACCAATTAATCTTGCCCTTTGCATTAACAACGGCTTTAAATCTTCATTGTCTTCAAAACTTCCCGCTTGTCCATTTTCTCTATCTCGGTAAAGTAGCGATCGCCCAATTCTTTTAGTTAACTTTAAATAAGCAATACTTTCTGCTTCAGTTAATTCCACCAACACCGGATAATAGAGATAATGTACTAAAGCACCTTGAGCGATCGCGTCCCTCAAAGTAAACTCTGGCTGGAGAACTGGGCCAAAATAATCAAATAAAGATTGCGTACCAAAATCATCAAAATACCTCTCTGGTGTGGCAGATAAAGCCAGTCTCAACCCAACAGCGCGCGGCAAACTTTCTTCTAACTTGGGTGCGCCTAAATTATGCGCCTCGTCCCCAATAATTAAAGTTTTGGCGGGAAAATATTTGAGTTGAGACTGAAATCCATCTCCAATTAAAGTGGAGTTCGTAGTGATTACGGTGACAAACCGTTGAGAACCAGAACGTAGATTATAAATTTGCGTAGAAAGTTGACTTTGCCAAGTGCGTAAATTCTCAAAAGCTAAAATGGGTTGCAAATTAAACTTTTCACATTCTCTCGCCCATTGAGTAACGAGATGGCGATAGGGACACACCACCAACAGAACTTGTAAATTAATCTGTTGGTAGAGTTCACAAGCGATCGCTAATGCGGTAATCGTTTTACCACTACCAGTAGCCATTTTCAGCGTTCCTCTGCCATTGTTGGTAAACCAGCTAGCGATCGCTTGTCGCTGATATTGCCGCAATTGCAGAGACACAGGCATTCTTGGGCATCCTGGTAATGGTTGCGGAGTGTAATAACTGCCCTTACTTTCCTTTGCAAACGGTAATTTCAACCGGAAAGTGGGCAGTTGCTGCACTGAATTTTGCGTCAGGTACATATATTAAATACAAAGGTAGTCATGAACCCTAATTAATGGACATTGGCATTGGGGACTGGGTACTGGGCATTGGTTATTTCCCCCTCATCTCCCCCACTCCCCATTCCCTACTCCCCACTTACCATTACTCAGTTGTAACCGCGCCAAACACCAATGAGAGAACCTTGCACCTGCACTTGTTGAGCCATGACTTCAATGGGATTGTACTTAGGATTTGCTGGTTTGAGGGTAACGCGATCGCCTTGGCGATAAAAACGTTTTAATGTTGTACCAAATCCATCGACTCTGGCGGCAACGATAGTGCCATTTTTTAAATGATTTGGTTCTGCTACTGGACGCAGAAATACTACATCGCCATCAGTAATTAAATCTTCAATCATGCTATCGCCAGCTACCCGCAAAGCGTAAGTTTGGGGAGGTAACTCGAAATTAGAAAAGTCTAAATGATCTACAGCATCAGTAAACGGTTCTATTAAACCACCAGCAGCGATCGTGCCCAAAATTGGTACACCTTGCTTAACAGGATGTAAAATCCGGATCGTTCGTGCTTGTCCTTCAGTCCATTCTATATATCCTTTAGTACGTAAATGTTCCAAACGGCTTTGAATTGGTGCTGGTGACTTCAAGTTCATCGCTTGCATCATTTGCCGAATAGAAGGCGAATGCTGGTGCGATCGGATGTATTCTGCCAACCATTCGTAAAGTTCTTGTTGAGCTTCAGTCAGACGTTCCATAAATTTGTGGGAAGTAATTATAAATGTCTCTAGAACATTAGTACTATAAAAAACTCCCCATAACAAGAGAAAAATAAAAATTATGAAAGGCAAAAGCAAGAATATTATCTTTTCTTTTACCTATTTATTTTGAATTTTTTACCAACAAGTAGTCAGAAGCCAATCGCACACTCGCTATTTTGACTCCTAACTTTTGTGCATACGCGATTAATCGCGTCTTTTAACTCTTTTCATTTTGCCCCTAAGATACTGGCAAGTAAAGCTTTTTGAGCGTGCAGACGGTTTTCTGCCTGTTCCCAAACTCGTGATTGAGAACCTTCAATAACAGCTTCAGTAATTTCTTCACCACGATGGGCTGGTAAGCAGTGTAAAACAATTGCCTCTGGGTCAGCAAGGCTTAATAGCTGCTCTGAAATTTGGTAAGGCTGGAAAATTGGCATCCGGTTGTCTGCTTCTGCTTCTTGCCCCATACTCGCCCAAACATCAGTATAAAGTACATTAGAATCCTTAGCTGCTAACTCTGGATCATTAGTTACGAGGACTTCAGTTTTGTTATTAGCGATCGCTCTTGCTTGTTCTACAATCTGAGAATCTGGCTCATATCCGGTAGGGGTGGCAACTCTAACATTCATTCCTACCAAAGCACAGCCCAACATCAGAGAATTAGCCATATTATTCCCATCACCCACGTAGGTTAAAGTTAACCCAGTAAGGGTGTTAAAGCTTTCTTGAACCGTCAATAAATCGGCTAATACCTGACAAGGATGTTCTGCATCGGTAAGCGCATTAATCACCGGAATCTTGGCATAGTGAGCAAAAGTTTCCAAATCTTGCTGTGCAAAGGTGCGAATTGCCAAAATATCCAGATATCGGTCTAACACCCGCGCTGTATCCTGTAACGGTTCCCCGCGGCTAACTTGAGTAACATTAGGATTTAGATCGATTACCTGTCCACCCAGTTGGTACATCGCCACCGTAAAACTTACCCGCGTGCGAGTAGAAGCTTTGGAGAACAGCAATCCCAAAACTTTATTACATTGCAACTTCAGCTGTTGTGATTTAAGTTGAGTTGCCAATTGCAGGAGTTCTTGAACTTCCGTAGGACTGATGTCCGCTAGACTTAGTAAATCTCGTCCGAGCAATGCTGCCATGCTTGTAATCTGTAAAAAATAATTATATATTTCTGCTCCTTTATTCAGCCGTGTCAAGAAAATACAGTTTTACAACTGCACCCAAAATTTTTGCGCCCAACCCAGGATTGGAGTTAGCTTTTGCCATGCATATTAATTTATCAACTTTATCAGCGATCGGAATCACTACAATTGCAACGCTAACTCAACCATCTAGATACACAAAAGCAGCGATATTGCCAAAATCTCTCGTCTTCTAGCCTTATTTGTGAAAAAAGAGATATTTTTTAGCAACTATAGCTAGACAAATAAATTGATTATGGTAAGATAATAAATTGTGGTTGCTAGTTGAGAGTAATCAGAAAATTGCCAGCATAGCACAGTGGTAGTGCATCCGACTTGTAATCGGAAGGTCGCGAGTTCAAATCCCGCTGCTGGCTTTAAGTATAAATAAAGATTTGAGTTGTCGATTGTGTAAAGTAATTCAGGTAATTGGCAATTTACTGGAGTGCATTATGTCTTAAAACTTCTGGAAGGAAACGAAAGGACAAATTGAACGGGTATCCTCCAGAATATCTTCAAGTTATGCAAAATTAACCTAATCTTTTAATCTTTATCCATATACACTGAAACAGATTAAAATAGTAAATCTTTTGTATAGATGGAGTTTATACTAAGCATCACTACATTTTTTACCCTCTTATATCATTAAGTATTGTGAGCTTACTTTATGGTATAAACACCTGTAATAACACGAAAGTTTACCAGCCTCTACCTTTCTAGCCTCGACGCTAATATCCGTAATATCATAGGTCAGAATAGTTAAAAAAGTTTCAGTCGTCAACTATGTTATAATTAGTATGGTTGAGAAATATTTTCGGTCATGTAACTGACTATATATAGACGCTTCTCCGAATCTAAATCTCTACACCCTTTGATTCTAGAGGTGTTTTATGTCAGTTGCTATTGCCAATCTATGCCTTTAAAGATGAGAGTCTTCAAGATTGCGAAAACGGAAATTCTGACTTAGCGCAACTTTATTGGAATATTTCGTGTAAAACTGATACATCTGACTGCCCAAAAATGTGCTAGGAGAACGGAGAAGTTTAGTGTGTCACAAGCCCAGATAATATACAGTTAGTACTTGAACTTATGCCAACGGAGATAATTACCCGTCCTGAGTCACTCACAGAAGATTGCTTTTTTACTTATGCCCTTGGGACTGATTTGCACGATACTAATTTGACTGCCCAATATTTACGCAGAATCAGAAAAGAAGATAAACCCTATATCGATATAGCTGTTTCTCCCAGACCAGGCTATCGATTTGAGGTCTGTCTTATCCCTGTTGAAGGGTTCGCTAAAGAAACAATATTGACAAAAGATGGATTCGCCCAAGCTTTAGCGATTATTTGTGCTGTATCTAACAAAGCTAGGAAGCGATTTCCGTCAGGAAATGGACAAGAAATTGTCCGGTGTCAATTTAGCAACTTAGCTGATGCAGTCGCTGTAGCGAACAGATTGTCTGCATTACCCTCTAATATGTATGAAACTCTCGCCAAGCTGCCAAATGCCTTGTGAGATGCCGTCCGCTTGAAGATTTATTTTTTAGGACTGACGTAAAGACATTTTAATGGTAAGTAACTAGACGGACAACAGAATAAAAAACTCAATGGCTCATATTTTATCTATTGAGAAAAGGCTTGTTATACAAGACTTTTAACCCTAGTGGACAATTTTCCTGTTTTTGCATAGTGATCCATAATTCAAAGTGAGTTTTTTTTATGCCTACAAGTCCTTTGCGTGAAGAACCTCGTAACCAACGAGCGCCTGTAATTCGTACAAGTAATGAATTTATTCTTTTAGAATGGTTAAAGTCAACTGGTCGTCTAATAGAGCGGGAACATCAAGAATCTGAGTATCTAAATGAAGTAGAAGAAATTTCAGAAATGATAGACCTTGACGATATCCCTTATGATCATGACGATGATGATGGTGATATTGATATAGAAGCCTAGTAGCGTAATTCGTAATTCGTAATTACTTATCCCAAAGGTTTCATTGATTTGGAATGTGTAATTTATTTACGCTTAAAGGCTAAGATTCCCGATTTTTTTAGATAAGTTGGGAATCTTAGTATTAATATGCAAGTTTGTTTAATTATTGGACTTGATTAATAGATAAAATAATTGTCCATTGCTAACTGTGACACCAGCGCGATCACCTGCTATTTTACCAGTACCTAAAAAATAATCTACCCTGCCTGCACCTTTAATTGCGCCTCCGGCATCTTGGTCAAGAACATAGCGGCTAACGATGCGCTCCTCCATCTTTCCGGTAAGATTAATAAAGGGAATAGAAGCGCGAATCAACGCTAAAGCACCAGGAGGCATGAGGGATTTATCTGTAGCGATAGAACGCTCTGCTGTTAGTGGTACGTTGATAGAACCTTGCGCTGGTTTCCCGTGGTTTTCTTGAAAAAAAACAAAACTGCGATCGCGCGGAATATAAGTATTTAATTCTTGGGGATGCTTTTGGAAATAGTCGAGAATAATTGGCATAGTCATACCTTCTAGTGGTAATTTGCCATCATTCGCTAATTCTCGCCCAATACTTTTGTAGTTATAAGCGATATTACCCGCATAGCCGATTGTTGTCTGAGTACCATCGGGAAGCTGAAGTCGCGCTGAACCTTGAATTTGAGCTAGATATGGTTCAAGGCGATCGCGAAACCAAAACAACTCTAATCCTCGCAACTTCCCTTTTGCACCTTGTAAACCATCTGCTCCTTCTAACTCTTCGCGGGTAGGATGAGGCCTACTCCAAGAGTTTAAATCAGGAGGTAATCGATAAACAGGATAACGATATTCTGCTGTGGGGACGCGGCTGGCTGCATAAAGTGGTTCATAATAGGCGGTGAATAAAACGGAACCTTTGGTGTCTTTACCAACTGATTGGTAAAGAACAAATTCCCGCTCGATGGCTTGGTGTAATTCTGTTGCAGAATTAGTTGTTGATAGGAGTTCGCGGAATCTTTTCAAGCTTTTAAAGACGCGATCGCGCGTAATCCCAGCCACCTGATAGTTTTGATAAGCAGCTCCAGCATTAGCCGTTTGCAGGTATTGGAGACTGCGAGCGATCGCACTCACCAGCGCCTTTTTGTCTGGTATTTCTCCATAGATAACCTCATCCAAACAAGAGATATCACCTTGACAACAAGTTATTGGTAACCTCTGAATTAATGGTGATTTTTGATTTTCAGCAGTCAAGGAAATTGGTATATCCCACTTTTTCACCTGACATTCTGGCGAAATGAGTTCCCGACGCGCCAAAGATTCCATACGTACCAGGAAAATTGACAAAATTACAGGGAAGCTGATGGCGATAACTTTGTTAAACTTTCCTAAACCAGTAAGTATTTTTTTCATCAAAATTCAAATTTCTGAGATTATCCCACTTCCCTCAAATTCAAAAATAATGTAATTATTTAACAATACCAAAATCTTTCCCCACTCCCCACTCCCTATTTCCTACTCCCCACTTCTTATTCATTCATATTACGATAAGTAGCAACTGCTGAAGGCGATATTCGGTTTAAATACCGGAATATCCAGTATTTAAAAATTGTATCTAAAATCACTGGGAATGTAGCAATAAATAAGAAGATAAAATCCCGATTTGCTGGTAATCCCCAATGACGCGATACACCTTCTAGAAGTACTTCCCAGCCATGAGGAGAGTGAAAACCTACAAATATATCGGTAAACAAAATAATGATAAATGCTTTAGCACTATCACTAAGTCCATAGACAATATGATCAAAGAAATCTTTGATCACAGCAATAGAAGATTTACTGACGACTAAAAGCCAGATAAAAGCAACCACTGAAAACATATCTGCAAAAACATTTTTGATAGCATTAGAACTTTCGTGGCGAAATTCTTCAGCAAGCCCAACAGCTCTCTTTTTCAGTTCAACTTCAATCTGATCAGGTAACAACGGGGGGGCATTTCTAATGAGATTTTCAAACTTGAGCTTTTCTTCAAATCTTTGTAATTCTACAAGAGCTTCTTCTTCCATTTCGGGATTGAGGAATATCTGTATTTGCTCATTGTGTCTAAACTCCTCAACAAGTGGCCCTACTACGAAAGCTTTTGCTATTTGATGCGTTAGAAGTGGTACGATAATTAATAGTAAAATAAACCTGATAGATATAATTGTTCTTCTTTGAGCTTGACGAAAATTATGAATTACCTCTTGTTCAGAATTAGGGTCTAATTCAACTTGCAGGCGAGTGATAGTACTCAATATAGAGCGTGGTAAAACGCCCATAGTATCGGCTTTAAGCTTTGATTTTGGTTTCTTGTCCGAGTCTATAGTTGGTATTTTAGGCGGTACTGTTGGAGTATTGACAAGCAGCGAATTATCATCAGATATCACATTAGCTGGTATATTTGGAGGTTTGACTATTAAAGCTTTAGAAGTTATTTGAGCAGAAGTTGTTGTGTATTTGGATATAACTTGATCGATAAAGTTTAGCTTTTCCAAAACCAAAGAAGGGCTGAGATGCTCGATACCTGCTTTCTGAGCAGCTTTTTGATTCTCTTCATTTAAAAACCAACGGCTTGCTCTAAACTCTGTTAGCCGCATTTTGGCAGTCTTTAATAGCTTATTTAGGTCTGACTCAAAATAATCCATTACGCTGTTGCTGTACATGGCTGAGTCAATGTCTATTTTATTACCATTGAAATGCTTATTTTCTATTTCCTTAATCTTTAATGCTGCATCGTAAGCTTGATGTAAAGAACGTTCAGGAGTCTGTAAGTACCATCGGTAAGTATCAAGTAGAAAAGAATAGATTTTTTGGCTAAAAACAGAGTTTTTCATTGGAGACAATCATCCAGCATTGTTTGGTGATTCTTAACCTTAAGTTAACGCACGAGGTATATTAACAAATCTATAAGGAGAGAGTTTGTGATTTCTCATTCGGTTTGGATTGTTGGCAATAGCCGCAGTGGTAAGACGACTCGCTTGGTAGAGCAATTTTGTAGTTGGGTACAACCTGATGAACAGTACTGTGAATCATTTTATACTAAAAAACAAGTGCGTAAGAAAGGCGTTCATATACCCGAATTTTTATATCTTAAACAAACAGAACCAGGAGTTTTAGTCTTAGCTGCCAATGATGATAATCGTCGAGAATTGGGAGATATAATCGTTACATCAACATTAGGGAAATATCCGGTGCGTGCCAAGACACCGCTAGGTTTTTTCCAAGATGAAGTTATTTTATTTTGGCCGTTGCTAATTAACTCGTTGAATTTAAAAGCACAGTTTCCGGTAAGATTGCGGCCAGAAACAGAGCAAGAATTAGCAACTAAACTCTGGCGTTCCCAATTAGACGAAGAAATTTTACGGATTGCGGGAGTGAATGAGTCTCGCTTGGTGCGTCGCATTCTAGACTTGTTGCAACTAGCTGCTTACAGTGGTGTACATTGCGAAGATATTGCCCAGATTTTGACAAGGGGTCTGGGGGAAAATACTACAACTTTAGAGCCGGAATTTTTGGCATCTTTGCTACTAGATTGGCGTAACTGGTGTTTAGAAAGGGGGTTACTAACTTATGGCATTATTACCGAACTCTATAGTCAATATTTGTTAAGCGATCGCAACTACCAAGAACATCTAGTTAAACGCTATCAGGCGGTATTAGCAGATGATGTAGATGATTATCCTAGCGTAGCGCGTCTTTTGTTTGAGTTGCTATTAGATCAAGGTGCAGTCGGGGCGTTTAGCTACAATCCCGACGGTGCAGTGCGATTAGGGTTAGGAGCAGATCCTAACTACCTAGAAGGGCTAGCAGAACGCTGTCGAGTAGAAATCTTGGCTGGGCCACCTCCAGAGTCTCTTGGTGAGCAAGCTAAACAGATGGTGGAATTAGTCACAGAACCAATGGTGCTGTTTAGCTTACCTGAGATTGTGCATTCAATTCAAACCACCTCCCGCGCCCAGCTATTGCGACAAACAGCAGAGGTAATTGCTAATGCTATCCAATCACAGCAAGTCGAAGCAGAAGAAGTAGCGATTATTGCACCGGGTTTAGATGCGATCGCTCGTTATACTCTAGTAGAAATCCTCATCAAGCAAAATATCCAAGTCCAATCGCTCAATGACCAACGTCCCCTAATTAGTTCACCCGTCATTCGCGCATTACTCACCATGTTGGCACTAGTTTATCCCGGCTTAGGCCGCCTCGTAGACCGGGATGCCGTGGCAGAAATGCTGGTTGTATTGAGCAGGAAACAGCAAGCACCAGAAAGCTCCTCACTTCTAACTCCTAACTTCTCACTTACCACTGATATTGACCCGGTACGCGCTGGTTTGATTGCAGATTACTGCTTTGTACCGCATCCCGATCATCCCAACTTGTTGCCAGTGTCAGCCTTCGAGCGTTGGGATAGAATCGGCTATGCAGCTACTACAGCCTATAATGAGATATTACAGTGGCTAGAACAGCAGCGATCGCAACAAGAACTGCGTTTAATTCCCAGTCCTATTTCCCTTTTAGACAGAGCAATTCAACGCTTTTTGTGGAATGGTAGCAATCTTCCCTACGAACAACTAGCAGCACTGCGGGAATTATTAGAAACCGCCCAACACTACTGGGAAATTGACACCAGATTACGACAAATTGCCCCAGCTGAGACAACGCCTCACACAACTCTTATCGAATTCATTCAATTACTGCGACGTGGTACAATCACTGCCAACCCTTACCCTGTGCGTCCCATAGGTGGAGCAAGAAAGGCCGTTACCTTAGCAACTATATTTCAATACCGATCTAGTAGGCGATCGCACCGTTGGCATTTTTGGCTGGATGCTGGTTCACCCCTGTGGGCTAAAGGTGGTGCAGCAACTTTGTTTGGTGCGCCGTTTTTCCTGCGAGACAGGTTAGGCGAACCTTGGACAGCAGAAGATGAGAAATTGGCAGAAGAACAACGACTGCGAAGAATCTTGACAGATTTATTGTCTCGTGTATCCGAGAGAGTTTATTTGTGTCACAGCGATTTAGCCGTAAATGGACAAGAACAATTAGGTCCGCTGTTACCCTTAGTGAATGCTTGTGTGACGGTTATTTCTGAGGCTACTGCTAAGTAAAGCTCAGATCCCCAACTTCTTTAAAAAGTCGGGGATATTGTTGTAAAATATTTGTTTGTATTGGGTAGTAATTGTCGCTTTTTTAATATTAAAGCTTGGGGTTGATCTTTGCAAATTTCGCGACTGTGGTTGAATTGGAACAGGAAAACGACCGGGGACTTGATCGCGCCTTAAGAGTAAAGGAATACTGAGAATTCCCAAAATAATTACTACTCCGGTCATTATCCAAACCATTAACCTATTTGGTTTATAATCTGCTCGTTCAATTTGCCAGAAAACTTGATTGTATCGCCACGCAGCTAACGCAACAGTCAAAATTCCAGAAATTACCAAAGCCAAACCCAAATTTTCCGAAGTGGATAATGGATTTACCGGAGGTTCCTGTTGAGTAATAGCAATATTCAACTGGCGCAGAAATATACCAAATCGCGCGATCGCAAAACCAAAGCTAATCAATGCGATAGAAGTGCGTAGCCAAGCAAGAAAAGTACGTTCGTTCGCTTGATGCTCCCTTTGACGATCAATTTTTGGTATTTTATCCATGAGTATCTTCTAACGCCAATTTACCTTTGAAAAGTTTCATAATTTCATAATATTGATGAATAGGATGGACTAGCGCCACAAGGTTAACAAAGCCCATTGAAGTAAAAGCCTGTACTTAGGACTCTGAGAAAACCCCAAGCGATCGCGAGAATCTTTAGAATAGTAAATAAGGTAAAGATATATATCATCAAAATCAATGGGACTATTCGGATTTGGCAAAAAGTCAGTTATGCCCACACCTGAAGAAGCTTTGTCAGGAAGGGCACAATCTATGTCAGTACCCGCAGATCATTATGTCAACAAGAATCCCTTAACACCTCCTTATCCCGATGGATTAGAGAAGGCAATTTTTGGCTTGGGCTGTTTTTGGGGTGCAGAACGCAAATTCTGGCAACTTAAAGGAGTTTACACCACCGCAGTAGGTTACGCTGCTGGGTTCACACCCAATCCCACCTATGAAGAGGTATGTAGTGGGCGAACAGGTCACAATGAAGTGGTGTTGGTTGTGTTTGATCCTAAAGTAATTAGTTATGCCGAACTGCTCAAAGTCTTTTGGGAAAGCCATAATCCTACCCAAGGGATGCGCCAAGGTAATGATGCTGGCACTCAATACCGTTCGGGAATTTATGTGTATTCTGAAAGCCAAAAGCAGCTAGCAGAAGCATCGCGGGAAGCTTATCAGGAAGCCCTCAACGGTGCTGGTTATGGCAAGATTACGACAGAAATCTTGGATGCACCGGAATTCTATTACGCAGAAGCTTACCATCAGCAATACCTGGCCAAAAATCCTAACGGGTATTGTGGTTTGGGAGGGACAAATGTTTCTTGTCCCGTGGGTGTAGTTGAATCGCAAGTTAGTGGTTAGAAATAGAGTTGGTGGGGTAGTCAACTTAACATGAGTTCGACGAACCTCTCCCTGCCTTGAACTAAAGTTCAAGTCTATCCCTCTCCAACTCGGAGAGGGATATCTTTTGTTTAGTTAAGAATATTTGTAGTTGAGGCTTTGCTAAACCCAACAAACCCCGTAAATTGATTATCTACAGCTAAAAAATTTAATAACGAATCGCTTGGCTATGACAGTTTCATAGGGTGTATTAGCACGAAAATACCGAAAGTATTGGGATGGTGCATTAGCCAAAGGCATAACGCACCCTACAAGATTACGAATTACGAATTAAATGAGCTATGCGTTTTAACACTTTGACAACAGTATGTAGGTCATCCCCACGATTTAGTGACAGTGTGTAAGATAATGCATATCTTGGTGTACCCTGTTTCATCAACTTAATAAATTGAAATTCCCGACCATTGATCACAAAACCAAATGTAGGTTTATCATTACCAGCATTAGCCACCATATAAGCTAATGCTTGAGGAATTCCTACCTCCAAAGAATAATCTGCTCGTTTTGCTTCAATAACAAGAACCCAAAATGGAGGATGGAACACCAGGATGTCAATACGTCCTCTGATAATCGTGCCTTCGTCTTCAGAAGAGATTTTTACCTCGTGTTCTGAGGCAATGTAGAAAGGCGGTTGATAAAAACCTGCTAAACGCAATAGTGGAAATAGCACCACCATTTTGACTAGAGGTTCCAAAACAGGATATTTCGATAGATGCAAATATTCTGCCTTGACTTCGTTGAGAGATTCCTTTTCTAAGTCCCTCAACTCAGGTAAATCATGCCGCCATTCTGAAAAAAAATCTTCGTTGTCTGCAAGTTGTAGGCCAAATTCATCAATCAGTTGGGCTAGGGTGATATCTTTTCCTTGAAGAATTTGAACCATTTGTAAACCCTTATACTTATCTGCCTAAAAAATCTTCGCTTGATATTTACCCAAAAGACTGACTTACAGTGCAGATTTGAGTACAGCGATCGCTCGAAGCCACAGCATAAGACTAATAGGCGCTCCAAGTAGAATTCCAGCGATCGCCCAGCCTCTCTGATGCGCTTTGAATTGTTCAACATTGCGCCACGGCCTACTTTTCCAAGCCCATTCATTGCCTTTAGCACCAAGAGCGATCGCCATTAACCACCAACCGTGGGGTATAAAACAGAATAGCCCATACCACACTTGATTCGGCCACATCCACAACCAAGGCATCAGAAATGCGCCCCAATTCCAACCGAGAATTTCCTCTGGGACTGTTTCATTGTAATTATTTATCCCACATCCAGAATTGTTGATTATCTCTTTTAGCGGCAAAACTTGATTCTTGTTTGCAGATTTGACAGCCAGACCAGATTTGAGAGCATTCAGCGCTTGGCGGGCATCAGTAAATCGTTGTTCTGGAGCAGGTTCTATCAACTTTTGTAGCCAACTGACAAAACTGGGACTGAGATTAACTCGGTCGGTAAATTGCAGCCGCAAATCTTGCTGGGGTAAATCAGAGGGCGAAGTTCCTGTTAGCAAATGAATTAAAGTCGCACCCAGTGCATAGAGGTCTGAAGCTGGAACCGCTCGACCACCAAATTGTTCCATTGGGGCATAACCATAAGTACCGACAACAGTAAAAGTAACGCCCTCTCTTGCCGCTTTGTCCTGAACTGCACCAAAATCAACTAAATAAATCCGATTATCTTCGCCCCAGATTAAATTACTCGGTTTAATATCTCTATGCAAGACCCCTGGATTCAAGTCATGTAGATACGTGAGAATATTTAAAACCTCAATAGCAATTTTTCTAGTTCGCTTTTCAGTAAACCTTTTGCCATCAGCAAGTTTTTCCTTAAGCGATTCACCAGGGATATATTCTTGTATTAAGGCAAACCAGAGGGTGCGATCGTCAATACAAAAATAATCTATATATCGAGGGATGCGGGGATGATTTAGCTGTTTAAGAATTTGTGCTTCCCTCTCAAAAAGTTTCAAGTCATCCCACTGTACAGTACCGCCAAAGGCCAAAAGTTTGACCACAACGGTCGATTTTTCGTCACTAGAGGCTTGTAAATCCTTAGCTAGCCAAGTTTGACGAATTCCATTATTGCCGAGTTGGCGTTGGATTTGATAACGATCTTGTAATATCTCTTCTGGTTGCAGCATCTTACACCTGCTGGCAGTTTACGATAATCTGATTCCCTTACTATTCAAGGATAGTCATTATCTAGAGAAATTGTAGGAACCAGATAATTGACTAAAACCAGTTGAAGATTTCAATAGCCGTGAGGAAATTTAGAAGACTCGATGAATTTGAAAAAGAGTACTTCCGCAATCATCCAGAAGAAATCGACGATTATTTGACCGAGATATTTCAGGAATATGCAGAAGACAACGATTCCGGCGCATTATTGGCATCCTTGCGCGTCGTTGCTCGTGTACGCGGAATTAGTGAGATAGCCGAGCAAACAGGCATGACACGCCGAGGATTACAAAAAGCCTTATCCAGCAATAGCAACCCGCGCCTTGAAAACGTCAATTCCATTATGAAGGCGCTGGGATATTGCCTTACGCCGCAAAAAATTATGCCTTCAGCGCCAGAGTAAATCACAATAGTAATTATCGATTGTGACATTATTGCAGAATGTGGGTTAAAGATAATTTTTACGATAATAAGCTTGATATTCCGCAGACAGCAGAGGTTCCCACCAATCACGATGATTGAGATACCATTGAACTGTTAAACGTAAACCCTCAGCAATTGTTACTGAAGGTGTCCAACCAAGCTGAGTTTTAATCTTGTTCGCATTAATTGCATATCTTCTGTCATGTCCAGGTCTATCCTTGACAAAAGTAATCAACTGTTTTGCCGGATGCACTGGTAAATCAGGTGCTAATTCATCCATCATCTGACACAAAAGCTGCACCAGATTGAGATTTTCCACCTCATTGTTACCACCAATATTGTATGTTTCCCCTGGTTGACCGTGATTAATTACCACATCTAAAGCACGACAATGATCGCCTACATAAAGCCAATCGCGCACATTTTTACCATCACCATAAACAGGTAATGGCTTACCTATCAAAGTGTTGATGCACATCAAAGGAATTAGCTTTTCGGGGAACTGATAAGGGCCGTAATTATTAGAACAATTTGTGATAATTGTTGGGAGGTTGTAAGTATGGTAATAAGCCCGCACTAAGTGATCACTCCCGGCTTTTGAAGCTGAATAGGGACTATTGGGAGCGTAAGGTGTAGTTTCACAAAAAGCTTCATCATCTGCGCTCAAACTACCGTAAACTTCATCAGTAGAAACGTGTAGAAAACGATAATCACATGGCTGTGCTTGAGCCTCCCAATGTTGCCGAAAAGCTTCTAGCAGCGTGAAAGTTCCTACTACATTAGTTTGGACAAAAGCAGCCGGCCCAAGAATTGAACGATCAACATGAGATTCAGCAGCAAAATGGGCGATGGTATCTATATTTTCGGTTGATAATAACTCGTCTATGATGGTGCGATCGCAAATATCCCCCTGCACAAACTGAAAATTCTCTCTTCCCTCAACTAGTGCCAAATTCAGACGATTTCCTGCGTAAGTAAGCGCATCCAATACCACCACACGATCGTCTGGATAAACCTGACACCAGTGATGCACAAAATTTGCCCCAATAAACCCCGCACCCCCAGTAACTAATAACCGCCGAATCATTGAATTTCCTCTTTTGTCTCTGTGATCTGTGCGCCTTTGCGATTCATTTCTATTATTTAAACTATTTCTTCCTTAGCTTCCCGTATATCTTCTGAGCGAGTAATTTTGCCACACGTATTTTTGTCAAACTTTTAATATTAGATGGCTGCTGAATTTTGTGATCAAAAAACTCATTTAACTCATTCAGAATAACTTGGAAACGTTTAATAATATTTTTAGTTCGATATTCAGCCAAAAACTCTTCAGACAAACTAAAAGCTACTGAAGAATCAATCACCTTCAGAATACGTTGGACATCATATTCTTGTGAATATCCAGCTATTTTATAACAATTAAATCCAGGGTCTAAGTAATCAGCTAGTCCACCATTGACGCTAGAAAATACTTGACAACCACAAGCAAGAGCTTCCATTGGTTGTAGACCAAATCCTTCACTAACACGCTGTTGTGCCCAGTACTCAGCCGAATCATAGAGGTAAACCTTAGCTCGGTTGAATAACCCAGGTAAATCCTCTACATAGGAATCAACAACCAATACTTTACAACGTTTTTGTAACGCTGGAATCAATTCTTTAATTAAATACTCAGAAGACTTCCGAACCTGAACTAAAACATCAATGTCCCGTTCTAGTCCTAAATTTTGAAACTCATCAGAAATTTGATTGGGTAAATAATAAATGAGAGAATTAGGTGATTTTTCTCCCCAATATCCCATTGTATAGCGGCTAACAGTGATGATCGGAATACTGGGAGGTAGCCTAAATGGATAACCTGCACTATGTGCATGGTAAATGACATTGTATTGCTTAAGTTTAGCCACAAGTTGAGCTACATCAAATCCCCAACTGATCACAAAAATTACATCACTTAAATTGTTCTCTTTTAGCAAATCATCAATAAAAAGCTTATCTTTTTCCCGTTGACGGTAAGTTACAACATCAGCACTACAGAACTGTTGAACCAGATTAAGTGCTTTTAATTCAGCCCAAAGACCACCACAGGCAAATTTGCCATCTGTACCAGGGAGTAAGAAGTAAAGTTTTCTCATAATTTTTTAGGGGAATACCGCAAGGCGGAAGTCAAAAGTCAAAATTCAAAAGGCTTTAATTTTGGGCTTTATGGCTGTTTTAATTTAAATGGTAAGTTTATTTCCGCTGACCTGTACTAGATGGAGAAAACTATGTAGAAAATTTTTTTTTGTCTCCCTCATCCCCCTCATCCTTCCTCTTGCCAACCCACTTTAACAAAATGTGCCTCACGCCCCCAAACATCGCGTCTACAGGTAATATTTTCAATTGTTAGGTTAAAAGGAATGGCTGTTGTTAGGTAACGCTGTGCCATAGAACCTAAATCAGGTGCGAGTTCGGCCGCTGTCGTCGCTGCTAACCCCAAACCAATAAGTTGCTCGATTGGTCGAAATGGTAGTAACAGATGCACACCTACAACTAGTCCAGCAGTTAAGAGCATTGCTACTGATAAATTTGTACCGCAACGAGGATGTACAGCCAAATTCCATTCTCCACTGGTGAGGCGATGTCGAGCAAGTATGACCGCACGCCGCAAATCACTTATATTCACCTCACCATAGAGGTAAAATCCCTGCTCAGTAGACAAACCGCCTAATAGTTCGTTATCTAATTGAACGTTAGTAGGTTCACCTTTAGCAGGATAGGCACTTTTTGATTCGCTAAGAACCCAAACAGTAGCGTGTTCTAAAGCGTGAACCTGCCGTATCATCAGAATTTCTTTCAACCCTGGAATAAACGATAGCTGTCTGAGTAAGTCGGCATCTTGTGTGGGTTGCGGAAAGTCTAAGGGTCGGTATTCTGGGCCCGAAACTTTCTCAGATACAGGTGTCGTAAAATCAAAGTTAAAAAATTCAAAGGGAGACGAGCCACCCTGAAAAGAAGCAGAAGTATTCATTGGAACACTGCTCTCCAAGCCGATGGAGCAACATAGATTTCTTTTAAATGTAACGCTTGCACCACTGAATTGTTGCTAATTTTTATGGATGATTGTTGAGTTTGGGCATGGGGCATTGGGCATTGGGCATTGGTCATTAATTATTCTCCTCTGCCCCTTTGCTTTTCTGCGTAAGTTTTAAATCTTGTGCCCGGAATTTGCAAAGGAATTCTGATGTTTTATAGTTTCCGAGTCCGAGGGTCAGCTGGCTCCACTAAGATAAACTCCGGCTGAGTGAAGGACTCGGAACTTTTGGTAGAATGTTCACACTGAAAACTTAGGCGTGAAGAGGGGAACAATCACTAAACCTCAAAGTTGGCTTGCCGTTATACCAGACCAGAGCAATTACTTTGCTACTAGTAAATTGTTTATTCGATCTGGTTAGGCAGAAGACAGCAATTGACATCATTCAAACAGACTTTGCCCCACTGTAACGCCCAGCGGACAAGAGCTACTCGATTTTCTGTCTCGGTTTTGGTAAGAATGTTACTGATATGGTTATCAACTGTACGCTTGCTAATCTCCAGTTTTCCTGCAATCTCTTGGTTAGTTAAGCCAGCGGCTACTAAATCGATAATTTGCAGTTCTCTGTCTGACAGACTAACGGGGGTCTCAGACTTGCCACCAGCCATGACTATTTCTATCCTCCCTTGGTATATGTACTTAATCGCTCTTTCTAATTCTAGAAGATTCTTTTGTTGGGAGGGGTTTCAAGTGTTAGCAGTAATCCAATTGTCAATATTTTCTTTGGATTTAAAGTTAGCAAAAATATAAGGCAAAAAGATACTTAAGTATTTTAATATACTAAAATAATGTAATTTTTTGGTGTAAGTACTTAGATTGCTCGGTTTGTGCTCAGAAGCATATAGATGTTATGGGGTAATAAAAATTGCTATTTAATTCTATGAAGGACTGGCGACAGATTAGCAAAAATTGTTGTAGATTTTATACTGTAAATTTCTAATCCAAAATCAAAATCTAAAATCTAAAATGAAATGAGCAATCCCCGTGTTTTATGCCTCGGCGAAGTTTTGTTTGATTGTTTAGCCGATCAATTAGGGCTAAAGCTGGAAGAAGTCAAATCTTGGACTCCCTACCCAGGAGGAGCACCAGCTAACGTAGCCTGTGCTTTAGTCAAGCTGGGGACACCAGCAGGATTTATCGGAGCCGTTGGTGAAGATGAACCAGGAAATGCACTGGTCAAGCTATTACAAGATGTAGGTGTAGAGACAACAGGGGTACAACGTCATCCTACAGCACCAACGCGGCAAGTTTATGTTACACGTGATCTGGCTGGCGATCGCACCTTCGCCGGATTTGGTCAGTATGACACCGCAGAATTTGCCGATACTCGCCTGCAAGCCAAACAATTGCCAAATTCGCTGTTTGAAGACGCAGATTTTCTGGTTTTGGGTACTTTGGAATTGGCTTATCCTGAAAGTGAACAGGCAATTCACCACGCCCTAGAGTTAGCAGAACGTTATGATCTGAAAATTATGCTGGATGTCAACTGGCGGCCTGTATTTTGGGACGAGCCAAATATCGCTCATCAAAAAATCCCAGAATTATTTAAGCAAGTCGATTTTCTTAAACTCTCCAAAGAAGAAGCTGAATGGCTATTTGAAACCGCAGATCCTGGAGCCATCACTTACCGTCTGGCTTCAATTGAAGGAGTACTAGTAACAGATGGAGAAAACGGTTGTGCTTATTGTTTGGGTGAGAATGAAGGCAAATTACCTTCCTTTTCCATGCCAGTAGTTGATACAACTGGTGCAGGAGATAGCTTTTTGGCAGGATTCATCCATCAATTGAGTCAGCACGGCATCCACAGCTTGCGGGATGCAGAAACAGCAAAACGTATTGTCACTTATGCCAGTGCTGTTGGAGCGCTGACTACCATTAAAGCAGGTGCGATCGCTTCCCAACCGACTGCTGCTGAAGTCGAAGCTTTTCTCGCCACACATCAACTCTAGGAACTAACATAAGCCACTGGGATATCAGCCACCACAGGCTGATACTCCCCACTAGAAAATAGACGAAAATCGTCATCCCATTCTGCTTATTAAATAATTTTAAAACCCTAAGATAAACACTTTTGCATTGGGTGCAAACGCTTCAGCCAGAAGCAAGGAACATATACGCCCTCTGGGGAACTTAGTTTAGAGCCTTTATTAAGCTTGATAAAAAATATATTAATTTTTAATACAATAAATTAGTTTTCTAAATCTCAATTTTATTTAGTTTTATCATAGGTCTAACAGAAGTTATTGGCAACCTTTGGTAATGATTAAAGGTTACTTGCTTTAAGGCATGAAGTACAAGGGAAGAAGGTTTAAACTGCCTGTATTCGTGGAACTTGTGGCAATAACTCAGATTCAACTTTAAAACTAGATTGTGATGCATAGGTCTGCAACCCTTGCACCGCAAAAATGATGGAGTTTTATTTCTTAAACCTTCTGAATTCTGACTTTTAAGAGCAGAGGGAGAGAAAGACATTTTCATACTTGGCGATGAAACTTATTTCATTGGGACTGCCTTCTGCCTTAACCAGCCTGTTATTGATTACCAAAATCTGACAATAAAAAATTTTAATAGAAATATGGGGGCTGTATACATGACTTCCAGCATTCCAAAAGATATCAAAATACATACTCCTTTAGTAGGAGATGTGAATAATAAAAGTCGAATTACTTACCAAGCGAGTCGCACAGCGATCGCTGGATTCAATGGAATCTTAATGACAGCAGCAGAGGCTTATATCAATGGGCTAAAAATCCCCGAGCCTCTGCTTAAAATCCTTTTAAATCTATCTATCCAAATCAGTTACAAGTATTTTCCGTCTCTTTTAGTTCCCTATGAATGGCTGTTACAAGAAAGCGATCGCCTTGCAGAAGGATCACACGAACTAATGAAGGTTCAATACAACCTACCCGAAGAAATGTTCAGTCTGATCTTAAAAGAAACAGAACTTTTATATCCCAAATACACGATGGCTTTATGGGAGAAAGGAGCATTTAACCTTGAGCAAGCTCAAATGGATATGCTCGACGATTTAATTGCAAAAGCAGGCATCGAAGATGGAGACGAAATTCTAGATTTGGGATGCGGTTGGGGTTCTGCATCAAATTACATTCTTTCCCGGTTTCCGCGTGTGAAAGTAACGGCTGTTAATTTGAGCCATCAACAATGCGAATATATGCGGAGAAAAATGCAAGATCCTAGCAGTTACCTCAGTTCAGATAGATTCACTCTATATGAAGAGGACTTTAATGATATTGATTTGGAGACTAAGTTTGATAAAATTATGGCGATTGGGCTATTTGAACATGTAGGTAATTTAACAAAATCATTCACAAAACTGGCTTCTATTCTCAAAGAGGATGGTAAGATTTTAATTCACATAATCACAACCAAACTACCTTACAATATAACCCATCCTTTTATCAATAAATATATTTTCCCCAATATGCGGGTATGGAATTATGATGTTATACCAAAGATTAATACAGACCTAAAAACCATTAATCAATGGTATTTAAATGGTGCTAATTACTCAAATACCCTGAGAAATTGGTTGATAAATTTTGATCAAAATCAAGCAAAAATTAAAGATTTAAATTATGGCATGAACTATGACAAGTTCTGCCGGATGTGGAGGCTTTATTTGCTCTTGTGCATACAGTATTTTGACGGTTGTAATGGTGAAATTCTTGGTAACGGTCAATACCTATTGGTTCATACGTGACAATTTAATTGCTAATACCAATTTAATGTGAAGTTGCATATATCTCGATCCCCCTAAATCCCCCTTCAAAAGGGGGACTTTGAGAGATTTTTCTGATTCTCCCCTCTTATTAAGGGGAACTAGGGGGGATCAAATTCTATGCAGCCTCATAAAAAATTGGTATAAGTCCTAATAATATTAGCGATCGCCTAACCTATCGAGAGCAATCCTTCGCTCCTTAGCTTGCTGCCATAGAGTATCAACAGTCACAAACTCATAACCTTGTTGTTGTAGTTTCGGAATGAGGATTTGAAGTGTGGCAGCAACATCTTGTCCACCACAAGCACCATCATGTAAAACAATCAACGAACCATTTTTGACCTGTTGCATAATTCGCTCTATCACAGTGTTTACGCCTGGGCGCACCCAATCTTCTGGTACAACGCTCCACATAACTGGGCGGTAATTCCACTGTAAAAACAATTTTAAAGTAGCAGGTGTAAACAAACCATTGGGGGGGCGGACATCTCGCACATGTTCAGGTTGCAGATTGCAGGCATTGTAAATAGCAACTTGAGTTTTTTCTAAACTGTCCTTCAAGTCATTTGGGGAAAGCATCGGAAAAGAGCGATGATCGTAGCCATGCAATCCGATCCAGTGTCCGCGATCGCTAACGGCTTTGGCAATGTCTGGTGAACGGTTAACACAAACACCCAACCAAAAAAAGCTTGCTGTAATCTGATAACGATCTAACACTGCCAAGACTTCGGGTGTGTATTGAGGATGGGGCCCATCATCAAAGGTTAGAGCGATCGCTTTAGAATCACGATTTCCAGCCCAAAGGCAGTTGGTAAAACTTGGCTGGAGAATGCGGTAGAAAATTGGGAACAGGGGAGCTAGCTGCATAAAGTTTTGTCTTTTTTGCGTAATCTTGCATAACTACACTGATTACTTAATATGAGACTGTTAAGCGGTGGGAACCACAGCTTAACTCTCTTATATCTAAAATTTAAGCATTGTAAAAATAGAGAGTTCTAGATACAAGCGCTCCTTCTAGGTTCAAACATAAGAGCGATCGCTTTGGTATGGTAATCACTACCCCAAAGTCAGTTGGGAAAGGTCGCCTGGAGAATGTCAATACTCTATTTTGTAAAAAATCTGTAACAGCAATACTCTTTGACCTAGCACTCGTCTAAATTGGTGATAAATCTACGAATAAACACTGCATAAAAAGTTAATGTTGTTCAAAGATATACGAGACTATCAAATTTCATTTCTGGGCTTGTTCCTAGTTGTGGGAATCGGTACACGAGATTGGACATTGCGGCCAGAGTTAATTGCAGTATTGATTGCTACAAGTCTTGTAAGCCAATGGATATTGTCATCGTTAACAGGCAAAGAACAAGTAGCAAATCTTCGCAGTGCTTTAATTACCTCACTGGGACTGAGTTTACTGTTGCGGGCTGATCATTGGACGACAATGGTAATAGCCGCAGCAAGTGCGATCGCTAGCAAATTTATCTTCAAATTCGGTGATAAGCATTTCTTCAACCCTGCTAATTTTGGTATCATATCTGCCTTAATTCTGACCTCCGATGCCTGGGTTTCGCCGGGACAATGGGGTGAAGAGTGGTGGTATGCACTCTTATTTGCCGGAACCGGCGGCATGATTTTGCAGCGCGTTGGTCGCTGGGACACCACAGCAGCTTTTTTGGGTAGCTACTCCTTGCTAGAAGCGATTCGTAATCTCTGGCTGGGTTGGACTTGGGATGTTTATTGGCATCGACTGATGAGCGGGTCTTTACTGCTATTCGCCCTATTTATGATTACAGATCCGCGATCAATTCCCAATTCCCGAATTGGGCGGATAGTTTGGGCATTTTGCATCGCCGGATTAACTTTTATCCTGCGAAATTATTTTTTTGTTCCTACCGCAGTCTTCTGGGCATTATTTGCCCTTGCGCCATTGACCATTCTGCTAGATGTTCTCTGGTTAGCCCCACGATTTTCTTGGCAAGAGGGAGATGTAGCTTTAGCTTCCCGCAGGGTAGGAACAGAGGGAGAACTCCTAACTCTTAACTCAGCACTAAAAAATCAGCATTAAAAAACTAAAAAAGTAGAGCTATAAAATGAAGATTTTTCGACTTTTAACGCCATTACTATTAACAATAGTAGCTGTATTTTGCTTTGCACCCGCAGCTTGGGCATTTTGTGGATTTTATGTAGCTAAAGCTGATACGAAGTTGTATAACAAAGCTTCTCAGGTAGTGATAGCGCGAAATGGCGATCGCACCGTCCTGACAATGGCAAACGACTTCCAAGGCGAAGTCAAAGATTTTGCAATAGTAGTACCTGTGCCAACAGTGCTGCAAAAAGAGCAAGTTCGTGTGACTGAACCCAAGATTATGGAGCGTTTAGATGCTTTTAGTGCGCCACGATTAGTAGAATATTTTGACCCAGATCCTTGTGCCTCACTACCAATATTTTCTGGAAACACGATAAATTTCTCAGCAGCAGCAAGAGGAGATAGTCTGGAAGTTCAGAAAACTGATCGCAGTTTGGGTGTGACAGTTGAAGCGCGTTTCAACGTGGGCGAATACGACATCGTGATCCTCAGTGCTAAAGAATCTCAAGATGCATTACAACAAACTTGGTTGTATTTCTGCCGTAATGTTTGTGAAGGTTTGACAGGTCAAACCTATGATCCCAGTTGTGGCAGTGTGATCACCTGGCTAAATGCTTACCTAAAACGGAGATTACAGGACTTTTACATTAACCAGAATCGGGAACAATCCACAACAGTCCCCCTTCGGGTTCGTCAATCTATATCAGGTGGAATAAGAGAACCCATTGATCCTGTAGATAACCTCCCAGCTATGCCCCAAGCACCTCCCATTTTGGAAGAATTGGAGATATGGGCTAAGACAGATTCCGAAGGAGAACTGTGCGGTACTTACATAAAAGGGCGTCCAGATGTCAATTGTCAGGTGTTAATTCTTAAACGCTTACCCCCGGAAGTTAGCTGGAAAGAATTATCTGAGGAATTTGGGTTGTCAATTCCAACATTAAGTAGTTTTTATCAGCGCCAATGTTTACCGCGTTTGCGTAAATTCGCCGAATTTGAGGGATTGTTATAAACAAGGAAAAAGGAAGCCAGTCTGTTATTTTCCAAAGATAAAAAGACCTCTAAAAGGTTTTACTACGCAAAACCTGTTCCTCTCTGAGTCGGCTATGGTGTACACACAAGTCTTTCTGAAGGCAATTTCCGGTTAAGTAAGTCTCACAGCCACTGAGATACCTCACCCTGGTTTTACTATGTAAAACCTGTCCCTTTCCTTAGTAAGGAGAGGGATGTCCAATAGGACAGGGTGAGGTTTTGGAGGACTTTTGACTAATTACATAACTTGTGTGTACACCGTAGCTTTGAGTTGGAGAGGTTCGTATCACTTGCTAATAGACAAAGCCCAATCGCCTAAAAGTTGGTTTACTTTATCGGGTACTTCATCATGGGGACAATGACCGGCTGTTAGGAAATGTTCTGTGAGTTCAGGATAATATTGACGAAACTTTTGGGAACGTTCTCTAGCATTCATCCAAGGATCAGCTTCTCCCCACAACATCAACAATGGACAAGTTAATTGCTTTAGTAGCACATCAACTTTTTCCCCTTGAGGAGTGCTAAAGACTGACACAAATACTTCCATTGCACCAGGATCGTAAGCAGGGCGAGCAATTTCTTCTACTAACTGATCTGTAATTGCACTTTTGTCAAGATAAACTTTTTCTAAAGTTTGGCGAATTACCCAACCTTGTCGCACGTATTGAAATAACAAAGACTGGGCTAAAGGTTGTTGAAAAATCCATTTAGTGCCGTCACCAAGAAGTTTCTGCAAAGTAGCGGGTTGTTTAGGAGGCTGAATTTCTGATTGTAAAGCTTCAGGCTCAGGCGTAGGCTGGCTTTCGCTAAAAGGCCCTGCACTATTGAGCAAAACTAAACCAGCCGCACTGTCGGGACGTTGCGCTGCAACACACAAGCCAGCGTAGCCACCAAGAGAATTACCAGCTAATACCGCTTTTTGACCAATTACTTCACTGATAAAATCATGGAGTTGGTCACGCCACAAGTCGGCGCTATACTGCAATTTTGGTTTTGCCGATCGCCCGAATCCTAAAAGATCGATCGCAAATACTTCAAAATCTTGACACAATCCTGTGATATTCTTGCGCCAGTGGTCTGTGGAAGCACCAAATCCATGTATCAAAAGCAAGGGCGGACGTTGCGCTTGCTTCTCTCCCGCACGCACATAGTAAACGTTATGCCCGCGCCACTGCCAATATTTTCCAGGAATTGGGGTTGTAGAGGAGGCTGTAGTTGCCTGCATAATTCAAAGAATTGTTAAGTAGCTTTAATAATTGTAGGCTAGTCAAAGGAGTGGGGAAGCAGGGGAGCCTGGGGGGAAATCACTAATGATTAATAACTAATAACTAATGACTAAAGAAAGATTAATTACAGGCAAAACTAAGCTATTAGGGGTAATTGGGCATCCGGTGGAGCATTCGCTCTCGCCAGCAATGCATAATGCTGCAATCGCTAATTTAGGATTAGATTACGTTTATCTTCCCTTTCCTATAGCACCAAAGAATTTAGAAATAGCGATCGCAGGTTTCGCGGCTATTGATGTTGTCGGTTTTAGTGTGACAATACCTCATAAACAGGCAATCATGCCTCTGCTTTCAGAAATTACCCCTCTTGCTCAAGCTATCGGCGCAGTAAATACTGTTAGTCGCCAAAATAATCAATGGGTGGGGACAAACACAGATATAGAAGGATTTATCGCTCCTTTGCTGACAACCTATAAGCAAGATTGGAGTCAGAAGGTAGCAGTAATTTTAGGCAATGGTGGCGCAGCTAGAGCAGTTGTAGCAGGTTGTCATCAACTAGGTTTTGCGAAAATTCATGTTGTTGGGCGGAATATGCAGAGATTGCAAGAATTTGGCAATAGTTGGAGCAATTCACCTATTAGTAAAAATTTACAAATTCATCAATGGGAAGAATTACCAAAGCTAATTCCCCAAGCTAATCTGCTGGTAAACACAACTCCCATAGGGATGTATCCCAAGGTTAATGAGTCGCCTTTGAGTGGAGAGGAAATAGCAAATTTACCAAAGGGTGCGATCGCTTATGATTTGATATATATTCCGAAACCGACGCAATTTCTAGAGCAGGCAGAAAAACAAGGTGCGATTGCGATCGATGGTTTAGAAATGCTTGTCCAGCAAGGAGTAGCAGCATTAAAAATTTGGTTACAGCAAGAAACTGTTCCTGTAGAAGTGATGCGTCAAGCATTGCAAAAACATTTGGGCTTAAGTTGATAAAATCCGGAGAACCTCACCCCGCCAAAGCTGTGCTTTGTTTCCCCTCCCCGCCTGCGGGGAGGGGTTATTTTATTAGTAATCGCTATAAGATTTATGTTTCCTAAACCCAAAATAGTTTTCTCATGGCTTGTACTCTTACTAAGTTTTGCAAGCCTATTTCTTAGCTCTTGGATTATTCTTCCGGCTCCAAATATGTTTTTACTCACGCTAGCAGTGGGAGCGCCAGAAGTTAGCCCTTGGTTATTTTTATTAAATTTACTCTTTTTATTACTTGCTTTTTTCTTCATCCGTCGCCGTAAATTACAACGTTTAGCTTATATTTTCAGCTTAATAGGATTGCTAACCTGTGCATGGGTGCTAGTGAATATCCCACTCGCTCAAATGCAGATGGCTAAAGCAATGAAACAAGGATTGGGAGCAAATTATCTAGAGCAAATTCCAGCCCAAGTAAGGGCTAAGATGCAAACCCATCCCTTTGATTTAGTTAATTTTTTCGGGGGTATTGCATTAGGTAAAACCCGTCATCAAAAAGATATTATCTTTGCTTCTCCTGCGGGAGTGCCTTTAAAAATGGAAGTCTACCAACCCGCAGAAGTAGGGAAATATCCAGCAGTGATAGTAATTTATGGTGGAGCTTGGCAATATGGTAACCCTCATGCAAATGCCGAGTTTAATCAATATATCGCTCATCAGGGATATACAGTATTTGCGATCGACTATCGACACGCACCTAAATATCGGTTTCCATCTCAGTTAGATGATGTGCGTACAGCCTTGAATTTTATTCGCAAAAATGCAGCAGCTTATGAAGCCGATCCAGAACGTATGGTGATTATAGGACGTTCTGCGGGAGCGCACCTAGCAATGCTAGCGGCTTATCAACCAGATGCACCATCCATTCGGGCTGTGGTGAACTATTACGGCCCTGTTAACTTACCTGGAGGATACAAAACACCCCCATTTCCCGATCCTATCAACACCCGCGCTGTTTTAAAAGCATTTATGGGTGGTTCATTAGAAGAATTGCCTAATCAATATAAAATTGCTTCACCAATAAATTATCTAACGCACCCTTTACCACCAACTTTATTAATTTACGGCAGTCGTGACCATTTGGTAGAAGCACGATTTGGCAAACAAATGTACGAACGTTTACATGACTCTGGCAACACTGCGGTTTTTCTAGAAATTCCTTGGGCAGAACACGCTTTTGATGCCGTTTTTAATGGTGTGAGCAATCAATTAGCGTTATATCATACTGAAAGGTTTTTGGCTTGGGCGTTGTTCAAGCAGTAATTTCATCAACGTACAGCAGCAGTTAGAGCATAAAGGCTGATTAATGGAGTTCAAAAACTCATTCATGAGTATCAAAGACTCATCCACGAGTATAAAAGACTCATCCACGAGTATAAAAGACTCATTCACGAGTATAAAAGACTCATTCACGAGTATAAAAGACTCATTCACGAGTATCAAAGACTCGTCCACGAGTATCAAAGACTCATTCACGAGTATAAAAGACTCGTCCACGAGTATCAAAGACTCGTCCACGAGTATCAAAGACTCGTCCACGAGTATCAAAGGCTCGTCCGCGAGTATCAAAGACTCATCCACGAGTATCAAAGACTCATCCACGAGTATCAAAGACTCAATGAGATTTACTCCTAACTATTTCTGCGGCCACCGCCAATTATAGCGATTCCATTCGTAAATTCCTTGAATTTCATACTCAGCGCCGTTGAAGAAGCGGACGACGCAGTTAGTAGAGGAATCATCACCGTTGTTAATTTCCTCGACCTTAATCACCATACAGGGAAACCATTCGCGCTTACAAGGCCCATCCTCTTGCACCCATTCCCATAGTGCATTGGAAACTTCAATGCGATCGCCTACTCTTAGCTTTAGTGCATCCTCAAAATAAGAATATTTATCAAAATGATATGGCTCTACACGATTGAGCCACTGTAAACCATAGCGTTGCCGAATAAATTGTACTGTTCCAGAGTCATTTTGCAATAGCCAGTCGTTGAGTAATTGCACTTTCCAAGTGCGGTTGCGTTGTTCTTCATCCTTAACAAACTGTAAAAATGCTTCTAACTCCTCTGCGGTAAGTTCGTCTAAGGGATTAGCAATAGCTGATGCTCTAGAGGTAGAATTTCCCTGAATTTGCTCCACGACTTGCAGTAATATCTCTTTCTGCGTGTCAGTGAGAGGACAGCTTGCTGCATCACAATCATTAAAGGCTGCGAGCATAGATGCTTCAATCTCATCTGGAGTCATAAGTTAATAGCAATTGAGGGTTATTTCCCTAATTATTACAAAGGTTAAATTAAAGTCTTCAATTCCTTGTAGTGAAATTCAGGTAAGCTGAGATTATAAGTTACATATTGTTAGATTAAGCCACGGAGTCTTTTATGCGCTTGCGCTCACTCACGGTCGTTTTTATTTCCTGTCTCATCACCTTTCTATCGTGGGTGAGCATTCCCCCTGCTGTAGCACTGACACAAGTTAGATTATTTGATGTTTCCTATAAAGATTGTCCACCAGAACTAGCACAAGGGGCTGTTATCAGTAGTGGTAGCGCGGCTGCTAATTGTTTTCTTGTCTTTGGTAAAGCAGAAAATGGCACTTACAAAACAGTTTACGACGCAGATATTTTTGGACGCATCTATGATGCTAACAATGACTCGGTAATGCAAAACCGCACCCGCTTAGGTTCTATTGCTGAGGTTCCACCTGGCATTAGCGATTTTGAATTGAGAATTTCTGTACCTGCGAATCAGCCTACTCCGTTGAAGCTGAAGCAATTTAAAGCAGCTGGATTTAGCGGCCAAGTGCGTAAGTAATACCAATATTTAGATTTGAGATTTTAAAGGCAGTGCATTGGTATTAATGTTAGCGAAGTGTAGGAGCAACCCATCACTTTCCAGGAAAAACTGCTGTTTTTTCACACTTCGTCTGATAACAATAAAAACTGCTGCAACAACGGCACTATTTGGCTATCCTATGAATCCTGTCTCTTGGATATAGCTGATAGTTTGACAAAAATCCTCGAAAAAGAACATTTACTACAAGTAGTCATAAGTCTAAAAGACTATCTCAGTAAACAGTTCTTATCGCTACGAAGCCGTATTTAACATCATTTGGCATTGTGCCGGAAATCTAACTTACCCAGATTTTTACAAAGCAATGAACTAAAACAATAAGCACAAAGTTCTTTATCTTCCTCCACGTTCCTCTGCGCTTCCCTCTGCGTTCCTCTGCGTTAAAAAACAATCTCTTCACTCATCCTCTCTTCCAAAACTTCTAATAACCCATCCACATCCTTACCAACTTGCTCAAAACAAATCGGTGGCGCTGGTTCCGGTGCAAATTGAATTAACATAATTTCACCCTTACCAATCCCAATCATCACAACTTCCACTTCCGGTTTATGATTCTCGACAATTCCCAAAATTTCTTGCAGCCGATTTTCAACTTTAATATTTAAATTTTCTATCTGCTCTTTTGGACAATAAACAAAATGCGGCGTTGGTTGCAAATCAATACCAATAGTACCTTGACTGTCACCATTTGCTAACCACAATCCCCAAAACAGTGCCGCCAATTCCTGCTGATTTGCTTTTACAAACTTATTCAACTGGTGACGCCACTTGTTATCACCTGATTCTGGTTGACTATTGCCAAAAAACATAAATAATTCGTAATTCGTAATTAAAACACAAAGAATGAGGGAAAGTTATCTTAAGCCTGATTGTACACGCCAGAGGCCGGAATAAATTCCATCTTTCTCTAGCAATTGTTCATGGGTTCCCGACTCTACTAATTTCCCATGTTCCATGACATAAATGCAATCGGCATTGCGGATGGTAGAAAGACGATGAGCGATCGCAATTGTAGTTCTATCTACTGTAATCCGGTCGAGCGATCGCTGGATTGCCGCTTCTGTCTCATTATCCACTGCTGAGGTTGCTTCATCTAAAATCAGAATGGGCGGATTTTTCAAGACTGCACGAGCGATCGCAATCCGTTGTCTTTGTCCACCAGATAACTTTTGTCCTCTTTCCCCCACAATTGTCTCATAACCTTGGGGCAGATCAACAATAAATTCGTGTGCCTCGGCTATCTTCGCCGCCGTGATAATTTCTTGCTCTGTATTCTCAAAGCTACCATAAGCAATATTTTCCGCTACAGTGCCATGAAATAGAAAGACATCTTGACTAACCAAACCAATGCAACGGCGTAAATCTTTTAAATTCAAACTTTGCAAATCAATGCCATCAAGAGTAATGCTTCCCGTTTGCACTTCGTATAACCGCAACAAAAGTTTGACTAAAGTACTTTTACCAGAACCAGTAGAACCGACAATTGCAATGGTTTTCCCCGCCGGAATATCCAAAGACAGGTTTTTAATCACTGGAAATCTATCTTTATAGGCAAAATAAACATTTTTAAATTGCACTTCACCGCGCACTTCATTGACTGGTAATGATACATCGCCTGTATGAATAGCAATAGGAGTATCCAACAAATTCATGACTCGATTCGTAGAAGCCATTGCGCGTTGATATTGGTCAAATGTTTCGCCTAATCTAGTTAAAGGCCAGAGCAAACGCTGGATTAAAAATACTAATACGCTGTAAGCACCTACAGACATTTTTCCAGAAACTGCTGCCATCCCGCCATATAAAAGTAATGCTGTGAAACCCACCAAAATCAGCATCCGAATTAACGGCACAAAAGCAGCAGAAAGAGTAATTGCCTTGGCGTTACTGTGTCGATAAGCGTCACTATCTAATTCCAAACGAGAAGCTTCATAAGTTTCGGCGGTGAAACTTTTAATAGTAGTAATCCCACTAATATTGTTTGACAAACGTGAATTTAGGAAACCTACTTTTTCCCGGACATCAGCGTAGCGAGGTGCAAGTAGTCGTTGATAAGCAAAAGAACCCCAGAGGATAAATGGCATCGGTGACAAAGCCATCCACGCCACATCAGGAGCCAAAATAAAGAAAGCAGCGCCAATAATTAGAACAGTTGCAGAAACTTGGAGAATATCATTTGCTCCTCCATCCAAAAACCGCTCTAATTGGTTAATATCATCACTGAGGATAGACATTAAACCGCCAGTGCTGCGTTCTTCAAAATAAGCTAATTCCAACTCTTGCAAATGTTTGTATGCATCCAAACGCAAGTCATGCTGAATATTCTGACCCAAATTCCGCCAAAGGCGAGCGTAGGCGTACTCAAAAACAGATTCTAGTATCCAAATGATGACTGTCAGGAAGGAAATAATCAAAAATTGTTGAAAGACATCGCGTACCCCGAACTGGGCAATTATGGAATCTTGCTGTTTAACTACCACATCCACCGCGACGCCAATTAGGGCTGGTGGTGCTAAGTCGAAAAATTTATTGAGGATAGAACAAGTAGTCGCCAGCCAAATTTGTTTACGATACTGGTGTCCATACTCAAGCAAGCGCTGGAGAGGATGCGTTGAATGTTTACGCCTTCTTGATGCCCGATGAGATTTTAATACAGTAGCCACGGCTTTTTGCGGTTTCGTGCTACTGATATTACCACGGAAAAAAGTTTTGAGTCTTGAGTCTGAAGATGAGTGATTACCTACGGTACGCTACGCGAACGCAATTGTAGTTCTATCTACTGTAATCTGTTTGAGCGATCGCTAAATTGCCGCTTGTATATCATTATCCACCGCCGAGGTAGCTTCATCTCAAACGCAAATGTCGCAGGGTACAAGTTAATAACAATATAATTTTGACTTTTTTGGGAGATGTTTATAATGAAAGGGTTTTTGCCCCAGGCATCTTTGAGGTTCCGGGTATTATGCTTAATTGCTCGCATATCATGTGATATCTATCTTTGCATCAACAAAGTTTGTATGAGAGTTGAAACAGAATATGGCAATATCTGATATCCTCCAAGAACCAAAGTCTTTGAGTGGCTTGTTTAAGGGACTGCGTGGCGATTTTACCGGAGGGCTAACAGCAGCAGTGGTAGCCTTGCCTTTAGCTTTAGCCTTTGCAGTAGCAAGTGGAGTAGAACCAAAAGCTGGACTTTACACAGCTATTGTGGCGGGAATTGTAGCGGCAATTTTTGGTGGTTCGTCAGTACAGATTACAGGGCCAACAGGTGCAATGGCTGTAATTTTGGTGGGAATTGTCGCCAAGTACGGAATTGAGAAAGTTTGGATTGCTGGGGTGATGGCTGGGATTATCCAGATTGCCTTGGGGGTTGCCAAACTTGGACAGCTAGTGAAGTTTATTCCCTATCCAGTCACGGCAGGCTTTACTAATGGTATTGCCGTGATTATATTTTGTGGTCAATTAAATAATTTCTTTGGTTTACAACTACCGCGCAGTGAACATTTTGCGCCGGGGCTTTGGCAAAGTGTAACTCATGTAGAAGCTTTAAATTGGGCTGCTGTTGGGTTGGCAATAGTGGTGATAGCAACCACGGTTTTGTGGCCCAGGATTAATTCTACAATACCGGGTTCTTTAATGGGGTTGGTGTTGGCAACAGCTATCGCTGCTTATTTCCATCTGCATATACCCACAATTGGTAGCATTCCGCAATCTTTACCGATGCCCCAAGGTATTCCCCACTGGAATGATTTTGGCTTGATTCGAGAACTGATTAATCCGGCTTTGGCTTTGGCTGCACTGGGAAGTATTGAATCGTTGCTGTCGGCAGTGGTGGCTGATGGGATGACAGTGAGCGAAAAACACAATAGCGATCGCGAATTAATTGGTCAAGGATTGGCAAATATGATTGTCCCATTTTTTGGTGGCATTCCGGCAACAGGTGCGATCGCTCGAACTGTTGTCAATGTCCGTTCTGGGGGTAAAACCCGGCTATCTGGAGTAATTCACGGCGTTGCCTTAGCTATTATTGTTTTAACTTTAGCACCTCTAGCAGCACAGATTCCTTTAGCAGCACTTGCTGGCATTTTGATGGTGGTTAGTGTGCGGATGATTGAGTGGGAAGCCATTGGTTTATTGATGCGTGCTACCTACTCTGATTTTGCGGTGATGATTCTCACTTGGCTAGTAACAATCTTATTTGACTTAGTTCTCGCTGTAGAAGTGGGATTGATTGCAGCCGGAGCATTGTTCATCAAACGGATGAGCGATTTAAGCTTAGTCAAAATACCTGAAACCGAAGTATTTCCTCCTGGTACTCCTTTGGAATTAGGTAAAGAAATTGCCGTTTATCGCGTAGATGGCCCTGTATTTTTTGGTGCTGCTGAACGGTTTGCTACCTTCCTCCGCGATGAACCGGAAGTAAAATATTTAATTCTCCGGTTACGCTTTGTACCAAATATGGATACCACTGGGTTAGTAGCTTTAGAAGATATTTACCACGACTTAGAACGGCACAATTGCCGCTTAATTCTCACAGGTTTACAAACCGAAGTTAAAGAACTATTAGAACGAACAGGATTGCTACAAACAATTGGATTATCAAATTGTTTTGAAACAACAACAGATGCGATTTGCTCTATCTCTCCTCAAATTCAACAATGTTCTCAACCTGTAGCGGCTGATTTGAAAACAAAAGAATTGATGGAATTAAATGAATGACAATATTTTGCCAAAACATAGATACCTGTAAATAGACAAGGTAGGTATTGTTTGTTATGTATACATATTTAGTTGTTTGAACCGTAGCGATCGCTTCTTGTAATATTAGGCTGAATCACTTTAATATCAACCACAATAAGCATCATGAGCGTTATCGTCTTCGGCAGCATAAATATAGACTTAGTAGCAACAGCACCCCAGTTGCCAGTCGCAGGAGAAACGTTGCTAGGAGAAGAATTTTTTAAAGTTTCAGGAGGTAAAGGAGCTAATCAAGCCGTAGCATTAGCAAAATTGGGAATTCCTACCCAAATGGTGGGGCGTGTAGGTGCAGACAATTTTGGTGTGGAACTTGTTAACAATTTACAAGCATCTGGTGTGCAGATTGACAATATTTTTGTGGATGAGACTGTTAGTTCTGGAGTCGCCATCATCGCCGTAAATCATGCTGGTGAAAATCAAATTATTGTAATTCCTGGTGCAAATGGCTGTGTGAATCAAGAAGATGTAGAACGATTGTCCCATTTATTACCAGAAGCGACAGCACTGCTTTTGCAATTAGAAATTCCGATTACTGCCGTGGTTGCAGCCGCTAAAGCCGCAAGAAAAACCAAAATAAGGGTAATTCTCGACCCTGCACCCGTACAATCCGATTTTCCAGATGAACTTTATCCGTTAGTGGACATTATTACACCGAATGAAGTTGAAGCCGCACAGTTAGTGGGTTTTCCTGTGGATGGAGAAGAACTTGTAGCCAAAGCAGCCGAAGTTTTATTAGAACGGGGAGTGAAATGTGCGATCGTTAAACTGGGTGCTAAAGGTGTTTTTTGTGCCACTGCTGAGGAAAAGTTTTTTGTACCCGCGTTTCCAGTTCATGCGGTTGACACAGTAGCTGCTGGCGATGCTTTTAATGGCGGCTTGACGGCAGCACTTTTTGAAGGACTTTCTTTACACCAGGCAGTTGTTTGGGGTGCAGCAACGGGTGCTTTGGCGACGACAAAACCAGGCGCACAAACTTCGCTACCGGATAGGTTTACATTTGATGCGTTTCTTAGGGAAAGGGCAGGGAGTAGGGAGTAGGGGAAGTAGGGGAAGCAGGGGGAGCAGGGGGAGCAGGGGAGGCAAGGGGACAAGAGGTGAGAACTTGAAACAAGTCTTTCCCCTTGTCCCCAATTCTCCTTGTCCCCAAGTCCTTTTGCCCAATGCCCAATGCCCAATCCCCTATTCTTCAATCCCCTCTAACCACGAGCAAGCGTAATCTGACTAATGCCCAATCCCCTATTCTTCAATCCCCTCTAACCACGAGCAAGCGTAATCTGACTAGCGTTAAAGTCTTGTAGCCGAGTCATGTTTCCACTTTGCTTATCTACGTTATACACAGCATTAGGTGTCTCATACCTCATAGCTCCAAAGGCAAGGAGTTGACCTGTTGCAGAGCAAACTAAGCTTTGTAAGCCATTATTCCATGCTTGACCATTAAATTTCAATTGTGCCAGTCTGATCGGGCTTTTTTGATTTGAGTCTAACTGCACCAGAGTTGTTTCACCATTCAATCCAACTAAGGATGTATAGAGTTTTCCGTCTGGGCATTGTGCTAGATTATTAGCCCGCTCATCGTTCGGGAATTTAACCTTACTAATAGAACTTATTTCTCCTGTTTGAAGGTTAATATCTACCAATGTAATAGGTGGTGTACCGTTAGTTTTACCTACTAAACCTATGAGCCGCCCATCAATCGTGCCTAGCAAGCTGCCAAGCTGTTGATTCTGTTTAAGTCCTGAGACTATCAAAGTTTTTACAGGCGTACCCAAAAATGTAATGCGAGTAGGTGCCGCCTGTTTCTTACCAATTGCAACAGGAGTAATAGCTACGACAAGTGTGCCATCGCTTAAAGAAGTGAAGCCAGTCAATGTCTCATTAGCTTCTACTAAAGGTTTAACCTGATCAGCAACTATGCCATTCCTTGGAGCAATGAGGCTATTCAATGTCTCGTTAGACTCTATTAAACCTGTACCAAGCTTGGCAATGCTGCCATCGTTTAAAAAAGCGAAGCTACTCAATGTCTCATTAGACTCTACTAAAGCTGTACCGCGCTCGGCAAGTATCTGAGAAACTAGTGGACTTAGAAGCTGAACCTTTCCTGTATTTAAGGATTGCAAAACAAGGGATTCCAAAACAAGTCCTAGCCCTACAGGCTTAATATCTGTGGGTACAATGTTTGGGACAGTGCTATCTAATTCAGTGATATCTACCTCTGGAACAACCGTTTGGTCGGTGGTGATGATAGAGCCAGAATCTATACCTATAATTTTGTAACTTGGTGTTTGCGCCAAAGTTTTGTTGCTTATATAACTAAGCCCAGATACTATAGTTCCACCAAGTACTAACTGGCCAAACTGCCGACGTGATAGCTTGTAACTCATATTTCTACTCCTAAAATTAATGACGTTTATTAAGTAGCAGTGTATTAGACCTCTTGCATCAATCAAAAATAAAGAACTCTACCCCGCATTTGAGTACAAACGCTCCCTGCCCCGCAAGCGCAGGCAGAAGTTGGGGGTGCGGTATTAGAGACTTTTGCAAGAAGTCTATTGAACATAAACGGGTAAGGCTATGATACTTGCGTCCAGGTTGCTACTGAGGGTGTTCCATTATTGTCACTAATGAAAAGCATGTACCAGCCTGGTACTGCTATGTTTCGATTGGCTCTTAGCGTGACATTAAGAGAAGTAGCGTTCCTAGAATTAATCGGCACATCCACTAACCTTTGTTCTGTATCGCAGGAATGAGTGGTTGCCATTGGTCTAATCAGACTAACCCATTTAATATTGCCAGCCTGGGGTGTTTGAATAGTAAATTGCTGTCCGTATTTTAATGCTTGAGGAGCACTCTGAATAATTGGTCGTGACCGCGACATATACGCAGGACTGTAAATTTCCAATCGCAGTTCATTGATAGTCCGCCTAGGGTTCCCCCCAGCTGTGGCTACTCTACCATCTGGTAGGAGCAAGGCCACCGAGTGATATACGCGGGGGACATTTTGTTTAGCTACTACTGTCCAGGTTTTTGTGGCTGGATTGTAGATTTCTGCTGGTAGCATTGATTGTGTTAGATCCTCATTCATTTTGCTACCATTGCAAACAAACACTGTGCGATCGGGTAACAAAACTGCGTTGTGATGCATCCGGGCATAGTTTAGAGGCTGTGCTGCTACATAAGTTGGGTTACTAGCTTTTAAATCTACAATATTTACCCTGTTGGTTGCGTTTTTACCACTACCCCCACCGATAATCATCACTTTTTGGTCTTGTGCAGGTGGTAAAAGCACACTGGTAGCTTGGTTACCGAAACTTGGATCTTGTAGCCCTGACACTACTTGTTCTGTAATGGGTTCGGTAAATGTCTCTGGCAGAGTTAGTATAGTTGGCACTGCTCCAAAGTTACCGCCCATCTGAGCACCTGAATAAAAGATTTTTCCACTATTGAGTAGAAACAGATTTGCGTATTCTGGGTAGGAACGAGTTGTCGGAAAAGCGTTCCAACCATTTGGAAAGAAAGCAGAATAAATTTCTGGTTGTTTGTTGACATTGCCATCTTTGTCCGCCCCAGATATTACAAAAATCCGACCACTGCCTAGCGTTAACACAGTAGGATACCAACGACCATTATTCATTGGTGCTATTTTGACCCATTTCTCGGTAATGGGATCAAACAGTAGACCAGAGGGTGAACCATAAAATGGGTCATAGCGCAAAGTTCCACCCGCAACCACTAACCGACCATCAGGGCGGAAGGAGTGACCAGCGCAAAAAAGATCAATAGGTTGATTATTACTATCCAATGGAGCCTTCTGACGGGTAAAGGTTCCTTTATTTACATCCCAAACCACACTGTCATAGGGAGTATTTAACCGACTAGGATCATTACCTGAACCGCAGAAAAAGAATACTTTACCAGTACGAAGTAGAGCGGCATGTATAGGTAGGATTGGAGCATTGTACGACAATACTTGCCATTTGTCTGTGGTATTAGTTTGAGCGATGAGAGTCCCTAAATCCGTTTCCTCTAGAAGGTTAGGGTTGTTATGAGATTGAGTCACTTTATTTACAATTATTCCTACGTAAGTTTTTTGTTTTTGTTCTTTGTTTCAGTAACTTCTTCTTCAAATTATATCTATACTTTTTTGCGTTTAACTAATGTCAAGATGTGATGTTTTTTATAAAAAGATCAGGTAAATACCGATTTTTTATTAGTAATTACGCGAGTATCTAATTAAGCTTTGTACTGTGTTTTCTCGGAAAGGGTAAACCATGCTTTTAAATATGACGTATATACCTCTTAGAGCTTGATATTGGGCATTAATGGCTAAAAAATTGTGTTTTTGACTTCGATTTATAACTAAGTTAAACACTCAGATGCCGCGCATTTGATTTGGATAACTAGGGCGGGCAAAATGCCTACCCCACAAGAGATTTATTTTTTGGAGGATGTAAATTAAAATTTTTATGATTATTATTTATTGACAAAAAAATAATTAGGCAAAAACATTATTACAGGTATAATACATTACAAAATACATGGTTAATATAATTAAGAGGATCGCGACATCACTCATTAAGTCTTTCTTAAATAGATTGGCAATTTGTTACAGGAGATGAGCAGATTAAACTGGGAAAAGTAAGTAGGTTTTTAGATGGGACGATCGCTCTTGGCTACGATATCTTTGGTGGGCTTTGCCTACGCAAATTTGAGATGATTACGCTCAAAGGCTAGAGATTTTTCTAATCAGGATGATACAAAGCGTAGTAAAGTAGAGTAGTAAAGCTCAGAGTGGCTTGTAAAAATCGAAACCTACTTAGTAGAAACAGTGGTAACGTCAATCGCTCCCAAAGCAAGATTGTCGCCATGAGCAACTCAACTCCAATGAATGACCAGAAAAATCTTCCCAAAAAAAAGGGCAGGACACTCCCTCCCAAGCTGATCATCTGGCTGGGAAAGTTTGTCTGGACGACTATGTGGCAGATCATGATGTCAAAGCTGGCTCCTAGTAATCAGTCGGGAGCTTATATTCGTCCTAATAGCCAGTTTCGGAAGTTCATTGGCACAGAAGAAGGGAATCCTTACCCACCAGCAGCAGGGCGCTACAAACTCTATGTTGGGCTGGGCTGTCCTTGGGCGCACCGAACTTTAGTTGTGCGATCGCTCAAAAAACTCGAAGCAGTAATATCAGTATGTATCGTCTCTCCTTCTCCCATTGAAGGCGGTTGGATATTCAACGAGGAAGAAGAAGGTTGTCGCACACTGGCTGAATTTTATCAACTGGCAGAACCTGCTTACAGTGGACGCTCTACAGTTCCAATCCTATGGGATAACCAAACAAAAACCATCGTCAATAATGAGAGTTCAGAGATTATCGTCATGCTGAACTCTGAGTTTAATGAGTTCGCCAATAATCCCACGCTCGATCTTTATCCAGAAGCACTCAAAGAAAAAATTGACTGGTGGAATGAGAAGATTTATCACGCGGTAAATAACGGCGTGTATCGCTGCGGCTTTGCCCAAAGTCAGGAAGCATACAATCAAGCCTGTAATGAACTGTTTGCAACTCTCGATGAGATTGACATTGCATTGCAGACTAGTCGATATCTGTGTGGGGACAATCTCACGCTTGCAGATGTCCGTTTATTCACGACGTTATTTCGGTTTGATAGTGCCTACTATGGGTTGTTTAAGTGCAATAGGCGGCGAATTCAAGACTATCAAAACTTGGGAGCTTATTTACGTGATCTATATCAGCTTCCAGGTGTTGCTGACACCTGCGATGTAGAAAGTGTGAAGCGGGACTACTACGGAAATCTATTCCCACTCAATCCGGGCGGGATCATTCCCAATGGCCCTGATATGTCTTATCTTTATCAACCACATGGGCGCGATCGCATCGGCACAGTGAATGCTTCATAAGGTACATTAAGAACTGATACCTCGATGGCTAATTCTGGAGTTGGTGTAATCGTGAACCAGATTAATCGAGTTGCAATTGTCGGTGGAACTCATGGCAATGAGTTTACGGGGGCATACTTAATCCAAAAATTTGCCCAGTTTCCTGACTTGGTTGCTAGACCAAGTTTTGAGACAATCACTCTGTTAGCAAATCCTAACGCTTTTGCGGTGGGGAGGCGATATGTAGAGAAGGACTTAAATCGCTGTTTTCTCAAGCAAGATTTACAAGATCCGACTCTGAGCAGTTATGAAGAATTACAAGCTAAATCAATCCAGGATACCCTAGCATCAAACAGGGATAAACAAGCAGATTTTATTTTAGACTTACACAGCAGTACAGCTAATATGGGTCTGACAATTATTTTGGTAAACAGTCATCCCTTAAACTTGAAATTGGCTGCTTATCTGAGCCAGATTAATCCTTTAGTTAGGGTTTATCGTTGCTCTTTTAAATCAATTGAAGAAAACCCCTTTGTAAATTCTTTGTGTGAATTAGGCTTTGCGATCGAGGTTGGCCCTATTGCCCAAGGACTCTTAAAAGCGGAGCTATTTCAAAAAACAGAGGAACTTATTTCTACGGTTCTCGACTATATAGAAGGGTTTAACCAGGGTAAAATTCCATCATTCAAAGAAACGTTGATTCTCTATGATCATTTATCAGTTGTGGGCTATCCAAAAGGACAAAATGGTAAAATCTTTGGCATGATTCATCCAGAGCTTCAGGATAAGGATTATCAAGCCTTAAACCCAGGAGATCCAATTTTTCTAGCCTTTGATGGTAAAACAATTATTTATGAAGGCACATCTACCGTTTGGCCGATTTTTATTAATGAGGCTGCTTATTACGAAAAGGGAATTGCAATGTGTTTTACCCAGAGGCAGCAAATCAATATATAGGGTGTGTAAAATATTTTTTGTATGATCGCTTTTTATTGGAAGTAATGATATAAATTGAGCATCCAAATCATCAATTACTTCTATAATCTAGTGCGATTGCTAAAACTTACTTATACGTTTAAATGTGTCTTGGTTATGATATATTGATGACCAGTAATTAAATATCAGGGTAAAAGGTTGTCTGAAGGGCTGATCAAGTCGAGATTAAAGGAGCGCTGAAAACCCATTAGCTAATTTACAGAAATATCTTTTAGACATAGGACTTACACCTTACGCATCCTCCTCTGGGAGACGCTGCGCGTTGGTGGAAGCCTCTCGCAGAGAAGGCGTTATTGGCGTATTGGCATTATCTTGCGGTAAGCTACTACGTGTCTATAGATAAATTCAGCTTTTTAGCAATTTTTGCCTAAGTATTGAAACAAACAGAATTTGTTTACAAATATGAGACACTTCTTAGTGTTCAATCTAGGCGATGTCTACCACGAGCTACGCCTAGAAGATACTGCTCTTAAAATCACTATTGATTTTGTAAATGATGAGATGAACCACAAACCTTTTGACTTGAGATTTCCCTAAAACCAGCGCTGGGTCGAAGAACAAAACTTGAGCGATAAAGCCCAAATCTAACATTATCTATAATTTACCTTTAATAATTATCTAAATACTTGAACTCATGATGAAAACGAAGCGACAAGGAAACAAACCAATAGCTAGTCTTTCTTTAGATTTGGATAATGTTTGGTCTTTTCTAAAAAATCAGGGCGCTCCGGGTTGGGAGACTTTCCCCTCATACTTAGATATTGCAGTTCCTCGTTTCTTAGATATTTTTCAGCAATGGGATTTGACAATCACAGTATTCATTGTGGGACAGGATGCGGCGCTGGAAAAGAACACCAAGGCATTACAAGCGATCGCGATCGCAGGCCACGAAATTGGCAATCATTCATTTTACCATGATCCTTGGCTACATCTGTATTCAGAGGATGAGATTGAAGAAGAGATAGCCTTGGCCGAGAAACATATCAAGCGTGTCACTCATCAACATCCTATCGGCTTCCGGGGGCCTGGATATAGTTTTTCTCCTGCGGTGTTGAAAGTTTTAGCACGACGGGGATACGAATATGATGCTTCAACTTTTCCCACATTTTTGGGGCCCATCGCACGAGCGTATTATTTGATGACTTGTAAACTGAGCAAGGAAGAACGGAAGAAACGGGAAGCTCTATTTGGCGGTTTCAAAGAGGGTTTACAGCCTCTGAAACCTTATCAGTGGAACATGGGTAAGGATAAACTCACTGAAATTCCCGTTACGACGATGCCAATTTTTAAAGTGCCAATTCACTTCAGTTACATAATGTACCTGAGTACATTTTCTTCGGAAGTAGCGTTACTCTACCTGCGAATTGCCCTGTGGCTGTGTAAACTTATGCGTGTCCAGCCTTCTTTGCTATTCCATCCTACAGACTTTGTAAGTCAAGAGGATGTGCCAGAGCTATCATTTTTCCCTGGAATGAGTCTCCCCACCTACAAAAAGCTGGCAATAGTGAACAAAAGTTTGGAACTTATATCCAGTCAGTTTAATGTTTTGACTGTTGGACAACACGCCAAATTCGTAGCAGGTGACCGTCAACTACCTGTATTAGTGCCTCAAAAGAGGTAAAAATATGAGCTATGCGATTTATCAGTCCAATTTTTATCCTTAATTACAGGCAGAGTTAACTTTGACCTGTTTTTGAGAAGGAAAAAGCAGTGTTGGCAAAAGATAAATTTATTTTTATAATAGTTCCCTATTCCAATGTCTTTATTAAAAACTTCTGGTGATATCCCTTCCCCAGAGGTTATTTTTTTAAGATGCAATGTCTAATCAGATTTTTTAATAGTTGTCTAGGTTTTGAACAGCAACCACTTTTCTTAAAACCAGCTGACATTTGCTAGCAAGTACGTGTAAAGTAATTGAGAGTGAATCACTATCTTTAATCTTTGACACATCTATCTATGGTTAGAAAAAGCCGTCGCCTCTTGCTGCTAGTTGTTTCCTGTAGTGTAATTGGTGTAATTTTAGGAGGTACTGCTGCTTGGGCAGAAAGCAGCCTCTGCTTGGAAGACACTAAGGTTACAAGTGAATGTCTAACCCAAGATCCAATGCAAAAAACTATACTAGGAATGAGTACCGGATTGATAGCTGGGGCTGGGGCCGCTTGCGGTGCAGCATGGCAGTTACGGCATGAAGATTGAGTGTAAACTATCTACTATAAAAATCCATCCCACGCCTCGCTAAACGGAGCGTGGGGCTTCTTTTCGTTTAAGCTAACAATTGCGTCCTCAGAAGGCGCAAGATTTTTAAGGAGATTTGCAGTGGCTGATCGGCAATTAGAACATATCTTCATAGTCCCTAGTGGTCTGTCTCATTAATCTTGATGAGTTATTAGTAAACACTTCACTGCTTCAAAATCCAGGTCTAAAGTCCTAACTACGAACTTGTTCACCCCTCATAACTAATGCGATAGACCACTAGTTTCTTCTTGAGAACGTGAGTGAAGCTCATTAAGAGACCATTTATAAAGTAAACCTAAAATTGTAGGGTGCGTTAAAGCAGCGCGTAACGCACCTAAAAATATGGTGTGTTACGGCTAAATTAGACTTTCTCAAACCCTTAAATTCCTAAACAGCCGTAACACACCCTACTTAATATTTACTTTATAAATAACCTCTAAATGTTTCACTTTGTAATAAACTTCTCATAACTTGTGACAATCAAAGATTCAGTCCTCGTCACGTTGATCTGCTTTGCCCGTTTGTCGTTCAATGGGTGTCAGTATACGAAGCGTCAAGTAATTTACTAGGCTTAGGAGAATTGCTATCTCGTATCGAGAATAAGCAATAGCGCTACCAATTGCTCCTGTAGTCCATACACTTGCAGCAGTGGCTGTCCCACGCACATTAACCCCTTCTTTGAGAATTGCACCTCCCCCAATGAAACCTATGCCACTCATGAGTCCTTGAATAATACGGGCTTGACCATCTTCACTTGCTCCAATGACCGCAAGAGCAATTAAGACATAACCACAACTAGCTACTGCAACGAGCGGAAAAGTACGGAGTCCCATAATCCGAGTTGATTGCTCTCGCTCCCAAGCTATTGGCAAGGTGAGAAGAAAAGCAATGCCCAGTTTCAGCAGGTCAATACCAAATTGCCCCCAGTCGAAGCGAAATACCTCCATTACGGTTCTTTCTCACCTATATATCAGTTGCACTGTTAACAGGCCATAACACAAACATAGGATTCTTCCTCAGTCTCGGAAAAAATCACGAAATTTTCAGGGAATAGCAAGCGTCTGGGCACATTTGCATTGTTGGTGGCTTATAGAGAATAATCAAAAATAAAGCAGCTTTGGCTTCTTCGTGCGAGATAATAAATATAAAATATGGCGATCGCAATCGATTTTGGTACTAGCAACACAGTCATTGCTCGTTGGAACCCTGTAACCCAGCAGCCAGAAACCCTAACTCTACCAGGTTTATCAATTAAACAAAGTCTCAATCCGCCTCTGATTCCCAGCTTGGTTTATGTTGAAGACGCAAGCCAAAATCAAGTCTTAGTCGGGCAACAAGTACGCGATCGCGGTCTTGACCTCAAGGGCGAAACCCGATTTTTCCGCAGCTTCAAGCGGGGTATTGGTGCAGATATCCAAGGTTTCTTACCCGAACTAGATGGGCAAATTGTTACCTTTGAGCAAGTAGGGCAATGGTTCCTCACCAAAGTGATTGAAGAACTAGCACCCCAGGAAGGAGGGTTAGACTCTCTAGTATTAACCGTACCCGTAGACAGTTTTGAAGCTTATCGTCACTGGTTGGGGAAAGTTTGTCAAGCCCTCCCGGTGGAACAGGTGCGGATGTTGGATGAACCTACAGCTGCTGCCTTGGGTTATGGCTTGGCAGATCAAGAAATTCTTTTGGTGATAGACTTTGGCGGCGGCACTTTGGATTTATCCCTTGTCCGGTTGGATCAAAATGTACAAACAACCACAAAGCCACTCGGATTTCTCCTCAAGTGGGGTAATAAGTCCCTGGCTGAAGATTCAAAACAAAAAGTCAAAACTGCTCGTGTCCTGGCGAAAGCTGGGCAAAATCTGGGCGGTACTGATATTGATAATTGGTTAGTAGATTACTTTGCCAAAACTCAAGAACTGGCGATAAGTCCCTTGACAACGCGCTTGGCAGAACGGGTGAAAATTCAGCTATCAACCCAAAACCAAGCTAGTGAAGTTTATTTTGATGATGAAACATTTGAAAGCTATGAACTGGAATTAAACCGTGACACTTTTGATAATATCCTCAAAGAACACGCATTTTTTGAGTTATTAGATGACTCGATGACGACACTGTTGCAGCAAGCAAAACGCCAAGGGATAGAACTTCCTGATATTAATGCAGTTTTGTTAGTTGGTGGGACAGTGCAATTACCAGCAGTGCAGACATGGATAAAACAGTATTTTGAGCCAGAAAAAATCCGTTGCGAACGTCCTTTTGAAGCGATCGCTCAAGGTGCATTACAGTTAGCTCAAGGTGTGCAAATCAAAGACTTTCTCTATCATAGTTATGGTATCCGCTACTGGGATCGCCGCAATCAGCGTCATAAATGGCATTCTCTGATTAAAGCTGGACAAGCATACCCCATGAGTCAGCCTGTGGAATTAGTCTTAGGCGCTTCTGTGGAAAATCAGCCCAGCATTGAATTAATCATGGGAGAATTGGGAGCAGATACGGGTAGTACTGAAGTTTATTTTGATGGCGATCGCTTAATTACTCGCCGTATGGATAGTAGTGAAACCAGCGTCAAACCTCTCAACGATCAAGAAGGCGCAAGAACAATTGCTCAACTGACACCAGCCGGATATCCTGGAAGCGATCGCATCAAAATCCTCTTTCAAGTTGATGAGCAACGCTTTTTGCGAATCACCGTTGAAGACTTGTTAACGAATGATACGCTGTTGGAAAATCAACTTGTGGCACAATTGAGTTAATTAAAAGGATTCAAAAGTGGGATACCACAACCGTCGAAATCCCGGATGTTGTGCGTTACTAAAGTCAATTGATGAATTTGAGCAGTAGCAGCAATCATCATATCTGCTTGGGTGTGTGTTTTCCCACTTAATCTTAGTTGACCTCGCAATTCCCCGGAGCGCTTGGCAATTTCAATGGTGATAGGCAATACTTGACAGTTATTTTCCAAAAAGCTTTCAAACCATATTTGAATTCTAGGATTAGGCTTGGATGTCAGTCCGTAAAATATTTCTTCAACAGTGATTGCACTCAAAACTATTGAAGAAACTCTTTCTGCCCATTTCACTACACCAGAGTTAGGTTGCAGTCTTACTAATTCGCTGATAATGTTAGTCTCAGAGAGAAAAGTCATCGATGGCATCAGCGAAAGGGTTTAGACGGTCTTGGCGGCAGGGTACTTCGAGGATATAATTTTCCTCAGTCGCTATCTGACGTAGTTCTTTGAAAGCATCAGCTAAAGAAATCTTTTCGCGTTGATTGCGCCACGTCAAAAATTCTTCAAACATCTCAGCTTCAACAACAACAGCCACCAGTTGATTTCGGTTGTAGATGAGTTGCGGTTCTTTAGTTACGGCATGAATCAGTTCGGAGAACCTCTGTTTCGCTTCTGCAATTCTCCAGTTCATTCTCCTACCTCTTTTATTCATAATCATGTCTATAATAGACATGATTTATATCTATAATTTATTTTTTGCCAGAGAGCGATGTCTACGATGGGCTATTTCTAACCACCCATTTTTAACCATCCAAAAACTTGATTGACGGTTATTGCAAGTTGAATTTCTGGTAATACAGGCAAAAAATCTTCTCCCTGGAGTAACACTGGTTGTTGCTCTGGTAAAAATACCAAAATACTGGAATCATCAGGGTCAAGAAACCATCCAAGGCGGCTACCATACTTTAGACAGTAGAGAATGTTGCCAATTACTTTGTTGGGTTTTTGTTCTGGGGAAAGAATCTCAATCGTCCAGTCTGGCGGAAGTTCAAAATTATCAGGTACTTCATTATCAACGGTGAACGGTATGCGTCCCCACTGAAATACAGCTACATCAGGTACAATTGACCGTTCCCCAAAACTACACCGTAATTCGGGAAATGCATAGGCAATTTTCTGATTCTCTGTGACTTCATTAACAACAGCACCGAGTTTGCCTTGCAAGCGGCTATGTCTCCCTTTCGGCATTGGCTTAGAAATAATCTCACCGTTAATATATTCACTTGTAGGCTTTGTTTCTGGGAGCTTCAGAAACTCCTCCAGGGTAAGTCGTTGAGTAGTTGTAGCGCTCATAGCTCCTAAATCCCTCGAAGATGTGTTTTTAGTCTAGCAGTGATTTAGGATGCGTTTACCGAGTGTAACGCACCCTAAATTAAAGGCAGAATTGCAACTCTTAATTACGAATTATTTCCGCACCACCACTAAAGTTCCATTCCTAGCCCAGTTATAAACATTGCGTGCTTGCTTAACAGGCAAATTCACGCAACCGTGGCTGACTGGAGTTCCAAAACGATTATGCCAGTAAGCGCCGTGGATGGCATAGCCTCTGTAGAAATACATTGTGTAAGGAACGTCAGGAATGTTGTAGCCTCTGCCTCGCATCCGGTGAGTGCGATACTTAGAATTAATCCGAAATCTACCTATAGGTGTAGGGGTTGATCGCTTGCCTCCAGAAATGCGATATGAATAAACAAGTCTTTTACCTTCCCATGCACGTAAGCGTTGCTCTGACAAATCAATTTCAATCCAGCGAGTTTGGGATGTTTGTCTAATATTAGATGCAGTGATGTTGTTTTCATTTACTGACGCGGCTGTTGCTGTAGTAAAGTTCGGTGTACCTGCTAAAGGTGATGACCAAGAGAATAAAGTTGTCATCATCAGCGCCACGCCTGTACAAAAAGTTCCTGAAGAACGAATCCTACCACTGCGAATCCAAGATTGCATTATGCCTTGCCTTATAAACTACGCAAAAATTATGAAGTGAAGTAACTTTCTGGAAAACTACAAATTTTCAGATCGACTACTTGTTTACTGTCGAGGATTTACGCAATTCATCCGCTAATGCTTTTCAAAACAAGTCCTAAGCTAATCTGCATCCAATTTGCACATTTGTCATTTGTCCTTGATTAAATGATGAGTTCTAATTAATGACCGATGACTAATGACTAACTAGAAAGGACACCTTTAAAAAAATATGTCATTTAAATGCCTAAATACAAACTTTCCCCAAATTTATATTTGCATTTTTAATTTCACACAGGAATTGTCAGGATCTACGCTTATTTTATTGGGCAAATCGTTAAATGCCCGCTTCTATATTTTATTTCAAATTCCGTAATTCCGACTCCGAAGATTCCCAGCATAAAATATTGCTGGGAATCACTCAATTGTCTTGATTTGTTGTTATTAATGATTTTCTCTAAATTGCCTTTTAGTTGCTTCACCTACTATTTCTGAATTACTACTGGTGTTCCTACCGATGCCCACTCAAATAGCCATTTAGCATGTTTCGGTGCGAGATTCACACAGCCGTGGCTGACTGGAGTGCCAAACCTTTTATGCCAGTAAGCTCCGTGAATACCGTAGTTACCTTGGTAAAACATCGCATGAGGAACGTTAGGGACATCGTAGCCATTCCCGCGCATCCGTGTAGTTTTGAACTTGGATTGAATATTAAAAGTACCAATAAGAGTGGGAGTGGATTTTTTGCCAGAGGAAATAGCACTTCCATAAACCACTCTGTCACCTTCCCAAGCTATTAACCGTTGCTTTGAAAGATCAATTTGAATCCAGCGTTTATCCGATTTTTGTAATGTCTGGATTTTTTGTGCAATCACTTGATTTTTGGAATTCGCCCAAACTTCACGGGTTCCAGTAGTAGTAAAAACACTTACGGACAGTGCTGTACCAGTGAGGAGTATTTGTAAGCGACGCACCCAGTCAGTATAAATCAGTTTTTTCATTTTAGATACACTCACACTTAAATCATCAAGTCTTGAGAAACTTATCAGTTTTCACCTTTATTTCCCTATCTATTACTTTAATAGACGTGAACTTTTGATGATTTGATTCTAAGTTAACCTAACTGTTGTACCAGCTTTTTTGCTCCAGATGCGATCGCTTCCCAATTCCTCTCTGTAACAAGCTTTTTGGGAAATAATTCACCGCTTAAACCGACAGCGATCGCTCCGGCTTGTAAAAATTCTTTAGCATTTTCTAAAGTCACGCCGCCAGTAGGAATTAAGGGAATTTGACCTAGTGGCCCTTGCAAACTTTTGATATAGTCCACTCCTCCCACTGCTTGTACGGGGAATACTTTTACACAACTAGCGCCCTGACTCCAGGCGGTAACAATTTCTGTAGGAGTCATAGCTCCTGGGATGATGGGTACATCTTTTTCTTGTGCTGCTTTAATCATTGCGGAGTCAACATAGGGTGTGAAGAGGAATTGCGCCCCAGATGCAATCGCTTCTTGCAACTGTTGCACATTGAATAGCGTACCAGTGCCAATGGTACAGGCTGGTAATTCTGAACGTAGTTGACTGATTAATTCCCCAGCGCCATCGCTATTCCAGGTAATCTCAATTAAATGCATTCCTCCAGATGCTACAGCCATTGCCATTTGCTGCCCTACTTCGATTTTAGGGGCGCGGATGACTGCGATCGCCCGATGTTTTTGCAACTGTGATAACCAAATTTGATTAGGCATTTTGACTGGAAATTAGCGATTGGGAAACTCGATGCCCCTTTTGAGAATAAGGGTAATGGGGATTAAGGATTCAAGATTGGGTTAATATCAAGCAAATCTTCTCAGTCCTTATTCCCCAATACAAGCGTGACATAGTAAGAGCGATCAATTCTCAAGCTTGCTTCTTGTATCAAGTTATGTTCACGTAGCATCCATCCTATAGAGATGAAATACGATCGCGGCAGGTAGCCTGGCAATGCCCAAGTACGGAATGTTAGTAATAGACTGCAACTACACCTGTTGTAGACATCGCCTAATCTTGCTTCCTTTACATTACTTTAGAGACAGTCTTTGAAAACTCAGCCTAATTCTTCTAGTAGAGGAGAGAGCTAGTTAAAAATGCATATACTGCAATTACCAAGCAATAGTTTGATAAGCTCCTATATTCAAGACCTACTAGGAGCTTTTTTTTAATGGATTATCTAGTTTAATTAAGGTATATATCAAAAAATCGGCATTGCAATTAAACTCTTCCTTATGGTTATTAATGATTAATTCTGATGATAGATGGAATCAAAAGATTAAGATTGATACTATATATTCGTGAGTGAAAAACGTTTACCGAATTAATAACAATGAATATTCTTGCTTGGATTGTTTTAGGTCTAATTGCTGGTGCGATCGCTAAGGCTATCTATCCTGGTCATCAAGGTGGCGGAATTCTAGGAACAATCTTACTAGGAATGATAGGTGCTTTGATTGGCGGTAGCTTAGGTGTATTCTTCAATACGGGAACCTTAGCTATAACAGGCACTAGTCTCAGTATTCCTGGTGTTGCATTAGCAGTTCTTGGTGCAATTATTGCAGTTTTCCTGTGGAACTTGTTAACTCGTCGCAGTGCTGTATAAGAGCAAATTGCGAATAATGAGTGACAAAAATTTAGGAGATTCATTTAATTATTATGAATTAAATCCAAAAAACAGCGCTAGCCAAATATAAGCTAGCGCTGTTTTTTAATTATTAATAAATAAAATAACAATTGGTAGTAATCTAATACCGTGCGATCGCTGTTAAAAAACTTCTGGTCATTCTTGCGAATATGAGTTGATGCACATATTGGACATTGCATAACAATGGCTATGATGTGCTACGCCTACGCACTAATTCATCTTTTTATTCTGGAATACCTAGCTTTGTGAAAGACCCGAAACGCGGAGATATTCAAGATTACCCCTAGTGTAATCTTGAGTACCGATGCTGGAAAAAGGTCGACAAGCATCCCTCCAATAATGGCTCCAATCACGGAACCAACTCCCATAGGCGCGATGGTATTGCTCAACGCTCTACGATCTACAAATGCACCTCGACTAGCATATTTGATAACCCCTACAAGTACAGTTGGTAAGCTAACTAGAAGACTGGCTGTACCTGCTGTCTTAATATCTGCACCAAAAGCGAAAATAAGTGTTGGGATAATAACTTCACCCCCTGCAACCCCAAGTAGACTGCTTACCAGCCCAATTGCTAGTCCAAATAAGATACCTGCCAAAATGCGCCAACTTAAAGCAGGGGGTAAAAGGGCTGGTATTTGTTGAGGTAGAAAACCCTCGACTATCAAGGCAATGCCAATGAATACCAATAGCACTAAGATGATTCGTTCAAGCTGTTCGTTTGAGAGCTTTGCCGCGATCACTACCCCAAAAAAAGCAGTGATAACCGCTCCGGCAATCAAGGAGAAGATTACAGGCAGCAATGGAATAATCGGGCTGAAGGAAAGCCTACTGCCCCGAATTACTAAGGATGCAGCAATCGTAATCAAGCTGACAGCCAAGTTGATAGGCACAGCCTGCCGCACTGAATAGCCCAATGTTCCAGCAAGGACTGGCAACCGAAACTCTGCACCCCCCAAGCCAATCAGCCCTCCTAATAGCCCAATTGGCACGGCATAAAGAAAGGATAATCGGAAACGGCGTACTTCCAAGCTTGTATTTGTAGGCTCCAGAGCAGACGGGTTCTTCTTTTTCATCAATTTTCTGAGAATCTGTTAGGGTGCGTTATAAACATTAGTTCATCATGCACCGAAAGTCTGGGATGGTACGTTAGCCTACCTGACTTTTGGCGTTGCATAATTAAGGGATGAACTGTCCACATTGTGCATCCAACCTTATCCGTAAGAACAGACATCGTCGTAGTAAACAGAACTACATCTGTGTCTTTTGCGACGTGCGTTTTGCCCCGCTTCTCTACGAGACGCTACGCGAACGCTAACGCCAATTTATAGAATCATATTCAAAACGCGGATACGACGAAATTAAACAACAATGTCTAACCATGTATGTAAATGGCATTGATTTTCGTGCTATTGAGCGGCTGACTGGAGTCATATCATGTCCGGTTGATTGCTTATTAAACCTGAAGAACCCCACCCCCAACCCCCTCCCCGTTCACGGCTACGGTGTACACACAAGTCGGCCCAGAGCGAGTTTCCAGCCAAAAAAGGTGGATTCAAACTGCTCAAGTCCGCGACTCAACGTAGTAATACCAGGAGGTTTTTGAGACTTGTAACCAGACCAACCACCAAGTCGAGCAATAATCCAAGTAGCCCAAGCCAGGGTTTGAGGAGGATAGGGATTTTGTTGCAGTCGAGTTTTACCCTCTAAAGTAAGCGCAAGAGTAGATAAACAATGTTGTTGCTCGTGAGAAAAAGCAACAGTAGCTGGTAAATCAGGATTATCCCGTCCAAAAATCAGTTGTAAAATTCGCACAGCAACAGACAAAGCTAATACGGTTAGTCGTTGAATGGCGGCAATCGATTCTAATTGGGTAGCTTCAAGATTTAATCCCGCAGTTTTCAGGGTGGCAAAGAGTTGTTCAATTCGCCATCGCCATGTGTACCATCGAATCACTTGTAGTCCTTGCTCTAAACAAACAACTTGGTGGGTAGTGAGCAATCGCCAATGAATCGGTTGTTGACCTGGTGGTGGATTTACTTCCACTGCTTCAACAGCGTAAAGCGTCAGACTAGGGGCATAGTCTTGCCCATTCAATTTATCTGGACGTTGAATTGTCACTCTTCCACGGCGAACAATTAATAATGCTTCTCTTGCTGTTCTACCGATACGTGCATCTGCTGGGACATCTACTATGTAAGTCCCCTCGCTCGGCTGTTGGTTTAAGTATGTATAAAGTGATGGGGTCTTTCCCACAAGGCGACGGTCAATGCGCGCTCTGACCAGCACATGATTGTCGTGATTTGGGACTGTGGCGAATTCCTCATACATATCGCTTTCGCGGTCGGCGATGTGAGTCACGATTTTGGCATTACCAATAGTTAAACATTTTTGCGTTTCTTCGGCAGAACGTAGCCACTTGTATGATTCTTTCTTTTCTATTGGTAATAGGTGGTAGTTGCGCTCATGCTTATCTTGATGGTTAATATCTCTCGTCCACAGTTTTACTGTGCTGAGACCGTAGTGCCAAAACCTTTGCCAAACTGTGAAAAATTATTAAATGTTGGAAATGTTATTTTTACAAGCAACTTCGAGCGATCGCGTCATATCCAAGGAAACTCATAGCCATTCATCAAGTTATAAATCCGGCAATGATCTTGCACTGGATCAAGTTGCTGAAGTAGCTGAAAATTTTTATAGCAATTGAGAAGCATCTGAAATTTCTCTGTATAAATTCAGTTATTTATTGACGTCCAGCAACCGCGAAGTTTCTAACCGACTCATCCACTTTTCTAAATAAACTCGATTACCTTTTTCCTCATTTGGATCTTTAGTATCCAAAGGATAAGGCATCAGTCCCAAAATCGTTGCTGTCGTTACGCAAAACATCGATTTTTGGAAACTCATGCAAATTTGTACCCGCAAATCATCTTCACCCCGAAGACTGCGACGATAAGTTTCGTGCAAATACTCTGGAAGATAATGACGCATATCCTGCATCAACAAGGTGGGAGGAATACCCGCACCGCCAATAGGTAAAGGATCGGCATACAATGCGCCATATTGAAATCGCGTTTGATCTGGGGGAATTTGATATCCTTGGGCATTGTATGAAACTGTACCGTGGAAAGGCGTTCCCCGGAAAAATACTGCTTCTACATAAGGTATTGCTGTATCTGCTAAGAAGGTCAAACCAACGCTTTTGGGAATGATTTCATAGACCTCGCCTCGAATTTTGACGGCATAGGTAATTGGGTTTGATGCATTTGCCACTAACCCTGCTTTAATGTGTTCTACAACTTGGGGAATTGACTTAATTTCGCCTCGGTCGTAGCGGTCTGATAAGTTAAGGAACATATCAGCCATGACTCGCCAGAATTGACCTAAACCAGTGTAGTAAGCAGAGACACGCAAGTTTTCTGTTAAGAAATCTGGAAACAGTTGGTTAATAGCCGAAATTAAGGGATTATTTTTAAATTTTGCAGCGATGACAGCTTGCGCTCTTTCTTGAAATTCTTCTGTATCTAAATACGTGTCTAGTCCGCCGCCACCGTGCCACATCATGGCTTTCATGCAATATTCGGCATATTCAAAATTAATTCGGTTATGCCACCAGTGACGGAGTAATTTCTGAAAAGAAACCTCTCCATTAAAGTATTTAAAAAATGGGAAAAATATTAAAAACTGATGCTCGGCAATATAATTAAGATTTTTTGAATAGGCATCTAAAACTACGCCATAACTTTTAAGAATACCAACAACTTCCAGCACATTTTCTGGATTATCGGGAACTAATGCCTCTCCTTTTTGCAAACCTTCAATATACTCAGCTAAGGGATTGTGAGTCGCTTTCTTTTTAATCGTTACCATTGCTATCTCTCCAAAAAATTTAGGGATTAGGGATTGGGTACTGGGTACTGGGCATTGGGCATTGGGAAGGCAGTGCGGTCTTGGGGTCTCCCCAAGTGGAGCAACTGCCGTCATTGGGCATTGGGAAAACTTTTTCCCGTTCCCAGTCCCTAGTCACCAATCCCTAATCCCCATTCCCTATACCCTAATCCCCATTCCCCACTTTATCCAAGGACACTGCTACTACTACGTTTTGGCTATTCACCATTGCTGTAATTGTTGGTTCAGTCCAGCGTGCTAACCAACCAGGTTGAATACCGAAAATCACAATCAGCACAGCTAAAATTGCAGCTGGACCGCGATCGCTCCAATACACCCGTGGTAAGTTGGTAACTTGTGCAGATAAGCGTCCAAAAAAGGCACGGTTGAGAAGTATTAGGAAGTAAACCGCAGTTAAGCCTGTACCAATCATCGATAGCAGGGTTTGCACTGGAAAAACTGGGAAACTCCCCCGAAAAACGATGAATTCCGAAATAAACCCGACCATTCCCGGTATTCCAGCGCTGGCCATCGCTCCCACAACAATCAAGCTACCAATTACGGGCATACCACGTTCTGGGTTCAGCAGTCCTTGGAGAACTTCTAAATCCCGGCTTCCGGCTTTTTTATACACAACCCCTACCAGTAAAAACAGCATGGCGGAAATTAAGCCGTGGCTAATCATCTGCATCACAGCACCCAACACACTTAATGGTGTGGAAGCTGCCGCAGCTAAAAGCACATAGCCCATGTGTCCAATGGAACTGTATGCTACCATTTTTTTCATATCGGTCTGAGCGATCGCACATGATGCACCATACAATACACTCACTACAGCCCAAGTCGCTAACCAAGGAGCCACATAAGCCCAAGCTTCTGGTAATAAGTTCATACCAAACCGCAGTAAGCCATAAGTTCCTAACTTCAACAATACCCCAGCCAACAGCACAGAAATTGGTGTAGAAGCTTCAACGTGAGCATCTGGCAACCAAGTATGGAAGGGAACCAAGGGAATTTTAATGCCGAAACCTACCACAATCCCTGCTAGCAGTAAAAGCTGTGTCGCTAAAGGTAGAGTCGTAGAGTTCAAGGTTGATAGTGCAAAGCTAGAGGAACCACTCAGCCAAACCATACCGAGGAAACTTGCTAAAATCAAGATTCCTGAAACGGCAGTATAAATAAGAAATTTTGTTGCAGCATAACCCCGCTTTTCCCCACCCCAAATGGCTATCAAAAGATATAGCGGGATTAGTTCCAATTCGTAAAACAAGAAAAATAGTAGTAAATCCTGTGCCAGAAAAGCTCCAGTCACCCCAACGCTTAATAATAGTATCAAAGAGTAATAAAATTTAGGACGCTGTAGGGATTCGTCGCTGCTGTAGATGGCAATGCAAGTTAACAATCCATTTAAAACCAGCAGTGGCAAAGATAAACCATCTATTCCCAGATTATAGTTCAAGCCTAAAACATCTATCCAAGTTAGAGACTCGGCAAACTGTTGAGTTATTTCCCCTGGATGGAACTGAATTGCGAGTACTATTGTCCACAAGAAAGCGATACTGGCAAAGATTAAAGCCACCCCACGGGCAAATTTGTCACTGATGCCAGAGGGCGAGAAACCAATTAAAGCTGCACCGATTAACGGCACTAGAATTAAAACACTAAGCATAGACGGAATTCAGATTAGGGGAGCAGGGGGAGATGAGGGAGCAGGGGAGAGTAAAAACTTTTAACTCCTAACTCAGTTAAAAAGGTAATTTATCTAGCAAACCTAATGACCAGCTGATGAAAAAGCCCAGGACGCTAACAACTGCTAGGATGGTCAACATATAGCCCTGAGATTGCCCAGAAATACTGTACTTTAAAGTTTGTCCACCGAAAATAGTCGCAAATCCAACTAAGTTCACTAAACCATCGACTAAATAGCGATCACTCCAAGCAGAAATTTTAGATAGCAGTGCGACTGCACCCACTACCGTTACCCGATAAACTCGGTCAATATAAAAATCATAACCTAACAAGTCTTGCACAAATCTCCACGCCAAGATTCTGGATCTTGACCAAGCTTTGTGTAAATGAACTGTAGATCCTACGCCTACCCCAACAATAGTAGAAGTAAACAACGCTAATGCCACAGACCAATTAATACTTTCCCAATCTGGTAGCAAGTACCATTGCTGTAGCATCAGAGGCACAAGCAAAGTAAAGACTGTAAGAATCACCATTGGTAGGGCCATCTGCCAACCAACTTCTGGGGTACGACGCGTTTTCTGTTGCGGTTTCCCCCAGAAGACTAATCTAAATACTCTGGTCAAGTTTAATGCTGTTAAGCCATTAACCAATAATAAAACCCCAATTACCCAAGGGCTAATATTCACAAAACCGTCAGCCCATGCTAACATTGCCCAAAAGCTTCCTAATGGTAGGAGTGTTACCATTCCGGCTGCACCGACAATAAAAGCAGTAGTTGTGGCTGGCATCCTTGACCACAGACCGCCCATTTCTGTTAAGTCTTGGCTTTGGGTAGTCAAGATTACTGAACCGGAACTCATGAATAATAATGCTTTAGCGATCGCATGAGTTAACAGCAACATCAAGGCTACACCCCCTTGCTGCAACCCCACTGCCAAAAACACTAACCCCATATATGCACTGGTAGAATGAGATAGCGATCGCTTAATGTCAATTTGAGCTATAGATACTAATGTCGCCCCAATTGCCGTTACCGTTCCCATTACTACTAATACATTCAAGGCAACTGGCGACAGGGCTAACAATGGTTGAAGTTTATACAGCAAATAAGCTCCACCAGCTACTACTAGTGAGTTTCTCATTACCGAGGCGGGGTTGGGTCCTTCCATTGCCTCATCCAACCAAAGATGCAGGGGAAATTGAGCGCATTTACCCGCAGGCCCAGCAATTAACGCCAACCCCAACAATGTTGATGTTACTGGGCTTAAATTAGCCGTTTGCGCCCACTCATATAAATCCGAAAAGTTCAAGCTACCGGCTAAGGTAGAAAGCGTCACCACAGCCATCAGCAGCAACAAGTCTCCCACCCGTTTGGTTAAAAACGCATCCCGCGCCGCCGTCACTACTAGCGGTTGAGCATACCAGAATCCTACCAGCAAGTAAGTTGAAAGCGTCAGCACTTCTAAAAGGCAATAGCTGAAAAACAAAGAATCACTTATTGCTAAAGCACTCAGAGCTGCTTCAAAAAATCCCAGCAACGCAAAAAAACGTGCCAACGACCAGTCTTTTTCCATGTAACCCAGAGCATAAACTTGTGCAAGTAAGCTTAACCCTGTAATTAAAACCGTTGCCCCAATGCTGACTGCCGAAAGTTCCAAGGCAAAAGATAAGTCTAAATCAGCAGCTTTAAACCACGTCACCAGTAACTTTTCTGGTTCTCTATCCCAGATAATGTTAAATACAAACAGGCTATGGGCAAAAGCCAAAACACTCATCAACAAGTTTATGTATGCCGCAGGTCTTGGCCCCGTTCGCTGAATTATTCCTATTCCCCACGGCAACGTCAAAATTGCGCCTAATAAGCTATATAAAGGCACAAACCAACTTGTTGAAAATAGAAATTGATCCATTTAAATTCACCTTGACGACTCAGCCTTAATTTTAAAAAAGCTTTTATACAATTGTTTCTTTTACAAAATTAATTTAGTAGAAATATCAATATTTTTTTATTATTGTTCCAACTAAATTTTTATAAGTATTTTTACTTTTCTTTACCCTATTAAACTTTGATAAAATATAACTTTACATACGTTAAAGCATTTACTTGCTTTAAACTCACCTTTGTTTTTACATTTTTATTTCTACTTTCAACAAACTACTTTATAGGATATATTTGGAAAAATTATATATTTTTCACTTAGTCCTTGTTATATATAGCAAAAATTGGCAGAACCTTGACACAGCATAGTATAGAGCAGCTTGTCGTCCCTCCCCAGATAAAATTACCCTTGGTTATGAATGTCGTTTTGTAAATGAGATAAAGAAATTATAAATCATAAGTGGCTCCTCTAGGAATCAGTGAACTTTAATTGCTCAAGAGGGCAGATAAATTTTTGTTAAGTTTTTTAAAACTTTCTTATCATAAACTATTATAGTAATTTATATTGCCAGGAAGGCCAACCTTTCCTATGCTTAATTTGGAAGTGTTTTCTTAGCTATTAAGATCAAGCTCTCCCCGTCAAAAATTTTAAGCGACAGTACAGATTGGATTAATATTGTAGGAGTTCTGCGATGCCAATTGCAGTTGGGATGATTGAAACGAAGGGCTTTCCAGCAGTAGTGGAAGCTGCTGATGCGATGGTGAAAGCCGCCCGTGTGACTTTAGTAGGGTATGAAAAAATTGGTAGCGCTCGCGTCACCGTGATAGTTAGGGGAGATGTATCGGAAGTACAAGCTTCCGTAGCTGCTGGGGTTGAAGCGGCGAAAAGAGTTTTTGGTGGTGAAGTGTTATCCACTCACATTATTGCTCGTCCTCACGAAAACCTAGAATACGTGTTGCCAATACGTTACACAGAAGCTGTGGAACAATTCCGTACTTAAAAGCTGTTTAAACAAAGTAATTAACGCTCAAAACCTTTTTGAGCATCACTTTTGTCCAAGGCTAAAAACAATAAAAAAGGGATTAAAACTAATGTCAATTGCAGTGGGAATGGTTGAAACGCTAGGCTTTCCAGCAGTAGTGGAGGCTGCTGATGCAATGGTGAAAGCAGCCCGTGTTACTCTCGTAGGCTATGAAAAAATCGGCAGTGGTCGAGTTACCGTAATTGTTCGGGGTGATGTGTCGGAAGTTCAAGCTTCCGTGGGCGCAGGTGTTGAATCAGTGAAGCGAGTCAATGGCGGACAAGTTTTGTCTACTCACATCATCGCTCGTCCTCACGAAAACTTAGAATACGTCCTACCAATTCGTTATACCGAAGATGTAGAACAGTTCCGGGAAAATGTGAATGCTATTCGTCCTTTCGGTAGAAGACCGTAATTAAAGAATGCAAGTCGCTAAAGTTCGCGGCACAGTAGTTAGCACGCAAAAAGATCCAAGTCTTCGAGGTGTCAAACTACTGTTGTTACAATTAGTGGATGAAGACGGCAACATCTTGCCACAATATGAGGTAGCAGCAGATACTGTGGGAGCAGGAGTAGATGAGTGGGTACTTGTCAGTCGTGGCAGTGCCGCTCGTCAAGTTATTGGCAATGAACAGCGACCATTAGATGCAGTGGTAGTAGCGATTATAGATACTATTCACGTTGAAGATCGCCTAATTTACAGCAAAAAAGATCAATATCGATAAGTCATTAGTCATTTAATCATTAGTCACTTGTACTGAGCGACTTGCCCTGAAGGCAGTCGAAGGGAGCCGAAGTATTAGCTCTCGACAAAAGGCAAATGACAAAGGACAAATGACAAATGACAAATGACAATAGAGGAGGAATCTCGAAATGGCAGTCCGCAGCACGGCGGCACCTCCAACCCCGTGGTCGAGGAATTTAGCTGAAGCCCAAATCCATGAAACAGCCTTTGTACATTCATTTTCCAATCTGATTGGAGATGTACATATAGGTGCAAATGTAATCGTTGCTCCGGGGACTACGATTAGAGCGGATGAAGGCACACCTTTTTATATTGGTGAAAATACTAATATTCAAGATGGTGTTGTGATTCATGGCTTGGAGCAAGGTCGAGTAATTGGCGATGATCAAAATAAATACTCGGTGTGGGTAGGTAAAAACACTTGCATTACCCACATGGCTCTAATTCACGGTCCAGCTTATGTAGGGGATAATTCCTTCATTGGCTTTCGCTCTACGGTGTTTAATGCCAGGGTGGGTGCAGGTTGCATCGTGATGATGCACACTTTGATTCAAGACGTAGAAATTCCGGCAGGTAAGTATGTACCTTCGGGAGCGATCATTACCAATCAGCAGCAAGCTGACCGCTTGCCTGATGTGCAAGATCAGGATAAGGACTTTGCTCATCATGTGGTTGGGATTAATCAGGCGCTGCGAGCTGGTTATCTTTGTGCTGCGGATAGCAAATGTATTGCACCAATTCGGGATGAGAACACTAAATCTTATAAGGGTAATGGTGTTACTGTTTTAGAGCTAGAAAGGAGTAGTGAAGTGGCGAGCAATAGCTTGGGTGCAGAAACAATAGAGCAGGTGCGCTATCTATTGGAACAAGGGTATAAGATTGGTACAGAACACGTAGACCAGAGACGGTTCCGCACGGGTTCTTGGACTAGTTGCCAACCAATTGAACCGAGATCGATAGGTGAAGCGATCGCAGCATTAGAAAGCTGTGTTAGTGAGCATAGCGGCGAGTATGTCCGCCTGTTTGGTATTGACAAAGATAGACGACGTGTGTTAGAGAGCATCATCCAACGTCCGGATGGTAATTTTAAACCAGCTACCAATTTTAAGGCTCCGGCTAGTAGTCATAGCAATGGCAGCTACAGCAGTAATGGTAATAGTAACGGCTCTAGCAGCAGTGGCAAAGTCAATGGCGAAACTGTAGAGCAAATCCGCCAACTTTTGGCAGGTGGTTACAAAATTGGCATGGAACACGTAGACGAGCGCCGTTTCCGCACTGGTTCCTGGACTAGCTGCAAGCCAATTGAAGCAACTTCCATAAATCAAGTAATTTCCGGCTTGGAAGAATGTATAGAAAGTCATCAAGGCGAGTATGTGCGTTTAATAGGCATTGATACCAAAGCCAAGCGGCGGGTATTAGAAACGATTATCCAACGTCCAAATGGTCAAGTAGCCCCCTCTGGTAGTCAGAAATCATTTATTAGCAGTGGAACTTCTGGTAATTCTACGGCAACAGCTACTAGCAACCGTTTGAGTACAGAAGTGGTAGATCAACTCCGGCAATTATTGGCTGGTGGATATAAGATTAGCCTTGAACACGTAGACGAACGACGGTTCCGTACAGGTTCTTGGACTAGTACCGGTCAGATTCAAGCCTCCTCAGAAAGAGAAGCGATCGCAGCTATAGAAGGACACCTTGGCGAATACCAAGGGGAATATGTACGCTTAATTGGTATTGACCCCAAAGCCAAGCGTCGGGTATTAGAAACGATTATCCAACGTCCAAATGGCCAAGTAGCCTCCTCTGGCAGTCAGAAATCATTTACTAGCACTAGTAGCAGTGCGCCTTCTGCTACTGCAACAGCAACAGCTACTAGTACCCGCTTGAGTAGTGAAGTTGTAGACCAACTCCGACAATTATTGGCTGGCGGCTCTAAAATTAGCCTTGAACACGTAGACCAACGACGATTCCGGACTGGTTCTTGGACTAGTACAGGTCAGATTCAAGCCTCCTCAGAAAGAGAAGCGATCGCAGCCGTAGAAGAACACCTTGGCGAATACCAAGGGGAATATGTGCGCCTAATTGGTATTGACCCCAAAGCTAAACGTCGGGTATTAGAAACCATTATTCAACGGCCTTAAAAAGTTAGGAGTTAGAAGTTAGGAGTAGAGACGCGATTAATCGCGTCTGTACACGAGTTAGGAGTTAGGAGTTGAAAAAAATTGTTAATTCATAACTCTAAACTTAAAATTTATAACTCCTGACTTTTAATGAACTCCTAACTCTTCACTTATAACTCCTAACTCTCTATTTTCCGGCTTCCGAGGTTAAAATTTCCATGTCTGTGCCGCTACTGCGCCTCAGCAATAACTTTGATTCTTACATTAGTGGTGAGGTGACTATTCATCCAAGCGCAGTACTTGCACCTGGGGTGATTCTCCAAGCGGCTGTAAACAGCAAGATCATCATTGGGTCAGGGGTCTGTATTGGGATGGGAGCAATTCTCCAAGTCCATGAAGGAACCCTAGAGGTAGAAACAGGCGCAAACTTGGGAGCCGGTTTTTTGATGGTTGGCAAGGGCAAAATTGGAGCAAATGCTTGCATTGGGGCAGCGACAACAGTTTTTAACTGTTCAGTTGAATCTGGACAAGTAATTGCACCTGGTTCGATTTTAGGAGACACCAGTCGGCAAATTGCCCAAACAGCCCAAACAAAGCAACCAGAATCATCCACGAATAACCCTACGGCTACAAGCGCGCCACCGCAGAAGGAAGAGGAAAATGGCTTAGGGGGAGGTAAGGAAAAAGAAGTTTCCTCAACTAAATTCTCAGCTTCGGCTTTTGTGGATTTCAAACAAAATAAGTCGATTTCTTACTTTAAATCTCCCGCCACTCCAGAAAGCCAGCCTGCTCCCGTAAAGGAACCCGCCAATGATGCTGACTCCACCTTGCAACAATCTGCCCAAGAGTCTACAGAACATGACTCAGACCCCAATCAGCTAGTTACAGAACCCTCTAACGGTTTCGGGACTCAGATTTATGGGCAAGGGAGCATAAACAGACTGCTGACTACATTGTTTCCCCATAGACAATCCCTGAACGACCCAAACTCTGACGATTAGTCCAAGTAAGTGTTAATTGTAAGTTGTCAGCTTTGTGATTATCTGGGAAAGTTCATAATGGAAACATCTAATCAACGGTCTTTGAACGCCATCGAGGGAGTGAGTAATCGAGACACCTTCCAAGATACTGCTTTGGGTTTAGTTTCTACCCGCAGCTTTCCAGCAATAGTTGGGACGGCGGATATGATGTTAAAGTCAGCAGGAGTTCATCTAGTTGGGTATGAAAAAATAGGTGGTGGATATTGTACTGCAATAGTGCGGGGTGGAATTGCTGACGTGCGTCTTGCTGTAGAATCTGGTGTCCAAACGGCTGAACAGTTTGGTCAGTTGGTTTCTAGCTTAGTGATTCCCCGACCTTATCCCAACCTAGATATAGTACTTCCCATCACAACCCGTTTTACTAAATTGATGGAGGACGGCAATTACAGCCGTCTGAGTAATCAAGCAATTGGTTTGGTAGAAACGCGGGGATTCCCGGCGATGGTGGGCGCGTGTGATGCCATGCTTAAAGCTGCTGATGTTCATTTGGCTGCGTATGAAAAAATTGGTGGGGGTTTATGTACAGCCATTATTCGTGGTTCCGTAGCAAATGTAGCAGTAGCAGTAGAAGCGGGAATGTTTGAGGCAGAACGCATTGGGGAATTAAATGCAGTGATGGTAATTCCTCGTCCACTAGATGAAATGGAGCAAACCTTGCCATTAGCAAGCTGCTGGATAGAAGAACGCGAACCCTTAAACTTACCAGTGAATATTAAAGAACAAGTTGCCGAAATTGAGGTACTAAGATTACCTGATTTAACCAAGCTCCCGACAAAAATTGCAGAAGAATTATGGAATGATGAATGATGATAGATGAATTTTGAAAAATCATCATTCAGCATTCATCAGGAAGTAGAAGGAATCTTACGCTTTTCTTGTTGTTCTGATAATAGCTTCTTAAATGCATAAATAAAATACCTTTGTCTTAATAGAAATAATAGAGTTTTATCTATAGTGAAACTCATAAATTTCTATGAGTATTGCTATAGCATTTGCAAGTGTTCAGTAATACTAGTTTTATATCGATAAATAGCTATTTACAGGAGAACCAGATTTGAAGCAAGCGACGCTGCACCAGTTAAAGGTATTCGAGGCTGCGGCACGGCACAGTAGCTTTACTCGCGCTGCTGAGGAATTGTTTCTCACGCAACCTACCGTTTCTATGCAGATCAAGCAACTCACTAAATCGGTAGGGTTGCCATTATTTGAGCAAGTGGGGAAGCGGTTGTATCTCACCGAGGCAGGACGGGAATTATTTGCCACTTGTCGGCAGATTTTTGAAAGTATAGCCCAGTATGAAATGAAGGTGGCAGATTTAAAAGGGCTAAAACAGGGACAATTACGCTTGGCAGTGATTACAACTGCAAAATATTTTATCCCACGCTTGTTAGGGCCGTTTTGTCAACTTTATCCAGGAATTGATATCTCGCTGCAAGTAACAAATCACGAACAAATTTTGGAACGGATGAGTAATAACCTGGATGACCTATATATTATGAGTCAAATTCCAGAGAATATGGATGTAACTTACGAACCATTTTTAGAAAATCCTTTAATAGTTTTTGCACCGATTAATCATCCGTTATCTAAAGAAAAAAATATTCCGATCCAACGTTTATGTAACGAACCTTTTATTATGCGAGAACCTGGTTCTGGAACTCGTCGCGCCGTCCAAAGTCTATTTGAAGAACAAGGAGTGACAGTAAAAGTTAAGCTGGAATTGGGAAGTAACGAAGCTATTAAACAAGCGATCGCAGGTGGTTTAGGAATTTCGGTTTTATCTCGCCATACCTTACTATTAGATGCCTCAGAGTTTAGCATTTTAGATGTCCAACACTTTCCCATTCAGCGAAATTGGTACATGGTTTACCCAGCAGGCAAGCAGCTATCTATCGTCGCTCGTGCCTATTATGAGTATCTAATAGCTGCTGCAAAAGATTTTGTCAAGCAAAACCCTGATCCTGCTTCCACTACGCTTAAAGCAACTCACGGGTAAATAATTCGTAATTACGAAGTTACCTAAAGGGGTTGACTGTTAGACCAAGAAGCATTGACAATTAACCAGCAGAATCAATTAAAAATGGGGGAAAACTGGCAGTGGTTAACCCGGAAATACCGTCTTGGCGCAAAACAGTACAAAGCGAGATTGTAGCTGTTACAGTGTACGCTGACAGAGCATTAGTTACACGGCGGGGTGTAGTTGATTTAACAGGAATTGAACAGGAGTTAGTAATTACCTCACTGCCAGAGACTCTAGAAACTGAGTCTGTCAGGGTTAGTGGTACAGGGACGGTAGAGGTGCGCTTACTAGGAGTAAGTAGCGATCGCATCTATACCACTGAACCTGTAGCGGAGCGAGTCGCGCATTTGACAAGGCAAATTGAGCAGTTAGAAGCAGAAAAACGCCACCTGCAAGCCCAAGTAGATGCTTTAGCATTGCAGTCTAGTTTTATCGCCGGGTTACGTGAAAAGACAGAGGAACCCTTTGCACAGAGTTTGTCTCGGAAAAATCTCAGCCTTAGCGAAACTTTAGATTTTTTGAACTTTCTCGGAAGCCAGTATAGTGAGTATGCGATCGCATCTGAAGAGTGCAAAACCCAACAGCAGGAATTAGACAAAGAGCTGCAACTACTTTGGGCTTCATTGCAAAAAATCCAAACACCTCATCCTAAAGAGAGTTTTAGCTTAGTTGTAGGAGTTGAAGTTGCAGGAGAAGGCGAGTTTGAGCTAGAGCTTTCCTACCTAGTGAATTGCGCCAGATGGACTCCTTTATATGACTTGCGTTTCAGCACTACCAGCGATATTGTACATCTGAGCTACCTTGCAGAAATTACTCAAAGCACCGGCGAAGATTGGATTGGTGCAAATCTCACCCTTTCTACCGCTAAACCAGGATTAGGTACACTTCCACCCAAACTTGAACCCTGGTATATTGATGCACCACGTCCACAAATGTTACGACAACGACAATTGGTTGCCCAGCGACCACTGTTACCTCCCATACCAGAACAAGCTGCTCCTGCTGCCAAAGCAGATTGGCAAGAAGAAGACGAAGTTGCACAGGATAATTTCATTCCAGCAGAAACCATTACAGCAGAAGTATCCAAAGAAGGGAATGTAGTTACCTTTAAATTGACTGGTGGCAGTAACATTCCCAGTGATGGCGCACCTCATAAAACTACAATTTTCAACGATAATTATCCTTGTAGCTTCGATTATGTGGCAATGCCACGCTTGGTAAGTTTTGCTTATCTACAAGCTAATGTAAAGAATAGTTCCAACGGCGCTACTTTGTTGCCAGGCAAAGCGAATATTTTCCGCGACAATGTTTTTATTGGGACAAGTCAGTTAGAAAATATTGCACCAGGGCAAGAGTTCAAACTGAACTTAGGCATTGATGAAGGTTTGAAAATCGAGCGCGACTTAGTTGAACGGCTGGTAGACAAAAGATTGATTAGCAACCAGCGCCGGACTACTTATAGTTATCGATTATTGATTACTAACTTAATAGATAAAGAAGTGAAGCTGGAAGTAACTGAACAATTGCCAGTTAGCCGCAATGAGCAAATTAAGGTGCGCCTTAGCCGTAGTAACCCACAAATTCAACTTGGTGAAATGGGGATTTTAGAATGGCGGTTAACTCTTCCACCACAGGAACGAAGAGAGATATATTACCAGTTCAATGTTGAACATCCGCCTGAATTAATGGTAGTTGGATTAGATATTTAGAATCGAAGTGAGCGTTAAGCAGAAAATTATAGCAGTTTTTAATTGGATACAATGAACTCTGGTTTGGGAAGAAAGGAGTCAGAATATTCTGACTCCTAATTTTTTTGCTAGTGTATTTTATTCATCTGATCGCTATATTGTTTCCGATAACAGTAGTTTGCTAGTTAATAATCAAATACAGTTCAGTTAAGCATTTATTTCTTCTCTCGGTGTCCTCTGTAATTCTTTAAAAAATTTTGATTTTATTCATTGAATATCTCTTTTTTCTGCACTGCTATAATATTTAACTTTTTTTTCAACCTATTGTAATCAAAAAAATTAAGTTAACAATCTACTTAATTGCAACTTACTAAAAACACAGTAATTTCATATTTAAAATCTTTTTATTAACGGTTTCTTAATTATTTCTTAAAATTCAACTTTTACTATTAGGATTCCAAAGTTTTGCTGACAGTATACTCATGAAATTATCAAGACGTAACTTCTTTACATTAGCTGGTGCGAGTGCTGTCGGTGTTACAATGCTTTCTCCTCTGGAAGCCTTATATGCAAGACGTGCTAATGGCCAAGTTGTAGGATTAACTGATGGTTACGGTCCATTAGCACCTAAGCTAGCCGAAAATGCAGATGAACTCCAAAGTGTCATTCTGAATGGTATTAACTTAGGGAATACTCCCATTTTGCAGCTTCCTCCTGGCTTTAATTACACAGCGATCTCAATAAGAGGTCAGGCAATGAGTGATGGTGGTACTGTGCCTGGGAATCATGATGGCATGGCTGCATTCGAGGGTCCTAAGAACACCACAATTCTGGTACGGAATCATGAAGTAGGTGCTTTGGGTTCTAACCCAGTTCGTGTAACTCAAGACAAACTATACGATCGCCTGGGTGGCGGCACGACAAATATTGTAGTTGGGCCCAATCGTCGGGTAATCAAGGATTTTGCTTCTCTGGGCGGCACAATTCGTAACTGTGCGGGTGGTCCCACTCCCTGGGGTACCTGGGTTACCTGTGAAGAGGACGTAACGCTTCCCTCATCTGGTGGAGCAACCAAAAGGCATGGCTATAATTTTGAAGTGCCAGCCACGGACGAAATTCAGGTTGCCGACCCAGTGCCTCTGGTTGCTATGGGACGTTTTAACCATGAAGCTGTTGCTGTTGATCCGGCAACTGGATGGGTCTATCAAACCGAAGACAGGGGCGATAGCTGTTTCTATAGGTTCCGCCCTAACCAGGAAGGTAACTTGCAAAGTGGTGGCGTGCTTGAGGCGCTTGTAATTGTAGGCGCGCCTGCGGATACGCGCAAAGGCTACCTCGGCTATAAGAATATAGCGTTGTCAACCACCTGGGTTCCAATTAACAACGTTGATCCTGATACCGATACTGGTTCTGCTTCAGTGCGAGGACAAGCGCAAGCAAGCGGTGCTGCAATCTTTGCGCGGGGTGAAGGTGCTTGGTATGGCAATGGCGCGATCTACTTTACCTGTACCAGTGGTGGCGACGCTGGTTTTGGTCAAGTTTTTGCTTACAATCCTAGTAACGGCACATTGACTTTAGTCGTTGAGTCTCCTGCACAAAGCGTACTAGACTTCCCTGATAACATTACAGTTGCTCCTTTTGGTGACCTGATTCTTTGTGAAGATGGAGGCGGAGACAGTTATATTGTCGGCGTTAATCAAAGCGGCGAGCTGTATCAGTTTGCAAAAAACAATATCAATCAAAGTGAATATGCAGGAGCCTGCTTCTCACCTGATGGCCGCACAATGTTTGTCAATCTTCAATCTCCTGGAATTACCTGTGCAATTTGGGGGCCTTGGAACAGAAACCGAGCATAAGGTTAGTTATATCTAAGTGATTTGATCGCTTACAGGGCTACTCCAAGAATAAACTGGAGTAGCCCTATTTTTAGTAGGTTTTGAATGAGATTCCAGGAATACAGAGGAGACAACTAGAAATGAATCTGCTGGTTCGAGAAGTACAATCCAATGATGCTGCGGCGATTATTGGCATTCTGAACCCTATCATTGAAACCAGTATATACACTGCCTTTGATACACCGCTCACAGTCGATGCCGAACGGGAGTATATATTAAATTTTCCCCAGCGTGGGGTGTTTCATGTTGCTGTACGCTTTCCAGAGCAGACGGTTGTTGGGTTTCAAACTATGGAACCATTTGCGACCTTTACAAATGCCTTTGACCATGTGGGAATCATCGGAACATATGTGAATCTTTTGTACCGACGACAAGGCATTGGTAAAAGTCTGTTTGAGGCTACCTTTGAAACCGCTCGCATCAAAGGATACGAAAAAATTTTAACCTACGTTCGCGCCGATAATGCCCCTGCGTTAGCTAGTTATCTCTGGCATGGTTTTCGCATAGTTGGGACGGCACAAAGACAAGCCAAGATTAAAGGAACGTATATAGATGAGATCATCATTGAACGGTTTTTGTAGATAGCCTCTATGCTTCTCACTGCTACGCTAAACTTATAGCACTGAGACACTTGCCGCTATGTCTGTCACTAAAGATTTTCAAGCTTCAAAAGATGTTATATTTCCGCCAGGGGATTTATATAGTGACGAACCGCCTTTGGAAACTGACTTACATCGGCTACAAATGACGTTGCTGATTCAATGCTTAGAGTGGTTGTGGCGAAATCGCAACGATTTTTATGCATCAGGTAATCTTACCATCTACTACAGTCCACGCCAGCGCAAATCAGAAAACTTTCGGGGGCCAGATTTTTTTGTAGTACTGGGAACTGAACGCAAACCCCGTAAAAGTTGGGTTGTTTGGGAAGAAGATGGAAAATATCCTAATCTAATTATAGAAATTCTCTCAGATAGCACAGGGGACACTGACAAGGGGCTAAAAAAACAAATTTATCAAGATATCTTTCGCACACCAGATTACTTCTGGTTTGACCCAGAAACACTAGAATTTACAGGGTTCCATTTGCTTGATGGTGAATATCAACCGTTGGAACCCAATCCTCAAGGCTGGTTGTGGAGTCAACAGCTAGGTTTGTATTTGGGGGTTTATCAAGAAAATTTACGCTTTTTCACTCCTGAAGGAGAATTAGTTGCAACACCGGAAGAAGTTGCACAACAAGAGAAAAAACGCAGCGATCGCTTAGCAGCAAAACTGCGAGAATTAAATATAGATCCAGATACTATTTAGCCTCCACGCTGTTTTGCTTAAAGCTGTTGGCGCGAATGCTATATATCTTCAGGAAAAACCCATTTTGGTGGTTCCGTTATTTTCTTCCGCAGACGTTCTTGCGCCAACTCCAACATTTGGTCTAAGGGAGTCTCTTCAATAAATTTTGCTGCGGCTTCTCTAAACTCGATATTGGGGCATTTATCCCCTAAAACACATCCGTTAACACAGGCTACAGCACAGTTAATTTTTTGCTCCACAGTAAATTCCTCTCTCTAAAAGTTATTAGTTATGAGTTGTGAGTTATAACATTCCATCCCTAACTATTCACCCTTTACCCTCCAGGTAAATTTTACCTTGCTAGTTGTCATCTCATTAGTCTAAATACTTACCATTTAGAAAGTTATCAGTTATGAGTTATGATTTTGACTCCTAACTTCTCACTCTTATGAAGGGCGCTCATGTCAGAAGTTTTTGCTACTACTGGAACTATCGCTGCGATCGCTACTGCTGTCGTCCCCCAACAGGGTAGCGTTGGTATTGTACGGGTGTCCGGTTCCCAAGCAATGGCTCTAGCCCAAACTCTTTTTCAGGCTCCAGGACGGCAAACTTGGGAAAGCCACCAGATTCTCTACGGTTACATTCGCCATCCCCAGACCCAACAACTGGTAGATGAAGCCCTGTTGCTGATTATGAAAGCACCCCGTTCTTACACTCGTGAAGATGTAGTGGAATTCCATTGCCACGGGGGAATTATGGCAGTGCAGCAGGTATTACAACTGTGTTTGGAAAACGGCGCGAGACTTGCCCAACCAGGAGAATTTACTCTCCGCGCTTTTTTAAATGGACGATTGGATCTAACTCAAGCCGAAGGTATTGCGGATTTAGTGGGAGCTAAATCGCCTCAAGCTGCCCAAACAGCCCTAGCTGGTTTACAGGGGAAATTAGCTCATCCGATCCGGCAGTTACGCGCTAACTGTTTAGATATTTTGGCAGAAATCGAAGCTCGAATCGATTTTGAGGAAGACCTGCCTCCGTTGGATGATAAAGCAATAATATCAGAAATCGAGAAAATTGCCGCCGAAATAACTAGATTATTGGCAACCAAAGACAAAGGTGAGTTGCTACGCACAGGTTTAAAAGTGGCAATTGTGGGGCGGCCGAATGTTGGTAAGTCGAGCTTATTGAACGCTTGGAGCCAGAGCGATCGCGCTATTGTGACTGACTTACCCGGTACAACCCGCGATGTGGTGGAATCGCAATTAGTTGTTGGGGGAATTCCCGTACAAGTGCTAGACACAGCCGGGATTCGGGAAACAACAGACCAAGTGGAAAAAATTGGTGTAGAGCGATCGCGTCGTGCTGCCAATGCCGCTGATTTAGTCTTGCTTACCATTGATGCTTCAGTCGGTTGGACAGAAAGCGATCAAGAAATTTATGAACAAGTGCAACACCGTCCATTAATTCTAATTATTAACAAAATAGATTTACTAGAAGAAAGCGAAAGAAAAATTCTTCAATCCCAAATCCAAGTTGCGCTGGAAGCGCACCAAAGGTGCGGCCCAAAATCTCAAATTGTCACAGCCGCCGCCCAAAATCAAGGCATTGATGCTTTAGAAAAAGCGATTTTGGACATAATTAAATCAGGAAAAGTTCAAGCTGCTGATATGGATTTAGCCATTAACCAAAGGCAAGCAGCAGCCTTAACTCAAGCTAAAATTTCCTTGAAACAAGTAGAAGCAACAATTGCCCAGCAACTCCCTCTTGATTTTTGGACAATTGATTTACGTGGTGCAATCCAAGCACTAGGAGAAATTACTGGTGAGGAAGTAACAGAATCAGTTTTGGATAAAATTTTTAGTAAGTTTTGTATTGGTAAATAAAGAGTAGATTGGCAAAAGCGAAATGCAAACCAACATTTATACTAATCTTTGTGAAGTTTTACTATTGTTCAACTTAACCTGCAATTGATAACTAAATGTACATATCAATTCGTCAAGCAACCATACAAGATACGGTGATAGTCTCGGATGTATTGTTAGAAGCAGCTTTGTGGCTCCAAGAGCGTGGTATACCTCTGTGGGGTGATAGCGAGGTATCGCTAGAAAGTATCTCGGAAGATGTTGCTAACGGCTTGTTTTTTATTGCTGAATGGGCAGGTGAACCAGCTGGTACAATCAAGTTTCAGCTTGAGGATTTACTTTTCTGGCCAGACATTTCTCAGGTAGAGTCAGCATTTGTACATCGCCTCGCAGTTCGACGACGCTACTCTGGCGGGAAAACCTCTTCAGCACTGTTGACTTGGGCTGTTGAATACGCACAAACACTTGGTAAACGTTATTTACGTCTAGATTGCGATGCTTCGCGTCCGCGCTTGAAAGCATTATATGAAGATTTTGGTTTCCGTCATCACAGCGACAGACAAGTTGGTGCTTATTTTGTCTCCCGCTACGAATATGAAATACCTCCACAAGTGACCTAAATTAATATGTCTTTTATCGATGAAATTAATCCCGTCAACGCATTGATTGTGGGAGCCAACCGAGGTATTGGTTTGGGTTTTGTGAAAAAATTGCTACAAGATCACAGAATAGCCAAAGTTTATGCAACTTATCGTCAACCAGAGTCAGCCTCAGAGTTAATATCTCTTGCAGGCGAACATTCTGAGCGATTAATTTGTCTTGAAATGGATATTACTGACGAGTTACAAATTATTGAAGCTGTTCAAAAAATACGTACCCAAGTTGACAAACTGCATTTGGTAGTCAACTGTGTAGGACTGTTGCATGAAGATACTTTACAACCAGAAAAAAGCTTAAAACAGATCAATTCAGAAAATTTGCTGCGTTACTTTCAAATAAATAGTATTGGTGCTGTCTTGCTAGCTAAACATCTATTGCCTTTGTTTCGTCATGGAGAACGCAGTGTGTTCGCTAGTATTTCTGCTAAATTGGGCAGTATTGGCGATAACCAACTTGGTGGATGGTATGGCTATCGGGCTTCTAAAACAGCACTTAATATGTTGATGCGAACTGCGGCAATTGAGTATAAAAGAAGTTGTCCTAAAGCATTAATAGTAACATTGCACCCTGGTACAACTGATACGCGCCTTTCCCATCCTTTCCAGGGAAATGTACCTACGGAAAAATTATTCTCAGTGGAACGCACTGTTAACCAATTATTGGCTGTGATTGAACAGCTTCAAGAAGGCGATAGTGGACAGTTTTTCTCGTGGGATGGGAGCAGATTGCCTTGGTAACTGCGTTACGCTGGTGCTAGTGAAATTTACGTTACTTGTAACCAAAGCCTATGAAGTTTTTTGTGCCAGCAGCCAAGGATGATATCAAAGCAGAGCAGGTGTATAGTGCTTTTGCTCGGTCTGTGAAAGCACCAATAACCGAAAAGCGTATTTGGAAGTTACAGTGGCGCGATCGCGAAATTGATATGAAATGCGAGGTAGGTAAACCCTTACCATCCTCTTATCAAACGGGGAAAGAGCTAGTTATGGCAATCTTTGAGTGCGAAAACCTTTATAAAATTTGTACTCTTACCCGTGGGGGAGTAAAGGGAGAACCTATCTTAGTTGGCAAAAACTCTGTATCTTCAGCAACGTGTTTTTCAGATAATGTACATAACTGACTCTGCTAGAAAGTTTGAAACTCAAAAAAGTTGATTAACACCATTAAGATAATTATTTTTCTTACCGCTTAACGGTAAATCAACGGTTTTATGGCAACGACTTATTAAATCTGGAATCCATTTGCTCAGTGTGTTCCGGGTCTGGTAACTCTGGTAACTCAATCCCTCGGTTTTGCAATGCTTCAACTATCTGAGATACAGATTTATTTCCCAGATTTTTCAGCGTTCGCAAGCCTGTGACACCATATTTATTTAAATCTTCTATTGTGTTAACTTGTGCATCGAGAAGCGCCGTATAAGTATTTCTTTTCAAATTCAATGACTCAATACTGTTTTCATCAACAACGTCATTCGGTTTATTATCCCCATTTATTTCCTCTACGGGATGTACATTACTGTTGGCAACTTCTACAAGCTGATTATCCAGCGAGATTGAGTCTACGCTTTCAGGGAAGCTAATTTTGTCAACACTGTCTACATTGTCATCAACAATGCTTACAGGCTTATTGTCCTCAAGTATTTCTAGAACTCTATCTATTTTTGCTAGTTGCTCATAAACAGTATTTACACTCACAGTCGGTTCTACACCAGCATCAACAGAGGCTAACCAGTCATTTTTGATTAGGTTGGATAACTCTGACTTTATATGGTTAGGCTTCAATCTGCCTTCTGTAATTAGCTTTTCGACAACAGAATGTGGCACACGGAAGCTTACAATAGGCGATTCCTTACTTTTTTTCCCCATCTCTCTCCATGTCGTCAACAGCGTACACAGTAAATATAGCATTGTGTATACACTGTTGACAATCTTTAACAACTTCGCCGCAATTACTGCATTCTTTACTCGTGTATGCAGGATTTACCGTAATTTACATTGTCATAGAAGCGAGAAATTGCTGCCCACGCTCTCTCTGCGCTAGCTTGTCTTGCCATTGCGCCTAACTTGTTTGCAAAGTCAAACTCTTTAGCCCAAATTGCACAGTATTTAGAGAGATCAAACCAAGATTTTGCGCCACCATCCATCCACAAACGAATCGATTTATTGCGAATGAATTGACAAATTCTAATCGCTTCGTCCTGTACTGAAAGCTAAGAACTGGGAAACTCTAACTCAGCGCTTCCTTTTCCTAACTGCGCTGTCTCAGGTGGTAGATGTCGCTCTAACCAATCCTCCAAATCAGCCATTACCTCTTGATAATTGAGGTCACGCTGAATTTCATGATAGGCTCCCGGATACTCGATTCTCAGCTTATCTGTGCAGTTTACCCGTTGGTAAAATGTGTCACTTCCCGCAGGTAAAGCAACTCGGTCTGCACCACCGTGGAGAATTAACAATGGTAATTGCCAATCACCTACGTGAGCATTAATCCAATCAACTGTTGCAAAGAATTCTGTAGCCAGACGGGCGGTAGCAAGGGTATGTCGCAGTGTATCCTGAGCGATCGCAGCTAAAACCTGCGGATCTCGTGAACCAGTGCTCATGTCAATACCTGTATTCAAGGTGAAACGTGGCCACACCCGTGAGAGCATTCTTCCTAAAAGCACCCGAACAGGTGAAACCCCAACTTTCCCCAAGGTTGGTGCTAGAGCGATCGCACCTTGCAAAACTGATGCTTGTTGGGGATAGCGGAGAATATAATCTAAGACAATCATCCCGCCTAAACTATGACCTAAAAGAAAAATTGGGCAGCCAGGATTGTGAGCCTGAATTAACTGTAAAAAGGCTTTCAAATCTTCTCGAAACTCACTCCAAGCGTTGATATAGCCTCGCTGGCCTGGTGAGCGCCCATGACCACGCAAGTCTAAGGCATAGATGGCATATTGTTTGGGTATCAAATGCTGAATTACATTACTATAGCGATCGCTGTGCGCTCCGAGTCCATGCACAATGGCTAATATTGCCCGTACTTTTCCTTCTGGATACCAGCTTTGGTAATATAGGTCAAGTCCTCCAACTCCTTGGAATGTGCCTTCTTTACGAGACACGACGCGATCGCTATGGTCAATCATAGGGCTAATTTTTTAAGTATTTTCCCAGCAAGCTACTAAGATATCAACACTTATTGTAGTAAAAATAGCTTCTGGCTATGGGAATAATTACAGTGAATTGAGTTACTCTCATATATTTAAAATTATAGATAAAATAATTCCACAGCTTCTAACTGTAGGTTAGTCAATAATATGACCTCAAGAATTATGATTTATTTATGAATTCTAAAGAGGCTTTTATCAAAATTTATTCTAGGGAATCTGTTAAGGAAGACCTAGCTGATGGAGTAACTTCCGAAGTTGATACAGACTCAAAATCTAGCCATCAGCAGGAAGATAGTACACAATTACAAACATTGACTGCTGCAAGTATCAAGCGGGTAAAAGAAGGTGTAGCTGCGGCTAGCGATCGCGCTGTTCGGCAAATTATCGAGGAAACTCTGAATCGTCTGGAAGCTATTAATCAGGGAGATTCCGAACCTAGAGCTAACTCTGGGCTGCGTCGTGTTGTAATGCGATCGCTTATCCATTCGTTTTTCAAGGTACGGGTTGAACACCTCGAAAGAATACCTCAGCAACCTGCAATTTTGGCTGTCAACCATCTCCACCATATCGATCCCTTACTCCTTCTAGCGGAACTCCCTACCCAACCCCACTATTACATCCTGGGCGATGCTCGTACTCTTTATAATAAGTGGTGGAAGCGCTTCATCCTGGGTTTTGCAGGGGGCGTGATTCCTTTGGAACGGGTGTGGAAAGAAGAAGTTGCTGTTATGGAAGCGGCTAAAGCAGGAAGGCAAGATTTAGTTGAGCTAGCCACAGCAATTAAACAGACAGTACCGACAGGGGAAAATATACACACACTGCGACAAATAGACCGGATTATTCTGGCAATTTTGGCTCGTGGGGATGGAATGATTCTCTTTCCCGAAGGACGACTAGGAACTGCTGAGGGTAAGTTGCATCTTCCCTTGAAACGCGGGACTCTGATTTATGCCTTGCGGGCTGGTGTACCGATTATCCCAGTTGCACTAATTGGGACTCATGACCTTTATTTAGGAAAAGAATTAACAATTCGGGTAGGTGAACCGTTACACTTTGCCCAAACAACCAGACCAAAACGCCAGGAAGTAGTCGTAGCTTTAGAAACGTTACAGGATGCAATGCTGGCTCTGTTGCCAACTAACTATCAAGAACCAACAGGAGCCAAACTGTTAAGTTCTTTCCTCAATCATATGTTGTGGTAAATTTCTAAACCTAAATAAAATTTGACGAATTTTAATTACGAATTACGAATTACGAATTACGAATTAATATTATTTTCTCTGCCACATCTGCCGTAAGGACTGAAAAATCTTTACAAATCTCTCTTCGAGCCAGAGCATTACATAATCAACCCATTCCAAAAGTTGCTCTAAAGGGTGCTTTTCATAACCTGTTGAAGTTGCTTTGGTTTCTATCCAGTCTGGCTGCGCCTCAACTTGACTGCTGCGATCAAATTGCCGATGCAAAATTTCCCCTTTACGACTCTCGCTTTTAGTTTGGGAAATGCGGGTTTCGGTTTGTTTTGCAGAGACGACTTTTTGAGATGTCTTTTGACTTGAGGCGAGATTACTAGTTGATTGTTTCTTTCGCACCAAGCCAGATCCGATTTTAGGCTGTTGTACAGTTAAATTATTTTGTGGAAAATATCTTACTGATAAACTTGAGGCTAAAGCAGGATTTGTCTTTTGAGAAAGTGTAACTGGCTTGTCAGTGACTGTTTCGGTATCACCAAATAAATCATTCCATGTTAGCCAAGGATCAGCAGCTAAATCTTGCTTTTCTAACTGACGGCTTTTGGACAATGCCTTTCTAAGGCGTGATGGTAATATTTTACTTGACAACTGCTCATTACTATTTGTTGGTTCAAGTGTTTTTCTATTACCAACACCAAAAAAGTAATTAAGCGCCGCTTCAATCAAAGCCTGAAGATTCAGTGTATGAGTTTCCAAACCGTCAGCAGCGGCTGTAATTTCTCCTTTAATAGCTAATTGCTCTTTGCCATAAAGAAATATGTTTAACTGAGTTTGGGCAACTTGGACAATCTCTTGGCTGCGTTCTTGCACAGGGAGTAAAGCATTAGATTCCAACTTAGCAACGGTTATATCTAGAAATGCTAATAATCTATCTGTATTAAGTAAATCTTTTGGTATTGCCTCGGCTAACACTGGAATTTTGGTTGGATTTCCATCAGTAAGTTTTGCTAATAATCGGTTAATTTGTGGTAATAGCTCCGTTTCTTTTTTAGCTATAATCAACCGCCAATGCTGCCAATAATTAGCAACTTCGTTAATAATCCGATCTTCTAATTCTACTTGCTGCTGTGGTGTCAAAATATCTAAAATTTCATTGTCAGCAGTAACAAGGACTAAACTACGATTCATCAAATCTGTGGCAATTCCCCGCACTACTGGAAGATGTTGCTTGAGGGCATTCTCTAGCTGTGAAAGGTTGAGATTTCCAACTTTATTCTCTCTAATATCCGTGGATTGTGTAAGACTAGCGTTATTTGTAAAATTATTATCAACCAATTTCAGCCGAAAAACTTCCAAAAAAGCCAGGGGTTTGAAACGGTAAACTGTTTTTCCGGGAGTAAAAGCGGCTTCATCAGATGACAGATAATTGACTGCCTCTAGTATATGTTGAATGGGACTATCAACATTTGGAATTTCGGGCTGGGAATCGGTATCATTTGGTTGTAACTTTAGTCTAGTTTGTGGTTCTTTGGTCTGTAGCGTTTTCCCAGATGATTCAGATGCCTGAAACAGTAGATACACTGGGTAAAGTAGTACCTCCACACCCCACTTAGTAGCAACTTGCAAATGCCGGAAGGTGTGTTCCCACTGTTGTGTCACCCGCCGAGATTGCTGGTGAACAAAGTTAAATAGTCTGCTTTGATAACGACCAGAGGAACCAGAAGACATAGTAGTAATTTTTTAGTCCAAGTCTTGTTAAGTTGTGAGACTCGCGCCAAACAATAAAAACGACCAACACCTCATCTTAGCGAATATATGACCCCGACTGTCTCTCAATCCCAGACCAAAATCATCTCACAAGCAATTGAGCAACTACGCTCTTTTTGTCAAGTTAATCTTCAGTCTAGTTGGCTATACCAGGAATCTGACCTGATAATTACTGATGTTGTAGCTGCTGATGTGTCTAATTGGCAACCTGTCCAGTTGAATGCTAAAGAACATATCGCTTGGACAGGTGGGAAAAAAGCGCTATGGCTAGTGCAAAGATTGGTGGTTCCCCAAGATTTACAGGGCTATCCTTTAACTGGGCTATCTTTGCGGCTGGCGCTGGTTTGGTGGGCAGATTCTGCTGAGATTTATGTGAATGGAGAGTTAGTGCTGGAGGGTGATTTATTTGATTGTTCGCCTAGAGTGCTTATTAGTCAGGGGGTGAAGCCAGGGGAAGAGTTTCTTGTGGCTTTGCGGTTAGTGAGTCCGGGACATTGTGATGGTGCTTTAGTGCGATCGCTTTTAGTTTATGAGTCTACTGTTGATAATAATCCCGATCCGGGTTTTGTGGCTGATGAGTTAGCTGTGGCGCAACTTTATTTGGAAAAGTTTGCGCCGGAGAAGTTGGATGTTTTGGCGGCGATGGTGGCGGAGGTTACGAACCACAGAGGCGCAGAGGACACAGAGGAAAATAAGGGAGAGTTGGTATCGTTTTTATCTCTACGCCGAAATTTAATTCAATCCGACATCTTAGCCCCCCTTTTGAAGGAGGGTTGGGGAGATCAAAAATCTAAAATTTTCTTATTGGGTCATGCTCATTTAGATTTAGCATGGTTATGGCCTGTGAGTGAAACTTGGAATGCGGCGCAAAACACTTTTGAGTCGGTTCTGAAGTTGCAAGAAGATTTTCCAGAGTTAATTTTTTGTCATTCAACTCCGGCACTTTATGCTTGGATTGAAGAACATCGCCCGGATTTATTTAGGGCAATTCAAGCACAGGTAGCTGCTGGACGTTGGGAAGTTGTCGGCGGGATGTGGGTGGAACCAGAACTCAACTTAATTGCTGGTGAATCAATAGTCCGTCAGCTATTGTATGGTCAGCGCTATATCCAGGAAAAATTTGGCACGCTTTCAACTGTGGTGTGGGTTCCAGATTCTTTTGGTTTCTGTGCAACTTTACCGCAGTTTTTCGCTAATGCCGGAATTGAATATTTTGTCACGCAGAAATTGCGGTGGAATGATACTACTAAATTTGATTATGGGGCTTTTTGGTGGCGATCGCCTGACGGTAGCGAAGTCTTTAGTTTGATGTCTGCACCTATCGGTGAAAGCATTGACCCAGTTAAAATGGCATCCTACGCTCTTGAATGGCAATCCCAAACTGGTTTACCAGAATCCCTCTGGCTTCCCGGTGTCGGCGACCACGGCGGCGGCCCCACCCGTGATATGTTAGAAACCGCCCAACGCTGGCAAAAGTCACCTTTCTTCCCAGACTTAGAATTTACGACAGCTGAAAAGTATTTACAGCAAATCAGTAAAGAAGGTAGAAGGCAGGAGTCAGAATTCAGGAATTATTATTCTCCCCCTGCCTCCCCTGCTTCCACTGCTTCCCCATCCCCCTCATTCCCTACTTGGAATGATGAACTATACTTAGAATTCCATCGCGGTTGCTACACTACCCACGCAGACCAGAAACGCTGGAATCGTCGTTGTGAAAATTTATTGTATCAAGCTGAACTATTTGCTACCTTAGCAACTGTAAGCTGTGGTGTGACATATCCTAAGGCAGAAATTGAAGCAGCTTGGAAACTGGTGTTATTTCAACAGTTTCACGATATTTTACCTGGTTCTTCAATTACCCAAGTTTATACAGATGCGTTGCCCCAGTGGCAGCAGGTGGAACAAGTGGGAACGAAGATATTACAAGAATCACTTTTAGCGATCGCATCTCACATTACCCTATCAGAACCACCAAAACCCCATAGTTTGCCTATTTTCGTTTTTAATTCTCTCAATTGGCAGCGTTCTGAGGTAGTCTCTGTAGCCTTACCCACACCAGAGGAATGGCAGATTTATGATACTTCTGGAAAGCAGCTTATCTCTCAATTATCTGAACCATCAACCCTACTATTTCTCGCCACTGAAATTCCACCCGTAGGCTACCGCATATTCTGGCTTTCCCCCTCATCCTCCTCATCCTCCTCATCCCCCTCCTCTCCACTCCTGCCAGACTGGATTTTAGAAAATGAATTCTTGCGAGTTATCATTGACCCTGATACTGGAGATTTATCAAGTATTTTTGATAAAATTTATCAGCGAGAAGTTTTGAGTGGCGCAGGGAACCAATTACAAGCTTTTAAAGATAGCGGTCAATATTGGGATGCTTGGAATATTGACCCCAATTATGCCCAACATCCTTTACCCTCAACAAATCTTCAATCTATTCAGTGGTTAGAACAAGGCCCGGTGCAAAGCCGTGTGCGCGTGGTGCGTCAGTTGGGGGAATCGGAATTTTGCCAAGACTATATTCTGCAAGCTAGTTCACCTCTGCTAAAGATAGCTACTACTGTCAACTGGCAAGAAAATCATGTATTGGTGAAAGCTGCTTTTTCTCTGAATGTTGAAGCAGATTTTGCTACCTATGAAATTCCCTGTGGTGCGATTCGCCGCCCAACTCAACCCTTCGGGTTCGCAGTCGCCTACGGAGGGAAACCCTCCCGCAGCGCTGACTCACCACAAACCCCCGTAGAACAGGCAAAATGGGAAGTCCCTGCTTTGCGTTGGGCTGATTTGACAGGAGAAACACAGGAGGGTATTCACGGAGTTAGTTTGCTAAATGATTGTAAATACGGTTACGACAGCAAACCAAATCAACTCCGTCTGACACTCTTACGCAGTCCTAATTGGCCAGACTCAGAGGCTGATAAAGGTTTTCACGAGTTTACATATACCTTGTATCCTCATGTTGGTAGCTGGGAATCAGCCCATACAGTACGGCACGGCTATGAATTGAATATACCGTTGCAAGTGATATTGAATCCTGGTAATCAAAACCCACCCAAAAATCCTCCCCTCTCTGCTGGTAAAGAGGGGTTGGGAGTGAGGTTCCTAGATTTATCAGCTGAAAATTTAATCTTGATGGCCTTGAAGCCATCAGAGGATGATCCACAGCAGTTAATTCTGCGGTGTTATGAATCTCACGGAGAAACAGCCGAGTTATCTTGGCAAAGTGATTTAGGGTTGAATCTAGGAGATACAGTAGATTTGTTAGAACGTTCCTCTACTACAGAATTCTCATCTGGGCAACAAAACTTGACGATACAGCCTTGGAAAATCGCCAGTTTCAAGGTAATCCCAGCGATTAATTCCAGGCTGGAGTAATCAACTAGTGCTATGTCAGTGGTCAGTTGTGGTTTTCCACAGACCATTGACAAATGACAAATGACTAATGACTAATGACTCTTTTAATCTTCATGATCATCAAACGGATCGTTCAATTCCTTGCTAGGAGGGCCAAAGGAGGTATAAATCGAAATTCCAGTGATGGCAACCACCACGGCAGCCATAGAAATGCTAAGAACTATTGCGGGTTCCATAATTGAGAGATAGATGATGAGTGCTATTCTTATAGAATATTACAGAAGATTAAAAAAAGCTTTGGCAAGTAATATTAGGTGAACTATGGCACAAAGGACTCGGTTGGGAGATATCCTAAAACCACTTAACTCTGAGTATGGGAAAGTGGCTCCAGGTTGGGGTACTACCCCTGTGATGGCTGTTTTTATTTTGCTATTTTTCGTGTTTCTGCTGATTATTCTGCAACTTTACAATAGAACACTGTTAGTTCAGGATGTAGTAGTCGATTGGCGGAGTTTAGGGCGCTAACAGATACACAGCTATCAAGTTTGGATAACAAGTTATGTTACACCCGGTTCTTCCGGGTTTTTTTGTCAAGGCTCAGTGCATACTAAGCATTGAGTAGACTAAATAATATCTGAGTTTCTATAGTGGTTCTATAAGTTTACAGGAGACAAAAATGAATATATTTGGTATCGGTCTGCCGGAAATGGCTGTAATTATGACAGTAGCACTGTTAATCTTTGGCCCAAAGAAGCTGCCAGAGATTGGCCGGAGTGTGGGCAAAACAATTCGTAGTTTTCAAGAAGCTTCTAAGGATTTTCAAAGCGAGTTTCAAAAAGAAGCAGAACAGTTAGAAGAAGTTGTTAAGACTACTGCTGAATTGGAACCTAAGCAAATCTACCCTGCTAAATCTGAGCAGGATACTGCTAGTTCTTCCCAACCTGGCTAGGAAATCATACCGATTTTGAATTTTGGACTTTCCTGCGGAACGCTACGCGTAGCTTGCTTCCCTGGAGGGGTACGGCTATGCTCAGTCGAACGGTTTTGGATTTTAGATTGTTTTCCGGTTCAGAGCAATGTCTTTGGTGGATGAAACAAATCCAAAAGACGCTCGTAAGCGGTAGCGTTGTGTTAGCCATGCAAGAGCGTCTCTAAGAGTTGCTATGCCCAAAGCTTTACGCTGCGCTATTGTCAATCTAAAATCACCAAGTATAACCTTGTGATCTATTTCAATCCAAAATTGCAAATCTAAAATCTAAAATTGATCGACTGTAGACAAAATGACAGAAGCTGTTACGCAAGCAGCTTTGGTGATTCCCCAGCTAATTGTCGGGTTGGGGAATCCAGAAGCTAAATATGACCAAACGCGCCATAATATCGGCTTTGCTGCTGTAGAAGCTCTCTCCCGTTCTTGGCGCATTCCCTTGGCAGAAAACCGCAAGTTTCAAGGTGAGTATGGCGAAGGTATGGTTCCAAGTAGAGGTAAGATTCGCTTGCTAAAGCCGTTAACTTATATGAATCGTTCAGGACAAGCAATACAAGCGGTGACAAGTTGGTATAAATTGCCGCCTGAGTCAGTGCTGGTAATTTATGACGATATGGATTTGCCCTTGGGAAAAACTCGTCTGCGCTTATCTGGTTCGGCTGGAGGACATAACGGTATGAAAAGTGCGATCGCACATCTTAGTACCCAAAACTTTCCCCGTTTACGAATCGGTATTGGTAAACCCAAAGGTGCAGCTAATAACGATGATTCTGATGCTGTTTCTCATGTGCTGGGGCGATTTTCTGCTGCCGAAAATCAGCAGATGTCTCTTGTACTTCAGTTCGTGGTTGAGTGTATTGAACTAAGCCTCAAGCAGGGAGTAGAAAAGGCAATGAATGTTTGTAACAGCCGCACCATTAATAATTCTGAGTCTTAGGGTTAGATGAATACTGCCTTGTAAGTTTGGCAAAGGCGTTTATTTTGGTTGATGGGCAGCGACTTTAGCTTGCTCCATCCAACTTAGATAAAGCCTATTAATGCCTTCTAGGAAAGTGATTCATCTATACCCTAATTTGGGGTGCGGCATACTTTACTTAAGTTTTGCAAAAATAATGGCGATGTCTACAACGGGCTACGCCTATGTGCTGCTGCCTATTTTAGGTTATAAATCTCAAGCAACGCCAGTACTACACCAAATAGGTTTATTTAAAATGTCTTTTGCGTCTAGCTTCCACTGCCTTACGTTTGCGCTTTTCTATTGGTGTTTCAAAGTGCCGATGATATTTAACATCAGCTAATATCCCAGCTTTGGAAACCTGACGTTTAAACCGACGCAAAGCTGAGTCTATTGCTTCATTCTCTCCAAGAATCACTTGGGTCATTCTTGCCTGTTCCTCATAATCAATAGTTTCTATTTTAATACTACCTTCAACCTTAGTAAAACCCCTCTGAGCTAAAGTCATGATTAAGAGGCTATTCATCCGGTTAAGGCAGCTTATGTCTGCTTCTGCCTAGCGAAATCGGTGCTTAACTAAATGTTAATCTAAATAGCCTAATGCACTCTTCAGAAGCAATAGAGAAGATGGGAAAATTATAATGCTAAATTTTTATCGCTCTACTATCAACTGGGCAAGAATGTAGTATTAATTACTAAAAAGATGAGAGTATATAATGATATTTACAGATTTTAAAAGTTAATTCTGCTCTGATTTAGTAATTTATAGCGTTTCCTAATCACCAAAAAAGTATAAGCCTATGAAAAGTAGGATTAAACCTATAAGTTGATTAACAACCTGCCTATAATATTTTTACATTTTTAATGGCTGAAGCTAATTTAGCTCCGATTAGAGTGGAGTTTTTAAAATTCTACTTAATTTGACCTTAAATTAGATTAGCTTGCGTGAATATACTGCTAAATGCCCCAGACTGTCTAAAGATGTCAGTACAAGTAATGTTGATTACATAAAGTAGTCCTTGCCAGCATTTTATCAAGGTGCTTTAATAGCGATGTCTAACGACAAGAAGCAGAGCTTCTACGCATTCTGCGAAACAGCCTACTTACAGAATATGTACAAGACACGCAGCAACTTGACATCAGACATCGCTGCTGGTGTATAAAATTACAGACTCAAAACATTAAACTCAAAGATATGACAAGCTATTAGCATATCTTTGACACTAAATTCTCCCAAAAGCTGAATAGGAGTATATATGGAACCAATCATTTTTATAGTTTTAGTGCTTATAGGTTATGCCTTAGGTTCTGCAAAACTGATTAATCAAGGGAATGAAGCTCTAGTCGAACGCATGGGGCGGTATCATCGTAAACTTAAGCCAGGGCTAAACTTTATTGTTCCCTTCGTAGATCAGATTGTGATGGAAGATACTACACGAGAGCAGTTTATAGACATCAAACCTCAGAATGTGATCACCCAAGATAATATTTACGTGGAAGTTGATGCTATTGTGTATTGGCGTCTTATAGATATTGAGAAAAGCTTTTATGCTATTGAGGATCTCCAAGGGGCACTGACACAGATAACTACAACCACGCTCCGGGAAATCATTGCTCAAAACACCTTAGAGCAGACCAATGTCTCCAGAACGGAGATGCACTCAGCTATTATAGAGCAGTTGAATGAGGTAACGGAAGATTGGGGAGTTGAGATTCTCCGGTTAGACCTTCAAAGAATTACCCTACCTGAAAGTGTACGAAAGTCTAGGGAAGAGGAGCAAGCCGCCGTAATCAAAAAACGGGCACTGATTACCGAAGCAGAAGGGGAAAAGGAAGCTGCTATTAAAAAAGCAGAAGGAACTATGGCTTCAGTACAAATCATCTCTCAAGCTCTCCGTTCCAATCCAGATAGTAGGGACATTCTGCGGTATCTTGTGGCTCAAGATTATGTAGATGCTAGCCAAAAACTTGGTGAGAGCAATAATGCCAAAATTGTCTTTGTAGACCCAGCTAACTCAAGCGAAATGTTTCAGGAGTTGATAGCTGAATCAGTAAATACCGAAGATAACGGCAAAAAACGCGAGAACGGTAATACCTAACAATCACGCTATGTAGGTTGTCTCAGTAGCGCATCGGCTACTAGTGAAACATCATGCATTTCTTGAACATCGTGAACTCGGAGGATATCAGCGCCATTAAAAATAGCAGCACAACAAGCTGCTGCCGTTCCCCAAGCTCGTGCTTTTGGATCTGGTTGATTTAAAATGCGACCAATGAAACTTTTACGGGATGCTCCTACCAAGATAGGGCAGTTGAGTTGTGAGAGCGATCGCAAGCGGCGAAAAATTTCTAAATTTTGCTCATAGTTCTTAGCAAAACCAATACCAGGGTCAATAATAATTTTATTCAGGTCTATGCCCGCAGTCGTTGCTACCTCAATTTGCCGAGCCAAAAAACTATAAATCTCTGTGAGCAAATCTTGATAATCAGTTTGTTGTTGCATTGTCTGTGGTGTTCCCCGGATGTGCATTAAAATAATCGGCACACCTAACTCTGCAACTGTTGGTAACATTTCTGAGTCAAAAGTGCCGCCAGAAATATCATTAATCATATCCGCTCCAGCTTGTACAGATGCCTTGGCTACAGTAGCACGGGTAGTATCTACAGAAATCGGGACTGAAATTTTTGGTCTTAACACCTGTAACACCGATAAAACCCGGTCAAGTTCCTCCGCCAGAGTTATTTGCTTTGCCCCTGGTCGAGTTGATTGACCGCCTACATCGATAATGTCAGCACCAGCAGCTACCAGGGCTTGCGCCTGTACTAAAGCAGCAGAGGTAGTGTTAAACTCACCCCCATCACTAAAGCTATCAGGCGTTACATTCAAAATCCCCATCAAATAAGTTCGCTGTCCCCACTCGAAACAGCGTCCCCGAATTATCAAGTTACTTGGCATAAATCTACATTAGGCATTCCCATGCTCTGCATGGGAACGAGAAAAAAACACATTACACTGACTTAAAATTCACAATTCTAGCAAAACTCTCAGGTTCCAGACTTGCACCTCCCACGAGAACACCATCAATTTCTGGTTGAGCCATGATCTCATCAATATTATTTGGCTTAACTGAGCCACCATATTGAATTGATACATTTGAATTACTTAACTGGCTACGAATTAAGCCAATAATTCGATTAGCTTCCACTGCTTCACAAGTTTCACCAGTGCCAATCGCCCAAATCGGTTCATAGGCAATCACCAAATTACTTTGATCAATATCTAGTAAGCCTTTGTCGAGTTGGAGAGCAATCAGTGATTCAGTTTCTCCCGCATCTCGTTGTTGTTTACTTTCGCCAACACAGAGAATTGGGGTCAAACCAAACCTTTGAGCAGTTCGGAGGCGCAGATTAACGGTTGCGTCCGTTTCACCAAAGTATTGTCGTCGTTCGCTATGACCGACAATTACAAAGCGCACACCACTTTCTGTCAGCATTGGCCCAGAAATCTCACCTGTATAGGCTCCATATTCTTCCCAATGGATATTTTGTGCCCCCAGTTGGATGAGGCTACCGTGCAAAGTCTTGGACAAAACACTTAAATCAGTGAAAGGAGGGCACAATATCACTTCTCGCCCTTGGGGGGTTTCCTCTAAGTGGGGCAGAAATCCTCGGAGAAACTCTTGGGTTTCTGCCTGGGTTTTGTACATTTTCCAGTTGCCGGCAATAACGATTTTCCGCACAGGTAATTTAGTCAAGATCCTAACGATTTATTTAGATGCATTTTTCAGTTTATGACTTTTTGTTAGTCATTAGTCTATGAATTGGGTATTGGGCATTGGGCATGGGACATACTTATTCCCTTTGTCTGCGTCGTTATCTCGCCAAACCGCTTGTAAAAATAACTAGGATAGTAAATGAGGTGTATCTAAAATCTAAAAACTAAAATCTAAAATTAATATGACTTCGACATTGCCCGTACCTGAACCTCATCAAAGCGATTCCGCCAACACTGACGCAAATTCTCTTAGCTGGGAGGAAGAACTGGATAGTGCCATTTTCAGTTTTGAAGATATTCAGACGGAATTGAATTATAAACAAGCACAAACGGCGCTGCGAAACTTGGTTACCAATCTCGACCTCACCCCCCAAGAAAAAACCGGATTGGAGACGGAAATTGCTGATTTGGAAACCATGCTGGGGAAGTTAGACCGCATGGTGGTGCAGATTGCGGCTTTTGGTATGGTGGGACGTGGTAAGTCTTCTCTACTCAATTCTTTGGTTGGGCAAACAGTATTTGAAACTGGGCCGCTGCATGGTGTCACTCGTGCTGCACAAAGAGTTAATTGGAGTATTAGTGAGGAAGCGATTGGAGAAACTGAACGTGCTTTGCGAGTTACTCTTCCTGGCGTAGGTCAATCTCAGGTGGAATTAATTGACACTCCTGGGTTAGACGAGGTAGATGGTGCAACCCGTGCTGCGTTAGCTGAACAGATTGCAAAACAAGCGGATTTGATTCTGTTTGTGATATCTGGCGATATGACAAAGCTAGAACACGCCGCTCTTTCTCAGTTGCGGGAAGCAGGTAAACCGATCATCCTGGTATTTAACAAAGTAGACCAGTATCCAGAAGCAGACCGGATGGCAATTTATCACAAAATTCGCGATGAAAGGGTGCGGGAATTACTCACCCCTCTAGAAATTGTTATGGCTGCGGCATCGCCATTGGTAAAGACCGCAATTCGTCGTCCTGATGGTACTAGGGGCATACAGTTGCGTACAGGTAATGCCCAAGTCGAGGAACTGAAGCTAAAAATCTTGGAGATTCTGCATCGTGAGGGTAAAGCCTTAGTTGCTCTTAATACTATGCTTTATGCCGATGTTGTAAATGAGCATTTGGTAGAGCGAAAACTGATGATTCGGGAACAGAATGCCGATCAGTTGATTTGGAAGGCTGTGATGACCAAGGCATTAGCGATCGCACTTAATCCCGTAACTGTGGTAGATATTTTGAGTAGTGTGGTAATTGATATTGCTCTGATTTTGGGTTTATCTAAACTCTATGGCTTCTCTATGACTGAAGCCGGGGCCGTACAACTGTTACAAAAAATCGCCCTCAGCATGGGCGGAATCGGTGCAAGTGAATTGTTAGCAAATTTAGGCTTGAGTGGATTAAAAACTGTACTTGGTATCTCTGCAACAGCTACCGCAGGTGTTGCCCTTGGCCCTTATATATCAGTGGCAATCACACAAGCAGGGGTAGCTGGTGTTTCTTCTTACGGTATTGGACAAGTTACCAAAGTTTATTTAGCCAATGGCGCGACTTGGGGGCCTGATGGACCGAAAGCAGTGATTAATCGGATTTTGGCAAACCTGGATGAGACTTCAATTCTCAACCGTATTAAAGATGAATTGCTGTACAAGGTAAAACTCAGAAAGTGATGCATAGACGTGGAGTTAATCAGGTTAGGTTAGCCATGTTAATCCCTAGAAAATCCTCCAAACCCACACCACTTATTTTTCATGTTCAGAGACGTTGTATGTAAGCTTGCTTTAAATAATTTGTAATTACGAATTACTTCAAATGCTTGTATTTTTTTCAAGCCAAGCAACTAAATCAGATACATTTGAAAAATCTAAAAATTCTTCTCCTAATTGTTCCAATTGTTCAGTAGATAAAACTCGAATTCTCTCAAATATTGATGAATCGATTTCTCCAAACCGCCGATTTAACTGACGATTTAAAAAGCGTAAAGCTTCTTTTTGTTCTCCCTTCTGCAAAATATCCTGATAAATTACTGATTCTTGCATAATATCTTCCCGCAATAATTGACGAATAAAATCTTTCTCAAACTTCAACCCTGCTAAAATCTCCGTGTAAGCAGCAGTATTTTGTCTAGTCTCGATATCTAGAATTTTAGCAATTTCTTCGGTAACCTACGATAACAATACTTGAGCTGAATCTGTTTGCGTTAATGGTGCTAAAGGTAATAACGCCACATTGCCAAGAAATATTGCCGAATCTTGCTCCCACATTCGGATAACTCGATAACGGTGGGTTGTGACTTCACTGACATATTCTTCGGTAAAAGCGATTTCGTCACTTGTTTCTTGCAAGAAAATCACTATTTGCGTAACAGGAACTTGATATTTCCGTGTCAATCGGACATAGTAATCTAGCATCCGCAGAGAAATTGGTTTTTGGGATTTGACTGTGGTTTGGAATTCTAAATGTAAGATCCGATTCTCTGTTTGTAAAAATGTCACTGAATCAGCACGTATCGGTTCGATGCTCAATTCGGTTTTTAAGATTTCAATTGTTCGCGGTTCTTGATTTAATAACCAACGGATAAAATCACGAGGATATTTTTCTACAAGTATTTTAGAAAGGTTGTCATATTCTGCCATCTATGTGTGCCTGATTTGATTATTTTAGAGGCGATGTCTGCAACGGGCTATTGCGCGCCACAGCTTGATTTGGGCACATTTTTTTTAATCTCTGAACTCGGAACTTGAGCTTTAGAATTTGAAATTTCAAGCCCTACGCTCAAATTCCGAGCTTCTAAACTATAACTTTCAACCTTTTAGGCAAAATTGCTGATAGATTTTCTCCACTACTGATGCTTACGGCTGCACTTTCATCAACTTTTAATTTCTACCTTTGAAAGAGTTTAACCATTCTTGAACTTGCTCACGGGCAATATCGCGCCCTCCAAGGCCAAAGGCTAGGGCAATAGCAACTGCGATCGCACCTAGTAAAAGTCCAAAGGCTAAATTCACAATATCACTGGCAACTCCAATCTGTTGCAGCGCCATTGCAGAGACTAAAACAATGATGGAAATCCGCGCTACTTGACCTAAAATTTGTGCCTGGCGATCGCCGGAACTGGTAATAATGTTAAAAGCCAGATTTGCCAGGAATAAGCCAATAGCAAATATTATCAATCCCGCTAAAATCCGCCCGAATATAACCACGATACCAGATACTAATGCTGTCAGGGCTGGAATATTCAGGATATTTACCGCCGCCACTGTTGCAAACAGCATGATACCCACTAAAGCAACAATGCCTGCAATTTCCGATGGAGTGCGGGTTGGAGTAGGTTCAACTGTTGGTTCTGTTGAAATTTCGATTCGTCTACTGGGTCTTCTCAGACCCAATATAGTGAAAATGTTATTAAAGCCTAAATTGGTGAGGATACTTGTAACTAGATCCCCGACAAAGCGCCCCACGAAATAGGCAACAATCCAAATTGCAACGGCTGTAAAGATGGCAGGTAGCGCGTTGAGAATTTGTTGCAGCATTGCGATCGCCGGCACAGATATCGCATTAATTTGCAAGGCATTGAGGGCTGCGATCGCTACAGGAATCAAAATCAAAACATAGACAATCGTGCCGATAATACTCGATAGAGGTTGCACCCCCGCAGTGGAAGATAATCCCAACCGACTACCTAAATGGTCAATACCAGTTGTCGCCAGCAAGTTCGTCACAATCCGCCGCACCACATTAGCTATGAACCAGCCAACGACAGCAATTAATATCGCTGCTAAAATGTTCGGCAGAATTAGCAGAATTTCTGTAATTAGAGCTTGTACTGGTTGTAGAGCCTGCCTTAGTTCGAGAGTATCCAAAACTGGGGCAAGGAACAATAAAAATATAAACCAATACAGAGCATTGCCAATTGTTTCACTCAGAGACAATTGATTAAGGCTGGGTGCGCTGTCTGCTGGTTCTGGATTCAAACGCTCATCCAAGTTAAATGCCTGTAATGAACGAATAGTGATAATCTTCACAATGGTCGCCAAGAACCAAGCGGTTAGCAAAATAATTCCAGCACCAACCAACTTCGGCAAAAAGCCAATAAGTTGATTGAGAAAATTATTAAGGGGCCGAGATGCTATCTCCAGATCCAATGTCTGTAAAACAGCTACTGCCGTCAACAAAAGAATGCTCCAAAAGACTATGCTGGAGATAAATTTCTCCACTTGGGGAACATCTTGACGGCCTGTTATCCCTGCGGCAATACGGTTATCAATGTTTGTGCGATTAAGGATTCCTCGCGTCACTGCTGCTGCGATCGCTGCAATTAGCCAACCTACTAACAAAATTGCTACTGCCCCTAGCAGACGGGGTGTAAACAAAATCAACTGTTGAACAATACTTTGCACATCAGCGATTCCTTGGTTCACTGCTGGTTGAACCTGTTGCAAGCTGGGCGATTGTGCCAAAAATTGCTGTCCCCTCATCGATAAACCAATATCTATCAACTGGGTTATTCCCTGCCAAGTTGTGTTCATGGTTTTCCGGTATTAAGGTTTTAAGTGTTTCGTCAAAAACACTGGCATACTTATGAGGTGCTTAGATTTGAATAATTTTGCGCCCCAGTAAGTTTACTAGTATTTTGCCTATCAATTTACCAGCAAATTACCCGTAAACTCATTTTGTTTGTTATTTACCCTTTTTTGTTGCCAGATACCCCATGCCCAACTAATCTGCTGAAAGTGCTTGATTTTGGGTTATTCTAAGTGCAGCAACAGCATAAAAAATGTAGAATGTCCCAAGTTTTGGAACAATCGATTCAAATTAATGCTACAGCTACGGTAGTGGAGTGCTGTATTACTGATCTAGCCTTGATGCACCGTTGGCTGAATCCCGTCCTCCGTTGCGAACCTGTGGGCGACACTTGGAGTACCGATGTAGGCAGCCAAAGTCGTTTTATTATTCAAATTCCTCTACTAAAACCCACGTTGAACAGCGTAGTTGTAGAACGACAACCGGGTTTGATAATCTGGGGATTTGAGGGATTTTTTCAAGGGCGCGATCGCTGGGAATGTCAACCCACAGAAAAGGGAACGCTCCTACTCAACCGTTTTGAGTACGATATCCCTAACCCTTTAGTTAGTTGGGGTTTTAACACCTTTGCCGCATCTTGGACACAAGAAGATATGCAAGCCCAACTGCGTCGCCTCAAACGAGTTGCAGAAAATTTGTAATTCGTAATTGGGCATTGGTTCTTCTTGCTCCCCCTGCTCCCCCTGCTCCCCTTACTCCCTACCTATCCTTACCCAATTCAGTAAGTAGCCGCCGAATTACAGATGCATCGTCGGCATCAGGAACTTTTGCTAAATATTTTTGAAAGTCGTCTATGGCTTGGGGATAGTAACCAAGTTGATAAGAGATCAAACCGCGATCGCGTAATTCTAAAGTTAAATCAGGAAACAGCAACAAAATTCGTTCAACTGCTGCCAGCGTCTTTTCTAACTCTTGCTGTTTGAGGTAAATAAATTTTAAATTTGTCAGCATCCGTGCTAAAAATTGCCGATTACTGACTACAGCTAAAAATTCTGGTTGTAGCGTTACAGGTTGCTGATAAAGCTGAGACAGGCGTTCTTCGCAATCTTGGGTAAATATTATTTCACCACCATTGAAAGCATCGACAAAAATCTCTATATCTTCAATATCCGGGCGGATTAGGAAATGTCCTGGCATCCCCACGCCCACCATTGGAAAATCAATCCGTTTGGCAACCTCCAAGTAAACTAACGCCAAGCTAATAGGAATCCCCAGCCGTCGGTCAATTACATCATTGAAAAAGCTGTTGCGAGGATCATAATAGTCAATTTTATTACCAGAAAACTTTAAATCTTTGTACAGATATTGATTAATACTTTGAACTATCCGCAAAGGATATCGTGAATCAGGTAGGCGTTCTTGAAGCTCTGATGCCATTGTGTCAAGAGCGTTGAGATATTCCTCTGCATCTAGCTTGGGATATTCTTCTTGTGCAATATACAAAGCCGCCTTTGCTAAATCAATGTCCTCGTCAGACTGTTGAATCTCCTGGTAAAAGTATTGTCGCGCCGACGAGAAATTCATAAGGTTTTGCTCGGTGGAAGTGTGAGGATGAAGACGCAATTAGATTCAAAGCACCCATCGCGGCTTGGATGAACTAAAAACAGTTTCCTATACCTATTTTTATAAAGTTTATCTAACTTTTGGGCTAATAGACATCTTGCAAAAGGTTAGTACTTTTCATGTATCCATTCGCTAATTTTCATAGCTTGTAATATTTTACATAATGTCTTTTGACAAAGCGGTAGATTTCTGCATAGCTAGGTTCTATAAACTAGGCAAGAATTAAATCTTTTTTATCTATTAATTATTTAATTTTTTTATGAAGGTATTTAAAACAAATTTTCTGGTCAAATATTTGACCCCTAGATTTGAATACTGCCAATGTCTCAACAAAACAAAAGCAAGCCGTTTTTATTTCTGTATTGTTGGTGAAATGGATGGAACAGAAGGTGTTCGATTAGTTTGATAGCTTGTAAATCCCAAGTATCCTAAGAAAATAACTACCCCAACTAAAGTAACTATCTGAATAGATTTTTCAACCGTGATCAAGCTACTTACAAACTTCTCCATTAGAATCCTCCCGGTTTTATGATAGTCTTTTTCTCGAGCATGTTAAGTAGCAAGGCTTAAAGAGCAGAGGAATTTAATACCTGCATCACCGCGTCAATAAATTTTTCACCCCAAACGCTTGCTAGTAGCCCACAGGATATAATCAGCAACGATGCAATGCCTACTTGAACTAAGTTCAAATCTATGGATGACCCATAGGAGATAGGAATGATTACCACAAAAGCACCAAGCGCCGCACCCCCAAGAAATCGATAGATAACTTTAGTACTGAAACGAAGTTTTAGATCACTATCTTCAGAAGTCATAAAGGGTTCCTTCAAAATCCTACCTAAACATAGATATCTATGCACTATTGACATTTATTACATAGATTTGACTGACCTTGATGGTGTGGGTTCCCAAACCTATTAGGATTCATTGTTTTGTAGAAAAAACTATCAGGCGATCGCCTCCCATTGCCAACATAATACTCTTCTAAAAGCTTGCTCTTAGGGAATTAAGGGGAGCCAATACGGAAACAACACTACTTGCTGGATACTGGAAAACCTGTCCACCACAGGCGTGCCTCAGGAGCAACTTGCGTATGAGGCGTAATGAGTGTGATTAGCATAACTAAATGATGCTGACATGATATAAAGCCTAAAATTATTCCTAACTGACTTTAAACACTGCCGCGTCTGCAACATCCTAACACAGCAACAGCAGTATTGATTTTCAGTCTTCTCCACTCCCTATGCTAAAACTTACCTTAATTTTGCTCCCTAAGCCCCAGTCTTAAGGATCAATTTATGGCGTAGAGTAGGGTCGTTCAGTGCTAATCTGAAAGGTGACATTCCTTAATTTTATGTCTTCTCCGACCGGATCTGAAATATAGCTTCAATCATTAGGCGCAGCATGGTCACAACCGCAGAAAAAACAAACATTGGCTACATTACCCAAATCATTGGCCCAGTTGTAGACGTTAAATTTCCCGGCGGGAAATTGCCACAAATCTACAACGCTTTGAAAATCGTTGGCACCAACGAAAGTGGACAGGAAATCAACATCACTGTTGAAGTACAGCAACTGCTGGGCGACAACCAAGTGCGGACTGTTGCGATGAGTTCCACTGAAGGCTTAGTGCGCGGTTTTGAAGTCACCGATACAGGCGCTCCCATTACCGTGCCAGTTGGTAAAGCCACTTTGGGCAGGATTTTCAACGTCCTTGGCGAACCTGTGGATAACAGGGGCCCAGTAAATGCTGAGGCAAGTTTACCCATCCACCGCTCTGCTCCCAAATTCACCGACCTGGAAACCAAACCTTCCGTGTTCGAGACTGGGATTAAAGTTGTTGACCTTCTGACTCCCTATCGACGCGGCGGTAAGATTGGTCTATTCGGCGGTGCTGGTGTTGGTAAAACCGTGATCATGATGGAATTGATCAACAACATTGCTACCCAGCATGGTGGAGTATCCGTATTTGCTGGCGTGGGTGAACGCACCCGTGAAGGCAATGACCTCTACAACGAAATGATTGAATCTGGGGTTATCAATAACGAGAACCTCAACGAATCAAAAATTGCTCTAGTTTACGGTCAAATGAACGAACCACCCGGAGCTAGAATGCGGGTTGGTCTTTCGGGATTAACAGTAGCAGAGTACTTCCGGGATGTGAACAAGCAGGATGTGTTGCTGTTTATTGACAACATCTTCCGGTTTGTGCAAGCAGGTTCTGAAGTATCCGCGCTATTGGGACGGATGCCTTCTGCGGTAGGATATCAGCCCACATTGGGAACCGACGTAGGTGAACTGCAAGAGCGGATTACCTCGACAACAGAGGGTTCCATTACCTCCATTCAGGCAGTGTACGTACCTGCGGATGACCTCACCGACCCCGCACCTGCTACCACCTTCGCCCACTTGGACGGAACCACAGTACTGTCTCGCGGTTTGGCAGCTAAGGGAATTTATCCCGCAGTTGACCCCCTTGGTTCCACTTCCACCATGCTTCAACCAAATATTGTAGGTGAAGAACACTACAATACTGCCCGTGCGGTGCAATCAACTCTGCAACGTTATAAAGAACTCCAAGACATTATCGCCATTCTCGGTTTGGATGAATTGTCTGAAGAAGACCGTCTAATCGTGGCGCGGGCGCGGAAAGTTGAGCGCTTCTTGTCTCAGCCGTTCTTTGTAGCAGAAGTATTTACCGGTTCTCCTGGTAAGTATGTGAAGTTGGAAGATACCATCAAAGGCTTCCAAAAAATTCTGTCTGGTGAGTTGGATGCTCTGCCAGAACAGGCTTTCTATTTGGTTGGCGATATTAACGAAGCGATCGCTAAAGCTGAAAAAATCAAAGGTTAGTCATTAGTCATTAGTCATTAGTCATTAGTTCAACTGCTAATGGCTAATGGCAAATTGCAAAAGACACAGGACAAAGGACAAAAGACAAATGACATTAACCGTTCGTGTAATTTCCCCAGATAAAACAGTCTGGGATGCCCCAGCTGAAGAAGTAGTTTTGCCTAGCACCACTGGTCAACTAGGTATCTTAACTGGACACGCACCACTTTTGACCGCTCTAGATACTGGTGTAATGCGAGTTCGCGGCGCGAAAAATCAGAATTGGGAAGCGATCGCTCTTTTGGGCGGCTTTGCCGAAGTCGAAGAAAATGAAGTGACAATTCTGGTTAATGGCGCTGAACGTGGCGACAAAATTAACCTTGATGAAGCCCGTACTGCTTACAACCAAGCAGAAGCGCGTCTAAGTCAAGTGTCAGCAGAGGATCGCCAAGCCCAAATCCAGGCAACTCAAGCCTTCAAACGCGCCCGCGCTCGGTTTCAAGCGGCTGGTGGTTTGGTCTAATTTAACTTTCTATTTCAAGTTTGTAGGTTGGGCAATGTCCAACCTACAAAGTATTTATGAAGAAGAACTTGCCCACCTTGTAGGTAGGGGAATTTTACTTTTACAACGTTATCGTTTAATCAAGCAGATTGGTAAAAAGGGATTCTATAAAACTCAGATTTGGCAACTGTTAGAAGATTTGTTGCCAGTTTTTCAATTTATTAGCGATCGCAACATCATCCACCGCGATATTAAACCCCAAAATATCATTCGTAGATCCCTAATTACAAAAAAAGGGGATTTCGTCGGTAAATTCAGTAGTATTTAGTCCCCAAGGAAAGCTTTTAGCCAGCGCTAGTCATAACAGAACAATTCGTTTGTGGCAGATACCTGCATTAGAAAGAGGCAGAAAAGCAGCAAGCAGGAAGCAGGGGGATATGAATAGTGCTGAGTTAAAAGACCACTCACAAGGGGCGGAGGACATTCCCGCTTTCCTTTTGCTCGCTTCCCCCTTGCCTCCTATTGAAAACCGCCCATGCTGTAGCTTGTTAGGCACCCTTTTGGGTCATGCATGGGCGGTTTTGACAGTCGCTTTTAGTCCTAATGGGAAAATTTTGGCGACGGGTAGTGATGATAACACTATTAAATTGTGGGAGGTAAACACTGGTCAGCTAATTAGCACACTTGTAGGCCATTCCTGGTCTGTGGTGGCTGTGGCTTTCACCGCCGATGGCAAAACGCTCCTGAGTGCAAGTTGGGACAAAACAGTTAAACTTTGGAGGGTAAGCACAGCAGAAGAGATTGTTACTCTCTCTGGTCATGTAGACTCAGTATCTGCTGTTGCTGTGAGCAAAGTTACACAATTAATTGCAAGTGGCAGCCGGGACAAGACTATCAAACTGTGGCAGCTTGTAGAACAGCACAATAGCTAATTTTGTAATATCAGGCGCTACCTGTGAAGGCAACTTCTGGAAATTTCAATTGAGCTTCTGCCATTGGACGGTTTCTGCCTTCCTCTTGCCAGTAGTTAATCACTTCTGTTGCTTTATTAAGCAACTCGACACGATCCACGTCAGTAATCCAATGTTTGGACTCTAATTCTTTTTTTAACTCTTCCCAGGCATCATTTCTGGGCCAAAAGAAGTACTTAGTCAAGGGACTTGTGCCTTTGCCGACAATTTGATCGACTGCTAGAGCAACGTTTTCGTCTAACCACAGAATTTTCAAAATAAACTTTGTCAATCACACCTCCGGGAATCTCCGGGCATTACTGAACTAGGATAGCGATCGCTTATTTTAACGCAATACCCTATCAAATGACCAAACAGTGATTGGATTGGACTAGCATAAGGTGTAGTCGGCGCTAACTACAAATGCTTATGACTGCCCAACTGCCCTAATCTCAAACCACCACATCTGGTTCAGATTTGTATGAGCAAGATTTTTACCTGAGTCATAATCTCACGTTTTATGATGATGTAAAACTCTTTTGCTTCTTACCTCATGACTCAACCAACTTCTGCAAAAGCGATCATTGTTTTTGATATTGATGGCGTTGTGCGCGATGTTAGCGGTTCCTATCGTCGGGCGATCGCAGATACCGTAGAATATTTTACCACCCAAGCATATCGTCCAACCCCACTAGATATTGACCAACTCAAGTCTGAAGGTGTGTGGAATAACGATTGGGAAGCATCAGAGGAATTAATTTACCGCTACTTTGAAACCCAAGGACAGAGCCGAGAACAACTGCAACTAGATTACAGTGCGATCGTTGCTTTTTTTCAATCGCGTTACCGAGGCTCAGATCCAAATAATTTTACAGGGTATATCTGTAATGAACCCTTATTATTACAACCTAGCTATTTAGAACAACTTACCCAAGCCGGGATTGCGTGGGGATTTTTTAGCGGTGCAACTCGTGCTTCCGCCAACTATGTATTAGAAAAACGCCTGGGTTTGGAATCTCCGGTGGTGATTGCGATGGAAGATGCACCAGGTAAACCTGACCCCACTGGACTTTTCGCTACAGTTCGTGAGTTAGATAATGGAATTGAGCAAAAATTAGCGATCGTATACGTAGGAGATACGGTAGCAGATATGTATACCGTTGAGAAAGCACGGGGTCTAGATTCTTCTTGCACTTGGCTTGGTGTAGGCGTTTTACCACCCCATGTGCAGGAAACAGCAGCGCGTAGTGATGCATACAGTGAGACACTAATAGCAGCAGGAGCAGTAGTAGTTTTGCGTAATGTGCAAGAATTGACTCCGAAGCAGATTCAAGAATTGGTAAGTTCATTTGCTTGATCTGTGGTCTAAGATTAATCAAGCTAGGGGTGCATGACTGGCTGATAACAATCTTGCTTTAATCATTGGGAGATTAATAAAAATGTCTGCGCTTAAACTGCCTAACGGTCCTCAAACTCACCCTTGGGTACAGACGTATCAGTGGCTAACTAATCCCTTAGAATACATGGAAGACTGTGCTAAACGCTATGGTGATATCTTCACTATTCGGATTGGCCCTGTTTTTACTCCGCAAGTATTCATTAGTAATCCCCAGGCGATTCAGCAGATTTTTACCACAGATCCCAAACAGTTAGATTCTGGTGCAGCAGCAGGTTCAGGAACGCCTTTATTGGGGCCAAATTCTTTACTATCCTTAGAAGGAAAACCTCACCAGCGCCAGCGTAAACTGCTGACACCTCCTTTACATGGGGAAAGAATGCAGGCTTATGGTGATTTAATTAGTGAGATCGCCAAGCAAGTAACTAGTGAGTGGCCAGTGGGGGAAACCTTTACAGTCTTGTCATCCATGCAAGAAATCTCCTTTCAAGTGATTTTGAAGGCTGTATTTGGTCTAAAGGAGGGACTTCGTTATGAAAAACTCAAAGAAATCCTGATTGCTATCCTGAATCCAAAAAGACCTATTTTGCGGGCAATATTCCTCTTGTTCCCATTATTACGGCAGGATTTAGGGCCTCGCAGTCCTTGGGGAAGTTATCTACGTTTGCGGCAGGAAATGGATGATCTCATCTATGCTGAAATACAAGAGAGGCGATCGCTTGCTGACGAGTCTCGAAGTGATATTCTGTCTTTAATGATGGCGGCTCGTGATGAAGCAGGTGAGCCGATGACAGACTTAGAATTACGTGATGAATTGATGACTTTGTTGGTTGCAGGTCATGAAACTACGGCTAGTTCTTTGGCATGGGCGCTGTACTGGATTCATCATCAGCCTGAAGTCCGTGAAAAACTGTTGCAAGAACTGGATAGCCTGGGTGATAACAAAGACCCAAACGCTATTTTCCGATTACCCTATTTGAATGCGGTTTGTTCAGAAACAATGCGTCTGTATCCGGTGGCGATGTTGGGATTAAATCGATTGGTCAAATCACCTCTAGAAATTGCAGGCTACAAATTTGACTCTGGTACTATATTAGTTCCTTGTATTTATTTGAGCCATCATCGAGAAGATTTATACCCCAATTCAAAGCAGTTTCAGCCGGATCGTTTTCTAGAACGCCAATTTACTCCATCTGAATATTTGCCCTTTGGTGGTGGTAATCGTCGCTGTATTGGCATGGCATTTGCCCTGTTTGAAATGAAACTAGTATTGGCAACTATACTATCTGATTGGCAAATGAAACTAGCTGATACACAGCCAGTACTGCCAGTTCGCAAAAGCTTCCTATTAGCACCAGGCGGTGGTGTACCAATGGTGGTAACTGGAAAGCCTCAGCAAAATCAGCGAGTTCTTGAGACTAACTTAGTGTAAAAAGTATCAGAATCAGGTGGGAGCGATCGCTTCGCTTCCCCTTTTATTTACCTGTTAATTACTGGATTTTCAAGAATTTATCCAAAGCTGTAACTAGGCTGGGAGGCCAACGGCGAATATTTTTTACCCAGTCGATATCTTTATAGCGGCTATCAAGTCCATAAGCTGCTACCCAGTTGCTTTCGGCTTCACCTTGTTCTCCATTTACCCAATATGCAGCTGTAAGGGCGGCACGAACATCAGCAAACTTGGAGTATTTACGGGCAATATTTCGCATTTCGCGGATTGCTTGCTCTTTTTGACCAGTTTCGTAGAGAGCAAGAGCATAGTTAGCACGGGCGAAGGCAAAATTTGGGGCTATCTCGTTAGATTTTTTGTAGTCTGCGATCGCATCTTCCCATTTTCCTAAACCTGTTTTGGCATTTCCCCGATTGTTATACGCCATCGCATCGTTAGGATCGAGTTCTAAGACATGATTGTAATCTGCGATCGCATCGTCCCATTTTCCTAACCCTTCCAACGCCGCACCCCGATTTAAATATGGATCGGTGACATTCGGTGCTAGTTCTATAGCTTTGTTATAATCTGCCAGCGCCTCTTGTAATTTGTTCTGACTCACCCGTGAATTTCCCCGGTTACTCCACGCCCCTGCATTAGTGGGAAATTGCTCAATAATCTTTGTCCAGTAAGTTTCAGCCGTCGCAAAATCACCTTGATTCGTCGCTGTAAACGCTTGATTTGCCCACTCATCGCCTTGTTTTAACTGTTCTTCAGTAATGGGCGGTTGAGATTGTGCCATGACTGGAGTACCCCAGCTAAACACAAGTAACAAACTGAGAAAAATACCAATCAACTTAATCATCTAGGTTTACCTGTGTCTATCTTGAAGATGGGGAGTAGGGAATAGGGAGTAGGGAGTGGGGGAAGACGGGGAGATAAGGGGAACAAGGCCAATAACCATACCCAATGCCCATTAACCATTCCCCACTCCCTACTCCCCACTCTTCATAATTACAATAATGACAATTGTTCATTAGGCGGCGTGAATCCTAAATGCTTATATGCAGCCTTTGTCGCCATTCTTCCACGATGAGTCCGAGTTAAATACCCAATCTGCATGAGGTAAGGTTCATATACCTCTTCAATTGTTTGGGTATCTTCACCCGTCGCTGCTGCCATTGTTTCTAACCCTACTGGCCCACCATTAAATTGTTCAATTAACACACTTAGCATCTGACGGTCTGTCCAATCTAAACCGCATGGATCTACTTGGAATAGTTGCAATGCCTCAGATGCAATGCTTTCATTAATCTCTCCAGACAACTTTACTTCCGCATAATCACGGACTCGCTTAAGTAATCTATTAGCAATTCGTGGCGTTCCGCGTGAACGACGGGCAATTTCTGTGGCACCATCTTCTGTAATAGGGGTTTTGAGTAATTGAGCGGTTCGCAATACAATTTGAGTCAGTTCGTCTACTTCGTAAAATCGGAGTTTTTGAATCAAACCGAAGCGATCGCGCAGTGGTGAAGTTAAAGCACCGACACGGGTTGTAGCACCCACTAAGGTAAACTTTGACAGAGGCAAACTTCTAATCCGAGCGCTAGAACCCTTACCAATAGTAATATCTAAGCGATAATCTTCCATCGCTGGATAGAGAATTTCCTCTGTCATCCGTGAGAGGCGATGAATTTCATCCACAAATAAAATATCTCCTGGTTTCATGTTCACCAGTAGCCCAACAATATCCCGTGGACGTTCTAGGGCTGGCGCACTGGTAATTTTGTAATTTACCCCCATTTCCGATGCTAAAATCATTGCCATTGTAGTTTTGCCCAATCCCGGCGGCCCATACAGCAGCAAGTGATCCAACACCTCACCACGAGACTTGGCTGCTTTGATGGCAATATCTAGCACATCCTTTAAATCTTTTTGCCCAATGTAATCAGCAAATCGGTGCGGTCGAATACCCTCTTCCTGCTGTTCTTGTTCATCAATAGCAGCTTCAGGCTGCAAAATATTTTCTGTAGAAGGTGTCCTCGCCGACTCTCGACGCTGCTTTGGTTCTCCGTTGGGTTCTGGAGGCTGTTTTTTCGAGGAGATTATCGCCATAATTCAGCTATCTACTTTTAAGGGACTAGGGAGTGGGGAGTGGGGAGTGGGGAGTAAAGAAGGGAATAGGTTACAGGTGACAGGGTACAGATTATTCTCTATAACCTTTACCCTGTCACCTCTTTCCTAATCCCAATGCCCCATGCGCGTGAAAATTTTCGTTTGGAAATACCCGCGCCAATTTAAAATTTAAATTCCGGTCAATTACCCAGAAGTACAAAAGTTATTATGTTATCTAAAAGAATCTTACCGTGCTTAGATGTGAAGGCGGGACGGGTTGTAAAAGGAGTTAACTTTGTAAATCTCCAAGATGCAGGCGATCCGGTAGAGCTGGCAAAGGTTTACAACGAAGCCGGTGCTGATGAGTTAGTATTTCTGGATATTACAGCTACTCATGAAGACCGAGCTACTATTTTAGATGTGGTCTACCGGACTGCTGAACAGGTCTTTATTCCATTGACTGTGGGTGGTGGCATCCAATCCTTAGAAAATGTTAAAGCTTTGTTACGAGCAGGCGCAGATAAGGTTAGTATTAATTCTGCGGCGGTGCGTGATCCAGACTTGATTAATCGGGCAAGCGATCGCTTTGGTAATCAGTGCATAGTTGTTGCTATTGATGCCAGACGCAGAAATAACCCGGAGAATCCAGGTTGGGATGTGTATGTGCGGGGTGGCAGAGAAAATACAGGCTTAGATGCTCTACTTTGGGCACAAGATGTTGAAAAACGGGGGGCCGGTGAACTGCTAGTCACAAGTATGGATGCTGATGGAACCCAAGCCGGGTATGACATCGAGATCACACGGGCAATTGCCGATGCTGTAGAAATTCCAGTCATTGCTTCTGGTGGTGCAGGTAATTGTGAACATATCTACACAGCCTTAACTGAAGGCAAAGCTGAAGCAGCATTACTCGCATCCCTGTTACATTACGGACAATTAAGCGTAGCAGAAATCAAAAATTATTTGCGCGATCGCAATGTACCAGTAAGAACATTATCTTAAACCACAATTTACTGTTTAATGACATCTATCTAGGGTTAGCTACACTTCCTGAAAAGGGTGTTAATATTATTTTATAAGTATTAACAAATATTAAAAAATATGTTGCTTCCTATATTACTTTTTGATGTAGCCTTGGTAGCGTGGTCGCTGCACTTAATGGAAAGAGCCTACGAGAGTAAAGAATTTTCTTTAATGTTGGCTGGTACATTGGTTGCTCTGGCTGCTGCTGCCATGTTAGTAGTTTACTTCTTGATGGGGCACTGTATGACCTATTTGTTACAAGTGTCGTTGTGAATGCTGAGTGGTAGAGAAAATATTAAAAATTTAGTTTCCAAAAAAAGCTTGACAAGGTAGTAACAATTAAGCGATTATGTATAATGGATTTTAAGGGGTTATAGCGCAGTTGGTAGCGCACCTCAATGGCATTGAGGGGGTCAGCGGTTCGAATCCGCTTAGCTCCATTCTTGAAGCACAAAGCCTTCCCATTAGCGGAAAGGCTTTGAAAATGTTAAGAGAGTTTTATTTTCTGTCTACCTAGCTAGTTTGGAAAGTTGGAGTGATAGAGACTGTAAGGGTTTTATGGGGCAATTTGTGGTTGCTGTAAGAACTCTAACCAATCTCATAGCACTTCTTCAACTTCATACTCATCAGTATCAATGATTTGTGCGATCGCTCCTTCTTCCTCTGTATCCTTTGCGGTTTCGACAATATTAACTTTGCAACCATATTAATAACTAAAACCATAGATGCTTGGATCTTAAAATATAGGCATCTATGGTATAGAAATGTATAGAATCTTGTAAAGATATAAAATATAGTTCTTAAATGCACACATTTCTAGCTTCTTCCTCAATGCAGCTGTCTGTACCACCAAATCACTTTCAGCCAATGAAAATTGTCGCGCTGGGGGACAGCTTAATTTATGGATTCGGCGATCCGGAAAAGGGAGGCTGGATCGAGCAACTACGGCGATGGTGGATGTTGCCAGATAGTGCGGGTCATGTTCTTTATAATTTAGGGGTAAGAGGCGATCGCACGCAACAAGTAGCCCAACGGCTAGAAGTTGAGTTCCGCCACCGGGGTGAACTGCGAAATCGTGTCCCCGACTTGATTATTTTATCAGTAGGCGTGAATGACTCAGCGCGGTTGGCGCGTCCCGATGGTCGAAGTTACACAGATTTTACATTGTTTGAAAAAGAAATTGCTTCTCTGCTAGATTTAGCACAGCAACTATGTCCTGTGTTATTTGTGGGCATGGTGCCAGTGGATGAAGCCAAGATGCCATTTTTAGATTGTTTTTACTATAATCATGCCGATCAGTACCGCTACAAAGAAGCAACTCGAATTGCTTGTACCAAACGGCAGATTCCCTATTTAGATATTTTTGAGCAATGGATGGAACGCGGTGAAAATTGGCGGCTTAAACGCTTGAGTGAAGATGGTCTTCATCCCAATACACTAGGTTATCAAGCTTTGTTAGAAGATGTGATCAATTGGGATGCGATCGCAACTTACCATTCTAAATTTGATTACCACCTTAAGGGATCGTAATTAGATAAATATCTTAATGTCTTTAGGGCTAACCTAATATTCTCCTATCTCCCATCCTTACAAAAAGCACTACAATAGTGCTGAATTTTTAAATCCATCTTTTCCCTATTTTATATTCAGTACTTTTATGACACCAACTTTATTTGGTCGTTGGCAAACTCGATTATTATTACTTGCGACGGTGGGTGTAATTGTGTCTTTGCCTTTTGCAATGGGTTTGATTGGTTCTAGCACTAACTCAGTTTATTTTTGGATACTTGGTTATGTCGCCATCCTTGGCTTAGGTTGGGATGTACTTTATAACTATCTTCAAAAATTCCGATGGGACAGGGATTGGCCAGCAGCTTATCAACTTTTAGCTGGTATATGGGAATTAGTATTTGTATTCTGCGGAATAAAACTGTTTGGCTTTTTACCAATACCTTTACCTAAAGAAGAACTACCGTTAGTAGTTTTTTTATTGCACTATAGCGTCGTGTGGCTAGCAGTTTTTATTAGTTCACAAAGTTTGATGCGAATTATCTTTCCCCGTTGGCGTTTTCGCGGTGGGGAATGCTTGTAAAACCTCAAACCCTTCAAATATTCAATTTGTTTTCACCTAGTAGGGGCATCAATTAGCCATCCAACTCAAGGTTCCTCCTCCAATTAACGGTTGGTATCGTCTAAGATTATGCCCACATAATTAGTTATGCTAACCACAATTATTATACCCCTCCTCGCTTGCGGGGAGGGGATACAAAGCGTAGCTTTGGCGGGGTGGGGTTTTCTGGGTTTAATAATTAATCAAGCAGACATGATATAACCCCATCCCGATAATTTGCCGAACTGGGAAAAATCGGATAATCTGACGTTAAACATTTAACAATCCGATATTTACTTAAATACCTTTGTATTATCGGCAAACGCTAACGCCGATACTGACGAAAAGCACTCTCTGGCAGGCATCTTCAGAAATCAACAGTTAAATTTATGTGGAAAAGTTGGCAGATCAATCCTTTGTAATATTCTTCGCCCGAAAAAGATAATTGAATTAGGGATTGGAGAGTAGGGATTGGAAGGGCGAATTAAACAGCAATGTGAGCGCATTGTATGGGTTTCATGGAGCAAATAAAAAGAATGAATCAGGGATTAAAGACTAGGCAATTCTACCAATGGCGCAAGCAGCTATTTAGCATCAGTCTATTAGGTTTTTGTGCAGCGATCGCCCTCGAAACTTGCACTACTGCTGCTACACCAGTGGCAAAGCTAGATAATTGGCGTTTTTCCCCCAAAACACAGCAACTCGAAATCACCCTCTCAGCAGGCACAACCCCTCGTTATTTCTACCTTACCGAACCCTCTCGGCTTGTTGTAGATTTACCGAATACTAAGTTGGGCAAAGTTACAACACAACAAAATTATTCTGGAGCAATTAAAACTATTCGCGTTTCTCAATTGAACGAGAACGACACACGCATTGTCCTAGACTTAGCACCAGGAACTGTTTTTAATCCTAAAAAGGTACAACTGCAACCCGTTTTCCCAAAAAACTCTACTCGTTGGGTGTTTCGTCCGGTTATTTCTGGTAAAACTACTGCCGTGAAACCAGGAAAGTCCCAACCTTCACCCAAGAAACAACCTCAAACACCCCAAAAGCCGCCTAGTAACCCACCGATAACCACTACTAATCCACAACTACCCTTACTCACAGTTCCGCCTCCATCCAATGAACTGCCCTCAACAATTACTACTAACTCAGGACAGCCTTTTGTCACTGTTCCTCCCCTAACTCCTAATATATCCTCTCAACAACCTAGTCTGATTCTTCCCCCTCCGTCTTTCCCAAATCAACCCGGTAACTTGAATAACATTCCTCCTTTCGGTATGTCGGAATTCCCAGTTCCAACAATCCGCAATGCTCCCAATCCCCAGGTGATAGAGTTTGGTCAACCCCTTCCTAAAAATAAATAGTGGGGAGTGGGGGGATGAGGGAGCAGGGGAAGCAGGAGGAGAAGAATAACTAATGCCCAATGCCCAATGCCCCATTCCCCATTCCCAAATCTAAAATCTATCAGTTTCCTGAGGTGTTCCAACTGCTCCTGGTTGAGCCGTAAAGAAGTTTTGAGCAGCTTCATTTTGATATATACACCTAATATCAGGTTGGCCACTGTCCAAGTTACCTGTGAATCCAAAGGTATTCAGGCGATTTTTGCAATCTCTTACCTGATCGGATGTCACCAGCTTACGGTTCTCTAAAAGCGCCCAGTTATTTTGTCTGATTACGCATCCAGGACGCATACTCGGCTGGGCAACATAAACATTAAAAGGGTTGAGAGTAACGAACAGTCTAGCGTCCATCACCATTGCGCTGGCTCCATACTGCACACAAATTTCCGGGTTTGGTGCTTTGGTATCAATGAATTCACGAGAAGCCACATTTGATGGGGCCAACGTAGTTGTAGAACTAAAAGCAATGCCAATCCCAATTCCCAAAATCAACACCCCTCCCATAATTGCAATGGTGAAGAGGTTAAACATTGGGGATTGAAAAATAGAGGGTTTAGAAGTAGTAGCCGATCTACCAGTGGGTTTACGTCTCATTGTTGCTTAATCACCTTCACGCCGATTTGGCAGGGAGTGGTCTAAAGTTTTCTCCCTCTTTCAGTATGCCTATTCTTGACTGTAATTGTCTGCAAGTTTGAGGGCAGTATTGTTCTTAAATGATAAAAATATAACGCTTTATAATCACATGAGATACATCAGAGCAAACTCCTCGCTTGCAGGGAGGGGATTAGGGGTGCAGTTCTTGTACCCCACTCAACCAAGAACCGCTATAAAAACTTATCTAGATATATGGACAGAATTTCAACCTTATCGGTTATTGTTTCCATCTTAAAGAATTGGTGAGTATTTTTATTTATTTGCCAATTTAGGGTACTGTTATTGGCTTTGTGCTTCACATGGAAATCACAAAGTAACTCTCTTTAAAGCTCGATATTTTATTAACCAATAATAGCATATTTTTGATGTTTATCATAGATTGGCTTAATTCAATTTTCACAAATGATGCAGTCAGAATGCTTGGATTATCTAGCTTTTTATTCGTAATTTTGCGGAAAGTCTGAGTGGAGGAAACCTGTGCTTATAACTTTCCAAGACAAATTTTTCGTATTCTTCTTAGATATTTTGCTTACCTCTAGTAATTAATATGGTGGTTCTGGTTTACGTGAGGTACAACCGTAAGGACACGGCAGTGCCGCGTCCGTACACCTCGCAACGTAATGTTGTACTGCATCTGAATGGGAAACGCTATATGTCAAACAATGTAAATTAAAATTTAAGTAAGTTTTAATAATTAATTAGAAGCAAGTGGCATCTCAAAGAGCGTTATTCTCAACAAGCAAGAAGTTCAAAACTTCGCAACTTCAAATCCTTCTAGCTGATAGTCTGACTATTTTTTGGGGAGATTGGTTAGATTTACGTATTAGAATTGTGCAAATTGCTGCATCAGGCTTAATATCCCCACTGATATATATTTTAGCTTTTGGCTTGGGTTTAGGTAGTTCCATCAAACCCGGATCAGGGATTAGTGGTAATTATAACAACTATTTAGAATTCATATTACCGGGGATGGTGGCGCTATCGTCGATGACGATTAGCTTTGGTGGAACGACATTTTCGATTTGTGGAGATAGATTATTTACTAAAACCTTCGAGGAATTATTGTTAACTCCCATACACCCCTTAGCGTTGCATATCGGAAAAATGCTGGCGGGAGTAGTGCGAGGGTTGATGACATCTGGTTCCGTAATTTTGGTCGCGGTATTATTGACTGGAAACTGGAATTTTCTCAACCCGCTATTTTTACTGTTGGTAATACTGAATTGTTCAGTATTTGCTGGGTTAGGGGTGATTGTGGGGTTGAGTGTGCGATCGCTTGAATCAGTCGGACTCTACAACAACTTTATAATTATCCCTATGTCTTTCTTAGGGGCAACCTTCTTTGACCCTAGTACATTACCAGCTGCCTTGAAAGTCGTCGTTTACCTATTACCCTTAACCTATGCCAGCATCGGACTACGTGCAGTTGCTCATTTACCCTTATCCCAGTTTCCTTGGTACAGCATACCGATTTTGCTGATGATTGCGATCGCACTTTCACTGTGGGGTGCTTATAAATTCGCTCACCAACAGGATTAAAGCCTTAATTACAACCTATGCTTTAACAGTTTCTGCAACAAATTCCAGAACTTATGCCGATCCGCCCTGCTACAAAAGCTGACGTACCCGCAGTTTTACCAATGGTTACCAAAATTTGTGCTTTGCACGAGTCTTGGGATTCCGCTAAGTATGGTTTTCTGCCGAATCCAGAACAGCGTTATGAACAATGGTTGACACGGTTGACAAATAGCGAACGCAGCATATTTCTAGTATCTGAAGATGAAGGGAAACTTGTAGCTTTTCTGGTAGCAACGATTGAGCGAGAAATACCAATTTATCGGTTACAGGAATTTGCTTTTATTCACGATATCTGGGTTGAGCCGGAATATCGCCAAAACGGAATTGCGCGGCAGATGGTGATGTTAACTATTGAACGCTTTCATCAAATGGGCGTTAAGCAAATTCGTCTAGATACAGCAGTTGTTAACGAAGCTTCACGGCGATTGTTTGCATCTTGTGGCTTTCGACTCAGCATTATTGAAATGCTGATTGAATTAAGTCATTAGTCATCAGCAAATGACTAATGACTAATGACAAAGGACTAACTAGCTAACAGAGTTTTTTCGAGAGAAGTCCAACGGAAAGCGCGATCGCCCCCTCTCTCAATCACTACTCTCACTCGTGGTTCTAGCTGAGGCAAATTCGCTAAATACTCAAGTTCCTGATTGGAAAGAATATGCCCTTCAATAATCCACAAAACCAGCCCCTTTGACTTTGGTGGTAGCTGTTCTAGATGAGAATTGATAACTGGGGGTAAATAGTATACATAACCTACTGCCGCACCACTACCATTACTTTTTTTACCAAGATGAGGAGGTCTGACTCCATGAACTCTTGTAAGATACGCAGCTACGTCGCCCAGTCCTCTGGCGGTAATGTGAAGGGTAGTATAGCCAGCTGCGCGTAGTCGGCGCTGATATCGACCTTCATAACCCCCTTCCAGAGGTACATACACCCCAAGAGCGCCAAATTTTTCTAGATCGCGGATTAAACCGTTGCCAGTGGTAATTAGTGCCATAGATTTTCGTCTTGTCCCACTTAGATATCTCTATTATTTACCCTGAACCGATAGATTAAAAGCATTTTCTTTGGGCATGGGGCATAGTTATTCTCCGTAACATTCTGTCTCCTCTGCCTCCCCTGCTCCCCCTGCTCCCCTGCTTCTTCCCCACTCCCCAAAAATAACTCTATAAATTACTAGACAAACATAAATAAATAATTTATATTATTAGATTGTGACTAAAAACGCAATTTAGGCTGCCTTCTTACTGCCATTCTGAGGTAGTGTTAGCATGATAAGCTGATAACTCAATCTAGATTGGATAATCTAACTTAGATTGAGCTATAGACTGGTAAACTAAGAAAGCTTTCAGGTCAACAATGGAGCTTATGGACGAACAACCAAAGCCGATCCTAAGCTCCAGGGTAAGTTTACTTCTGTGCCTCTCAAAGGTAGGCAAAATCTTAAACAATAGTTTAAGGTATTTAAGGAAGTATAAACTGAGCAGCAATGTGGTTTCATGGCATTACGTCAGTCTCAGTTAACGGATACTGGGCGGTAAAAACTGCTTAAGTCCAACTGCAACAGGGCAGTAGCCAGCCTCTGGGAAGCCGTCTCATGGGCGTCTAAAAATCGGAAAACCCGCCGACAGCGCTGCCTCCAGAAAGTGCCAGAGCAATTGCTTGGACGAAAGCATTGCTGCACACAGCTTTAAGCTGTAGCGCCTTGCATTGATTCCAGAAGTTACTCCTTCCCAACGGGAAGGGAATTGTAGCTGTTCTGGTGATCTATTGAGTGAAGCTAAACAGATTCACCAAGCAGTACGGACACGGTTTGTTGTGTCCGAAAGCATTTGGACTGGTTTACTAAACCATCCAAATTTCGCAGGCTAACCAGCCTAAACTGATGCGTACAAAGCGTGTCCTCTAGAGTCCAATTCCAAGGTCAGCAAGTAGAAAGGAGAACCAGTTACTGTGTCTGTAGGTATTCTCGGCACCAAGCTGGGCATGACTCAAATATTTGACGAAGCAGGAGTAGCTATTCCTGTGACTGTCATTCAAGCAGGGCCATGCACCGTAACACAAGTTAAAACAAAACAAACCGACGGTTACTTTGCCATTCAAGTTGGTTATGGCGAAGTTAAACCCAAGTCACTCAACAGACCATTACTGGGTCATTTGGCTAAATCATCTGCCCCAGCATTACGTCACCTAAATGAATATCACACCGAAAGTTCTGGTGATTATGCTTTAGGTCAAGAGATTAAAGCAGATATTTTTAGCGCAGGTCAGATTGTCGATGTAGTTGGCACAAGCATCGGTCGCGGCTTTGCGGGTAACCAGAAGCGGAACAACTTTGGTCGCGGGCCCATGTCACATGGTTCCAAAAACCACAGAGCGCCCGGTTCTATTGGTGCTGGTACAACACCAGGTCGTGTCTATCCAGGTAAGCGGATGGCAGGGCGTTTAGGTGGCAAACGTATCACAATCCGTAAGCTGACCATAGTGCGAGTTGATGCAGAACGCAACTTATTACTTATTAAAGGAGCAATTCCTGGTAAACCGGGCGCTCTAGTAAGTATTTTGCCTGCAAAAGTAGTGGGATAGTCAAAAGTCATTAGTCAAACGTCATTAGTCATTAGTCATTGGCTAAAGACAAATGGCATAAAGACAAATGACAAATGACCAATGACAAAGGACAAATAATAAAGATGGTTGAAAGCGTAGTTAAAAATTGGCAAGGAGAACAGGTCGGCGAGACGACCTTCGAGTTGCGCGTTGCCAAGGAAGAAACAGCGTCTCATATTGTGCACCGCGCCTTAGTACGGCAATTGACTAATGCTCGTCAAGGAAATGCCAGTACAAAAACTCGTTCAGAAGTCAGAGGCGGTGGCCGTAAACCTTGGCGACAAAAAGGTACTGGTCGCGCTCGTGCAGGTTCTATTCGTTCACCACTGTGGCGTGGTGGTGGTGTAATCTTTGGGCCAAAGCCCAGAGACTTCAACCTCAAGTTGAACCGCAAAGAGCGACGTTTGGCACTGCGGACAGCATTTGTAAGCCGCATTGACGACTTAATCGTAGTAGAAGAATTTAGCAGCGAGTTATCTCGCCCCAAGACTAAAGACTTAGTGGCAGCGCTTGCCCGTTGGGGAGTAGTACCAGAGAGCAAGTCCCTGTTAATTTTGTCTGAAATTGCGGATACAGATAATGTTTATTTGTCAGCCCGCAACATTGAAAATTTAAAACTAATTGCAGCCGACCAGCTAAATATTTTTGATTTACTGCACGCTGACAAAATTGTAGTTACGGCATCAGCCCTAGAAAAAATCCAGGAGGTCTACAGTGCCTAGCTTTGACCCCCGTGACCTTGCCGACTTAGTACGTCGCCCAATCGTCACCGAGAAAGCGACCATCTTAATGGAGCAGAATAAGTACACCTTTGAAGTAATTCCAAAGGCATCTAAGCCAGAAATCAAGGCTGCGATCGAAGACTTGTTTCAGGTCAAGGTTGTAAAAGTCAACACCAACTTACCACCACGTAAAAAGCGGCGCGTTGGTAAATTTATTGGTTATAAGCCTCAATATAAGCGAGCTATTGTTACAGTCGCACCTGGGGATGAAGACAAGATTAGACAAGTTCTATTCCCAGAAGTTTAACAAAGTTATGAGTTAGGAGTTAAGAGTTACTAAACTCAAAACTCAGCACTCAGCACGGGCTAAACACCCCGCTAACGCTATCAGCACTCAGCACTTAAAAATATGGGTACTCGTTCTTATCGCCCTTATACCCCCAGCACTCGCCAAGTTACAGTTTCTGACTTTGCGGAGATCACAAAAACCGAGCCAGAAAAATCCCTAACTACCTCGAAGCATCGCGCCAAAGGTCGGAATAATACTGGGCGGATTACCAGTCGTCGCCGGGGTGGCGGACACAAACAACTTTACCGGATCATCGATTTTAAAAGGGATAAGCATAATATTCCTGCCAAAGTCGCAGCAGTTGAATACGATCCTAACCGCAATGCCCGAATTGCCCTTTTGTATTACCAAGATGGCGAAAAACGGTATATCCTTCATCCCAACGGATTGAAAGTTGGAACAATAATTATTTCTGGGCCTGAAGCTCCCTTTGAAGATGGTAATGCTTTACCTCTCTCAAGGATTCCCTTGGGTACTGGTGTTCACAACGTAGAACTGACTCCTGGCAAAGGTGGTCAAATTGTGCGTGCTGCTGGTGCTAGCGCTCAAGTTGTAGCAAAAGAAGGTAATTATGTAACTCTCAAGTTGCCATCAGGAGAAGTCCGCTTGATTCGGCGCGAATGCTACGCCACCATTGGGCAAGTAGGCAACACCGATGCGAGAAACTTGAGTGCAGGTAAAGCCGGACGAAATCGTTGGAAAGGTCGCCGTCCTAAGGTTAGGGGTAGCGTCATGAACCCAGTGGATCACCCACATGGTGGTGGTGAGGGTAGGGCACCTATCGGTAGATCAGGGCCTGTTACACCTTGGGGTAAACCCACATTGGGCGCGAAGACACGCAATCGCAAGAAACTGAGCAGCAAATTGATTATCCGTCGTCGCCGTAAGTCTTCCAAACGCGGTCGCGGTGGTCGTGAGTCTTAAAGAGTTAGGAGTTATGAGTTAAGAGTTATAAGTTGAGAGTAAAATCTAACTCCTAATTCCTCACTCCTCACTCCTCACTCCTAATTCCTAAATCCTAAATCCAAAATTGAACTATGGGTCGTTCTCTAAAAAAAGGTCCTTTCGTTGCGGATCATCTCCTAAAAAAAATTGAAAAGCTCAACGACAACAACAGAAAAGAAGTTATTAAAACTTGGTCAAGAGCTTCGACAATTTTGCCTCTAATGGTAGGTCATACCATAGCTGTTCACAACGGACGCCAACACGTTCCAGTTTTTGTAAATGAACAGATGGTAGGACACAAGTTGGGTGAATTTGCCCCGACACGCACCTACAGGGGTCATGGAAAAAGTGACAAGAAAGCAGGTAGGTAGTCATTAGTCATGAAGTCATTAGTCATTAGCTAAAGACAAGTGACAAATGACAAATGACAAATGACAAAATTGGAGAAAACTATGGCTACTAATACTACTGAAGTAAAAGCGATCGCTCGTTTTATCCGCATCTCGGCCTACAAAGTACGTCGGGTACTGGATCAAATTCGGGGGCGATCGTACCGAGAAGCGTTAATCATCCTAGAATTCATGCCCTATCGCGCTACTGAACCCATATTGAAGGTTCTTAGAAGCGCTGCTGCCAATGCCGAACACAACGCTGGGTTAGATCGGACTCAATTAGTGATTACTCAGGCTTATGCCGATCAAGGTCCATCGCTGAAGCGGTTCCAACCAAGAGCGCAAGGTAGAGCTTACCAAATTCGCAAACCGACGTGTCATATTACTGTGGCTGTAGCAGCTGCCCCAGAAAAATAAGCTTTTTTTACACGAAATAAATTGCGTAAAGTAAGAAATTTTAGAGGAAGCATTCGTGGGACAGAAGATTCATCCAGTTGGTTTTCGCCTGGGTATTACACATGAGCATCAATCCCGTTGGTTTGCTGTTCCTGATCGTTATCCAGAACTTTTACAAGAAGACTACAAACTGCGTCAATATATAGAACAAAAGCTGGGTAGGCAGGCTCAAAACAACGCCGGAATTTCCGAAGTGCGGATTGAGCGCAAAGCCGACCAAATCGATTTAGAAGTACGTACAGCTAGACCAGGTGTAGTAGTGGGCCGTGGTGGACAAGGTATCGAATCCTTGCGTACCGGACTCCAAGGACTGTTGGGTAGTAACCGCCAAATTCGCATTAACGTAGTTGAAGTTCAACGAGTTGATGCTGATGCCTACCTAATTGCTGAATACATTGCTCAACAATTAGAACGCCGGGTATCCTTTCGGCGGGTAGTGCGGCAATCGATTCAACGTGCCCAACGCGCTGGTGTCCAAGGGATTAAAATCCAAGTCAGCGGTCGCCTCAACGGTGCAGAAATTGCCCGGACAGAGTGGACTCGTGAAGGTAGAGTACCTTTACATACTTTACGGGCTGACATTGACTACTCTTATTGCACCGCAAAAACTGTTTACGGCATTTTGGGTATCAAAGTATGGGTGTTTAAGGGAGAAATTATTCCTGGACAGGAACCAGATCCCCTACCACCAGCAAGCCGCGATCGCGAACGTGATCCCCGCGATCGCGATCGGGAACCCCGTCGTCGTCAACAACAACGTCGTCGCCAGCAATTTGAAGACCGCTCAAATGAAGGATAAATCGTCATTAGTCATTAGTCATTAGTCATTAGTAAATGGCAGATGACAAATGACAAAAGACAAATGACAAATGACAAGTAACAAACCATGTTAAGCCCTAGAAGAACTAAATTCCGCAAACAACAGCGCGGACGGATGGAGGGACTAGCCAGCCGTGGTAGCACCCTCAACTTCGGTGATTTTGCACTCCAAGCACAAGAACCAGCTTGGATTACTTCCCGGCAAATCGAGGCTTCTCGACGGGCAATGACTCGTTATATTCGTCGGGGTGGACAAATCTGGATTCGGATTTTCCCTGACAAACCTGTAACCATGCGTGCTGCTGAAACCCGGATGGGTTCCGGTAAAGGTAATCCAGAGTTTTGGGTAGCTGTAGTCAAGCCAGGACGAATTTTGTTTGAAATCGGTGGGGTTTCGGAAGAAATCGCCCGTGAAGCTATGCGTTTGGCTTCATTTAAACTGCCTATAAAAACTAAGTTTATTGTGCGCTCTCAACCACAGGAGCAGGAGTAGCTTATGCCTCTTCCCAAGATTTCAGAAGCTAGAGAATTAAGTGACGAGAAGCTCTCTGATGAAATTGTTGCGATCAAAAGACAACTATTTCAGTTGCGCTTGCAAAAAGCAACAAGACAATTAGAGAAGCCCCACCAGTTCAGACAGGCTCGACATCGCCTAGCCCAATTGTTGACATTAGAGACAGAACGCAAACGGGCAGCAAGTCAATTGGCTAAAGAAGAAAAGTAGGAGATTATGGCAGTTAAAGAACGAGTTGGCTTGGTAGTGAGCGATAAAATGCAAAAAACTGTGGTAGTCGCCATAGAAAACCGCGCTCCTCACCCCAAGTACGGCAAGATTGTGGTTAACACCCAAAGATATAAAGTTCACGACGAAGAAAATAAGTGTAAAGTAGGCGATCGCGTTCGCATTCAGGAAACTAGACCCCTGAGCAAAACCAAGCGCTGGAAAATCACAGAAGTCTTGAACGTCAAACCTACTTAAACCTCATCGTTGTTAGAAACTAACAACATCACAAGGGAGAATAATTGTGATTCAACCCCAGACTTACCTGAATGTCGCAGATAATAGCGGCGCCCGTAAACTAATGTGCATCCGCATCTTAGGTGGAGGCAACCGCCGTTATGGTTTTATCGGTGATAAAATTATCGCCGTTGTTAAAGATGCTACACCCAACATGGCTGTAAAAAAGTCTGATGTTGTGGAAGCAGTAATTGTCCGCACTCGCAAAGCTGTATCTCGTGACAGTGGCATGAGTATTCGCTTTGATGATAACGCTGCTGTAATCATCAACAAAGACGGTAATCCCAGAGGCACACGGGTTTTTGGCCCAGTTGCACGGGAACTACGCGATAAAAACTTTACCAAAATTGTTTCTCTGGCTCCGGAGGTGCTTTAATGGCAACCAAACAGGGTACGCCCAAAGTATTCCACAAAATGCACGTCAAAACTGGTGACACCGTACAAGTGATTGCTGGCAAAGACAAAGGAAAAGTTGGTGAAATTATCCAGGCACTTCCCCAACTGAGTAAAGTCATCGTCAAAGGTGTCAACATTAAAACTAAGCACGTCAAACCCCAGCAAGAAGGGGAATCTGGGCGAATTATGACCCAAGAGTTCCCAATTCATAGCTCCAACGTAATGCTTTATTCCACTAAGCAAAACGTTGCCAGTCGTGTTTGTTATACCTTTACTTCAGAAGGCAAAAAAGTCAGAAAACTTAAAAAAACTGGCGAGATTCTGGATAAATAGTTAGAAGTTAGGAATTAAGAGTTAGGAATTAAATTTAACTCATAACTCATAACTCATAACTCATAACTCGTAACTTTGTTCCCTGACCAAGCCCAGGGATATCAGGACAAAAAACTATGGCGACAACAAGACTCAAAAGCTTATATCAAGAGACAATCGTCCCCAAACTGATCAATCAGTTTCAATATACCAACGTTCATCAAGTACCGAAGTTGGTAAAGGTTACTATTAACCGGGGTTTGGGTGAAGCAGCTCAAAATGCGAAGTCGCTAGAAGCATCCATAAACGAAATTGCGCTGGTAACAGGTCAAAAGCCAGTGGTGACACGGGCAAAAAAGGCGATCGCTGGCTTTAAAATTCGTCAAGGGATGCCTGTGGGAATCATGGTTACCCTCAGAGCCGAACGAATGTATGCCTTTTTTGACCGACTGGTTAGCCTATCACTGCCCAGAATTCGAGATTTCCGTGGCGTTAGCCCTAAAAGCTTTGACGGACGGGGTAACTATACTCTGGGTGTGAGAGAACAGCTAATTTTCCCAGAAGTCGAATATGACAGCGTTGATCAAGTACGTGGTATGGATATTTCCATCATCACCACAGCAACAAACGACGAAGAGGGCCGCGCCTTACTTAAAGAATTAGGAATGCCCTTTCGCGATCAGTAAGTTCATCTATAGAGGGAACGATGGCGGCTAACGACACAATTGCAGATATGCTGACGCGCATCCGCAATGCCAACCTGGCGCGGCATCAAACTACACAAGTGCCAGCTACAAAAATGACCCGCAGCATTGCCAAAGTGCTACGGGAGGAAGGCTTTATTGCTGAAATCGAAGAAGCAGAAGAAGGGGTAAAGCACAACCTAGTGATTTCCCTGAAATACAAAGGTAAGAATCGTCAGCCTCTAATCACCGCCTTAAAGCGAGTGAGTAAGCCAGGCTTGCGTGTTTATTCCAACAGAAAAGAATTACCAAGAGTACTAGGCGGCATTGGCATTGCCATTATTTCTACATCCAGTGGGATTATGACTGACCGCGAAGCGCGGCGTCAGAACTTGGGTGGCGAAGTGCTTTGCTACGTCTGGTAGTCATTGGTCATTAGTCATTTGTCATTAGTCATTAGTGAAAGACAAAGGACAAAAGGCAAAGGACAAATAACAAAGGACAAAAAGTAATGTCTCGTATTGGTAAACGTCCAATTACTATTCCCGCCAAAGTTCAAGTGGCGATCAATGGTACGAATATTGTGGTGAAAGGTCCGAAAGGGGAACTTTCTCGCACTCTCACACCTAATGTTTCACTCTCTCAAGAGGGAGACATATTACAGGTAAATCGTCGGGATGAAACTCGTACTTCAAAGCAACTGCACGGCTTGAGCCGCACTTTAGTTGCCAACATGGTCGAGGGAGTTTCCCAAGGTTTTCAGCGCCGTTTAGAAATTCAAGGTGTTGGCTACAGGGCACAAGTTCAAGGACGTAACCTAGTTTTAAATATGGGTTACAGCCATCAAGTGCAAATTGAACCCCCAGATGGAATTCAGTTTGCAGTCGAAGGTACCACTAACGTTATTGTCAGCGGCTACGACAAAGAAATCGTAGGCAACACAGCTGCAAAAATTCGCGCCGTTCGTCCACCTGAACCTTACAAAGGTAAAGGCATTCGTTATGCCGGTGAAGTGGTAAGACGTAAGGCTGGTAAGACTGGTAAGGGTGGTAAGAAGTAGAAATGAAACTTACTCGTAGAGAATCAAAAAACCGTCGTCATCGACGCGTTCGTGGCAAAGTTGTTGGCTCTCCAGAACGTCCGCGTTTAGCCGTATTTCGTTCTAATGAGCATATTTATGCCCAGGTAATTGATGATAGTCAGCATCAAACCATAGTGGCAGCATCGACTTTAGAACCAGATTTGAAATCTAGTTTAGCGTCAGGTGCAAACCGCGACGCATCGGTGCAAGTTGGTAAGTTGATCGCAGTGCGATCGCTAGAGAAAGGCATCACCAAAGTAGTCTTTGATCGCGGTGGTAACTTATATCATGGCCGTGTCAAAGCATTAGCTGATGCAGCACGCGAAGCTGGTTTAGATTTCTAAAGTCATTGGTCATTAGTCATTGGTCATTAGTTATTGGACAAATGACAAAGGGCAAATGACATAAAGATCAAATGACATAAAGACAAATGACGTTCACCAGAGCATAAATTATGGCAACAGAGCGTAAAAGTAAAACAAAGCGTGCCAAAAAAGAAGAAACTACTTGGCAAGAGCGGGTTATCCAAATCCGCCGCGTGAGCAAGGTCGTCAAAGGTGGTAAAAAACTCAGCTTCCGAGCGATCGTTGTTGTCGGTAACGAACGCGGTCAAGTTGGTGTCGGAGTAGGCAAAGCTTCAGATGTAATTGGCGCCGTCAAAAAAGGCGTAGCCGACGGCAAAAAACACCTCATCGATATCCCAATCACCAAATCCAACTCCATTCCCCATCCCATTGATGGTGTCGGTGGTGGTGCGAAAGTCATGATGCGCCCAGCTTCACCTGGTACTGGGGTAATTGCTGGTGGAGCTGTGCGGACTGTGCTGGAATTGGCAGGAGTTCGTAACGTCTTAGCCAAGCAGCTTGGCTCTAACAATCCGCTCAATAATGCTAGAGCCGCAGTCAATGCCTTATCTACGCTGCGGACTCTTGCTGAAGTCGCGGAAGATCGCGGTATTCCTATTGAAAGTCTCTACATTTAGTAGAGTCGCAATTGCAGAGGTTTTGTGTAAACAAGAACTAATTACATCATGAGACTCAACGATGTTAAGCCGCAAAAAGGCTCAAAAAAACGCAAGAAGCGTGTAGCCAGAGGCATTTCTGCTGGTCAAGGCGCCAGTGCTGGTCTAGGTATGCGTGGTCAGAAATCTCGATCTGGTAGCGGGACTCGACCAGGTTTTGAAGGTGGTCAGCAGCCATTGTACCGCCGCTTACCTAAGCTGAAGGGCTTTCCGATTGTGAATCAGAAGATTTACACTACGATTAATGTAGAGAAGCTAGCCTCCCTTCCCGCTAATACGGAAGTAACTTTGACCTCATTGAAGGCAGCAGGTATCCTTACTGCTGTGAAGGGGCCATTGAAAATTTTAGGTAATGGGGAATTGAGCACTCCGCTTAAGGTACAAGCGGCAGCTTTCACAGGTACAGCTCGTAGCAAAATTGAGGCAGCTGGTGGTAGTTGTGAAGTCTTATGAGTGAGCCGGAACAGCGCACTTAAATAGAAGCCAACTCGCTGTCAGCGCCTGGTTCACTATAAAGGTAGCACTCTATGATCAGTCGAGATAAAGCCCCAACGGCTCAAGAAACTTTTATGCAGATGGCACAAGCAGCTGGCCTCAGAGGTAGGCTGCTTGTCACCGTCGGTATTTTAATTTTGGTTCGCCTGGGCATCTTCTTGCCCGTACCAGGGATTGATAGACCGAGATTTGCCGAAGCCATATCGGGTAGTAATTCTATATTCGGCTTATTGGATATATTTTCCGGGCGAGGACTTTCCACCTTAGGAGTCTTTGCTTTAGGGATTTTGCCCTTCATTAATGCGTCTATTATCATCCAATTACTGACCGCTGCAATTCCATCTTTAGAAAATTTACAGAAAAATGAAGGCGAAGCAGGTCGGCGAAAAATATCGCAAATTACCCGCTATGTAACTGTAGGTTGGGCAATTCTTCAAAGTACAGCTTTTTCGGCATTATTCCTCCAGCAATTTGCCTTAAACCCAGGGCCAATCTTTGTAGCTGAAACTGCGATCGCTCTGACTGCTGGTTCTATGTTCGTAATGTGGGCATCAGAACTCATTACAGAACGTGGCATAGGTAATGGAGCATCTTTGTTGATTTTTGTCAATATAGTTGCGTCATTACCAAAAGCTTTGGGTGATACCATCGACTTGGTACAAGCCGGTGGTCGGGAAACAGTAGGTCGTGTGATCGTGTTGATCTTAGTTTTCCTAGCAACAATTGTTGGTATCGTGATTGTGCAAGAAGGAATGCGCCGCATCCCAATTATTTCGGCTCGTCGCCAAGTAGGTCGGCGAGTGTTGGCAGAGCAGCGTAGCTATCTGCCTCTGCGGCTAAATCAAGGCGGCGTAATGCCAATTATTTTTGCTGCTGCCATCCTCAGTTTGCCACTGCTGATCGCCAATTTTACTAAAAATGCCGATTTAGCCAATATAGTTAACACTTATTTGAGTCCAGGCGGTTCTAGTTCCTGGGTCTATGCCCTGGTGTACATGATTTCCATTGTTTTCTTCAGCTACTTTTATTCTTCGTTGATTCTCAACCCAGTAGATGTGGCGCAAAACTTGAAGAAAATGGGTTCTAGTATTCCTGGTATTCGTCCCGGCAAGGCAACTAGCGAATATATCGAACGCGTATCCAACCGACTTACTTTTTTGGGTGCGATCTTTTTGGGCTTGGTTGCTATTATCCCCACTGCCGTGGAAAGCGCTTTGAATGTGAAAACTTTCCAGGGAATAGGTGCTACCTCTTTGTTAATTTTAGTTGGTGTGGCAATTGAGACAGCTAAACAAGTCCAAACTTATGTCATCTCTCAGCGCTATGAAGGAATGGTGAAATAATAGTGACGCGATTAATCTTCTTGGGGCCGCCTGGAGCTGGTAAAGGAACACAAGCTCAAACTTTGGCTGGACACTTAAATATTCCCCATATTTCTACTGGTGAAATATTAAGACAAGCCATGAAAGAGCAAACTCATTTGGGAATCAAGGCTCAAAACTATGTAAATAGCGGCGAGTTAGTCCCCGACCAGCTAGTGCAGGATTTGGTACAGGAGCGCCTCAAACAACCAGATGCAGAAAATGGTTGGATTCTTGATGGTTTTCCCCGCAAAGTGACGCAAGCGGCTTTTCTAGAAGAATTGCTGGAAAGAATACATCAGAGTGGTGAAAGGGTAGTCAATTTAGATGCACCAGATGATGTTGTGGTAGAACGTTTGCTAACTAGAGGGCGAAAAGATGATACCGAAGAGGTGATCCGTCGTCGTTTAGAAGTGTACCGCGCTGAAACTGAACCTTTAATTGATTATTATCGCGATCGCCAAAAACTTTTAACGGTAAATGGCAATCAGTCCCAAGAAGATGTCACTAGTGAACTGCAACAGGTCATAACTTCCTAACTTGAGAAGAGGGAGTAGAGCATTCAGCACTCAATACTCCCCACTCCCCCTACCAAGAAAAAGATGAATTTTAGCTAAGATATATTAATAAACTGTTGATATATTTCTTAAAGTGTGTTCTCTTGCAGATGAAGCGCTGCAACTGAACACGAAATTGTTGAGTTGAGGAAAAAACAAATTGTCTAAGCAAGATTTGATTGAAATGGAAGGCACGGTTACAGAGTCCCTGCCCAATGCAATGTTTCGCGTTGACTTGGACAATGGATTTAACGTGCTAGCTCACATTTCCGGCAAAATTCGCCGAAATTATATCAAGATTTTGCCCGGCGATCGCGTCAAGGTGGAGTTAACTCCTTACGACTTGACCAAAGGCAGAATTACCTATCGACTACGAAAGAAGTAACTATATGTAGAAAATTTTACCATAAAACCATTCTTTTGACTGTTTACTAGTTAATTAGCTGGATTAATTTCCCTAGAAATGCTATAATTTAATATTTGGAGTCAAAAAATAAAAGGCATGAAAGTTAGAGCCTCAGTCAAGAAAATCTGTGAAAAGTGTAACGTGATCAAACGTCGTGGTCGTGTCATGGTGATCTGTGTGAACCCCAAGCACAAGCAACGTCAAGGATAACGCTCTTAACAACAGAGTGAGTTATAACACCCATATCATCAATTAAAACGAAAAGACGCGATTAATCACGTTTTTCTAACTAACCAACAGTAATTGCGAAAACAATAGGGAGAGTTCATTGTGGCACGTATTGCCGGAGTAGACCTTCCACGCGATAAGCGCGTTGAGATCGGTCTGACTTACATTTATGGAATTGGTTTATCACGCGCTCAAGAAATTATAGCGACTACTGGTGTGAACCCAGACACCCGCGTTAAAGACTTAAGTGATGCCGATGTAACAACCCTACGAGGGGAAATAGAAAGCAACTATCAAGTTGAAGGCGACTTGCGGCGCTTGGAGTCTTTGAACATCAAGCGCTTAGTTGACATTGGTACCTACAGAGGACGTCGTCATCGCATGGGACTACCAGTCAGAGGACAAAGAACTCGTACCAATGCCAGAACCCGTCGAGGCAGAAGGCAGACAGTGGCTGGGAAGAAAAAAGCTCCAGGGAAATAAATTTGCAACGCTTGCTAATCTGAGCAAGTTTTACCTTAAATCAACTAAACAAGTATGGCGAGACAACCAACTAAAAAATCCGGGAGCAAGAAGCAGAAACGGAATGTACCCAGTGGGATGGCCTACATCCAGTCTACTTTCAACAATAGCATTGTCACTATTACCGATCAAAATGGAGATGTGATCTCCTGGGCTAGTGCTGGTTCTAGCGGTTTTAAGGGAGCAAAAAAGGGAACTCCCTTTGCAGCGCAAACTGCTGCTGAAAGTGCAGCCCGTAGAGCCATTGATCAAGGAATGCGCCAAATTGAGGTAATGGTTAGTGGGCCAGGAGCAGGTAGAGAAACCGCTATCCGGGCACTTCAAGGAGCAGGGCTGGAAATTACACTGATCCGGGATATTACCCCGATTCCTCACAATGGTTGCCGTCCACCCAAGCGCCGTCGAGTTTAAACACCAAGGCTTGGACATTGAGGACGAAAAGCTACAATCAAAATAAGTGAAATTGCTTAAAATGATTGATTGGGCTTCTAACGTGGAAATTGTCATTTTGTGAAAGCTTGGGCGACCAAAAGTGCGTCAGATTTCCCATAGAGAAAGCTGTTAAACTTGAAGAACCCAAAATATTATTAGCGCCTGCAAGCTCAATGGGGTGTCAAACTATACCGTATTTATATGCTAATAGTTTGATATACCTGTAATCTACAGGACATAAATTCAATTCGGGAGGCAATTGATTTGTCTGCTAGCAGCACCTTAGAAAAAGGGAGGCTCATCCGTGGCGCAGTTTCAGATTGAATGTGTAGAGTCGAATACTGAAGAAAGTCGAAACCATTACAGTAAATTTGTTCTGGAACCTTTAGAACGCGGTCAAGGAACAACAGTTGGCAACGCACTACGACGAGTTTTACTGTCTAACCTAGAAGGTACAGCAGTTACAGCAGTGCGGATTGCAGGCGTTTCACACGAGTTTGCTACAGTTCCGGGCGTGCGGGAAGATGTGTTGGAAATCCTCATGAGAATGAAGGAAGTTATCCTAAAAAACTATTCTTCGCAGCCCCAAATTGGTAGATTACTCGTTAGCGGGCCAGCAACAATCACTGCGGCGCATTTTGATTTGCCTAGTGAAGTAGAAGTTATCGATCCGACCCAGTATGTAGCCACCATCGCTGAGGGTGGAAAGCTGGAAATGGAATTTCGGATCGAGAAAGGCAAAGGCTATCGCACTGTAGAGCGAGGACGTGAGGAAGCCACATCGTTGGACTTTCTGCAAATCGACTCAATCTTTATGCCAGTGCGAAAAGTAAACTACAGTGTTGAAGAATCTCGTGGGGAAGGCTTGATTCCAAAAGACCGACTACTGTTGGAAGTTTGGACAAATGGCAGTATTTCCCCACAAGAAGCACTATCTTCGGCCGCTGGGATCTTGGTAGATTTATTCAACCCCTTGAAAGACATCTCCCTAGAACCAACAGACACAGGTTCAGAGATTCCAGACGACCCAACTGCCCAGATACCCATCGAAGAGCTGCAACTTTCTGTGCGGGCATACAATTGTCTCAAACGGGCACAAGTTAACTCTGTGGCAGATTTATTGGATTATACCCAAGAAGACCTCTTGGAAATTAAGAACTTTGGTCAGAAGTCAGCAGAAGAGGTCGTGGAAGCTTTGCAGCGCCGCTTGGGCATCACCCTGCCAATGGAAAGAGGCTCTAAACATCCTTAAGAAGAACCGTTCATAACTCATAGTGCATAATTATGCGTCACCGTTGTCGCGTCAAAAAACTCAGTAAACCAGCCGATCAACGCCGTGCTTTACTGCGATCGCTCGCCACCGAGTTGATCCGTCATGGTAAGATCACCACCACTTTAATTAGAGCGAAAGTTCTACGAAGTGAAGTGGAAAAAATGATTACTCTAGCTAAAAATGGCTCCTTGGCAGCACGCCGGGAAGCTCTTGGCTATATCTTCGATAAACAACTGGTTCACGCTCTATTTGAGCAAGCTCCAACTCGATATGGCGATCGCCAGGGCGGTTATACCCGCATCCTGCATACCGTACCGCGTCGGGGCGATAATGCAAAAATGGCAATAATTGAATTGGTTTAATTCATTAGTCATTGGTCATTGCTCATTAGTCATTGGTCATTAGTGAATAACAAAGGACAAGTGACAAAGGACAAATGACAAAAGGCAAAGGACAAAATCTGTATGTTAGAAAGCCACCAGCCTACACAAACTCATCGAGTAGCCTTGGTAATCCAATACCTGGGCACTCATTTTCATGGCTGGCAACGGCAAAAAAAACAACGGACTGTCCAAGAAGAGATAGAAATAGCGATCGCTACTATTCTTGGCTACCATGTGACACTACATGGGGCTGGGCGAACCGATTCTGGAGTTCATGCTGCTGCTCAAGTAGCCCATTTTGAAGCAACAGGTTTAATTCCGCCTCACAAGTGGGCAACAATCCTAAATAGCTATCTGCCGCCAGATATATTAATCAGGGCTTCAGCTAGTGTAGATAACCGTTGGCACGCTCGCTTTAGTGCAGCTTATCGACGGTATCGTTACACAATATATACTGAAGATCGGCTTAACTTGTTTGTAAGAGCCTTTAGTTGGCATTATTATTATGCACCCCTGGATGAATCTTTAATTCAAGCTGCCTTGAAACCTCTTTTGGGAAAACATCACTTAGCTGCTTTTCACCGTGCAGGCTCAAAGCGATCGCATTCCTGGGTAGAGGTGCAAGCAGCAGAGTGTCGTCGCAGTGGGCCATTTATCCATATTGAAATACAGGCAGATGGATTTTTGTATGGCATGGTCCGGCTGTTGGTAGGGATGCTGGTACAAGTAGGTTCTGAACAACGAACACTTTCTAGCTTCACCGAACTCTGGAAAGAACAACGTCGGGAAGAAGTGAAACACGCCGCACCGCCTCAAGGCCTGTGCTTGTTGCGAGTCGGCTATCCAGATTTTCCCTTTCCAAAAGAGATTTGGTACGACACCTTGCCAAAATTCGTCACTAGTCAAGAGTCATTAGTCATTGGTTCTTAGTAACGACAAATGACAAAAGACAAATGACTGATGACAAATAACAAATGACAAAGGACAAATGACAAATGACAACAGTTAAAACATACCTTCCTTCTCAAGCAACCCTTGAGCGTGAGTGGTACATAGTAGATGCCACCGATAAACGTCTCGGTCGCCTCGCCAGTGAAATCGCTCAGGTATTGAGAGGCAAAAAGAAACCTGAATATACACCCCATTTAGATACAGGTGATTTCGTAATCGTCATCAATGCCGAAAAAGTAGCAGTTACAGGCAAAAAGCGCACTCAAAAGCTTTACCGCCGCCATTCTGGTCGCCCTGGTGGGATGAAAACCGAAACTTTCGCTAAACTGCAAGACCGTATACCAGAGCGAATTTTAGAACAGGCTGTTAAAGGTATGCTACCTAAAAATAGCCTTGGCAAGCAGTTGTTCACTAAGCTGAAAGTTTACGCTGGGCCTACACATCCCCACGATGCTCAAAAACCTAAAGAACTAAAAGTTAGTACAATTCCTGGAGAAGAAAATTAATGGTAGTAGCAGATGCTAATAGCGGTCGCGCCGTATACTGGGGTACTGGCCGTCGTAAGAATGCAGTAGCACGGGTACGCTTGGTTCCAGGCACCGGTCAACTGATTGTGAACGGTAAAGATGGAACCTTGTATTTCCAATTTAACCCCAACTATCTGGGAGTCATCAAAGCACCCCTAGAAACTCTGGGATTAGAAAACGAATATGACATTTTGGTAAAAGCAGAAGGCGGCGGCTTGACTGGACAGGCTGATTCTGTCCGTTTGGGTGTTGCTCGTGCTTTGTGTCAACTAGACCCAGACAACCGCCCACCTTTAAAAACCGAAGGTTATTTGACTCGCGATCCCAGAGCAAAAGAGCGGAAGAAATATGGTTTACATAAAGCTCGGAAAGCGCCTCAGTACTCTAAGCGTTAGGGCATTGCGCATGGGGCATTGGGTATTGGTTTCTCCCACTTCCTCATCTCCCCCTACTCCCTACTCCCTAGCTCCAATTGAAACCTGAAAGTTATAATTGATATAGATTCATCACAAAAAGAACAATGGCTAAAGCTGATATTCACCCCAAGTGGTATCCAGATGCTAAAGTTTACTGCAACGGTCAAGTTGTTATGACCATTGGCTCTACCAAGCCAGAATTGCACGTGGACGTTTGGTCTGGAAATCACCCATTTTACACCGGCACTCAGAAGATTATTGACACTGAGGGTCGAGTAGAGCGCTTCCTCCGCAAGTACGGCATGAGCAGCACTCAAACATCTGGCGACGAACAAGACAAAAAGTAGCGGGTTGGCTCTGCTGTTAACGACGGCCCTGCATCAGCTGGGTCGATTTTCATTTATATGCTCGAGCCAATTTGTTATTTTTTTAAGGAGCGATCGCAATCGTCATGGCTGAATCATACTTACTGGACAAGCTAAAATCCGTTGAACAAACTTTTAATGAATTAACACGTCGTCTTGGTGACCCCGATACGGCTAGCAATCCTGATGAGTATCAAGAAATTGCTAAGTCTCGTTCTTCTTTGGAAGAGGTGGTTAATACTTATGAAATTTGGAAAACAGCCCAAGAAGACTTGATTGGAGCGCGTGAGGTTTATAAAGAATCTGCGAGTGATCCAGAGTTGCAAGAAATGGCATCACTGGAAGTAAAAGAACTTGAAGAGAAAATAGAACATTTAGAGTCTCGCTTGAAAGTCTTACTGCTACCACGCGACCCCAATGATGAAAAGAATATCATGTTGGAAATTCGCGCTGGTACTGGTGGCGATGAAGCAAGTATTTGGGCTGGCGATTTGATGCAGATGTACACCCGCTATGCCCAAACTCAAGGTTGGAAAGTTTCTCTAGTGAGCGAATCTCGCGGAGAAATGGGTGGCTGGAAAGAGGTCATTCTCGAAATTAAAGGTAATGATGTTTACAGCCAGCTAAAGTTTGAAGCTGGAGTGCATCGTGTGCAGCGCGTGCCGGCAACTGAATCTGGGGGACGGGTTCATACTTCTACAGCTACCGTAGCGATTATGCCAGAGGTAGATGATGTGGAAATTCACATTGACCCGAAAGATATTGAAATGACTACAGCTCGTTCTGGTGGTGCTGGTGGACAAAACGTCAACAAGGTGGAAACAGCCGTTGACTTGATGCACAAACCGACGGGAATACGCATTTTCTGTACAGAAGAACGCAGCCAGTTGCAAAACAAAGAACGAGCGATGCAAATTCTGCGGGCGAAGTTGTATGACATCAAGTTAAGCGAACAACAAGCAGCTGTTACTTCAATGCGCCGATCGCAGGTTGGTACTGGATCGCGATCGGAAAAAATTCGCACCTATAATTATAAAGATAACCGCGCTACCGATCATCGGTTAGGTCAGAATTATTCCCTTACCCCTGTTTTGGATGGTGATTTAGAGACACTTATCCAATCTTGTATATCTCTAGACCAACAAGAACGTCTTGCAGAGTTAGCGACTTCTGCCGCTAACTAATTCTTACTGTTAAATATTATGTAAAACCACTTGTTGTACTGTTCCTTTTAACACAGACAGGTGGTTTTCTAATATCGCGTGGAGTGTATCTTCTATCTCACTAGGATAATGGTAATAGGCAAATTCGTACTTCATAAAGTAGTTTAGCTTCGCCCATTCCTTCAAGGTTTGACAGGTATAAATTAATTTCTCTACTTCCTTTTGCCAACGCGCAAAAATCCGGTAGCTAAAAAAGCTGCTGCATATATTGCCTTTTGTATCCCAGTAAGAAATACACACTTGATGCTTCAGAAGGCGGATTTTTTTGATTTGCTTAACCTTGTAGCCTTTAACTTTTAAAGCTTCTTTGGTTTCTGGGTCAGAAATGTTCCACTGTTCTGATTTAATTTTATTAGTGGCTATAAGGTTTTTACCTTTGCGGCGATATTGGTTAATTTTGCATGGCTTGCGAAACATGATGCACCTTCGATATTATTTATTCGCAGCAAAGTCTAGCTACTAGCACAACCGCCGTAGCAAACTAAGTTTTTTGCGTTGGTTAAAGATAGATAGGTTATTCTACTAGCTTGATGCCTGTAGTTGCCGATTTACAACCAGAGGTATAGTTTAGTACTAAAACACAAGGCTGTCAATATAAAAGTAAACTTGTAATATTGAAAGTAAACTTGTAAATACAGTTGGCTAGCTATACAAGCAGTGAAGATCGAAAGCAAACAAAAACTGATTGAAATCATTAAACTAGCTCGCGGTTCAATGAGTCAGCGAGCATTTGGTAAGCTTTTGGGGGTATCTGCTACTGCTGTTCAGATGTGGGAAAAAGGTGTGAAGGTTCCAGATACAGAAAATTTGGCTCGAATCGCATCGAAAGCAGGCTACACAATGGAAGAGTTAATTAGCTGCATTGATGGCAAGCCAATTCCAGAAACCTCAGATTTGAGTCTGATTCTTAGACAAATCCAGCATATGCCTTTGGCTCAAGTGGCTCAAATCGTTCAAGCTGCGGCAGAGAGATTGGCGGCTGTGGCTGAAGCATCTGGGGATGAGGCGAAAGCTAGTTGAATATTAAAATAATTCGTAATTCGTAATTAAGTTTCTTTTCCACAGCATTGCCCGTATTTATTTGATAATGCGATCGCAGACAATTTTCTGTGCGATACTCGTCAAGAGTGGGAAGGATAATTACTACCATTTTTCTTGATTAATTCATAACATAGGAATTGCTAAAAACACTTAAGGCAATCACCAATCGAAAATGGTAGCAGCGACACCTGAAAGTCTAAATAATTTTGTTAGAACGGGATAAAAATCGTCGAGATGTCAGAAGATTGAATTGGTGGAAGTTTGGCGAAAATGCACCAAAAATGAGAAAAGCTATCTCATCTTTATCATTAGAACAGCAGATCAAAATTTCAAATGATAAAAAGTTGTGAAAACAGACATCATCTTTTATCGGCTGTTTCAAGAATTTCCTGATACCTTCTTTGAACTAATTGGTAATCCTCCAGAATCAGCTAGTTTTTATCAATTTTCATCAGTTGAAATCAAACAAACAGCCTTCAGAATCGATGGTGTGTTTCTGCCTACACAAGGAAGTGAAAACCAGATTTACTTTGTAGAAGTGCAATTTCAAGCAGATGGGGAAATTTATTCACGGCTAATTGCAGAAATATGTTTATACCTCCGTCAGAATCAACCATTAAATGACTGGGGTGCTGTGGTTTTATACCCAAACAGGAATGTAGATACAGGCGATATCAAACATTACCGTGAGTTTTTCACAAGTGGGCGCGTCAGGCGCATTTATTTGGATGAATTAGGTGAAGGTGCATCGCTTCCAATTGGCATTGCAACTGCTAAATTAATAATTGCAACCGATGATATAGCGATCGCACAAGCAAGGGAGTTGATAGACAAAACCAAATCAGAGATAAGCTCACCCTCAAAACAGCAGCAATTATTACAATTTATAGAAACTATTTTGGCTTACAACTTTCCCACAATGAGTAGGGAGGAGATCGAGCAAATGTTTAGCTTAAGCGAGTTAAAACAAACCAGATTTTATCAGGAAGCCTTTCAGGAAGGTGTTGAACAAGGTATTGAACAAGGTAAGGTTCAAGGGAAACTAAAAGCAGTACCAGCAATGTTGGCAGCAGGGTTGACTGTAGAACAAGTAGCAGAGGCGTTAGATTTGAGTGTCGAATAAGTTAGACGAATAACACAAAGTCAACCTTGAGATGATGTGGTAAATTTTATGCGTGGTTCAAGCCAAATTTGGTTTGCGCCTCCCCGACTTTCCCACGACGAATTTATAGTTAATTTTTGTTAATATTAGAGGCGGTGTTAGTACTTCGTCCTCAACCACTCACTCCCTACCTGAGAGAAACTTAATGCTGCGACTAGAACATATAAGTAAAATTTATCCCACAGGCGAAGTTCTCAAAGATATCAACTGGGAAGTTAAACCAGGCGATCGCATCGGCTTAGTCGGTGTCAACGGTGCTGGAAAATCTACCCAGCTAAAAATCATTTCTGGAGAAATGGAACCCACCGCTGGCGAAATTATCCGTCCCAATAGCTTACACATAGCCTACCTCAACCAAGAGTTTGAAGTAGACCCCACCCGCACCGTTAGAGAAGAATTTTGGACTGTCTTCAAAGAAGCCAACGAAGTACAGCTATCTCTGGCGCACATACCACAAGAGATGGAAACTGCTAGCCCAGAAGAACTGGATCGACTGATCGACAAGTTGGATCGGTTGCAGCGCAAATTTGAAGCCTTAGACGGCTACAACTTAGATGCACGCATTGGGAAAATCTTACCAGAGATGGGGTTTGGGCTAGAAGATGGTGATCGCCTCGTCAGTGCCTTTAGTGGTGGTTGGCAGATGCGGATGAGTTTAGGGAAAATTCTCCTGCAAAAACCCGACTTGTTGCTACTGGATGAACCGACTAACCACCTAGATTTAGAAACTATTGAGTGGTTGGAAAATTACCTCAGAGGCCTGATTACGCCGATGGTAATAGTCTCCCATGACCGGGAGTTCCTTGACCGCCTCTGCACCCAAATTGTGGAAACAGAACGTGGCGTTTCCAGTACCTACCTTGGTAACTACTCGGCATATTTGGAACAAAAAGCCGAAAGTCAATCAGCACAACTGAGTGCTTACGAACGTCAGCAAAAAGAATTAGAGAAACAGCAAACCTTTGTTGATAGATTCCGCGCCAGTGCTACCCGCAGTACCCAGGCAAAAAGCCGGGAAAAGCAACTCGAAAAAATTGAGCGTATTGAAGCACCTATCGCAGGGGTAAGAACTCTACATTTCCGTTTTCCCCCTGCACCCCGCAGTGGACGCGAGGTAGTAGAAATTAAAGATTTAACTCATCTTTATGGTGATAAAATCTTGTTTTTGGCAGCAAATCTGTTAATTGAAAGAGGTGATCGCATTGCTTTTCTTGGCCCCAACGGTGCTGGAAAATCTACCCTTCTGCGCGTAATTATGGGTATGGAACAACCCACAGAAGGTATCGTTCAATTAGGGGATCATAACGTTATTCCCGGTTACTTTGAGCAAAATCAAGCTGAAGCTTTGGACTTGAAAAAAACTGTCATGGAAACTATCCATGATGAAGTTCCAGACTGGGATAATCAAGAAGTCCGTACGCTTTTGGGACGCTTTTTATTCACTGGTGATACTGTATTTAAGGCAGTTGGAGCATTAAGTGGAGGAGAAAAAGCTCGTCTGGCGCTGGCAAAAATGCTCTTACGCCCCGCGAACTTACTAATTTTAGATGAGCCGACAAACCACCTAGATATTCCAGCGAAGGAAATGCTGGAAGAAGCGCTCAAAAATTATGATGGTACGGCAATTGTAGTTTCCCATGACCGCTACTTTATTTCTCAAGTAGCTAATAAAATCGTCGAAATTCGTGATGGGGAATTCCGCGTTTACTTAGGAGATTATCATTACTATCTCCAGAAAATTGCCGAAGAAAAAGAACAAGCAAAATTAGCTGCGATCGCTGCTGAAAAAGCTGCTAAAAAAGCTGCAAAAGCTTCCAGTAAAAAGAAATAAGAGATTGAGTACGGACTTGGTAGTAGTGCTAAAATGCTACTACTAAGTAATTACTTGTTATTAGCGATCATCGACATTACATAAAAATTGCTAAAGTTTAAAAAATCATTCAGAAAACTGCAAGTCTTTCATAAAATAAATTAATAAGCAAAAATTCACTTGCGGCGTGGATTAGCAGTGGTATCATTCGGATATTACAAAAAGTAAAGGGCAATTTTACTATGACCAAAGCACCTGTTGCTCCTGTGGTGCTAGTCATTTTAGACGGATGGGGCTACTGCGAGGAGAAGCGAGGAAACGCTATTAATGCTGCTAAAACTCCCATTGTGGACAGTTTATGGACAGCTTACCCGCATACCCTCATCCGCACATCAGGAAAAGCCGTAGGGTTGCCAGAAGGTCAAATGGGCAACTCGGAAGTAGGTCATTTGAACATTGGTGCTGGGCGAGTTGTACCGCAAGAACTGGTACGCATCTCTGATGCGGTCGAAGACGGTTCTATTGCCTTAAACCCAGCACTTGTCAAAATTTGCCAGGAAGTTCGTTCTCGGAATAGCAAGCTGCATCTAGTAGGGCTTTGTTCTGAGGGAGGGGTACATTCGCATATTACCCATCTATTCGGACTACTTGACTTAGCCAAAGACCAGCGAATTCCAGAAGTTTTTATTCACGCCATCACCGATGGTCGTGACACCGCTCCGACTGACGGTGTAAGAGCAATCACAATGCTGCAAGATTATATAGACCGTATAGGCATTGGGCGCATAGTCACCCTCAGCGGTCGCTACTACGCGATGGATCGCGATCACCGCTGGGATCGGGTCAAACGCGCCTATGACGTGATGACTCAAGATGGTTCAGGTGATAATCGCAACGCCGTGGAAATCTTGCAAGCATCTTATGCTGAAGGGGTAAAAGATGAATTTGTCAACCCAATCCGAATTGCCCCAGGGGCAATAGAACCAGGGGATGGGGTAATATTTTTCAACTTCCGCCCCGATCGCGCCAGACAACTGACTCAAGCTTTGGTCAGTCCCACGTTTAACGGTTTTGAAAGACAGCAAATCACACCTCTATCTTTTGTCACCTTTACGCAGTATGATTCAGACTTACCAGTGGCTGTAGCCTTTGAGCCGCAGAATCTCAGTAATATTCTGGGAGAAGTAATAGCCAATCATAGTCTGAATCAGTTCCGCACCGCTGAAACAGAAAAATACGCCCATGTCACCTATTTCTTTAATGGGGGTCTGGAGGAACCTTTTGCTGGAGAAGATCGGGAACTAGTAAGCAGCCCGATGGTAGCGACTTACGATCACGCCCCAGCAATGTCAGCAGCAGCAGTGACAGATGTAGCGATCGCAGCGATTCAAAAGGGTATATATTCCCTAGTTGTGATTAACTATGCCAACCCAGACATGGTAGGGCATACTGGTCAAATTGAAGCTACCATTACAGCAATCGAAACAGTTGATCGCTGTTTGGGACGCTTGTTAGAAAGCGTTATCAAAGCCGGTGGTACAACAATTATTACTGCTGACCACGGCAACGCTGAGTATATGCTAGATGAAGGGGGTAATCCCTGGACAGCTCATACTACTAACCCAGTCCCCTTAATTTTGGTAGAAGGCGAGAAAGTCAAAATACCTGGATATGGTACAAATGTCGAACTGCGAAGCGATGGCAAGCTATCCGACATCGCCCCCACAATTCTAGAGATTTTACAGCTACCTCAGCCACCAGAAATGACCGGGCGATCGCTTCTGAAAACAGCAGAATATGAGCTGCAACGTACTCGCACCCCCGTGCAAGTAGGGCTGTAAAAGAATTAGGAGTTAATATTGAGGAGTTAATAATTAAGAGTTGATAGTGAAAAGTGATGAATTAAAACTTTCCTAACTCCTAACTCCCAATTCCTAACTCCTAACTTCCAACCCTAACTCATCTTTTTTGAAATTTTTTATAAATGAGATTTCTACCATGACAGTTACTAATATCGTGCAAGGCATTTGGGCTTTCTCCGCCACTGGTTTGATTATCTTGGTTTTACTGCATAGTCCCAAAGGTGATGGCATTGGAGCCATTGGTGGACAAGCGCAATTATTTAGCAGTACCAAAAGTGCAGAAAACACCTTAAACCGAATTACTTGGGCATTGACAGTAATTTTTCTCGGTTTAACAGTGGTTTTAAGTGCTGGTTGGCTGCCTAAATAAGGATAGGTAAATGGGGAAAAGAACCCAACACCCGATACTTAACACTCTAATAAATTCGATTTCACGACGGTTAATTACAGCTCTTGCCTTGTTTATTGGCACAGGGCTGTTAATGATTTTTACTAATATCCAGTTGAGTAATGGGTTTGCAATAGTACCAGAATATGTACATTTAGATTTAATAATTTCTCTCGTCACTTCCCCAAAACCTCATCCTTTACCGCCCACACTGGCGCAGTGGCAAGATAACACTAACAGCGGTGACTACTTTTCACAAGTTACAACAACCCAAGTTGGTTATTTAGTCTGGTCACAATTTCCTGTTCGAGTTTACGTAAAACCACCAAAAGCCGTCAGCGAAAAACAAGCTCAAGCATGGGTTAAGGGTGTCTTGCAGGGTGTGCAAGAATGGAGTACTTATTTGCCTTTAACAGTAGTCGAACAGCCAGAAGTTGCTGATATTAAGATTGTACGGAAAGCGCCACCTCTACAAATTTCTCCTGGTACTAACATACCCCGGGCGCGATCGGCACAAACTACTTACGAGTTATACACCAGCAACAACGTTTTATCACACCGCTTCACCATCTTACTAAGTCCCAGTCAAACAGGTGAGTATCTCATTGCAGCTAGCCGCCACGAATTCGGTCATGCACTGGGAATTTGGGGTCATAGTCCGCGACAAACTGATGCCTTATACTTTTCCCAAGTTCGTAACCCGTTGCCTATTTCTCCTAGAGATATAAATACTCTAAAGCGGGTTTATGAACAGCCAACCAGTTTGGGGTGGTCTTTAGTGGATAATTCAAAGTTAAATGTATTTTCTTTAGATATTCAAGGTAATTAGGCAGCGCTTTTTATAGTGTGAAAAATCCGTTTACTTTTTTTCGATTTACCGTTAAGGGACTTCCAAATAAAAAAATGTTCCAAAACTGATGCAAAAACTTTCTCTATTCTTCCTCTCTCTGTGTTCTCTGTGTCTCTGTGGTTCGTTTATTTGGATAATTTATTTCTTGGAAATCCCTAAAAGACTTCCAACTAAAAATATCCCACTGCGTTTAGGGCAGGGGAGCAGGGAGCAGGGGGAGGAACAGTCGTATTGAATCCAGAAATTGGGATAATTTATTTTTTGGAGTTCCCTAAATAAACAAACCATAGTTAACCCGAAAAAATTCTCCCAAAGCCTTAGCCTGAGCTTTGCTGATTTCTCGCTTGTCATTAACCACTTCCGAAACAACCCCTTTAGAGCCAATAACACCCACCAAATCAGACTGTTTAAGATTCCTTTGCTCCATCAAAAAAAGTAATATAGAATGAGGCTGAGATGCGTTTCCAGGCAAATAGTATTCCTGTTCAAACTTTTCAATCAAAATAATTAGCAATTAATAAAGTTCATCTTCTTCAGGGCTACGGTTATAAAGGTGCATCAATTCTTCTACAATAGCTAAAGGTTTTTCATTCTCTTCTTCATTTTTAATCAGTTTTGGCTAGTGCTGACTTCGTGCATCTAGGCAAAAGTGATGAGCATAAAAATGCGTAGGCACAACCCGCGCTTCTCTACGAACGCGAACAGTATATCGCAGACAGACGCTCTTGCTAGCTTGCTTCTCCTTAGGGGTAAGACAAAGCTCAGTGGCCACCGTAGGGGCATCGGACTTTTCCCTTTCCCTACGCTCTACGACTTAACGGTAGAGGTCGTTGTGCTAAAATTTCTTTATAAAGTTCTTCAAGTAGAGTAATATTTTTACTAAGGGTATAGCGGTCTAATACACGCTGTCTAGCTTTTTGCCCCAGTAAGGTTGTTAACTCTGGATGGTCTTGCAACACTGGCAAGAGGGTTCTTAATTGCGATCGCGCTGTTTTAGTATTAATAACTATACCTGCGCCCTTTTCCAATACTTCTCCATCTGCACCTACATCTGTTGCTAAACAGGCCAACCCACATGACATTCCTTCTAACAGAGATAGGGACAAACCCTCTACTAATGAAGGCAAAATAAATACATCTGCGCCCCGCAAAATCTCAATGCGTCGGTCTTCATCAGCGACAAATCCCAACCAGATAATGCCGTATTCTGAACCATAAAATTGCTCTAAGGAAGACTTTAAAGGACCATCACCAACAATTAGCAACTTAGTGTCAGGCCCCATTGCAGACTGCTTCCAAGCCCGGAGGAGGGCTTCGACATTTTTCTCTGGTGCTATTCGACCCTGATAGACAAACAAGCGTTCGGCTTTAAATTCTGTTTTGATTTGAGAAAACCCTGGAGAATACTTAGCCGTATCAACACCATTGGGAATTACAGCTATATTTTCTTTCCTGACACCCATCCCTGCCAATAATTCTCGCTGAATTTGGGAAAATACAATCACGCGATCATAGTTAACTAAAAAAGGCGCGTAGAGCTGATAAGCCAAAAGTTGTGTTCCCGATATCAGCTTTGCTCCCTTGCCAGCAAACGGTGTGTGAAAAGTGGCAACTAGGGGCAACCTGAGTTCCTCACAGATTTCCGGTAGAAAAAAGTCTAGAGGAGATAGCGTCAAGGAAGCATGGACTATATCTGGCTTGATTTTCCGCAGCGACTCCGTTAAAAGTTTGGTCGCTTTAAAAGTGGGAATTGTATAAACCTGGGACTTGTAAATGAAAGGGAGAGAAACCTCGCGAAGATTTGGCCAATTGTCAGGTTCAGACTCTTCCTGGGCGAAGTGAAGAAAACTAACTTGATGTTCCCTATCTAGCAAAGCATTTGTAATTTCTCGACTGTAGGTGACATTGCCGCAAAAGGGTGATTTTTTTCCAATCCAGGCTATACGCATTCTTTATTTAGCTGTAAGAAAAGCGGGTTTGATATATTACTTGTGTGTCCTTCGTGATTTTTATTTTATCTAACTATACTTGCTGGTTTTTTTAGTTATTACAGATTTCCAGGATAATCTAGTTCAAAAAGCCTATTTTAAGCTGATTAAACCAGTGGATTTATGGCTTTATTTATTCTACTTATAAGTTGTTAATTTCTAATATTTAAACAACTTATTCTGACTAATGTCAGATTGATATCCCGCAAGTATGTGATAAATTTTCACTGGACACAGTTTAGCATGAACACAAAACCTTTAAAGAAATTACTAATTACTTCAAGGTAATGAATAATAACTCTTGTTAGCTGATAACTACTTATGTGAGTTATACCAGGTTAATATACCTCCTGAAAAGACGATCACAGCTAATCCCAAAAAAACTGCCTGTAATCCCACAAAGGTTTCAGCTACACCTGCTAATGCCAAAGGTAAAGAGAGAGCAATATTAATTACATTATTTTGTAAACCAAAGACTTTACCGCGCATTTCTGGAGGTGTTTCTGTTTGGATCGCTGTTTGCATAGGAATTCCCACTAACGCCCCAAAGATACCTAATAGCGTCACTAGTAGCAAGACTAGCCATAGTTGGGTTGTAAATACTGATAAACCAATTAAGGATGTTGCCATGCCTATACAACCGTACAGACTTAGCTGGGTATAGGAGAAGCGTTGACCAAATTGACCAAGAATTGTTGCTCCAGCAGCGATGCCAACACCACCGGCTGCTAGTAAAAAGCCGAACTGGGAGGCTTTCATGTTGGGAATGATTTCCGCCATGCGAACGGCTAGAACAGTTAATGCTGCAAAGACAGAGAACAAGATAATCAACTGAAGCAAAGCATTGCGGACGCGATGATTTGCTCTGAGGTAGGCAAAACCATCTCGCAAGTCAGAGAATACGTGAGGGAATTCTGTATCGGGGTGGTGCTGTTTTTCCTTAGTTGCCAAGAGGAATAAAATTAGTCCAGCGATCGCATAACTACCACCTACTAAAAATTCTTTGCCCAAACTACCACTACCACCAATTTGCAACCAAAGACCATCGGCGATCGCTAATAACGGTTCCCCGACAGCAAACCCAACAATCACCGATGCCATCATCGTTGTCGTATAAAGCGAATTTGCCGAGAGTAAATCCTGTTCTTCTACCATTAAGGGAATTGCCGCCTGTTCTGCTGGTGCAAAAAACTGCGTCAGTGTGGAAACCAAAAAGGTCACACCCAGAATGATCAAAAAACCCACTGGCAACACTCCTATAGGTTTCCAGCCATGAGTCAACCACATCAGAAAAGGAATTGACAAAACTAGGATGCCGCGCCAAATATTTGTTGCCACCAGCACAGCCTTTTTCGGCCAGCGATCAACAAACACACCAGCAACGGAACCAAACAATACCGCTGGAATAGTAAAAGCCATCATCAAGGCTGATACCCAACCACTAATGCTCTGATTACTAGCCTGAAACTGAGTATTAATCAAAGCAATCATCAACACCAAATAAACTTTATCTGCTAGTTGAGAGAAAACTTGACCGCCCCAAAGAGCCAAGAAATTAGGATTTTTTAATACAGGCAAAAACCCCTGCTGTTTGACATTTCCTGAAACAGCTTCTCCACCTGAACCAGATCCATCTAATTTTGGTGGTTCTTTTTCTGAGATATTAGCAACTGGCATCTGCCCGTTGCTACCTACATCAGGAGTGGTTAATATGTTCTCAGATTTTGTTTCTGATTGACTTGGAACATCCGTTTTTGGTATCTGGGCTGTCCAACTTTGATCGTTTTTAGAAACATCTTTTGGAGACATTTCTTGGCCATTGATTTGACTAGGTGTAGACTTAGAAACAGCACTTAAGTGATTCCTAGCTATAGGATCTAATGCCCTATTCTGTTTTTTGGCGAGGCTTGGTGACAAAGGCAGGATTTTTTTATCCAAATCAGACGGTTGCATCATGGTTGGCAGCAAAATAAGAGTCTATCAAGGTAGCAGAGCGAATAGGGCGACCTAATTGATACTGAGCATACTGGCGCAAAATCTGCTCAACAGATAACCAGTGATGATCTCTAGCACCATCAATTTGCATTATCTCTGGTTGTGACAGATGTTGAAGCAAAGCCAGTTCCATAGCACCCGGACGACTAGAAATTACAGGTATTTCTTGCCGATGCACAACAACGGTTTGAGCATGGGGTATAGGGAATGGGGCACTTGTACTAAGCTTTGCTGGTGGCGCAGCATCTTGTAAAGAAGTATGGGGCACTTGTACTGAGCTTTGCCGTTGGCGCAGCCTCTCGTAGAGAACTATTTGGTTATTAATCTCCCCCTCTCCCCCTCTTCCTCTCTCTTCCTCTCTTCGTAAACGTTCCCTAGTTTCTAAGCAAACTGTCCCACCCGCAGGGATGCTAAATCCTACCTGCCAGTTGGGGTCTGTAAAATCTGGGTTGAGGGGGCGCCCAGATAGGCAACATACTTGCACTTGCGGCGTTACTCCTGCTAAGGCTAAAAGGTGAAACACTCCATGAGCCAGATGAGCCAAAACACCAGATGCATTTGCACTAGACAACGCCTCCAACCGATGGAGATGTTCATTGAACAACTCATAAAGTTCTTCTTGGGGTTGTTCGCTCAAAGCTTGACACAAGACTATTTCTGCTAAATACTGGCTGGCAGCCAATTTTCCCAAATCTTTAGCTAGGCCAGGATAAGTTTTTAACGTCTGTGCTTGAGTAATTTTATCAAGCGATCGCCCTTTCGCAATCAATAGTTCATTCACAACGAACATACCACTCCTGCCACCCAGGCTGGAGTTGTGCTTGCGTGCCCCTGGGGCCACTGCTCGAATCAGACCGAATTCTGGTGTCAAAATCGTCACTATTTTATCCGATTCTCCTAGCACCTGGGTTTTAAGATTAATTCCGGTTGCTTTGTAGGTTCTACTCATTAGTCATTGGTCATTAGTCATTAGTCATTAGTCATTAGTCATTGGTCATTCTTCAATTGCAAAGGACAAAGGACAAATGACAAATGACTATTCACCCTTTCCCAGGTTATCGCGCTGGCGGATCAAATCGATACCGCGAGATGTGCCTAATCTAGTAGCACCCGCTACGATTAAGTCTAGAGCTTGATTGATAGTGTGGATACCACCTGAAGCCTTAATTCCTACTTTTTCTTTTGCCAATTCCTGCAAAAGTCGTACATCTGCCACTGTTGCACCACCATTCCAGCCTGTACTAGTTTTTAAGAATGCTGCTCCCGCCTCCATAGCTATTTCAGCAGCTATTTTTTTTTCGGCATCTGTCAATAGGTTGGTTTCCAAAATTACCTTGACAGTTTGCCCAGTCTCTTCACAAATTTCGGCAATTTCCCGGTGAACTTCTTCAGTTTTACCAGCTTTCAACCAGCCCAAGTTCATAACCACATCCAACTCAGTGGCTCCATTCTCCGCCGCTTCTTGAGCTTCATACAGTTTCACTGCTGAAGTCGTCGCACCAGAGGGAAAACCAATTACTGTACAGACTTTTGGATTCTTGCCGTGCAAGAGTTCCACTGCTTGTTTAACATAGGCGGGGTACAAGCAAACCGCCGCAAAATTGAATCTGTATGCTTCTTCACACCACTGCTTAACCTGCTCTGGAGTAGCTGTTGGCGTTAACAGGGCGTGATCGATAAATGGCGCAATATCAATATTCGGATAGTCTGCTGCCATCGTGTCTTCTGCCACTAATTGATTATTAAACTTTATAAAAAATTAAAACATTTCTTATATATATATTAAACCATATTTATTACGAGTTTATTCTGCAAAGAAGTTACTGACTTCTCTTGGATGTTGGGTTATGTAGATGTCGCGGAGTTACTGTGAGTGTTTAAGTTGACATTAGGCAGTAGTAAGCTTAGAAATATCAACAGTATTTGTCATGCCAGTTCCTAAAAAGTGAAAAATAGTTTTAGCTAACGCCTTCGATGCCAAATATGGTACGCCATTACCAATAGTCTTAAACATATTCGTGAGAGACATATTCTCTGGAAGTACAAAATTTGCAGGTAAAGATTGTATTGCTAAAGCTTCCGCCACAGATATTCGCCGGATTTTATAGGGATGCAAATGAACTTCATTATTTCCATAACAAGCTGTCGGAGAATAACGCCATCTGTGAAGACGCTTGAAAGATTTTTTAGAATCATCTCCTTCATCAATAGCAGCAAATCTTGTAATACCTGCCCTTGGTTGAAAGCAGTTTTCTGCATTGGGATGCTTTAGCACATTATTTTTTCTAAACCAGTATTCAACTGTTAATTCTTGAGGTATACCGTCAGGGCAAGGGATGATAGAGTTTTCTTGGAATGGTTCGCACTTACGCCAAGGATAAGCAAAAACCTTTGCTTGAGGATATAAAATCTGATTGTTCCAAGGAAAAATCTCTTCAGGTAGTAACTTTTCACTACTGATTTTTATTCCTCTATCCTTGATAAAACTATTTCGGAAACCAATGAGAATAATTCTTTCTCTATCTTGGGGTACGCCATATTCGATAGCATTAATTAATCGCTCTGTTAATATGTAGCCTGCTTCCAGTAATTGTTGCTTGAGCGATTCAAAAAATAAACGGTGCTTTGTTGTTTTCCATAATCCCTTAACGTTCTCAAATAAAAAGAAATCTGGAAGGTTGCGGCAAATTAATTCAATGTAAGAAGCAGAAAGCTTGCCATTATCTCCTAAACGTCCTCTATTTTTACCGCCAATAGAAAAATCAGGACAAGGAGGCCCCCCAATAAAACCGACAATATTATTAGATTTACGACAGTCTTCTACTAACTCCCGTAGGTGTTGTGTTTGCAAACTTTCGAGAAGTTTGGTGATATCTCCTGCTTCTCCTTCATGATACCCGTATTTTGGCAACGGTAGATTAAGAAACTGCCGTGAATAGCGGTATGCAGCTATGAATGGTGAAAAAATTTCATTGACGTAAACAATGTTAAAACCACTGGTTTCAAAACCTAAATCCAGGAATCCGGAACCAGCAAAAAAGGAGAAAATACAAGGGCGATCGCTCATTTAATAATTAGTATTGAGAAACAGCCTTACAGTCTTAATTAATATCAGAATATATAGGGATTATACTTACGTACCAGTCAAAAAATAGCAATTTTAAGATTGCTATAAAAGTAAAAAAAAATTCACAGTTTCTCTAAGTATTTAGTATCAAAGTTTATTTAATCTTTAAATAAAATACCTGACATAAAAACAGTCTGAAGTCACAATTAAATATAGGAGTTTCTAAACTCTGAATCATATTTAAGACAAATATTTGTCATTAAATAAAAAGCCGGACTATTTCGGACTAATTTTTATGCGAATTTTAATTTACTCCTACAACTACTATCCAGAGCCAATTGGTATTGCCCCACTGATGACTGAATTAGCAGAGGGACTAGTGAAGCGTGGGCATGAAGTGCGTGTAGTCACTGCTATGCCCAATTACCCTGAGCGTCAAATTTACCGGGAGTATCGGGGCAAGTGGTATCTCAACGAATATAAAAATGGCGTTCAAATCCAACGCAGTTACGTTTGGATTCGTCCTCAACCCAACCTATTAGATCGGATATTACTAGATGCTAGTTTCGTTGTCACTAGCTTTGTGCCCGCCCTCATCGGTTGGCGCCCAGATGTGATTCTTTCAACATCACCATCCTTGCCAAGCTGTGTACCAGTTGCTCTTTTAGGATGGTTACGTGCCTGTCCTGTGATCTTAAATCTACAAGATATATTACCAGAAGCAGCCATCCACGTCGGTCTACTGAAAAATAAATTACTTATAAAGTTATTTACAGTGTTGGAAAAGTTTGCGTACCACACTGCTAGTAAAATTAGCGTCATCGCCGATGGGTTTGTGGATAATTTACGAGCTAAGGGCGTAGAAGCTGACAAAATTGTGCAAATTCCCAACTGGGTTGATGTAAATTTTATTCGTCCTTTGCCTAAAGAAAATAATCCTTTCCGCGCAGTACATAACCTGAATGGCAAATTTGTAGTACTTTATTCTGGCAACATTGCCCTAACCCAAGGTTTAGAAAGCGTTGTCAAAGCTGCTTCTGTGTTGCGCCATATCCCAGATATTGTTTTTGTCATCGTTGGAGAGGCAAAAGGTTTACAGCGATTGCAACAAGAATGTTTAGACTGTGGGGCAGATAATGTTTTGCTACTGCCATTTCAACCCCGCAAATCTTTGCCACAAATGTTGGCAGCTGCTGATGTTGGCTTGGTGGTGCAAAAGAAAAATGTTGTATCCTTCAATATGCCGTCAAAAATTCAAGTGCTACTTGCTAGTGGAGCAGCCTTAGTTGCCTCTGTGCCTGACAATGGTACAGCAGCAAGAGCCGTCAGGCAAAGCGGCGGTGGAGTTATCGTTCCTCCAGAAGATCCCCAAGCTTTAGCAATGGCAATTTTAGAGTTGTACCAAAACCCCGCAAAGGTCAAAACTCTGGGTTATAAAAGTCGCCAATATGCCGTTGAGCAATATGCTTTCGAGCAAGCTTTAAATCAGTATGAGTCTTTGTGTTACTCACTGATGGCAAAACGTGGGCGTAGATCAATTCAATCCACAAGAGTTACCAAACAAGAAGTTTAATTTACAGCAGTGGGGTTAGATTACCCAAAGTGCTAAATTCAAAACCCCAGCGATTCTGCTTTAGTTGGTCTAGCTGTTGCAGGATAATTTTTGTATCCTGTTTATAGCTAGGCTGTACTTAGAAGCTAAACGTTGTCCGAACCGTACCAACATAAATGCTGCCATTACTATCATTATGTTCTGGACTTGTAATCACGAACAATCCCGGAGTTATTGCTAGATTATCCGTGACTTGAAAGTGGTAAAAAGCTTCCAAATGTAGGGACGTATCTTTATCTTTGAAGTCATCGCCGAAACTATTGTGAGTCACCTTGGGAGGTTGACCCACGGCAAATCCTGCAAAGCTGCCTTCTTGTCCAATATCTGTAAGAGCCAGTAGCACTGCCCATGTGAAGATGGACGCATTGGGATCTGCTGGTAAATCTTCTGCTTTTGCATGAATAAAACCAACTCTACCACCGAGAGTAATAACTGGGCTAAGTTGCCAAGCAGCTTCTGCACCAAATGAATTAGCAACGATCGCATCTGCCTCATCATTAAATGGATCACTGGTTAATTCGCTTCCAGTTCCTGTATTCAAATTGTTATAAGAGTGAAGATAGGTAACGCTAAGTGCTGTTGTTTTAGTGGGTTCGAGCGTCAGTTGAGCGATCGCTCCGTAAGGGCTAGCAAAAATTCCCTTCTCTGAATTAGCTGCATTGCTGCTGATATATGCTACTGACAAATTCAAAGCTTTATTCAAATTATGAGAAATACCTATACCTGCGCCACCACCTTGTCGGCGAATGGGATTTTCTCGCCCAAATGTAGAAATCGATCCGTCTTCACTACCGCTAAAAAGAGGATTAACACTAGGAACAAAGTCACCTAACCCTCCTCCCAACGCGTACAAAGTCATGCGGGTTTCTTTACCTAGTGGAAATCTGTACTCTAGCTCATCTACTTCCACCTCATTTTTATCATCACCATCAAATCCCAAATTTGCCATTTGAGTTCCAGTTACATCTTCTAATGCTGGTGTGTTTCTTGCTTGTAAGCGCACTTGCAATTTATCTTTGCCAGTAAAACTGCTTACTAAGCTCAGACGAATGCGATCGCTCAAGACTAAATTTTCATTTATTGGTTTACTGCTATTGGCTCTCTTTTCACCAGCGAATCCAGTCACAGCAAAGATGGCTTCCGCCTCAAGCTCAACATGGGGGGAAAACTGTTGCGTTTCTAATGCAGCAACGTTAGTTTCTAATGAAGTAACTTGTTTATCAAGGGTTTTTGATTCTGTAGATAATTCAGAAACAGATGTGATTTTACTTAATGCATGATTATTAGCATTAGATTCCCTGAAGTTATTAGGTTGATCGGGAATCGGTGTTGCAATAGCTGGAGTTATCCGACTCAAAGTGCATGAGATAATTAAACTAATTAAGCGAAATTGTCGCCAATGAGTTGAAGCTAACAATGCTCTCTCCTGAAAATTAGCAATTAGAATATAGGAATTTAAATATCAAGCCGAACCGCAGAGGCACAGAGAACACAGAGAGAATTTTTATAAATTTAAGATTTTTCTAGAAATAAGAGTTTAAATCATCATACATTTCTAATATGTAAGCGTTGTTCACATAGTTTTAATAATGTTTCTGTAAAAAAACGACGTTCTAAGAATTGTGTGCTGATGTAAATATGTCGTACTAGTGTTAAGGTAACGTAGGATTCAATTGAAGTTTTGAATTCCTCGCTTGTAAGCTGGATAAATTTTTCAGTTAGGGCAGTTTCCCAATCGCTTAATGCTTCTGAATTGCCAAGGATGCGAAGGCTGTATTCTTTAATATGAGCAATGAAGTTACCGATATCAATGGCCGGATTACCTTCACAATATAAATCAAGGTCGATAAGATACAAACGAGAACCATTAATAATCACTTGATCGGGATAAAAATCTCTATGGATACCACAGTGTTTTTGCTCTAAAGTATTTTTTCCTAAATAATTAGACGCTGCTAATATTTGTTCTAAGCGTTCTTTCCATTCTGGATATTCTTGGATCACCAATGGAATCCTTTCATTCAAGATTCGCAGTTCGTCTGACACGGTATGAGAACGGCGAGGAGTAATGTTAATTTGGTGAAGTTTATGAGCAACTTCAGCAATTCGTTTTGCTAGAAAACTGGTATTGGTTTGAGGTAAGAATTGAGTTGCGATCGCTCCTTGAACTTTTCGCTGCAACCACATCTGCCATTCGGGGATTATTCCTACAGGTTGCGGTACTGAAATTCCATCAGCACTATCATCTGCAAATCCTTTTTGCCACAAGGATTTTTGTAATTCATAACTATTAAAGTCTGTTCCTTTAGCTCGGATTTTGCCAATTAGTGTAATGGTTTGCCCGTGATTATTGAGCAATTCATATTCAATCAAACAACGCCGCCCTAGTTTGTGACGAATAACTTGAATTTTTTGCAGTTGGGCATTTTGAAATGTTGGCAAGTACTCAGAGAACCGTTCTTGTACTTCCAATGGATCAATGGCTGCTGATAAAAATGGCATTTTGAGATCAGTTACACTGTTGAAGCGATCGCTGACGAAAACAGTCATATTTATTGGGTGTAAATCTAAAAACTTTTATTCTCTCTGCACAATATGCAGCGCCATAATTGGGTTATGTCATCAGAGGATTTGGCTTTTCCTCAGTTCGGATTGCAGTCTGCATTTGATACAATGCCGCATAGCGACCATTCTGTTGCATTAATTCCCGATGAGTGCCTTGTTCTAGCACCTGTCCATTTTCTATGTAAAGAATTATATCTGCGCGAGTTGCAAGATACAGATCGTGAGTAATTAAGAAGGTGGTGCGGTTTTCTGAGAGCCGTTGTAGAGCATCAACGATCGCTTTCTCGTTACCTTGATCTAGCCCAGTTGTGGGTTCATCTAAAATCAAAATTGGAGCTTGACGAATAGCAGCGCGAGCGATCGCAATTCGTTGGCGTTGTCCACCTGAAAGGGTTGCGCCTCGTTCTCCTACAAGTGTGTTGTATCCTTGGGGTAAAGCTTGGATGAAACTATCAGCATTAGCTAGACGAGTGGCTGCTTCAATTTCTGCATCTGACACGCCTGCAATACCGTAGGCAATGTTTTCTCGAATGGTAGCGGCAAATAAAAGACTGTCTTGTAAAACTACACTAATTTGTGGGCGTAATGATTCCAATGTGTACTCGCGGATATCTCGCCCATCAATCATGACTTTACCCATCGTTGGGTCATAAAGTCGTAATAATAGACTTACTAAAGTAGATTTACCACCACCTGATGTACCAACGATCGCTACTTGCTGCCCTGGTTGAATGGTTAAATTTATGTCTTCCAGCAGAACTTGTCCTGGTTCATAGGCAAAGTGAACATGATCAAAACAAACCTCACCTCGGAAAATTGGAGCCGATATTGCATCCGGCAAATCTCGGACATCAGGTTGCTGTGATAATACATCTAAAATTCGCTCACCAGAGGCAGCAGCTTTAGCAAGTCTTCCGGTGTACTTAGCAAAGTTCTGAATCGGCTTAAAGGCATTTTTAAGATAGGTGAGAAATACCAGCACATCACCCGGTGTCAGAGCATTTCGCAATGCCAGCCAGGAGCCGTACCATAAAACAAGTGCTGTTCCTAGTGCAATCACAGCATCAACGGTTCGTTCGAGATGAGCTGCAAGGCGTTGGGTTTTGACGCTCTCCTTTAGGCTATGGTGATTTTGTTGAGAAAAAACTCGCGCAAAGGCATCTTGTAGTGAAAGGGCTTTGACTAATTTAATGGCAGCAATTGACTCAGCCGCCGTCGCCGCCACAGCCCCTTCTTGTTTCCGTTGCTTTAATGAGGACTCTCGAATTCGCTGACTCAGCCGATTTGTTACTAATGCAAACAATGGTAAAGTGAGCAGTGCCAGTAGGGTGAGGCTGCGATTTATCCAAAGCATTACGCCAATCATGCCAAACAGTGTAAGGATGCTTACTACCAGTGGTAATGCTGCCGTGATCATAATTTCTTGCAGACGGCTAGCATCGCTACTTACACGAATAATTAAATCGCCGCTACGAGCTTTGGTGTGGTAAGACAAAGACAAATCTTGAAGATGACAATACAGATGATTACGCACCTCAGTCATGACTCGGCTACCTACTGTTGCTAATCCAACGGTACTCCAATAGGCGGCAAGTGCGCGTAATCCGGTAATGACAAGGACTGTAACTGCTGAAACTGTCAGTAATGTAACTGGCTCTAGGCGATCAATTAATGGAATATTGGTAGGTCGATCGCCTCGAATTAGAACGTAATCAAAGACAAACTTCAGGGGCCAAGGTTCCAGCACCCGTAGTCCGACATCCGCAACCAGAGCGATCGCAGAAATCAAAAGTAGTCCATACTGTTTTTGAATGTAAGGCCAGAAATAACGTAGTATTCCCCATAGACCAGGAATAGCTTTTTTTTGTGGCTTTGAACGTCCCATTTATCCTCTCACCTCCACTTGGAATTGAGGTGGGGTATTTAATCCAGCTATATGCAAAATCTGTTGCGCGATCGCCTCCCAAGTGTGATGTTCTATAACCGTTTTCCGCGCCGCTTGTCCCAAAGAATGGCGCAAAGTAGGCGATCGCCACAATTTTTCTAATGCCTCTGCTAAGGCGATCGCATCACCTGGTGGGCAAAGAATCCCATTCACCCCTGTGTGAATTAGCTCCAGCAATTGCCCAATACCACTAACAACTACTGGCAAACCAGCCGCCATATATTCATAAACTTTCAACGGTGAGAAGTAAAAATCGGATTCAGCCGGATATGGTGCAACAGCAACATCCATTGCTACTAATAATTTGGGAATTTCATCAGGATTTACCGCTCCGGTGAATTTAGCATGAGAGTGTAATCCTCGTGCCAATAATTCGGCTTCGAGATTTACGCGTTCGGGGCCATCGCCAACAATCAAAAGTTTGGCATTGGGAACTTGTTGATGCAGTTGAGCAAAAGCTGCTGTGAGAATTGGCAATCCATGCCACGGTTTCAATGTGCCGACAAATCCCACTGTAAAGGTTTCTTTTTCCGTTGAAAATTCACGATTAAAAGTAGGGAAGCGATGAGGATTTACACCATTTGGGATGACATGAACTTTGCTACTTTTGACATAATTCATTAAGTAAGTTTTCACTTCAGATGAAACAGCAATAAGTGCTGTAGCAGCTTGAAAAACCCGATTAGCGACCTGTTGGGCGCTGTGGCAATCAATCAAGCCGCGATGCTTTGCCTGTTCTGCAATTAGAGGTGAATTTACCTCTAATAATCCGGGAATTCCCATTGCTTGAGCAAATTCCATTGCGCCATAACTCCAAAGAGAATAACGCTCATAAATTAGGTCAAATGGGCCAAACATCTCCAAATCTAAACGCAAATCGGGATTAATTGATAAGGCAACTTGCTCTCGCACAGCGCGTTCTAGTTTTGGGATGGCTGGAAGTTGATGAACTGAAACATTAGTTAAGTCTGCGGGTGGTTTTCCACCAATACGAGTAGCAAACAATTCAACTTGGATATTTTGCCCTTGCAATGCTCGAATTACTTCTTGGATATGAATAGAGCATCCTTTTTGCCCAAATACAGGAATTCCTGGATCGGCACAGATATAGGCAATTCGCACGCTCTAAACCTCCTGAACTACTTTTAAAGTCATGGCAGCATTCGGTTCAGCCGCATGAAATATTGCTCGTAATGCTGCGCTATTGCTATGAATGTCAAACTCAGATTCAATTAAGTGTCTGGCTTGGCTTGATAATTTGACTCGCAAGGCTGGATTGGTAAGGAGTTGTTGAAGTGCGATCGCTAATTGTTCGGCATCATGTTGTGGCACAATTAATCCAGTCTGGCGATCGCGCACTAATTCAGGAATTCCAGTTACATCTGTACTTACACAGGGCGTTCCCAATGCCATCGCTTCGAGTAAGACTGTCGGCAGACCATCCCGGTTGCCATCTTGTCCAATAATATATGGAGCTGCAAACACAGCAGCTTGCTGCATCAAGTAAAATACATCATTTTGAGGACGTGGCCCGATAATTTCCACAGTAGATTGCAACCCTAAATCTTGGATTTTTTGTTGCAATACAGCTTCTAATGATCCAGTACCCACAATTTGACATTGGAAATCACAATTTATTCGCTTCAGAATTGCACAAGCATCTATTAAAATAGATAGCCCTTTCTTCTCAATTAATCGACCGACTGAGAGAATCAATGGAGGACGATAAACCGGGGAAGAATATTGTAATTGTCGTAAATTTAAGCCATTGTAAATGCGTTGAACTCGCTTTGCGCCATAAGTTTTTTGCAAATAATTGAGGTTATAGTTACTGACAGTTACGACTGTGGCAGCATCCTTAAGCTTGCGTTGCATATCCTCAAATTCAACACTTTCATGAAAGATGTCTTTAGCATGAGCGGTGAAGGTGTAGGGAATGCCCGCGAAGTGAGATGCTAACCGAGCTACACTGGTTGCAACTGTGCCAAAGTGAGCGTGAAAATGGGTGATGCCTTTGAGTCGCGCTTCCCGTGCTAGCCATGCAGCTTGGTAAACGGTGCTAGCTTGTTCACCTTGAGCATAAGCCAACTTTGACCAAAAATCTGGAATAACTTTACTCGCTTCTTGTAATTCTGCCCAAAAATAGCTTGCTGCTGTGGGAGTAAGACTATTGAGGGATTCGCTCATTCGACCTTGAATTGGTTTACGAATGTAGTTGACGGTAGCACGTACCTGGGAAATAATATTTTGAAAGTGAGTGTCACACGGTGGCCTCAAAGCAAAAATTTCAATATCTAAACCAGCCGCTTCATGAGCCAAAATTTCATTAACGACGAAGGTTTCAGAATAGCGAGGATAACGTTTAAGAATGTAACCAATATAGATTGACATAATTCGTAATTCGTAATTCGTAGTTAATAAGGTTATTTTTTAGGCTCCCTCATCTTTTATCAAGAAGCTTGTTGCGATGAATGATGAGCAGAGATTAGTATTTCATTTACTAATTGAGGAATGCGGGTAAGTCCATCAAGATCAATACGATTACGGGCTTGTGGCGGCTCAACTTCCTGCATTAACCAGTCTGTCAATGCTTCAGGTTTCAAATCATGCGGGTGCAGCATATCAACTAAACCGAGTGCCTGTAAGCGTTCGGCACGGATAAATTGCTCTCGACGGGGCTTGATTCGGGGTACAATGAGCGATCGCTTTTGAAATGACAGCAATTCGCAAGTTGTGTTGTAACCACCCATAGCAATGACGCGTTCAGCCTGATTCAACAACAGCGTCGGTTCAGCTAAATATTTCAACACCCGCAAATTGGAACGTTTAGCAGCATACTTCTGAAGCCGTTGCTGTAGCTCTCGCGGCATGAACGGGCCTGTCAAGATGATGCCGTTCATATCTGGTGGTAGTTCAGCACAAGCAAATGTTTCTGCTAAACGCGCTCCATCTTGTCCGCCTCCCACCAAGCACAACACGAATCGTTCAGATGGCAAATTCAATGATTTCAACGCCTGAACGCTATCCATATCTACGAATTTCAGGCGGTTACGCTGGTCAAGATAGCCAGTGTAGCGTAATTTTGCTAAAGTCTTTGCATTGAAGCGATATTCCTGTCCTACATCATAAATGGCTGGATCACCATACACCCAAACCGCATCATAGTAGGTTTGAATCGCCTCTTCATTAGCTATTCTTTTCCAATCTCGATGCACGGATGTAGGATCATCTAACACATCCCGTAAACCTAAAATGCAGTGCGTTTTTCCTTGGGTACGCAAATAATCTAGTGTTGGTTCTAGCTCTCTCACCGCTCCTCGCGGTACATTATCCACAATCAGAATATCGGGTTTAAAAGTTTTGATTGTGGTAAGAATAACTTGCGATCGCAGCGTAATAATTTCCTGCAATGATAGATCCAATCGTCGCGCCTGATATTGCCCATCAATATTTTTGTGCAGAGCAGGTAGGGTCAAACAATCAACTCCTGGTGGGGTTGGTACATTGCTGGCATCTTGTATCCCACTAATCAGCAAAACATCAATTTCTAGGGCTGAACATCCTAATGTTTGAGCAATCAACAAATTACGCCGCTTATGTCCCAGTCCCATTGTGTCGTGCGAATATAAAGCGATGCGACATTTACGAGCATTGCTAGATAAACTATTAAATTCTGAAGACCCTATTTTAGCCGACGTTCGTTCTATTTCTTGAATGCGAGATAACAAGTTTTTCATATCTACTCCTGACACAGTTTTTATCCGGTGGCTGACGAATTGCAAATTGAATTAACACTTTTTTAAAAGTTTAAATTTTAATTATTGAGTTGACTTAACCTGATAGATTACTGATAGCCTTATTAAATGAATTAAATAGAATAAAACTTTTTCAATTATTTATATATTGAGATAAGTTAGGTAGATTTTTCATGAAAGCTGCTAATTTTAGTCTTTGAAAATCTTGTCTTTAAAACCTAAAATTAAAATTAGGTTATTATTTTGTTAATAAAAGTTAAAGACCACTTTATAAGTTATCAATTCCTCATGAAAAGTACATGAGAAATTGATGAAAATCCTCTCATCAAGAAATAATCAATAGATTTAAGGACTTAAATCGAGGATTTAAAGACTGATAAAAAGAGTCGTTATGCCAAATTTTATTCAGGACAAAAAATTGGTATAAAGCATAACTACTTACCCGATTCCTTACACAGACCAAGTAACAAAGTTAACTTGAAGGGATAAATAGTAATTTTAAGTAACATTACTTATTGGCAAACAAGAGATGAATTCAAACGACCTCAAATGAGATGAGTAAAAATGAGCAGGGTAATAAACCGTTTTCGCGATCGTATGTCTGTTTTCAAAATATCTCAGTTGCTTTTAGTTTGGCAGCAACTATTGGGAGAAGCACGCACCCGGATTTTGCTCTGGTACTTGCTGATTTTAGGAATGATGTTTCTCATCGCCATTCCGGCATTTCGCTATCAGCTATACCAGCGCATTGACGAGCGTGTTCGTCAGGATATGGAAGCAAACATGATGGCTTTCAAGGCGTTGATTAAGGGCGAAAAGTTTGTTATGGAGAATAGACTTACTGATTATGACTCAGAAGAGATATTGAACGAGTCAAAGCAATTGAACAGATTATTCTATGGAGAAGAACAAATCACTGCTCCAGCCTCCGTAGAAGACTTAATCAAGCTTTTTAGAGCTTATTTGTTGTATCGGCGACTAGAAGATGAGTCCTACTTTATCACTTTTATAGATGGTGAATTCTACAAATCTAGTCCTAGCGCCCGCCCTAAGCTTTTAGCCAGAGACTCACTACTCATGAGACGGTGGGCAAAACAGACCCAACCAGAACAGGGAGAACAAGAATTTTTCGCCCCTGACGCTATTAATATTCTTTACATGGTAGAACCGATTACTATTAATGGACAAACACGAGGAGTCTTTGTCGTTGCCCACAGTAGCACTGGGGAAAGGACAGAAGCTTTAGAAGCAGTCACTGTGATTATTCAAGTTTTCAGCTTAGTGTTTGTGGTGTCGTTAATTCTCACCTGGTTAGCTGCGGGGCGAATACTAGCTCCTCTGCGGACAATTCTGACTACAGCTCATGCCATCAGTGAGTCAGATTTAACTCAGCGTTTGCCTATGCAAGGTAAGGGAGAATTGTGGGAACTGGCAAAGACATTCAATGAAATGATGGACAGACTAGAAGCAGCCTTTGCCAGCCAGCGTGAATTCGTCAACGATGCTGGACACGAACTGAGAACTCCCATCACTATTGTTCGCGGACACCTAGAACTGATAGGAGATGATCCCCAAGAACAACAGGAAACCGTGGCATTAGTCATTGGAGAACTAGACCGGATGAGCCGTTTAGTTGATGATATGATTTTGCTGGCAAAAGCAGAACGCGCCGACTTTTTACAGGTAGCAACAGTAAATGTGGCAGATTTAACCAAAGAATTATTTGTTAAAGCCCAAGCACTGGCAGAGAGAGATTGGCAACTAGACTCTGTAGCCAAAGGTCAGATTGTTGTTGACCGTCAAAGAATTACCGAAGCCGTGATGAATCTAGCCCAGAATGCTACTCAGCATACTAAGGAGAGTGATACTATTTCCATAGGTTCAGCGATCGCCAAAGAGAAGGTGCGCTTCTGGATACGCGATACAGGCGAAGGCATTCCACTGGTTGATCAAAAACGAATTTTTGAACGCTTTGCCCGGTCTTCCAACAGTCGCCGTCGTTCAGAGGGGGCTGGGCTGGGGCTTTCTATCGTGCGAGCGATAGCAGAAGCTCACTCTGGCCAAGTATTACTTCGTAGTCAGTTAGGAGTAGGTTCGATGTTTACTATCCTTTTACCGCTCGATCCCCCCAATAAATAAGCGTCTATGCCCAATATTCTCATTGTTGAAGATGAACCCCGGATTGCCTCATTTATTGAAAAAGGGTTGCGATCGCAAGGGTTCACAACAACAATTGTCACAGATGGGTTGTATGTGCTGGATGTGATCCAAAGTGGAACCTTTGACTTGTTAATTCTGGATCTGGGGTTGCCTGGAAAAGACGGGTTTCAAGTACTCGAAGAACTGCGCGGACAGGGAGAAGACATACCTGTGATTATCCTCTCTGCCCGGAGTGACATTCACGACAAAGTTGCTGGACTAGAAGGGGGTGCAGATGATTATGTCACCAAACCCTTCCGATTTGAAGAACTATTGGCGCGGGTAAGGTTACGGTTGCGAAGTACTAGACCTGCCAGAGATGCCCAAGAATTTATCCTCAAAGCTGGTAATATTGAGCTTAATTTGCGAACTCGACAAGTGAAAATAGGCGATCGTCTAGTAGAACTACCTGCCCGTGAATTTGCTATGGCAGAAATGTTTTGCCGCCATCCAGGACAAGTAATCAGTCGAGAACAACTCCTTGATCACGTTTGGGGTTACGACTATAACCCAGGTTCTAATATTGTCGATGTGTATGTCGGTTATCTCCGTAAAAAACTAGGTAGCAAACTAATTGAGACAGTTAGAGGTATGGGTTATCGCTTGCAAACTAAGTGTTGAGGTAATGAGTCCTGGGTAAAAAATTGTCCCCCTTGTCCCTATACCGTCCAGTTAAGCTTTTTTCCCCCTACTCCTCCTGTCCCCTGCCCCCTACTGGAACGCATTCAAGTTCATCATGGTCGTGGTTGATTATGAAACAGCATTACAACTTTGATGAACTGGCTTTTGGCCGGTCAAATATCCCCTTGCAATCTACTAACTCCAGTCCAAACACAAGCAATTCTAGATATTGGTTCAGTCATCTGAAGGTTGGTCAAAAGATTGGCATTGGATATGCACTGATTTTGAGCATCGCTGTACTCGGAACTAGCATTGGGTTTCTGATTGCAGATCATTACCAGCGACAAGCGCAAAAGCGGGAAGAAGCGGCGATTGAAGAGTTATATAAGATGTATCAACTGAAAACCAGCGTGTTTCGTGTTCGTACCAACCAACACAAGCTGATTTTATACATGGATCAACCAAAAAGATGGCAAGAACAATATACTTTGTTACTTAACTATGTTGATCAAGCTAAACAAGTTTGGTTTGAGTTCAAAACTAACTACAGCATTGAGAACCCGAACCTATATGATTCTGTAATTGAACAAGAAGCACTTCACCGCTTGTTGCAGGTCCACAAAGGCTTTGATACTTACTTACAGCGCACAGAGGCTCTATTTTACGATAACAATCCCAGTAAATTATCACCCAACGAAATTAGAACAGCACAAACTCAACTGTTCAATTTCATGCATAGCTCATCAATTTTTATGATTGATGATTTTCTTGATGACATCACCAACCTTGTTGAAGTCATAGCCGAAGAGTATCAGCAAGCCAATTGGGAACTGGGAAGGGCAGAGAAATTACGTCTAAATATTATCTTAGGCAGCCTGTCACTATCGATCGCGATCGCCACATTATTAGCAATTTTCACTAGTCGAGCTATTGCCCGTCCTATTCAAACAGTCACCCATATTGCCCAACAGGTTACAGAAGAATCTAATTTTGACTTACAAGCACCCGTAACAACCAACGATGAAGTTGGGATTTTGGCTACTTCCCTCAATCGTTTAATTTTGGAAGTTCAGCAACTCATCACAGTCCAAAATGATGCTAACGAACAGCTAGAAGTATACAGCCAGGTACTAGAAGAGAAAGTACGCGAACGAACACGGGAGTTAAATGAGAAAAATATTAGCTTAAAGTTGGCATTAGAGGAATTGCGGTCTACTCAAGCTCAACTTGGAGAAACTGAGGACAATGGCAATAAAACCTGAAAACAACAGCCATTCGCAACTGCTGATTGCTAATATCGAAATCTAAGCAGTCAATTATCAAACTAGCCCCATAGACACGCGTTTTTTTGTTAGTATTCAAAAAAACCTATTGACACATTTTCAGATCAATTGTTTGTGATTTGTAAGTAAATGTAAACAATTGTTTCAAAAGAAAGCACCTGAGGTTTAATGACTGATTTTTTCCAAGGAAATTTCCCATTACAATCCGTCCCACTGACGAAGAGTGTGGCAAAAAGCCATGCCCATACTGAAGAGGAGAGCGGAAAATTAGCTGCAACGATCGCAGAAGCTGCATCAGACCGCAAAGCTGGTGAGATTTTATTGCTCAAAGTAGCAGAAGTATCTTACTTGGCCGATTATTTTGTGATGATGACTGGCTATTCTAAGGTACAAGTCAGGGCGATCGCTCAAGCAATTGAAGGAAAAGTCGAAACTGAGTTGCAACGACGTCCCATAAGGACAGAAGGAAAACTCGAGGGGAGCTGGATACTACAAGATTACGGTGATGTGATCGTTCACATTATGATGCCCAAAGAACGGGAGTTTTATAATTTAGAAGCGTTCTGGATTCATGCAGAACGTATTTCTCTTCCAGAATCTGATGAGGATGAGGGTAAGCCAACATGATTAGGTCTTCGGTTTCAAATTGCCCAGTTCCCACAGACCAACAACCGCTAAATGAGTACGAAGAGTTAAAAACTTCCTGGCTATTTCGTGATAGCACTTTAGATTTGCGCGAGTATATCACGAAAATTGCTTGGATTTGGAGTTTATCTTGGCTGGTCGCAGGGCCTGTGGCAGCAGCAAGTTTTCCTCCCAACAAGTATATTGCACATTTTATCCTCTGTGGTGCGGCAACAGCGAGTGTTGGGGTAGTGCTGGCACTGGTAAGATTGTACTTAGGCTGGTTTTACGTGTGTGATCGCCTTTGCAGTCCCACAGTATTTTATGAAGAGTCCGGCTGGTACGACGGACAAACTTGGACGAAGCCACAAGAAATCCTCAACCGCGATCGCTTAATTGTTTCATACGAAATTAAACCTATTCTGCGGCGGTTACAATTTACTTTCGCTGGCTTGGCGGGAATGTACGTTATTGGTACTATAGTTTGGCATTTGTTTTAAAAAGTCATTGGTCATTAGTTATTAGCTAAGGACTAATGACTAATAACCAATGACTAATTAATTAAAAAAGGTAATAAATATAAACCCATGACAATGGGAAAACGAACTCAAGCCACAGCACTGGAAGTCCGGTTGCTGCGGGAAGGTATTATTGAATCCAGGCATATAGTCCAGGCTGTTGTATGCGACGAACGAGGACGGGTTCTAACCGTCGCCGGGAATTCTGAAACTGCTGCATTTATTCGTTCAGCCCTCAAACCGTTTCAGGCACTCGCAGTCACCACCACAGGTACACTGGAACGTTATGACCTCAGCGATCGCGACTTAGCAATTATCACAAGTTCCCATAAAGGAAGAATAGATCAAGTCCGACAGGTATTTAACATCCTTTGGCGGGCTGATCTTGACCCGACTATACTCCAGTGTCCAATTCCTGAAGGTAAGCACAGTCCTCTGGAATACAATTGCTCTGGTAAACATGCGGGAATGTTAGCTGTTTGTCAGCAACGCCGTTGGCCCTTGAATAACTACTTGGATCGCAAGCACCCAATACAGCAGTTAATTTTGGGCAAAGTAGCAGAATTGCTGCGAATGCCAGCAGCAGAATTTATCAGCGCGCATGATGACTGTGGCGCACCAACTTATCTGATGCAACTCGGTCACATGGCATCTTTGTATGCACTATTAGCCTCTAGTACCAACTTAGATATGGAGCGCATTGTCCGTGCTATGACTCATCACCCTGCAATGGTAGCAGGAGATGGAGAATTTGATACGGAACTGATGCGCTTAACTCCAGGCGAACTAGTCAGTAAAACTGGTGCCGAAGGAGTACAGTGCATTGGTAGACTCGGTGAAGGCTTAGGATTGGCAATCAAAGTCATGGATGGGGCAAAACGAGCAAAATACGCCGTGGCTATTCATTTACTCCAGCAAATGGGTTGGATTAGTCCCAGCGCCGCCGAAAGCCTCTCAGAAAAATTTGTCACCTTAGGAAAATACAAGCGTTTAGAAGTAATTGGAGAATTATCATTTTTGTAGTTGCCAAACTCTTGACTATAGGTTATGATAAAAAAGTCAAGAGCGACGCGGGATAGAGCAGCCTGGTAGCTCGTCGGGCTCATAACCCGAAGGTCAGTGGTTCAAATCCACTTCCCGCCACCAAATAGAAGATAAAACAAAAACCTTGCAATCAGTAAAGATTGCAGGGTTTTTATTTTATTTTGATCTATTCTGGAAGAAATAGCCATCCAAAAAGGCACGGATAATCATGGTTGTGAAGTTGCAGCGGCCAATTTTAGTGGGAGGATTGGGACTGTCCTTTTCTCTATGGATGTTACAAAGTTGGCACGATTCTATAGTGCAGGTGGGTGAGTTTGGTTTATTGAGTGCCTTAGCTGTAGGCGGTGGTTTGTGGTTGTTCCAAAAAAATCGCCCGAAAGACAGTTTAGACGAGCTAGATGGTATGGTGGTGGATCGGGCGACAGTAGAAAGTGCGATCGCTAAAACTGAAACTGTAATTAATCAACTGGCACAAGAAGTAGAAAATCACACAGCATTAGAAGCACTCAGAGAACAAGTTGCCCAATTGTTGTTGGAGTTAGACAGACAAGAAATTAAAGTTGCTGTGACTGGCGGTAAATCCGTGGGTAAAAGCACTTTAATTAAAGTGTTAAAGGAAAATGTCGAGACACGAAATTTGGTGTCTCTAGAAGAAACAGCACCTTTATTTAGAGAAGTATTTAGAGAAGCGGGTGACAATTCAGATGCAGCTGTTTTAGCCGAAGTGGCAAAATCTGATTTTGTTCTGTTCTTAACAAACAGTGATTTGACAGACTCAGAATTTCAAGCCTTACAGCAGCTAAAAGCAGCAAATCAGCCCAGAATCTTGGTTTTGAACAAACAAGACCAGTATTTAGCCGATGAAAGCGCCAGCGTCTTGCTGTCATTGAAACAGCGAATGCAGGGAAATGTAGTTGCAACTGCGGCATCTCCTACTCCCATCAAAGTCCGAAAGCATGAGGCTGATGGTTCTGTGCAAGAGTGGATGGAACAACCAGCACCAAATATCCAGCAGTTGACGCAGCAGTTGGATGAATTGGTACAGCAGGGACAACGCCTAGTTTGGCTAACAACCATGAGAAAAGCCGGGTTGTTGAAAGCTGAGGCGAAAAACTGGCTCAATGGAACCAGACGCGATCGTGCTACCCCAATTATTGAACAATATCAATGGATAGCTGCTGCTGCTGCCTTTGCTAACCCGGTCCCAGCCCTTGATATCATTGCAACTGCGGCAATTAATGCTCAGATGGTAATGGATTTGGGTAATATCTATCAGCAAAAATTTTCCCTAGAACAAGCACAAACCGTAGCTGTAACAATGGGAAGTTTGATGCTGAAACTGGGTTTAGTTGAGCTTTCTACAAAAGCTATTAGTACTGTTCTTAAAAGTAATGCCGTTACCTTTGTTGCTGGTGGCGTAGTGCAGGGAGTAAGTGCAGCTTATCTAACTAGAGTCGCAGGGTTAAGCTTAGTTGAGTATTTCCAACAGCAGGAAATAGCAATAGATTCTGGGACTGGTTTGAATTTGGAAAATTTGCGGCAAACTTTGCAAAAGGTATTTCAGCAAAATCAGCAGATTGGTTTTTTGCAGGGATTTGTTAAGCAAGGCGTGAAGCGTTTGTTGCCAGAAGTACAGCAGGTTGAATTGGTAAAATAAATACTCCTTATTACTAATGTAGGGTGGACATTGCCCACCCTACTGCTGTTGATTATAAAAAGGCATTGGGAAAACCCACTCTTTTTAAAGATGGGATGAGAGACACCTTGATGCCGTTGACGGTTAACTGTCAACAGTCTTTCGTGTTATCTCATCCCCAAAAGGGGATGAGCTTAATTTTTGTGAGACTATAGTGGACGATAGACGCGATAGTTGATTTCGGGGAAGATATTATCCATTAACTCGACTTTTTCTAGCCAACCACTGTCAACTTTGCCGATTTTCACGTCTTCGTAGAGCTTATTGAACCGCATCAGGTGCGATCGCGTCCTTCTAATTGCATAGGGTACCATTGTTCCCGTCCGCATAATAAATGCCCAGTCAGAAGATTGTGCTAATAACAATTCCCGCGCCGCTTGGTTAAGCGCTTTCCACTGCAATTCATCTTCTGGTTCTAAATGCGATATTTCAATCATCCGTTCAGCAGCTTTGTGCAAATGCGGATAAACCCATGCATTTGTTTCATTTAACCAATACTCGTGGAAACCCTTGAAACCCCAACTCGACTGCGAAGGACGACAAACTTGTTGCGTTGGCTGATCTCGCAAATAGTCTGCTAAATGAGTCATTGCATAGGTTCCTTGGTCGTACCACGACTTACGGAATAGGTAATCGATGAACCAAGGTCCTTCATACCACCAATGCCCAAATAACTCTGCGTCATAAGGAGAAACAATAATCGGTGGGCGCTGCATCATACCATAGAGATGCTCAGATTGGCGCTCTCGGTTATACATAAAGTTAGCAGCGTGTTCAGCAGCCTTTTCTCTAGCCCAATAAGGATCGTAGAGCGCTTTATCGGATAGACCTAAACCACGTCCCGTAATTTTGTGATACTTAATACCCGTATTCTTCCGTTGGCCATTGGGCATGATGTAGGGCTTGATGTACTCATATTCTGCTTCCCAGCCCAAATCTTTGTAAAATTCTCGATATTCCGCCGCCCCAGGATAGCCCACTTCAGAAGACCATACCTGTTGGGACGATTCATGATCTCGACCAAAGACCGCAACACCAGTTTCTGTATAAATTGGGGCATAAGTGCCAAAGCGCGGACGGGGACGGGCGTAAAGAATGCCATGCCCATCAGTGAGGAAGTAGCGTAACCCTGCATCGGCTAGCATCCGCTCTAAACCTTCATAGTAGGCGCATTCCGGCAACCAAATGCCTCTGGGCGGTTGTCCAAAGGTTTGCTCGTAATGTTCACAGGCTACCTGAATTTGCGCCCACACCGCCTCTGGATACATCTTCATCAACGGCAAATAGCCGTGAGTAGCGCCGCAAGTGATGATTTCCAGGTTGTTACTGTCTTGGAACTGCTTAAAAGCTGTCACCAAGTCACCTTGATTGCGTTCCCATATCTGACGCGCTTCTTTAAACTCAGTAATGTAATGTTCGGCTAAATAACGAAGATGTCCGTTATTGACATTATGTTCTGCTTCTAGCGCTATAAGTTCTTCTAGTTGAGTCAAGTGTGCGTCATAGCGTTCTTGCAGCAGAGGGTCACGAAGCATCGACACTAGAGGTGGTGTCATACTCATCGTGATTTTAAAGTCGATACCGTCTCGCTTTAAGCCTTCAAATACTTTCAATAAGGGGATGTAGGTTTCTGTGATGGCTTCATAGAGCCATTCTTCCTCCAGCACGTAGTCACTTTCCGGGTGACGAACGAAGGGCAGATGTGCGTGAAGTACAAGCGCGACGTAGCCTATAGCCATAGTGATTTTGGGGTGATACTTGTAAGTTGAAGGTCGAGAGGTTTGCCTGAAATTAACAATATTTTAAGACTTTATGGGGATAGTGAAGATACGAGTGTCAACTTTTCACATAAAAGGAACGCTTAGGCTGCTTCATGTTAATTGTTCATTTGTAATCAAATTATCAATCCTAATCTCTAGTACCTATCTCTAGTACCTACTAGATGTACATGACTTCAAGTCGTGACAAGTATATTTTCCAACTTTTTAGGTGCATGGCTGGCGTAAAAGCAGCAAAGTTGGAATGTATCTACTAATTACTATTTTCATGTTCAGCAAGATACTGATATCCAGCTTGCTTCACTAATTTCCCAAACTCCGCGTCGGGAATCACTCTTTACAAGTCCTTCTTTCATCAATTTGTAACGAACCCATTTTGTTCTTTTTTGCCAACGGGGTTCTACGACAGTATAAACACCTGTTATATTTTTATACTTATAATCTAGATAATTAGGACTTACGCATTGACAAAAAAGATTATCTATGTTGTCTAGAAAATGCCATCACTGCTAAGGTTTGCAAAAATATGCTCACGTACAACTAATGTGAACATGTTGCGTTGTATTTCGTACCAATTGCTAATTATTTTTTCAGACCGCATAAACTCCAATCTAACAAAAGCTTGAAGTGAACAAAATATGTGAGTCTTGATTGCATAGGTATCCCTAACCATGAACCGACAAATTCCACATACTTGTTTTAT
>NZ_JACJTR010000020.1 GCF_014698795.1 Nostoc sp. FACHB-892
AGTTTTATCTTGCTCTCTAGTCAGAAATACCCTTAAACGGCTGCCCATATCGCTGTTACCTTTGTAGACACATTGTACGTATTTACTTATCTTTACATAGTTTGGTTTTTTCACCTTGTTCTACTTAGTACTAAGAATCAATCATTATCTAGGATCAAACTCTTTAAAACTGCTTTGTCTACAAAGAACTTGGAGAGCAAATTACTGTTTAGAACTATTTTAAAAGTTTAATTGTGAATCAAATGGTATTATTTAAAAATATTCATAAATTCTGATTAATACTTAATTACAAATACTGTAATCTGAAAATATGCAAGTTAAATGCTTATTAGCAGCTCACATGATTTTTTAGTTTTATGAGAACTATCTGGTGCTGGGGGCAATGGCAAGAAAGGTTATATTTGTCAGATACTTCCACCCTCCACCTAAACCCCCTCTATTTGCTAGGTTATAGATATTGAGAAAAAACGTGTTTTATGCTTTAGTGATTGGACTTACTTTTAGTAAGTTCAATGCTAATTTTGCCACCAAAGTCTGGAATAGGTGCGCCAGGTTTGCTTAGAATGACTTGGACTTGTGTTACACGATCGCATTCTTGGAGAATAGAATCTGCGATCGTTGCTACCAATTTCTCTATCAAAGCAAACTTAGACGTTTTGACCAGATGTTGTATCAAGCTGATGACGCTGCGATAATCTAAAGTGTCTTCGATCGCATCAGTCTTGGCCGCTGTGGAGATATCCAACCATAACCTCACATCCACCTCAAACCATTGTCCTAGTACCTGTTCTTCTGGCAGATACCCAGTGTAACCATAGCAGCGAATTCCCGTTAAATGAATGCAGTCCATAAAAGTTTGAGAGCAAATTGGGCATTTTGTAGAAAGTGGAGCAAGTTTGTTTGGAGATTTTCTTCCCCACAAACTTGCGTGGCGTGTTGGGTTCCATCTCCGTATTTGTGAAACTTTCCCAGATGGATTTTAAATTGAATTTCCTTAAATAAAATCTAAAATTTAAGATTGTTTTATAGCTATGTTTGATTTCATGCCGATCGCCTTTAGAAATGTTAATCAAGTTTGGGCTTATATTTTAACAGAGACGCTAAAGCGGTTGGGATTGAAGTGTGCCATCATTTGTCCTGGCTCGCGCTCTACACCCTTAGCAGTAGCCTTTGCTCAACAAGCACCTGAGATTGAAGCGATTTCCATTCTTGATGAACGCTCCGCCGCCTTTTTCGCCTTGGGACAAGCTAAAGCAACCGGACGCCCTGTGGTACTACTTTGTACCTCTGGAACAGCAGGAGCAAATTTTTATTCAGCAGTAATCGAAGCCTCATATAGTGGTGTACCACTGTTACTGTTAACTACCGATAGACCGCCAGAATTGCGAGATTGTCACTCTGGGCAAACTGTAGATCAATTGAGATTATATGGAAACTACCCAAATTGGCAAACAGAGTTAGCCTTACCCTCTGCTGATATGGGAATGCTAGCTTACCTGCGACAAATGGTAATTCATAGCTGGGAAAGAGCGCAAACTCCTACAAAGGGGCCAGTACATTTGAATATTCCCTTTCGCGATCCTTTAGCACCTCTTCCTGATGGAACCGACTTGAGTTATTTGCAATCACACTTCCACCCAGAAGACTTTTTCGCAGGAGTAACAACTAATACCCCATTCCCCATTCCCCATTCCCCATTCCCCATTCCCCAACAATGGAAAGAATGCGATCGCGGCATTATTATCGCAGGTGTTGCCCAACCGTTGCAACCAGAAGAGTATTGTAGAGCGATCGCGCACCTTTCCCAAACTCTCAAATGGCCAGTGCTAGCTGAGGGACTTTCCCCAGTGAGAAATTATGCTGAACTCAACCCTTATTTGATTTCCACTTATGACTTGATTTTGCGAAATCAGCAACTAGCAAAGCAGCTAGCGCCCGAAATGGTGATTCAGGTTGGAGAAATGCCTACAAGTAAAGAACTACGAACCTGGATAGATGCAACACAACCGCGACGTTGGGTAATTGACAAGAGTGACCAAAACCTTGACCCTTTGCATGGAAGGACGACGCATTTGCGGATATCTGTAGAAGACATCAAGGTAGAGGAGGGAAATTTATCTTTATCCTCAGACTATGGAAAGCAATGGTGTGATGCGGAAGCTAAGGTTAGGTTAGCTGTTGACCAGACGATGGAGAAAATAGATGAAATAATTGAGAGTAAAGCAGCTTGGTTAATTTCTCAGATTTTACCGCCAGGAACGCCTCTGTTTATTGCCAATAGTATGCCTGTGCGGGATGTGGAATATTTCTGGAAACCGAATAATTTAGGAGTGCGATCGCACTTTAACCGGGGTGCAAATGGCATCGATGGCACATTATCCACAGCTTTAGGAATTGCCCATCGCCAGCAAAGTAGTGTGATGTTGACGGGAGATTTAGCTTTGTTGCATGATACCAATGGTTTTTTAATCCGCAATAAGTTTGTCGGACATTTGACGATTGTATTAATCAACAACAATGGCGGTGGAATTTTTGAAATGTTACCTATTGCCAAATTTGATCCACCATTTGAAGAGTTTTTCGGCACTCCCCAGGATATTGATTTTGCTCAATTGTGCGCTACTTATAATGTGCAGCATGAATTGATTACTTCTTGGGAATATTTGCAGCAAAAATTAAATCCGCTTCCAACTAAAGGGATAAGGGTTTTAGAGTTGGCGACAAATCGGAAATTAGATGCTAAGTGGCGACAGGAAAATTTGAGGAGATTTGCCGCAGATATTTAATATTTAAGTATGTCGTTAGATATTGCTAAATAGAAGTATGAAATATACCGATTAAGTCAAAGACTTTATAGTTCTAAATGTTAAGTTTATTCTTGGCATTACAGGCTTTGAGGTTTTAGGTATTTGGTGCTGCCAATATTCTTGTGTTTTACCTTTCATAATTAAAAGGCTACCATGAGTTAAAACCAACTCTACTTTTTTTAATTTTTTATCTAATTTATGCCTAAGTTGGAATTTTCTTTCACCTCCAAAACTAACAGAATAAATAATAGGATATTTACCTAATTCTGGCTCATCATCAGAATGCCAAGAAACACTATCTTTGCCATCACGGTAAAAATTGAGAAGAACACTATTAAAGGAGAATTGTGCTATCTCTTCAACTCTCTTCTTTATTAATAACAACACTGGTGTCCAAGGCATTGGATTCATTTTAATTTTTGAATATGTATAACATTTACCAGTGTCGCCATACCATGCAGTCAGTCTGGGTAAGTCTATCTCTTTGCCATAGCATTTTATTTTGTCTTGTTGCCAATTAACTTCTATAAATAACCTCTGGAGTATTTCATCACTTTCCTCCACTGTAAAATAGCTAGGATAGTATGTAATTTCTGCATCAGATACAGAAAGTTGGTCTACCTGCAAGTGTGAAGAATGTGCAGATTGCTGCCACAAGTTCAGGCTTAATTGATTATCAGTATCATATTCCATTCAATAAATGAAATCTTTATTTTAGATTATTGCTTAACGCCAATACTAGATACAACATTCCAAGTCAAATGCGGTTTTCCGCTTTCTTGAATAGCATCATAAATTTGACCTAAATTGCTTGGCTGTTCACTAACTAGTCTATCAGTCGCAGATATCACCCTCCTCTGCGCTTCCAGGTAAAACTTACCCCCTTACTTCACCTCCTAACCACCCTTCCAAATCAGCAAGAGTAGAGAAATCCAACAAAGCATCACCTAAAGCTTCCAACTGTTCGACCGATAACCCTTGAATCTGAGACAGAAGCGCATCAGGAATTGCACCCACAAGTCGGTTTAACTGTCGTAAAATGAGCGATCGCGCTTCTTCCTCTCGTCCTTCTTCCTTTGCTTCCCGAATCGCCCGTGGTTCTTCCAAATTTAGTCCTAACATCGTTGCAATCTCCTCTCGACTCAGGTTAGAAAACTTGTAGACAATTATCGTCGTCACTAAATCAATTATCGCTTGCTCCGATTGTTGCCGTGCTTGCTCCAGCAAAAACCGCGCCCCTTCAACTGCTTCCGTTTCAGAAGTAACATTTGTTAGCAACATCAAACCCAATCCTAAAGGTTGTTCTCGCAAATCCCCCAACTCATCCAGATAAACCCGCCTAATTTGACCACTTTCCAGCAAAGCGCGGTGAATCGTTGAGTTGGAAGGTTCTAGGCTGCCAGAGCCAAAAATTATTACACCAAACCAGTCATCGTAACGAATCGAGTTGCGGTAGAGAAACAAAAATAATTCGCTGAAGAAACGGTGATATAGGTCTTCGTCCTTTTGAAACTGCACTTCAGCAAAAAAGACGGTTTTGGAAACTGCATCAACCGGAGGTAAAAATACTCCATCAATCCGAAACGCGGTTTCTTTCACTTCAACTGATTCAAACTGGTAGTTTTCTGCTTCTGGGGGTGGTTCATCTACTAATTCAAACAGCAATCCCGGAAATTGCTTAAATAATTTGTAGAAAATGGTGTCAGGTCGCATTTTTATTCCTCAGCACCCAGACAATTACCAGATTGTAAAGGCTTGAGACACCAATTTTAGTGTAGGCGTAGCCCACTGCAGGTATCGCTTGTCCCTGCGTCCGCGATAAAATTCTCAAGCACAACACCGCATTCCATACCAATGCAAATTAACTGGCAAACTGCCAAAATCTACGAAGATATTCTGTATCACAAAACTGATGGTATTGCGAAAATCACCATCAACCGTCCCCATAAACGCAATGCCTTCCGTCCTGAAACAGTCTTTGAACTGTACGACGCTTTCTGTAATGCTCGTGAAGATACTACTATTGGTGTTGTCCTATTTACAGGCCATGGCCCACATACCGATGGCAAATATGCCTTCTGTTCTGGTGGCGATCAAAGTGTGCGGGGACATGCGGGTTATGTAGACGATACTGGCATCCCCCGCTTGAATGTGTTGGACTTACAACGCCTGATTCGTTCCATGCCGAAAGTGGTGATTGCTTTAGTAGCTGGATATGCGATCGGTGGTGGACATGTCCTACACTTAATTTGCGACCTTACCATTGCTGCCGATAACGCTATTTTCGGACAGACTGGTCCGAAAGTCGGCAGTTTCGACGGTGGTTTTGGAGCCAGCTATCTCGCCCGCGTTGTGGGACAAAAAAAAGCTAGAGAAATCTGGTTTCTTTGCCGCCAATATGATGCACAACAAGCGCTAGAAATGGGCTTAATTAATTGTGTCGTCCCAGTCGAACAACTAGAAGCGGAGGGTATTCAATGGGCGCAAGAGATTTTAGAAAAAAGTCCGATCGCAATTCGGTGTCTCAAAGCCGCGTTCAATGCTGATTGTGATGGACAAGCTGGTTTACAAGAACTTGCTGGCAATGCCACCCTACTCTATTACATGACAGAAGAGGGTTCTGAGGGCAAACAAGCCTTTCTCGAAAAGCGGCCACCAGATTTCCGCTCTTTTCCTTGGCTACCTTAAAACTGCAAAAATCGCACCCCGCTCAAGGGTGCGATTTTTGTATATATCAACTTTTACAGCACTAAAAATCTTAAAAACAAATCTTATTTTAAGCAAACTAAAAAATCAGTTCAGTAATAATGGATGACTAAATAACCACTGCTTTAGTCTTTACCTGTTCAGATACAGAGGCAGTTATTTCCTCTACAGGGATAAGAGCAGCATTGTCTAAATCTGAGGCTAAGGAATGAGAAGATGTTAAAACTGGGGCTGCATCTGGCAAACTCCAAGCATCTTCCAAGGTTTCCCAAGAAGGTGCAAAAGGTGGAAGCGCTAAAGAGCAAGCCTTCCAAGTTCCTTGAACTGGCGCTCCCAATTGCTGGCACGTTCCGCCACGGCGACCTTCTGGCTGGTAATGACGGCAATATTTACAGGCAGATGCTAAAAATTTAATGGGTTTCATTTGGATTTATTTTTAGTGCCGTTTCCGGCTGAATCTCACCTCTATATTTTGCTTCTATATATAAAGACGTATAAAAGCCAAAAAGCCATTATTTTCTATAGGTTTCAGCGATCCCAACGAAAAAATAAACTTTAGGATATTTTTATATTCTTGTTATATTTTTAAATAATGCTTAGAGCGGTTACCTATGGATTTTGGCTAAAACTTATTAGGGATCAAGACTAAAACTAAAGCTTTTGATTTCTTTAGCCTTTTAACTTCCTCCTTAACAATAGCTTAAGGCATATAATTTCAGATAAATAGTCTGATTTTATTACCACATTAGATAGATGTTAGCGGCAAAACACATTTTTTCTTAAGAATTAGAACTATTTTATATGGCAGCAGCAAGTTACTTTAAGATAAATTCTGCTTAATAAATAATCGCTAACTATTTTGCTTTTAATTTAGGTCAGGGCTGATTAGTTTCAAAACTGTTTAGCCGCACAGACAGAACAGACTTTCCAGCGCTCTAGTTCACCGGGTGGGGTGGGAGATTCACATTGGGGACAAAGGGGTAAGCCATGCAATCGCGATCGCATGATCTTCGCCCAATGCCCAAAAGCAGCATCCACACCCTTGGCGGGTGTAACATCAGGGCGGCTAATCTCATCACCAAGGTAACTGGGATGCTCATGGGGCGAAACCGTTTGTTGTTGTTTTCTCTCCACAGATGGATTCTGCCAGCCAGCAGTAGAGAAGCGAATATCAACCAAAGGCGTTGGCAGCTTTTTATTCAACTTTAAAAGCAAAGACGTGCGACCAAAAGTTAGGTTTTGCGCCCAAGCAGCACTAGAAGTTGCTACCGACAAAACATCGCGTTGAATCGACAATGGTCGAGTATGTGCAGCAACCACTGGGTCAACAACTTCTGCCCAACACTTGAGCAGCCGTTGGAATGGTTGTTCTTGCCATTTAGCCTGCTTTTCGAGAACGCCTAAAATATCATTAATTGATTTCAACGACATCGTTAAAAGTGGGGAGTAGGGAGTGGGGAGTGGGGAATGGGGAAGATAAGGGAGATGAGGAAAAAGAAAGAATAACTAATGCCCTATGCCCAATTCCCAATCCCCAATCTATTTAGATAATTTTCGCTACTATTGTCACAAATATATCTAAAGTTAATTCCAGCAATCTACGTTTGAGGCACAGAAGCAATGACTCAAAACCCCCTGAACGGTTCCGATTCCGATACTCAATCGTCTAAAACACCTGGGTTGAAACCAGCACTAGCAGCAGCACTAGCGAGTTTAGAGGTGCCCCTAGATCAAGAGTTAGCTCGATACCGACGCACGCGAACTGGTTTGGTGTCATCAAAGCAGCTGCGTGTTGCAAATTACATGAGCAGTCAACGGCTGGGGTTGACTGCCATCCCTACAACATTGGGCACAACTCAGTCATCAGTAACGGAAATTAAAACTGAGGTGCCACCTACACCTGCATTTGTAGCTGTGAATCCTCAAAGTAACCCAGCGCCAGCTACGGCAAAAACTGATGTACCACCTCCACCTCCGTTTTCTCTAGCTGTGAATCCTCAAAGTAACCCAGCGCCAGCTACGGCAAAAATTGAGGAACTAAATAATCTCAACGTGCCTTCCACTCCCAATTCTGCGAAAACACAAACTCAACTTCCACCACCCCCACCCAACTTTAGTAGTAGCATCGTACCAGTACTCGTTAAAGATACTAAGAGCGAAAATCTCTTGCAGCCAAATGACACCCCTAAGCACCCAGATGACTATTTAGAATCTAGTGAAGCACTGCTGCGAAGTCTGGCAGAAGAACAACCAGAAACTAAAAAACCAAGTAATTATAGTGACAGTCTGCTATCACCTTTGGGTATCGGCTCGATGTTGCTGCTATTGATGGCAAGTCTTACCTTAGGTTATGTAGTATTCAATCCCAAAGGCTTGTCACAATGGAATTTAGGAAAGTTATTTGACGGAAACTCGTCTCCCATACCAGAAAATGCTGAGAAAGTTGGGAGTAATGTCCAACCTCAGATCCAGTCAGCAAAAACATCTATACCCAAGTATCCCAATCTAGCTGCCCAAGAGTTTCCAGAGGTGAGAAGCCCCAATGATCTAGTTGGCTTAACACCCAAAGCAGTAGTGCCTAATCCAGCCGTTCCCCAAAACCCCGTAAATCCTCAAGCGGCATTACCTGACCCCAACACAACCCTAAAACCGACAAATCCGATCGCTTTAGCACCAGCACCGACGGTACAGCCCTTGCCTCCCTTGAATTTGCCTCCCACTTCAACGGCAAAAACCTCGCCTAACCCAATCGCAACTTCACCAGAGCCGGATGCAGAAATCAAACCAGCAACAGATGGGTTCTATCATGTAGTGATAGATAATAAAGGCGAAGCTTTAGCCTCAGCACGGGAAATCATTCCCGATGCTTATTTATCACCTAGCAAAGAATTGGTTTTTCTGGGTGCTTTTAAGACTAAAGAGCAAGTACAACAACATATAAAATTGTTAGAGGCAAAGGGAATCAAGGCACGGGTTCAGCAGCCATGAGTTGTAAAAATCTACGATACCATGAGATAACAGTCCTGAGTCATGAGTGCTGAGTCCTGGATCAAGAGTCTTGAGTTAAAAGATTGCTACGCCATTTTGAGGCGACTGCTCTGCGTATGTCTTACTAAAGTACATCAGTACGCAGTAGTTTTTCTTTACTCAGCACTCAGATAGTTGAGGTGTGGCATCCAAATTATACGGTGATGAGTAATTATCAAAACTCATTACTCAGCACTGAATTTCGTGAATGGAGAGCCGACATGGAATTAATCAAGCGTATCCTGCGAGTGATTCGCGCTAATCTCAATAGTTTGATCGGTGGTGCAGAAGATCCAGAAAAGATTCTGGAGCAAACTGTCCTAGAGATGCAGGAAAATTTGGTGCGGTTGCGGCAGGGTGTAGCACAAGCGATCGCTACCCAGAAACGCACTGAACGACAAGCAGCAGCTGCCAACTCTCAAACGGAAGAATGGTATCGCCGCGCCCAGTTGGCCCTGCAACAAGGCAACGAACCTCTAGCACGGGAAGCTTTGACTAAGCGCCAAGCCTATAAAGAAACCACTACAGCCCTCTTTTCCCAGATAGAGCAGCAAAACGATATAGTAGCTAGGCTAAAAAAGGATATGCGATCGCTAGAGTTAAAAATTTCCGAGGCGAAAACAAAAAAAGATATGTATATTGCTCGGGCCCGTTCTGCTGAAGCGTCTTCTCGCCTCCAGGAAATGCTGGGCGGGGTTTCTGCCACCAGCAGCCTGAGTGCTTTTGAGCGGATGGAAGAAAAAGTTTTACAGATAGAAGCTCAATCAGAAGCGATCGCTCAACTCAGTAGCGACGACTTGGAAACACAATTTACTTCCTTGGAATCTAGTAATAATGTAGATGCCGAATTGGCGGCGATGAAGGTACAGGTTTTAAATGGGGCAGAAAACACACAGCACAACAATCTCCTCACCCCGGAGAGCCAGAATACACAGCCTCCCCAACAGCAGTTACCCAAAACTCAGGACTCTTGAAGTTCGGCTAATTACCCCACTTTGGAGATATCTTAACAATTAAGAGCTGTTTGAAGGTACTGATTTAAACCGGAAAGATTACATTGAAATAGGTAGCTATTAAAAAATAAAAAAGCTAACTGTCCAGCAAAAAGCGTAAACCACACAAGGAAAAACAAAGTTATGGGATTATTCGATCGCATTAAGCGAGTAGTTAGTTCTAACCTCAACGACCTGGTTAACAAAGCCGAAGACCCCGAAAAAATGCTAGAACAAGCCATCCTGGAAATGCAGGAAGACTTGGTTCAGCTGCGTCAGGGAGTAGCCCAGGCGATCGCCGCCCAAAAACGCAGTGAGAAACAGTACAATGATGCCCAAAATGAAATCAATAAGTGGCAACGCAATGCCCAATTAGCGCTGCAAAAAGGTGATGAAAACTTAGCAAGGCAAGCTCTAGAGCGCAAAAAAACTTATACCGACACCAGTGCCGCCCTCAAAGCTAGTTTGGATACCCAAAGCACTCAAGTTGAAACCCTCAAGCGCAACTTAATCCAGCTGGAAAGCAAGATTTCTGAGGCTAAAACCAAGAAAGAAATGCTCAAAGCTCGGATCACTACTGCCAAAGCCCAAGAGCAACTCCAAGGCATGGTACGTGGGATGAATACCAGCAGTGCAATGTCTGCCTTCGAGCGGATGGAAGAAAAAGTCTTGATGCAAGAATCCCGGGCCCAGGCACTAGGAGAGTTAGCAGGTGCAGATTTAGAAACCCAATTTGCCCAGTTGGAAGGTGGTAGCGATGTTGATGATGAGTTGGCAGCTCTAAAAGCGCAAATGCTACCACCTGCCACTCCAGTAACTCAAGCACAACTGCCACCGCAACAAGAAACCACTGCTCCTAAGTCTAATGAGGTGGTTGATGCCGAGTTGGATTCCTTACGCAAGCAATTGGATCAACTGTAAAATTGGTAGAAAACTTATTTGAACCAGTCCCACACCTGTTGGTTGTGGGATTTTACGTCATTAGTCAATAGTTAATAGTCAAAATCACTATGAATTATTGACTATTAACTATTGGCTACTTTGGGATAAAGTATTGTGTGTGCCAACTTTGATCGCCCCCTGATGGAGACTGCAATGAGTAAGGCTGTAATCACCATAACTGATGCTGAGTTTGAAACAGAAGTGTTAAAAGCTGAACAGCCTGTATTAGTTTACTTTTGGGCTTCCTGGTGTGGGCCTTGTCAATTGATGTCGCCCCTGATTAACTCAGCTGCTACCAAATATAGCGATCGCCTCAAAATCGTTAAAATGGAAATTGACCCTAACCCAGTGACTGTTAAGCAGTACCAAGTGGAAGGTGTACCAGCCCTCAGATTATTCCACGGCCAGGAAGTTTTGATATCAACTGAGGGAGTCATCGGCAAAGATAAATTACTCGAACTCTTAGATACGCACTTAAATAGTAATTAGTCATTGGTCATTAGTCATTGGTCATTAGTCACTTAGTACTGAGCATTGCCGTAAAGCCTGCGGCATAGCTACGCTTAGGGCGCACCCTCTCCAAGAGTTGTAACAAAGGACAAATGACAAATGACAAAGGACAAATGACAAAGGACAAATGACTAATATGCAATTTGCAAAGCGTTTACAACCCCTGCAATCTAATGTATTTGCTGATATGGACAGAGCCAAGGCAATCGCTTTGGCATCTGGACAACAAGTAATTGATTTGTCGCTGGGGTCTTCTGATTTACCAACTGAGGCACACGTCATTGAGGCGATCGCCCAGTCTCTCCATGATCGCAGTACCCACGGCTATCTGTTGTTTAACGGTACCTTTGGGTTTCGCGAAGCAGCAGCCAAATGGTACGAAGAAAAATTTGGTATCAAAGTCGATCCTCAAACTGAGGTATTACCTCTAATTGGTTCTCAAGAAGGCACAGCCCATTTACCCCTAGCAATACTCGACCCAGGAGATTTTGCGCTGTTGCTCGATCCAGGTTATCCCTCCCATGCGGGGGGAGTCTACCTAGCTAGTGGTCAAATCTATTCAATGCCACTACGGGCAGAAAACGCTTTTTTACCAGTGTTTGCTGATATTCCTGCCCCAGTCTTGGCCCAGTCGCGGATGATGGTATTAAGTTATCCTCACAATCCCACTGCTGCGATCGCTCCTTTATCTTTCTTCCAAGAAGCTGTCGCCTTTTGTCAGCAACACAATCTCGCCCTGGTTCACGATTTCCCCTACGTAGACTTGGTATTTGAAGGGGCTGGCGAGTGGGCAATGAATTCTTCCCAATACCCAATACCCAATACTCAGTCACTAGCCCCTTCAATTCTGCAAGCTGATCCAGAGAAAAGCGTCTCGATTGAATTTTTCACCCTTTCCAAGTCCTACAATATGGGTGGCTTCCGTATTGGGTACGCCATCGGTAATGCCCAGTTAATTAACGCCTTACGCCAAGTAAAAGCAGCCGTTGATTTTAATCAGTATCGGGGAATTTTGAATGGTGCGATCGCAGCCTTGACTGGCCCTCAAGCTGGGGTAAAATCTGCTGTCGCTACCTTCCAGCAGCGCCGTGATGCTTTCATCACTGCTTTACACCGCATTGGCTGGAATGTTGCCACTCCCAAAGCCACAATGTACATTTGGGCAAAATTACCCTCAGCTTGGAGTCAAAACTCCATCGAATTTTGTACTCAGTTAGTCAAACAAACTGGTGTAGCCGCTTCCCCAGGTGCTGGCTTTGGTAAATCCGGCGAGGGGTATGTTCGTTTTGCCTTGGTGCATGAGCCACCTTTGTTAGAAACTGCTGTGGAAAGAATGGCTGAGTTCCTTCATTGAATTTCTTCTTAAACTGAACATCAAGAGTTTGAAACCCGCCTGCGCGGGTTTTGTTTTGACTGTGTAGACATGGTTTATAACCGCCGATTTCAGGTTAAGTTGACACCAATGACAGACGTGCGCTTTTATTATGTATGTTTTATAACTTGCTAAATTCAATAAAATATGTAATTAAACGTATAAAAATATAAAAACATTCGTCATTTTTTCATTGATAATCAGCATTAACTTTACCCAATCAAGTCTCCCCGTTTCTTAAACTGGTTTTGTACGCTCAACTACCAAAGATGGCTAAAAATGCAGGTCGCGCTTTAAAGCCGCCGTATTGCTAAAAAGCCTGTAGCCAAAACAGCTCAAGCCTATAAGTAGCAGTAGTTTAAAACTTAACTTTCAAACTGGCAGAGACTTGAAGAAATGAAAATGACTTTTCACAAACTTGTAATTGGTGCTTCAATAGCTATTGGCGTGAGCGTTGCCACTACACCAGCACACGCTACATCTTTTAGTTTTAACAACCCAAACGAAATTAAAACTTATACTGGTGGGTCAAATGGTAATTTTATAGCAAATGATACTGTAGCTGCTTCCCAAGCCCTGAGTGATGGTAATCCTTCCTCTAACGTCGAGCTTTGGTATAGCAGCGAAAACCCAACTTCTAACGTTGGCTTCACCGCCACACAAGGAAATTACAGCGCCACAGTTAGCAGCGTTACTGCTAGTGACTGGAATAGTTTTGGTTCGCAATGGCTGGGTGATTTGTTGAGTGCTTATACTCCATTCCAGTCAGTGTGGAATGGGTTTTCAGCAAATACCCAATTATTAGTAGCAAGTTACTTTCCTTTATTGGGGATGGGAGATCCTAATATTGGTAGCTTCCAATTCGGTCAAAATGGCGGTGTAGAACTGACATTAGTTGGTCACTTGGATGTCAAGACTAAACTCTCAGATACACTTTCTAGTAAGCTTACCGAAGCGTGGAATGGAGGAGTTAAATTACTATTTTTAGGTGCAACAAGTTTACCAACTGCTTCAGAAGTTCAAACTAAGATTTCTGCACTTCAACAAACGCTGAACTCGCCTTTAACTTCTGCTTTCATAAAGCCAACGCTACAAACTCAAATAGCTCAACTGACGTCATTCAAAGATGTACTCACCCTGCAAGCTACATTAAACGCCTACCAAGGTAAAATCGGAGCTAGTGAAATTGCCAAGGTAGTTAATAACAATAACACTTACTACGCCTATAGCTTTAACCCTACTGCATCTGGAATTACAGCCTCTGATGATGGCATATCCTACAGCGCCTATTACACTTGGAACACGCCTGGATATACACCTCCTTCAACTCCAGTACCAGAACCATCAATAATACTAGGTCTACTCGGTGTTGCTGGCGTTTTTGCCACACAACGCAAATTTAAAAAAGTATCTATTTAAGATTGGGGATTCAAAACGACAAATAAGTAAGGGAGCTAATGGCTCCCTTTTTTTATGAATACTTCCTTCCAGCTAGAAGATGATTTTAAATTTAAAACTTTTAAACTTAAAAATGGATAGGTTATGAGAGCCTACATCTTTATGCTCTAACAATATAAGAGGGTTTTCATAAAATGGTATTATTTAGCTTCACAACTAGATAAAAACTGTTTTACAAAGGAAAATTACCTTACCGTTCTTACAGTATTGCTGAAGTAGCGTTACTCATCACAATTAGACTATTTTAATTTTAAAAACAGTATTTTATTTAATACTATTAAATATAAAAATAGCGTAAAGTAACCTTTAAGTTTTAATTAAAAGGTTATTAATATTATTATTTACAATTATAATAGTACAGTTAAATTGAATTAGTTAACATTTTTCAGTAGATTACATAAATAAGGTTTATATCTATTTCACTATTTAAATGCAATACGTTTTAGTTTATGGTAATAATTGTTGGCTTTTACTTAAGATAATAGGTAGCAATGACAGCACAATTACTCAACATAGATCAGCCATTGCGGTCACACAAGGTTAGACGAGTTTTGTTAGTTGAAGACCATTATCTCAATCGGATGTTGCTGAGTGACTATCTGAGTTACTGTGGGTACGATGTCGAAAGCTTATCAGAAGGCTCTACTTTTTTCTCAACTATAGATAAATTTGAGCCAGATTTGATTTTATTAGACTTAAAATTACCAGATATTGACGGTTATTCACTCTTAAAACAAGTCCAGCAAAGACCTGATTTGTCAAAAATACCTATCATTGTAGTTTCAGCCTTTGCTTTTAAAGCAGATCAAGAACTAGCTCTGAGTTTGGGCGCACGTCGCTATTTTGTAAAACCTTTAGAACTCAAGGATCTCATTCTTACAATTGAAGAAGAGTTTACTTTTAGCCACAGATAAGCTTTTCTGCTGGACGTGCATTTATTCAGCTTTTTGCTCTGCAATAAACTCTTCTACTTGCTCACTAATATGTTGCATAGAACTGCCAATTTTTGAAATTTTATGTTGTACTTGCACTAACAGCAAAACTGCTGTTTGCAGATCGTTGAGTGTTTCAGCCATAGCTTCCCGGTACTGGGCTTCAAAGTCTTGCGGGTTCATAGTTTAGATATTACTTGAAATTATTATAATTGCTATATTTCTATTTCCAATCATATTCGTAAATTTAACTTACTAAATCCGTTAAATCGCTTAATGTTATAAGTTTGCCTAAAAGTCAAAAAGATTGTTTAACAACAACTATTTGAATAATATTTATACAATTGATATATTAAAAATATAATTACTTTCAATAATCAAAATACAAGTTTATCTGAATTAATAAAAAACTATTTTATATATAAGAATGAGTTTTTAAATAAGAAATTATTGCCGATTTTAAAATCTTAGTTATAGATTCAAAAAGCCAATTTTTTATTCTGACAGTAGTAGTCTGCGACTAAAATCACGGCTAGACAAACTCTCATCTACTTCAAAGCTCTGACGGTTGTAGCAGAATGTATAGCAGGCTATGGCGGAATTTGCACCTTTAACAAGAGGATTTTGCCCCAAGTCTTGTTAATTGAGATGGTAGCTGGATTTACGCCATGCTTGCTGCACTATCTCAAAAACCGAGCCATGTTGCGGGAAGTGCAGACTAAAAGCCTACCTAATTTACATTTACTTGATAAATACTCTGTTAAATCGGCAGGAAGAAATAATTTTTCTTAAAATAGAGAAAGATTACCTAATTTTGGTTGTGGCAATATCTACTCAAATATTATCGTTGGTTAAAGAACCAGAACGACTGGAAAATCGTCTAGCTGAAATTCCACCGGAACCGGGGGTTTATTTCATGCGGGACAGTAGCGATCGCATTATATATATAGGTAAATCACGTAAGTTGCGATCGCGTGTCCGTTCCTATTTCCGGGATGGCTACAACAAGAGTGAACGCATCGCCACGATGGTGAAGTTGGTGGCAGAAATTGAATTCATCGTCACTGATACCGAAGCCGAAGCGTTAGCCCTAGAAGCAAATTTGATCAAGCAGCACCAGCCATACTTTAACGTGCTGCTCAAAGATGATAAAAAATATCCCTATCTCTGCATCACTTGGTCAGAAGATTATCCGCGAATTTTTATTACCCGTAAACGTCAATTCGGCAAAGAAAAGGATAAATTTTACGGGCCTTATACTGATGCTGGTCTTTTACGAGAAATTGTCCGCCTGTGCAAGCGGATCTTCCCACAGCGACAACGACCTCAACCACTTTTTAAAGACCGTCCTTGCTTAAATTATGATTTAGGGCGTTGTCCGGGTGTATGTCAACAGATGATTTCACCAGAAGAATATCGCAAAATTGTACAAAAAATAGCGATGGTCTTCCAAGGGCGAACTCAGGAACTGATTGATATTTTGACTCAACAGATGAATGCAGCAGCTGAAAATTTGAACTTTGAGTCAGCTGCGCGGATTCGTGACCAAATTTCTGGGTTAAAGTCGCTGACAGCCAATCAAAAAGTCTCTTTACCAGATGATACAGTTTCGCGGGATGCGATCGCGCTGGCAGCTAACGAAGAATACGCTTGCATTCAACTATTCCAGATTCGCGCTGGGCAATTGGTAGGACGCTTGGCCTTTGTAGCGGATGCTCACGCAGAACCGGGAGCTATTTTACAACGAGCTTTAGAGGAACATTACCAAACTGCTGACTCAGTGGAAATACCTTTAGAAATTCTGGTACAGCATGATTTACCAGATAGCGAAATATTGGCGGATGTCTTAACTCAACGTAAAGGGAAAAAAGTTACAATCTTGACTCCTTTGCGGCAAACTAAGGCAGAATTAATTGAGATGGTAGAGCGAAATGCCCAGTATGAATTGCAAAGAATGCAAAAACTAGGCGATCGCAACGACCAAGCAATGCAAGACTTAGCAGCCATTCTCGATTTACCAGATGTACCCCACCGCATCGAAGGTTATGACATTTCCCATATTCAAGGGTCAAATGCAGTAGCTTCGCAAGTCGTGTTTATCGATGGATTACCTGCTAAACAGCATTATCGCCACTATAAAATTAAAAATCCCACTGTGACGGCAGGACATTCAGATGATTTTGCTAGTCTTGCTGAAGTTATTCAACGGCGGTTCCGTAAGTATGGGGAAGATCCACAGTTGTCACGTTTGGGTAATCCAGATTGGCCTGATTTAATCATGATCGATGGCGGTAAAGGTCAATTATCATCAGTTGTCGCCGTTTTGCAAGAGATGAATTTATTAGAAGACTTGCGAGTTGTGAGTCTGGCGAAGCAACGAGAAGAGATTTTTTTACCGGGAGAATCTAAACCCTTAACAACTGATTCAGAACAAGCAGGGGTGCAGTTGTTGCGGCGGTTGCGGGATGAAGCGCACCGATTTGCAGTGACTTTCCATCGTCAGCAACGCAGTGATAAATTGAAGCGATCGCGTTTAGATGAAATTCCTGGCTTAGGACATCATCGACAAAAGCAGCTACTAGGGCATTTTCGCTCAGTTGATTATATTCGGCAAGCTGCACCCACACAACTTGCTGAGGTTCCAGGAATTGGGCCGCGTTTGGCTCAAGAAATTTACGATTATTTTCATCCTTCTTGATATGGGTGAAAAGCATAAGCTATTATGCCTTTAAATTACACAATAACTCATCAGATTTGTTGACTGCTGACCGTTGATTCTTAACTGTCAGCAGTCAACAGTCAACACAGAAAAATGTGCAACTTAGATGGGCGATAGCTTATGACATAAGTAGTTGAAATTTTCAACGAGTGAAGTCTTAATTCCAAGGCAGCAGTATTACTCAGCATCTATACTGTAGTATCGATTCTCAAAAGTTGTCGAATTCTTCTGTGCTTCCCTAGAAAGCCAAAGCATCACGTAGAGGCCAAAATATTGTTGTTTTTCTTTTTCGTTATAATTCACAAATTTTTCAGCCTGTTGATATCGCTCTAAGGCTTGCCGAAAATTCTTTTTTGTAACTTTCTCTCCTAATGCTTGAGATAGCAATTGCCATAACGTAGACCCTACATCCTTCTTTATATAATCAAGGCAGTAGCCGCGATCGTTGGCAAACTGTTCGTATGTCTGATTTTCAGAAGATGCTTTTAACAAATCACTTTGTAAATCAGTCAAATGTCTGCCAGATGACTTCTTTACCACTTTATCCGCAATAGTTAATAACTCTTGAATGCTCATACTTAAAATGAATCTAATGAATTTTATGCAGATGTTTAATTATCGAAAAAAGAGTTTAAAATACCTTCTATCAAAGTGAATTCACTACGTTGCTGGGGTTCTTTGAGTTGTAAAAAGTGGTGTAAGAGGCTGCACCAAAGCACACGGTTATTTTAAATTGTTAATAGTTGATATAGCAATGCGGTTGAATTTATCAACTTACTTGTGAAGACCGAGAACACGAAAGAAGAGAGGTAGAGGAATTGGACATTTTTTCAAAAGCCAAATAGGAGTCATATAACATTTATGAATTTGAGATGAACTCAACTCTAGTTTCTCTAAGTATCACTAATGGTACAATGGTATTAACTTATTTTTCAGGAAGTTTATTTGATCTTTAACAAATTTTCTTTTATTGATTAGTTTTTAAAAAATTTTATTTAAGCTTCATTTTATCTTTAAATTTTTATCATCATTGCTTTAAATTTTTGCTTATTCTCTCCTCATTTATAACGGCTAAATCACCATTAGTAGTATTATCGGCTTGGATCGATATTTCTACAGATGACAATAGCGATCGCAAGTGCTTGTAGAAAATCCACCGATAACAAAGTTACTCGAAAAACAAATTTTGAGAGATTTTGAGCAAATTATCTTCATCTAGCTCAAATTAATAGCTAATAGCGTAATTATTTGAGATGCTGCGTGTAGCTTGCTTCATTTTCCGTACAGCGTCCAGTATGGAAGGAGTACGCAAAATTTTAAATTCAAAATGCTTGTGACGGCAGCCTTTTGACTGTCTTTATCGCAACTTCCTTTCTGCCGTGTTGTACTAATTAGCAAATGACAGAGCCAAGTTAATAAACTCGACTAGAAGCTTGATATAAGAATGTTACTTGTTTTTTGAAAACGCAGATTAGTAAAAGCTTTATTTAAACCAAGCTATATAGTCTCAGTATATTAGCAGAAATCAAGCTGGAATTTTATATTTGCTCTATGAATATTAATATTTGCCAACTTCCCACTTAATCCCACAAAACCCCCCTGGTGTTTTTATTTGATCATTGGGAATATTAATTTGTCAGAGATAACGAACAGCAAAAGTTCATAAACCTGAGAACCGAATAGGTCAGCATAAAAATTTGTCGTTGGGATAAGGCAGGAAGTAGGAGGTAAGAAGCAAGAAGAAAGACAATTTTTTCTTAATTTATCTTTCTTCATAGAGTTTGGTTTAATTCTGCCAACTTACTTAAGCCATGACTCTTAACATCCTTACTTTGCAATATCTAAAAAACTTCAAATGTTTAAAAAAGCTCTACGATTATTTACTAACCATTCCTTATTATGTCTACTTGGAGTAGCTAGCATAAATCTCGAAGCCCAAGCACAATCTGTAACTAACTCTGTTAATTCTCAATCTCAGCCTAATCAAGAACAGACTCTTGATAACCAACAAAGGAACTCGGCTGCAATTAATCAAACAGGAGTTTATAACCTTGGTGAATCGGCTACTTATAAGATTCAAGGATTAGCTGGAATACATGTTGTGTGTCCGCGACCATCTTTAATATTAGGGACTTCTTTGAGTTCATATGACGGGATTAGTTTTTCCAATAATGCCTCTTATGGTGTGAATGCTGCTATAGTTTTCCCTCTTGGCGGAAGCCTAGAGAATACTTGCAAGCGAATGGCTGAAACTATTTCTCGTAAAACTCAATATGATGTAGAGATTATCAATGCTCGTGCCTGTGCTGAACTAATCGGTGCTGGTATCCAACTAAACTCCGACAGCTTTCCTACTATTTCTGCTGTCTGTCAAGGGGTTGCTATAAACAGAACTAATACAAAAGAACCTAACAAACTTCCCCGGTTCCAGTCTCAAGAATTACCCAACAATGAGGCTGAAAAAGACAACTAATTTATAACGAGGATAAACTCATGAAAAAAATTCTTGGTTTGGCCATCCTTGCTACCTTCTTTGCTACCCCTGCTTTTGCTGGTGAAACTTTTGTTCGTAATGAGTGGACAGATAGTCACACCAAAAAATACACTGACTTAAATCTCCATTCAACAACCCATTCAACTCGAAATGAAGATTATAGTTCTTGGGCTGATAAGGTTTATATTGATGGTGGTCTTGATACTAAAGGCAAAAAAGGAGTTTCCTTTAATGAGTTCACTGTTCATTCTGCTGGTTCTGAACTAGAAGGTAGCTTTCATGAAAGCATTTTTAGCAAAATAGAAGGTACTATTAAGACCATTACTAATACTGATACTACTGCTCACGAAACCAGTGCAGGTGTTCGTTAATCCTAATAGGATTTGATACTGATTGCAACGATTCTAGGGTGGATTAACCACCCTGGAACTTCCTTTAGTTCCTTTGACGAATTAATTTTTCTGATAAAGGCAACTAATTTATCATGAGGACGAAGTAATGAAGAAAGTTCTTTGTTTAGCTATTCTTGCTACTTTGTTTGCCAGCCCTGCTAAAGCAGGTGAAACTTTTGTCTTAAACCACTGGACAATTCAGCAGAGCAGAACAGAGACTAATTTAAACATCGATAATGTAACCAATTCAACTCGCACCCAAAATTATAACTCTTCGTCCAATCAGATTTACATGGATGGTAAGGTTGAGAACGAATACAACAATGGTAAAGTCGAAAAAGTTTTTAAGGGTTTTACTATTCAAAATACTGGTACTGAACTAAATGGTAGTTTTCATGAACAGATGACAACTAGAGTATGGGGTACAATCAATACTATTATTCATTCATATACCAGCATCCACGAAAGCAGTGCAGGTATTCGTTAGTTGTGACCACGCTTGATATAGTTTGAGATAATTTTAGGGTGGTTATTCCGCCCTTTTTTTATGAAATATTCAATATTATTAGCTGTTGTTTTATTGGCATGGATTACCTTTATCTATGTCCATAGAGTTGTTTCTATTACTCCGATGTCTACCTTTTTTATAAACTCTATGTTCAAAATTTTTCCTCAAAAGCCCAATAAGGCTATACAGATTAAACAAATAAATTTGTCATCTGAAATCAGGGAAAATTTATATAACTCTATATCTACGGGTATGTCATATGATGAAGTTCGTTCCATTCTAGGCTGGGATGGTATCTTGATTTATGAAAACAATATCGATTCTGCTGATGGACAAATACATGAAAAGATTTACCAGTGGAATAATCAAGATTTTTATTTGACTGATTACGAATCTCAAAGAGCAGATGTTATCAATCCATACTGGAGTTTCACACTTAGATTTCAAAACGGTATCCTTATCAATAAAGCATCCTTTAACCCACAAACCTAGAGGGGCGATCGCTAATACTATCTGTATGAACACTTAGTACTTATTGATATGAGGCAGGGAGTAGGGGAAAAGGTACAAACCTTGCCCCTTGTGGGCAAAAGCCCCTCTGCTCCAATTCTTTCGAGGGTTGAGAGCAACACCCGCAAGTGGCGTAGTTTTTCTCCCCTGCTTTTTCACTAATGCTACCCAGCAACGGTTAACCATACTTATAAACACTACATTGCTAACCTGTTGCTAAAAATCTTCTTGCACAGTCGAAACCTGATCGACAATTTTATCCCTTGCTAAAACGCCTATTCAGTAATCCTGGAAGAACCTCTCCCCCAACCCTGGTAGGGTAGTTAGGTTTTGATTACTGAATCAATGCTCTAGGTTGCGCTTGTACCCCCTAGTAGTGCAGAAATCATACGCCAAGAGAATCTTGAGCGAAAAAAGCTGTTGCTTTAGAAGTTCGCTAGTTTTAATGAAACTACCTCACCAGAATTAATCTTATAAATCTTGCTAACAAATATTAACTAAATCTTAAGATAGATATTTTGTGACTAAATATACAGTATTTTCCGGGTTTTAATTTTTGAATACAAGAATGGCTTTTTTTGTATCCGTCTGAAATAGCTATAAATAAGGCTCTCTCAAGGCATTACCCATAGGGATCAGTAAATATCTAAGCAGCATTTAATTAAAAAACAATTTATGTATCTAAAGCGGGAGGGTAATATCACTGAAATCATAGGATAATATACAAAGATATCAAAAAGTTTTGAAATCTGAAATTTTGTTTAAAATAATCAACAAATATTACAGCAGTTTGTTAAGTTGGGTCGAGCCAGAATTTTTACTGGTTTAACTTCTACCTTTCCCAAATAAAAAATAATTACAACCAGGGGTTTTAAAATGCAGATAGTACAAAAAATTTACTGCCCCAATTGTGGCAGCAATGCTGAACGTTATTATATTTCTGATAGTCAATTAACTCGGACACAATGCCCAAGTTGTGACTATTTAATGATTAGTTGTACTCGCACTGGCAAAGTGATTGAGGCTTATGCTCCAGGAATTATTGCACACCGCTAGATAAGAAAAATTAAAAATTGGAGAATGTTTTCTCGAATTTTTAATAATAAAGCTATTACTCAGAAATTTTGAAGACTTTACAAATTGTTTTTCTGTTGTCTGAGTTGTTGCTGTCGTATCTGTTCTTGTAATCTTAAATCTTGCTGTTGTCTAATTTGTTGATCTTGTCTGAGTTGTTGCTGTTGTATTCTTAATTGTTGCTGTCGTGTAAATTCTTGCTGTTGTAGTCTTGTTTCTTGCTGTCGTATTCTCAGTTGTTGCTGGCGTATTAGTTCTTGCCGTTGTTGCGTAAATTCTTGCTGTTGTAGTCTCAGTTGTTGTTGTAGTTGTGGTTGCTGAAACTGTTGCCGAAGCAATGTTTCATTCAATTGCTCTTGTGTTCGCTGATTTCGCTCCTCTTGTTGTCGTCTCATTCTTTCTTGAAAAGACTCAGGTAGCTGAGGATTCGTCGGAATCATTTGTGCATAAGCAGGAGAATTAATCCATAAAGCTTTTGCAAGCACAATCAATAATAGCCATGCTTTAACCATTAATAAGCGATTCAACATACAATTTTTTCCTCAATTGTTATATGGTTGGGTTTAGCGTCACTAAACCTTTAAAATGTCAATATCATTATAGATAAACAGAGATAATTCTCAGGATGCATCTGCGTTTATCTGCGGTTTCATGTTTATTGATAAAATTGACTGCAAGAGGTTTAATTCTTACTTGCTCTCAGTTGTCCACAAGCAGCATCAGCTTCTAAACCACGGGAATAACGAACACTAACAGCAGTATTTTGCTGCTTAAGGACGTTGACAAATGCTTCAATCCGATCGCGGTTAGGACGTTTGTAGTCTACTTCTTGAATAGGGTTGTAAGGAATCAGATTCACATGACTTTGGAATCCTCGCAAGCGTTTTGACAGTTCTAATGCGTGTTCTGGTAAATCGTTGACACCAGCAAGAAGAACATATTCAAAGGTAACGCGCCGCCCAGTGATTTCTACATATTCCCGACATTCAGCCAACAAATCTTCTAGAAGATAGGCGCGGGCGCTGGGTATGAGTTTTTCTCGTAGTGCTTGGTTGGGTGCGTGAAGACTAACAGCAAGAGTGATTTGCAAATTGTTTTGCGCGAACTGACGAATACGATCGCGAATACCAACTGTAGAAACTGTAAGCGATCGCTGTCCTATACCGACATCTTGATTCAGAGATTTCAGGGCCGCTAGGACATTCTCAGTATTCAACAACGGTTCACCCAATCCCATAAATACGACATTGCTAACTCGTTGCTGAAAATCTTCTTGCACAGTTAACACCTGATCGACAATTTCGTGCCGTGCTAGGTTGCGCTTGTAGCCTCCTTTACCAGTAGCGCAGAAATCACACCCCATTGGGCAACCAACCTGAGTAGAGACGCAAACTGTTAAACGGGATTTTGGGCCATCTCCCCTTTCTCCGAAGGTGGGAATGCCAACAGTTTCAATAATTTGATCGTCTGCTAATCGTAAAAGAAATTTGACTGTGCCATCGGGAGCTTCAGAGCGGTAATGTAAAGTTGAGCGCCCAATGGGGATTTCTGCTACTTCTTTGCGCCATTGCTTGGAGAAGACAGAAATATCAGCTAGCGATCGCACTCCCTTGTCATAGATCCATTCATGCAGCTGCTTTCCTCTATAAGCAGGTTGTCCTTGCTGCTGCACCCAAGTGCTTAACTCCGCCAGAGAAGCACCTAGAAGAGGAGGGATTAATTCTGATTGTTTTGGGTTGTGTAAGTCAACCTGAGATACAAGAGGCGTAGCAGACATAAAAAATCAAAAGTTGATGTAGGATCTCTATCCTACACCTGCCAGATTAACTTGGTCTTGACTAAAGAAGACGGGGAATTAACCAAATGTTGTGCCGTTCCAGCCCCACATCGCACCTTTAGCGTCTGCAAACTCTATATAAATGCGATTTTTAGGCACACCTAGAGTTTGGTTAATCTGCTGGCAAAAGTCCTGACTCATTGCTGCGGTTTGATCTGGCTTCATCGTGCCAACGCTCTTAATTTCAATGTAGCAAACTGGGTCTGTATTCCCCGCAAAAGTCATAGGAATTTCTGGTTCAAAAGCAGTCATGACGTATGATTCTGGTTTTCCCAAATGTTTCGCTAACTTGGCTGATAAGTTTAAAAGCATTGATTCAATTTCAGCTTTTTGAGGAGCAGATCCAGAAGTTTGCACTTTAATTAATGGCATAGTAACGAATTGGGATTTTAGATTTTATTCACATTGTTAAGTTTACCGAACCGCAAAAGAGATGAGGGAGAAGAAAAAAGAATTAATCACCAATGCCCAATTTTTACTGATGAGATGAGCGGAATAGATGACTATGTTCGGGATTATATAAACGCGATCGCCCTTTTGCTGCCGAGAGTGCTGGGCTGATGATATAAAGTGTAGTGCGAATTAGTTTTTCTTGATGAGTGCAGTCTGCCATTTCATTCAAGGGGACAACCTTGATTTTTTCATCGGGCCATCCGATGCGAAAGCAAATTGCAATGGGGGTTTCGGCTGGATAGTGTTCGAGTAGTTTAGCTTGGGCATTTTCGACGTGACGCGCACTTAGATATAAGCAGAGGCTAGCCTGATGTGCTGCGAGAGAGGCTAATTCTTCAGTGGCGGGGACTTCTGTACGTCCACTGATGCGCGTCAAAATGATAGTTTGGACTAAACCGGGGACAGTCAGTTCTACTTTGAGTTTGGCAGCTGCGGCTTGGAAGGCGCTGATACCAGGTACGATTTCAAAAGGAATATTTGCCTCTGCGAGGAGGTGCATTTGCTCGTGGATGGCGCTGTAGAGACTAGGATCGCCAGAATGGAGACGGACTAAAGATTTGTGCTGCGATCGCACCTTATCGATCATGATCGGCAAAATCTCTTCTAAAGTCTGATTCGCAGTTCTAATTATCTCCGCATCTTTTCGGCAAAGTTCTAAAATCTGTTCGGGTACTAAAGAATCAGCAAATAAAATCACATCAGCAACAGCCAGTAGCTTCTGCGCCTTCACCGTTAATAAATCAGGATCTCCAGGGCCTGCTCCCACAATATACACAGATGGTTCTATAGCATATAGTGTTTTTTTATAACTCAGGTTTTCTGTATATTCACTTTTAGAAGAACACACGGCAATCCCTCAAAAACTTTTTTGATATTTTCTCAGTATCTTTCCGGATTCACCCTCTTTCCCTAGTAGAGAGTAATGGTAGATGCACCCTGGTTAAGCCCTAGAGAATACTCTGGGGCATTTTTTATTTTTTGGGTATTGAGCATTGGGCATTAGTTATTCTTTCTCCCCCTGCTCCCTCATCTTCTCATTCCCTCACTTCTCCATCTCCCTTGGGAGTAGGCACTACATCGGGTAAAGGGCGTTTGAGTAAGTAAAGCCAAGCTAATCCAACTAATCCAAATAAAATTCCTAGACTGCTGACTAATTGTGCTATCCGTAACGGCCCTAGCATCAAGCTATCAGTGCGAAAACCTTCAATCCACAAACGTCCTAAGCTGTACGCTGGCCAGTAAATTAAGAACAGCGTGCCTACCTTCAAACGTGGCTTACCGGATAAAGACCGGAAAAACAACGTTATGAGCAGCGCAAACACCATTAGATCCCAGATAGACTCGTACAGGAAAGTGGGATGGAAGTAATCGAAACTCGCATACTCTAAAGGACGATGCTCTGGTGGAATATACAGCTTCCAGGGTAAATTTGTCGGATCACCAAAAGCTTCAGAATTAAAGAAATTGCCCCAACGCCCGATCGCCTGCCCTAAAATCAGTGAAGGCGCTACTAAATCTGCTAACTGCCAGAAAGAAACCTGCTTGATTTTGGCAAAGATTAACGCAGCTATAACCCCACCAAGAATCGCTCCATGAATAGCAATACCTCCTTCCCAGATAGCAAAGATTTTTCCTGGAGTTGGGGCATATTTTGACCACTCAAAGAAAACGTAATATAGCCGTGCACTAGGAATTGCCCCAATCAACAACCAAAAGAATAAATCGCCTAGCAACTCAGGATTAACATTACGGCGTTTTGCCAAATGCTGGGAAAGGATGACGCCAATTAATACTGCTGTGGCAATCAATAAGCCATACCAACGGATACTTAGTGGCCCTAATCTCACCAGAATGGGTCCTGGAGAAGTAAATTGAAACGCCAAGGGCAAGGTGGGAAAATCCAGTGCCATGAAAAATTACCTAGAATAGTTCGTTAACTACCCACGCACTTTGCTAAGTACGGAGTTTCTTGCATCTCGAATACTGGAACTGTACTTAAATCCTCCACAACATTGCGGGGATGTAGGTAAAAAACCAGTATCCATATTTAGGAGTCTAATTCCTAACGCCCAGTTGAGCATAACTTGTAACACCAAAACAATTGAGTTTAGCATCCTTCCCCAAAGCGCAAGATGGTAAATTTGAGTAGGTTAAACAAAACTGCTTCGATATAATCACCTAAACAACTTTGATATATTTAAAATTGTGATTGCTATTTATCCTGGTAGCTTCGACCCCATCACCTTGGGACACCTTGACCTCATCCAGCGCGGTAGTCGGCTGTTTGAGCGGGTAATTGTCGCTGTACTGCGGAACCCCAACAAAATGCCACTTTTTAGTGTGGAGCAACGGCTAGATCAGATCCGGCATTCTACACAACATCTGCCTAATGTAGATACAGACAGCTTTGATGGTCTTACCGTCAACTATGCCCAAATGCGACAAGCACAAGTTTTGCTTAGGGGTTTACGGGCTGTGTCAGATTTTGAAGTAGAGCTGCAAATGGCTCATACCAATAAAACTCTTTCTACCCAAATAGAAACAGTTTTTCTTGCAACCTCAAATGAGTATAGTTTTTTAAGTAGTAGTGTGGTAAAAGAGATTGCAAGGTTTGGTGGCTCTATCGATCATCTCGTTCCCCCACACATTGCCCTAGATATATACCAATGCTACAATCACAACTCTCCAATGTTGAACCCAATCTCAACGGAAGCAATCCCCCCCCTCAAGAATATGTCGGTGGAGAGGGAAGCATAGATATTCAGCAGGAACTCAACCGTCTAGAGGAAATGGTTCTCTCTAGTCTGAGGATTCCTCTGACGGGACGCACTCTCATAGATGAAGAAAAGCTACTCGATCAGCTTGACTACATCCGGCTTGCTTTACCATCACTGTTTCAAGAAGCAGCAGCTGTCCTCGACCAAAAGGACGAAATTCTGCTGGAAGCGGAAGAGTATGGACAGCAGGTTGTTGAGGCCGCGCAAGCAAAAAGAGCGCAAATTTTAGCTGAAAGCGATATTATTCAACAGGCAGAACAAGAAGCTGAACAACTGCGGCGACAAGTGCAGCAAGAGTGTGAGGCAATAATGCAAGAAACCCTCACCGAAATTGACCGTAAGCGGTATGCTTGTCAGCAAGAATTAGACCAAATGCGACAAACTGCGATCGCTCAGGCTCAAGAAATTGAAGATGGTGCTGATGCTTATGCTGATGGCATTTTAGGAAATATCGAGCAGGATCTCAAAGATATGTTGCGAATTGTTACAAACGGACGGCAACAATTGCAAATTGATAATCTCACCCAGCGTAATTCACCTCCTAGTAAGAAAAAATAGAGGTTCTAAGGAGAGATGGGAAAAATTATAGGTTGGGTTTCGCTATTGCTTAACCCAGCAATTTTCATTAAGGGAAACTTTTGGTTTTCTATACCTAACTGGTAATAGAAGCAAAACTATCTTTCCACAAAAGTTTCAGTTTAGGCGTTCGTGCAACGGCTTTGCAGGAGTATGACGTTGCAACAAAAATGGATAAATTCGACACAAGATGATTACAAAGTGTATGTAAAATCTTCCACCAGCATACCGGGAACTAAACTACCTCCAAGTTGGCGACTTTCATAAGTTCCTACTTCGGGAATAAATTCTTGAAAATCGGTCAAATCTACTAACTTATCTCCCCAAAAGCGGTAGAGACTTTCATCAAAACGTAAATTTTCAATGGGGGCAATGATTTCTCCGTTTTCTACCCAAAAACAAGCATAACGAGTCATACCTGTAATTCTACCAGTGTGGCGATCGCTCCAATTTAAGTAATGCAAATTTGATAGATACAATCCTGTATCCAATCTCGGAAGAATCTGCTCAAATAGTAAATTTCCTGGAGTCACTTCTGGCGCACGTAGAGTCTCTGAATCATTAGCACCATTGGCAATTTTTTGATATTCTTTAGCAGTCCGAGAATTCACCAAAGTATTTATCAAACGTCCTTTTTCTATTACAAATAACTCCGGTGCTGCTATTTCTCCTAATTCATTAAATCGTGGCACTAAGCCTTGTTGAAAGTTTTCTTTCAAACTAAATCTTGGGGAAAGTTGTTTTTCTTGACGCGATAAAGCAGCCAAAGCACTATTTCCTTGTTGGATATCGGCTTCGCTTACTGCTCCCCAAGAAAGCATCAGTAATAAATCTGCAACAGCAGCAGGTGCAAAATATGTTTTATATTGTCCCCGTGACAATTCTTTGGCTGGGCGAGCAAGCAATTCTAGTTGCTTTTTGCCTTCGCTGATTTTGCCTATATAAGCAGATTCATCCCAATCACTCCCTGCAAATGTACCTTTAACTGCTTGTCCAGAAGTGGAAAACAGAGAATAATCTAAGGTAAAAGAATCAGTAGCAAACCAGTGTTTTTGACCGTTGGAATCACCGTAAGCTTTAACTACCACTCCTCCTGCATATATTCCTGTAAAATCCAATTCGGCAACTAGCTCTAGCACAGTTGGTACTACTGCTTCCGCCGCCAACAAATTCCCGGAATGTATTTCTCGACTAGTATTATTTCCTGATGGTAAAACTAGATACGGATCGATGGGAAGTAAAATAAGTTCGTCACGTAATTCTTGCAAAGCAGTATATGCTAACTGCCAATCTATATCCCAATTTCCAGTAAAGGGAAACTGCCGAACACTGCTGCGCTGATCTGCCATCAAAGTAAGTTCGATCCAACCATCAGCAACACAACCCGTTTGCCGCACTTTCGCATGATTGAAACGAGTAAATTGACTTCTTTCACTGCTGAGTTTGATAGTGAATTGTTCACTTTCGGCTTTTTTAATTATTAGAGTTTCAATTAGTTGATTAAAGCTGACTTCTAATGCAGATAATTCTTCAATTTTCATGGATATTAAATATTAATAGTGAATAATGAGGAGAAAAAGTTAGGGCTTAGGAGTTTTTTAATTCAAAGTTTCTAAGTAGCTAGGCATAAATAAATAAAAGTTTTTATTAAAAACTTTAGTCATAATAATCTTTGTTTTGAGTGATGAATCGCTGCACTACGAACTAAGATTTTATGTTTAATAATGCCTACCTATTTAAGTACCAACTCTTCCCTCCTAACTCTTAACTCCTAACTTTTTCAACTTCCTCCACCAAAAACTTCTACATTAGCAAATACACAAACAGGTGAACCGTGTCCTACCCAAATAGCTTGATTTGGTTCTCCTTTGCCACAATAAGGAGTACCATACATTTGCCAGTTGTCAGTACCTCCTACTTGGATTAAGCTATGCCAAAATTCTGGTGTTGTTGCCCGATAATTGGGATTACGGAGGGTTTTGGTGAGTTTACCATTTTCAATTAATTTAGCGTACTCGCAACCAAATTGGAATTTGTAACGGCGATCGTCAATTGACCAAGATCGGTTAGATTCCATATAAACGCCGTGTTCTATCCCAGCAATAATGTCTTCAAAGGTTGCATTTAGAGGTTCTAAATTTAAGTTACCCATGCGATCGATCGCTGGTCGATTCCATGAAGAAGCACGGGCGCAGGCAACTCCTGCTACACCTGCTCTTGCTTGACTCTCTAGACTGCCTATACCTCGTTGGAGTACACCTTCTTTTACCAAAAACTCCCGCGTTGCTACAGCACCCGTATCATCAAAGCCATAGCTGGCAAATTCACCAGGCACGGTAGGATCAAAGGTAATGTTCATCAGTGGCGAACCATATACTAGGTTGCCAAAATCACTTTTATTAACGAAGCTGCCCCCAGCATAGTTACGCTCATCCCCCAAAATTCGGTCAATTTCTAGGGGATGCCCGACACTTTCATGGATTTGCAGCATCATTTGATCTGAGGCTAAAACTAAGTTGGTGCGGGTGGTTGGGCATTCCTCTGCTGTCAAGAGTTCTACTGCTTGTTCGCCAATTTGCCGCACCCGATGCCATAAGTTTTCTTGTTTTAAAAGTTCTAGTCCACCTTGGTAACAGTTTGCCTGAGAGCCGTTGTTGCTGCGCTGCTGTACAACCACTCCATCTTGGGCGGTGGCTCCGTAATGAGTGCCTATAGATAGAGTTTTTTGATAGACTTCTGAGCCGTTGCTGCTAACAAACCAAGACTCTCTCTCAATAGTGCTAGCACTGGCTATAGTTTGCACAATTTTGTCGTTGACTTTCAGTGTTTGGCAGATCCGAACCAGTAAATCGTTGATTTCTCCCGGACTCAAAGTATCTAATGGCTCAAGGAATGGAGACTCATATTCACCAACGACTTTAGGGCGCTCACTTTCACGGAAGGGATGTATCCACCATTCACTGGCTGCTAGTGCTTGTTTATAGGCTGTTTGGGCAGCTGCTTGTAGGGAAGGCAGTTCTAAGGAGTTAGTTGCTGCATAACCCAGACAGCCATTTACTAAAACTTCCAGCATGGCTCCTACAGTGAAGGATTTGCCATTTAGTTGGGGTAAGCCGTCCCGGACTGAACGGGTAGTAGAAGTCTCCTTTACGGCTCTAATACCGATCCAATCAGCAGGAATATCGAAACTAGCGATCGCTTTTTTTAGAGTAATCAACATAATAATTTAAAATTTAATTCCGGTGCCAGCGTGTACCATCACGGCTATCAATTAGCGTAATACCTTCTGCTTGGAGTTCGTCACGAATGCGATCGCTTTCGGCAAAATTCTTGGCAATACGTGCTTCTCGCCTTTGCTGAATTCGCGCCTCAATTTCTGTATCGCTTAAACCATTACTCGTGGGAGTTTCTGTTTCTATCTTGGCTTCTAAACCTAAAACTCCCGCTAATGTGACGAGAGTTTGCCATTGACGCTTTAACTCATCAGGGGAAGTTTCGGTTTTCCCTTCATGCACAATAATATTTCCTTCACGGCGCAGTTCTTTGGCTAATTCAAACAGCACTGTTAACCCACCAGGAAAATTAAAGTCGTTATTCACAGTTTCTTGGAAACGTTCAACAGTTTCAGGGAGTAGTGAGGCAGTTCCCACTCCCCACTCCCCACTCCCCACTCCCCATCCTAGTTTTTTGCCGTATTGGTAGCCGAAAAGTAACCCTTCTCTAATGGTGTGCCAACCGTTGGTTGCTGCGGCGATCGCTTCGTCAGTAAAATCTATGGGTGTACGGTATTGAGCAGTCAGTACAAATAACCGCACTGCCATCGGGTCAACTCCTCGATCCAGCAAGTCTCGAATGGTGGTGAAATTGCCCAAAGATTTAGACATTTTTTCACCATCTACCTTCACCATGCCGTTATGCAGCCAGTAACGCGCCAGGGGTTTTCCTGTTACAGCCTCAGATTGGGCAATTTCGTTTTCGTGGTGGGGAAAAATTAAGTCAGCACCACCAGCATGAATATCTATGGTATCACCCAGGCGATCGCGCACCATTGCCGAGCATTCAATGTGCCATCCCGGACGACCTGCGCCCCAAGGTGATTCCCAAGCAGGTTCTCCTGGTTTTGCTGCCTTCCATAAAGCAAAATCGAAGGGATCTTTCTTTTTCTGGTACTCTGGATCTTCTACATTGACGCGATCGCTTTTCCCGGCTTGCATATCTTCTAACTTGCGTCCAGAAAGCTTGCCATACTCAGCAAATTGCCGGACTGCATAATACACATCACCATCAGCAGGGTAAGCAAAACCCTTATTTTCCAACTCATGAATTAACCGTTGAATGCCATTCATCGTATGGGTAGCACGGGGATATTCATCAGCTTCTTTGATTCCCAACCGCGCCATATCCTCAAAATATGCTTTGATAAAGCGATCGGCTACAGCTTCCATTGATGAATGTTCAACACAGGCTCGATTGAGAATCTTGTCATCAATATCGGTAAAATTTTGGATATATCGGACTTCATAACCGATAAACTGGAGGTATCGGCGCACAACGTCCCAAACGATGCAAGCTCTGGCATGACCCAAATGGCAGTAGTCGTACACCGTCACGCCGCAGTAATACATCTTAACTTTGCCTGCTTCGACTGTTTCAAACGGTTCTTGACGACGGGTGAGGGTATTGTAAAGGGTTAGGGTCATAACAGAGTAATGCTGAAATAAGGAGATACGTAATAATAGGGTAAAGCAGCTGGGATGACAGTCCAGCATCCCTATGCTAGTACGTCACGGCGGAAATCAACATACTATTGGACAAAATCTCGAGAGCTTAGAAATCAAGGCTTTTGACTTTTGATTTTTGACTTCCACCTTGCGGCGCTAGTGTTTTCTGGACTATCTGCGCTACATTACTATTTTTTGATTATTAGATAACAGCGCTATGCAATCAGCAGTTACATCCGAATCCTCGGCAATGGATACGCCCAAACAAGGAATGCCAGTAACAATTATTACGGGTTTTCTCGGCAGTGGCAAGACGACTTTACTCAATCATATCCTCAACAACCAACAGGGTTTGAAAACCGCCGTTCTCGTAAATGAATTTGGCGAAATTGGCATCGACAACGAGCTAATAGTTTCCACTGGTGAGAACATGGTGGAGCTAAATAATGGTTGTATTTGCTGCACTATTAATAATGATTTGGTAGATGCAGTTTACAAAGTTTTAGAACGCCAAGAAAATTTAGATTATCTAGTAGTGGAAACAACTGGATTAGCAGATCCGCTACCAGTAGCTTTAACATTTCTGGGCACAGAATTGCGAGATTTAACTCGCTTGGATTCGATTATTACCGTGGTAGACGCGGCGAATTACAGTCTAGATTTATTTAACTCTCAAGCAGCATACAGCCAGATTGCCTATGGCGATGTAATTGTGCTGAACAAGACTGATTTGGTTGATGAAGCCACTTTGAATGAGTTAGAAACAAAAATTAACGAGGTTAAGGAAGGAGCAAGAATTCTCCGCACCACGCGATCGCAAGTGCCGCTTCCTTTAATTCTCAGTGTTGGTCTGTTTGAGTCTGATAAATATTTTGACACAGTGGTGGATAAACACGACCATCACGATCATGATCATCACGCTCACGATGATCATGACCACTCAACATGCGGTCACGATCACCATGATCATGATCATGATCATGACCACCATGACCACCATCATTCTGACCATTTAGAAAATGATGGTTTTACTTCCATCTCTTTCCAAAGTGACAAACCTTTTTCTATTAGGAAGTTTCAGTATTTCTTAGATAACCAGCTACCCTCAAATATCTTCCGAGCTAAGGGGATTATGTGGTTTGACGAAAGTCCGAAGCGTCATATTTTCCACCTTTGCGGTAAACGGTTTACTTTGGATGATGATGAATGGCAAGGTCAATTGAAAAACCAGCTAGTGCTGATTGGTCAAAATTTGGATCGTGAGGCTTTAATTAGTCAACTCGAAAACTGCATTTGTCTACCTTCAACCTCTCGCGGTAAAGGTTTTGGCAAATAATATTTAGAAGTTAGAGACGCGATTTATCGCGTCTGTAGAAAAGTTTAATACTCGTTCCCAGGTTCCACCTGGGAATGCATTCCTAATGGCTCCGCCATCGATTTTGATCAATGAGAATTAGAGAATAGCGTAGGCGTAGCCCGTTGTAAACATAGCTTCTTCACTCCCCTACATTTACGCCCGAGTGTTTCGCCAATAATTACGTTAGCGCAGCGTAAAGCCTTCGGCATGGCTTCGCTTAGAGCGACGTAGGAGCGTCATTACGAATTACGAATTAGTTAAAATGCGCGTTCTTATCCAGCGAGTTAAATCATCTCAAGTTACAGTTAATGGTGAAATTGTTGGCAAAGTTGGGCGGGGGCTAAATTTACTCGTAGGCATAGCCAATACCGATACTGATGGTGAAATAGACTGGATGGCGCGTAAGTGCTTGGAATTACGGCTGTTTCCTGACGAGGAAGGAGACGATCGCTGGCAAAAATCTGTACAAGAAATTGGCGGTGATTTGTTAGTAGTCAGTCAGTTTACCCTTTACGGTGACTGTCGCAAAGGCCGCCGTCCTTCTTTTGACCGTTCAGCCGCTCCCCAATCAGCAGAAGATTTGTATAATCGTTTTGTTATCAAGTTAAAAGCTAGCGGTTTGCAGGTCGAAACAGGTGAATTTGGTGCAACGATGCAAGTAACAATTGAAAACGATGGCCCCGTAACTTTGTTACTTGAAAAAGAAGCGATTTAAGTATATTCACTAAAAAAATGAATAACAGTAGCCTCTAGACTGTGGTGTTCTAATTGATGAGAGAATATTAAATTAACCATCACAAAAGTTTAAATTCAATTCATCATGGCGAAAATCCAGTTTTCTAGAGGTCTTGACGAAGAAGTAACTCCAGAGGTACGCTTGACGCGATCGCGTACTGGTGACAGTGGGACAGCGACATTTATTTTTACCAATCCTAAAATTTTAGATCAAGGTAGCACCGAAGATATTACCGGGATGTACCTGATTGACCAAGAAGGAGAGATAATTACCCGTGAAGTTAAAGCTAAATTTATCAACGGGAAACCGGAAGCATTAGAAGCACTTTACGTGATGAAATCTGCCCAAGAATGGGAGCGCTTTATGCGCTTCATGGAGCGGTATGCTGAAGAAAACGATTTGGGACTGAGCAAAAATGAGGCGTAGGGTATAGGGCATTGGGCATGGGGCATAGGGAATTGTCATGTTCAATGAATGCGCCATAGACCATGCCCAATTATCCATTAGTCAAAATTTATGAGTAACATATAATGCCACAACCCCACCCAGACTCGCCTGGAATTACGGTAATTTGTGCTGTGGTTACTGTCAGCGATACACGCACTTTTGAAACAGACAAAAGTGGTCAGCTAATTCAGCAGTTACTACTTGGTGCTAACCATGCTGTAGGAGCTTACACAATTATCAAAGATGAACCAACACAAATTCAAGAACAGATAGAAAATCTTGGTAAAAGCTCAAATTTGGATGCTGTAATTTTCAATGGTGGTACAGGTATTGCACCAAGAGATACCACCTACGATGCTATTGAAAAGTTACTAGAGAAAACTTTACCGGGGTTTGGTGAGTTATTTCGTTTTTTAAGTTATCAAGAAATTGGTTCGCGGGCGATCGCTTCTCGCGCTGTTGCTGGTGTTTATCAAGATAAATTAATTTTCTCACTTCCTGGTTCCAGTAATGCTGTGCGACTGGCGATGGAAAAACTGATTTTACCCGAACTCACTCACTTGGTAAGTCAGGTTTCTAAGGAAGTAAAATAAGCAGCCTTTCAGAAAGTTATTATAAGAACTTTTGTAAAACTAAGGCATAAAATACTAAAATCATCCCTTTTATTCTTACATCTTGAGCCTATCCAGAATTATAGTGAATCGGATGTAATGTTAATATCAGGTCAACAATGGAGCCTATTTACTGGAATTGCATAATTGCTCATGGCATTACTGCATTTTCATACTTTGGTATCCCTACAGTAATAGGGGTTTTCTTTGCTAAAACTAAGGCAACTATCCCTTCTAAGTTTTGGCTAGCCTTTTTCTTATCAGGTGGATTCGTACTATCTTGCGGATTTCATCACCTTTTGGCAGCCTTTGAACCACATTCGACAGTGTCGCTATTGCACTTAGGCGTACTTGATGTAATGGCGTTTGTTTCTTTGTCTGCTTTAATCTACTTGATGCCAACCGCTTATCAAATTGTAGAGGCGATCGCTAAATCTCAAGAAGATACCAGCGAACTTCAACGCAGCCAGCAGATGCAACGGTTATTCCTAGATCAGGGCCCGTTTGGAGCCTATATCAAAGATGAGCAATCCAGAATGCTCTATTACAATCAGGAGTTGCAATCTAAATTTTTGGTAGATTCACAAGAATGGTTGGGAAAAACGGATGGTGAATTCTTGCCAGATCCAGAAGAAGGGCGGAGAGTAATGGAAAACGATCAAGTCGTTTTGAAGACTTTACGCCCCTTAAAGCTGATTGAAGAGGTAAAGATATCTGATAACGATCAGCCGTGCTACTGGCTATCATTTAAGTTTCCGTTTACCGATTACGCAACGGGTGCTTACCGTATCGGTGGCATTAGTATCGATATTACAGAATCTATAGAAGCACAGCGATCGCTCACTAGTCTAAATCGCCAGCTAGAAGAAAAAACATTGAAATTAGAGGCAAAAAAACAGGAACTTATATATCTCTCAGAGATGGCGGATATGCTTTATTGCTGCGAATCTGAAGATGAGATGTATCAAGTGGTTGCTTTAACCTGTTCCAAACTTTTTCCTAATATGAGTGGTTGTATCAATATAATTGCTAATTCCAAAAATTATGTTCAGATGAATAGTTTTTGGGGAGATGAAAGAAACAGTAAAGAAATATTTTCACAATCTGAGTGTTGGGCATTGCGGAGAGGAAAATTCAACCTTTTATCGCCTCATCACTCAGGACTGATGTGCAGCCATTTAATCCAGCCTATTAGCGGCGTACATTTGTGTGTTCCATTGTTTGGACAAAGCGAATTAATTGGGGTTTTACACATCTATGCCCATGAAGAAATCAGCCCAGAAGATCAACAAGTTACTGAGATTATTGCTAGAACTTTAGGCTTTGCACTGAATAATCTATCCATAAAAAAACGTCTAACTTATGATAACTTGCGGGATGGGATGACCCAACTATTCAATCAAAACTATATGCAAACTATAACAGAACAGAGATTAGCCGAAGCTGACCGATCGGGACAACCTCTTAGTATTATTTTCCTAGATATCGATAACTTTAAATTTTACAACTCGCGCTATGGGCATTTGACTGCCAACATTGTTATTCAAGGATTAGCAAAGTTGCTGTTAAAATCTATTCGCTCCTTTGACATTGCTTGCAGATGGGGTGGCGAAGAATTTGTGATTGTGATGCCTAATATGACGCTGGAAGTTCTCAGGAAGCGAGTAGAACAATTAAGGGTAGATGTTGAACAAATGCAATTGAAAGACGGCGATCAAATCCTCGAAAGAATCACCGCTTCTTTTGGAATAGCTGTATCAGAACCAGGAATTACAGTTAAGGATTTTCTGAATCGGGCAAATCAAGCGATGCTTGAGGCAAAGCGAGCAGGAAAGAATCGGGTTATGGAATATGTAAATACCTATATTAATGGATAAATTCGCTTGCTTTCAAATTTGAATCTTTAAATTTAAAATTCAAAATTTAAAACCTAAAATAAAAACAACTCCCAGAAAATGTAGGAGTTGTTATTTTATATTCGAGCAGTTTTTCAAACAATTCAAAATGGAGCGATGCCTGCGGCGGGCTGCGTCTACGCCAAGCAGATGGTAGCCAATATAGCAGCGATGACATAAAAGACTCCAACCACTTGCAATTCTGACCAGCCAGTGAGTTCTAAATGATGGTGTAAGGGTGCCATTTTGAAGAGGCGCTTGCCTTTGCCATCAGGCCCTTTAGTGGCTTTGTAATAACTTACCTGTGCCATCACCGAAAGAGTTTCTACGAAGAAGATACCACTGAGAATGAATAGAGCGACTAAGGTGTTTGTCAATAGTGCTACAGCAGCTAAAGCTCCTCCCAGTGCTAAAGAACCGGTATCTCCCATGAAAACGCGGGCTGGGTTACGATTATGGGCTAAGAAACCTAAGCATCCACCACTTAAAGCCGCACAGAAAACCATCAATCCAGGTGCTGTTGGTGCAACTAAAGCACCTAATGCTAAAAGGGCGATCGCTACTGTTCCTGCTGCCAAGCCATCGATACCATCTGTTAAATTAGTCGCATTACTTTCTGCAACTAAGACAAAACCTGCTAAAGGCCAAAATAGAAATCCTAACGGTAGCGTGAAGCTCACCCAAGGTAAAGCAATATTTGTAATATTAGAAGGTTGATTAAACATCAGCCATAGACAAAACACAGCCGCAAAACCCACCTGCAAAGCCAACTTTGTTCCAGGAGATATACCTTTATTTGATTTACGGCGGAGAATTTGCCAATCGTCAAGCCAGCCAATCAATCCGTAGCTGATTGTCAAAGCCGAAACTGCAAGCACGTCTGTAGCAAAGTTAGACAAGATGCAAGCAATTATCACACCTACAGGTATAAAAAATATACCACCCATTGTTGGCGTGCCTGCCTTTTTTAGATGGGCTTGGGGGCCATCTTCACGAATTATTTGTCCAGTTTTGAGTTCTTGAAGTAGGGGTATTACCCAATAGCCCAAGGCACCTGAACCCATAGCACACAAAATTAGTGGCAGGGTTAACGACATAGGTTGCCACGGTAGCCTATTGGCCATCGAATCCAAGAAAAATGCTGTTGTACCTAGCCCTACGGCTAATAAAGAGGCTAGAACGATTCCAGAAATATTTAAACCTTGGTCAGGAGATAATTTAGCGTCCACAAAAGTTTCCCTTCACTCCACACTTATAAAATTAAATAACAGTAACTAGGGATACTACCAAGTCCCTAGCCTGAAAAGGCTAATCCTCAGCGATTCCTATATCGTCATCATCATCAAGGTCGTAGCCAATTCCATCTTCTACACTCATTAAAGAGTCTATTTCTTCTTCGTCATCTTGAAAATCCGGTTCGTGAACCTCACGCGCGATGATCCTACCGTTGGTTTGCAACCAGTCCAACAAAGAGGACTCTTGCTTTAGGGGGATGACATCGGCTCGCTGATTACGAGGTTCTTCACGTAATGGAGAGTTCAACATATCGAGGAGGACAAGAAAATGTTTACGTAAGTTGACATTTAGAGTCTATCACTTGGCACGGATTTATTTAGTTATCTTTTCAACCCTTTATTTGATAAATCCGCATTCAGATAGAAATTTTTTATTTAATAGGCATATTGCTTAGGTCAAGCAATTATTAGGAATTTTTCTAGCTCTACACATAGGTCATGAATATCTTGTTTATGCTGATGGAAAGGACTGATTTTTGAGGTGACAGGCGATGATGGGAAAAGCGGCTCTTATAGATGCGATCGCTGGTACAAATCGCGGTCTACTGGCGACCCAAGCACAGAAGCAAGGTATCTTAACTGCGATCGCCAATTTAGAAGATTTTAATCCTACACCCCGTCCGGTAGAAGCGAACAATTTGCTAGATGGCAATTGGCGATTACTATACACCACCAGCAACGCTCTTTTAAACTTAGATCGTCTACCTTTGTGCAAACTAGGTCAAATCTATCAATGTATCCGGGTAGATACTGCCAGTGTTTACAACATAGCTGAGATTTATGGCCTACCTTATTTGGAAGGATTAGTCAGCGTTGCTGCTAAATTTGAGCCAGTTTCAGGTCGGCGTGTCCAAGTAAAATTTGAGCGGTCTATTATCGGCTTACAACGTTTAATAGAATACAATTCTCCGGTAACTTTTATCCAACAAATTGAAGCAGGTAGAAAATTTCCGGGAATTGATTTTGCAATCAAGAGTGATAGACAGCAGGGCTGGTTAGATATCACCTATATAGATAACGATCTGCGGATTGGCAGAGGTAACGAGGGAAGCGTGTTCGTATTGAGTAAAACATAAGTTTATGCAAAATTACTGTTGCGAACGAAGGTACGCCATAACGTGTGCCTTGTCAAGTAGGGGATAATACCATTTTTTGGGAGTGAGGAATGGGGAGTAGAGAATGGGGGAGATAAAGGAGGTGAGGGAGAAAGAATAATTAATATTCAATTCCCAATTCCCACTCCCCAGTCCCCAGTCCCTAGCCGCTAATACCCAATTCAGACAAATAACTTAACAAAGGCTCTTGCTGCGACCTTCAGGTTGTAGAGTGAAATCAATTAGCCCTCTAGATTGGCGATTGATAACTAAAAGGGAAAATAATCATGGTTCAACGTGGTTCTAAAGTACGTATTCTCCGCCCTGAATCCTACTGGTTTCAGGATCTAGGAACTGTGGCTTCCATTGACCAAAGCGGTATCAAATACCCAGTAATTGTCCGCTTTGACAAGGTAAATTACTCTGGTATCAATACCAACAACTTTGCTCAGGATGAATTGGTAGAGGTAGAAGCACCAAAGGCTAAACCACCCAAAAAATAGCAGCAAAGCTACAACGGGGTTGTTTGATGCGATGATGAAGGGTAGCCTTAAGTCTGAAGTATGAAGTCTGAAAATTTCAGTTCATTCATTCTTCACCCTAGCCTACCCTAATCTATGAGAGCCGCCCTGCGGGTATTTACGGTTTCTCTTGGGTAATAATACGAGCAATTTATGGCTCTGTAAGTTACTACCCCATCTCTTCTTTCTTAAACCCCCAAGTACATCAGAATTGTCTGCTTAATCACTTTGAATGCCTGAACTGCCTGAAGTTGAAACAGTCCGAAGGGGTCTAAATCAATTGACCCTTAACCAAGAAATTACGGGTGGAGATGTGTTGCTCGATCGCACCATCGCCTACCCGTTTTCTGTTGGTGAGTTTGTTGATGGAATTAAAAAGAATGCCATCGCTACTTGGCATCGTCGCGGTAAATATCTCCTGGCCGAACTCTCTTCCACAGGTTGGCTAGGGGTTCATCTACGAATGACCGGTCAATTACTATGGCTGCATCGAGATGAACCATTACATAAGCACACGCGGGTTAGATTATTCTTTGGGGAACATCAGGAATTACGGTTCGTTGATCAGCGTACTTTTGGGAAAATGTGGTGGGTTCCGCCTGGCGTTGCTGTAGAAAGTATTATGACTGGTTTGGCAACACTGGCAGCAGATCCATTTTCAGCCGAATTCACTGTCGAATATCTAGCTCTCAAACTCCAAAACCGCCGTCGTCCAATTAAGACTGCACTACTTGATCAATCGGTAGTGGCGGGATTAGGTAATATTTATGCCGACGAAGCATTGTTTCAGAGTGGAATTTTACCTGAAACCTTGTGTATAGATTTGCAGCTAAAGCAAATTAAGCGTTTGCGAACAGCCATAATTCAAGTGTTAGAAACCAGCATTGAGGCTGGCGGTACAACTTTTAGTAATTTCTTAAGTGTTCAGGGTGTCAACGGCAATTATGGTGGTGTTGCCTGGGTTTATAACCGCACTGGAGAACCCTGTCGAGTTTGTGACACTCCAATTATGCGGATTAGGTTAGCTGGGCGATCTAGTCACTTTTGCCCACAGTGTCAAACACTACGGGGGGTTAGGAGTTAGGAGTTAGGAGTTAGGAGTTAGGAGTTAGGAGTTGGAAATTGGGAATTTTCACTTCTAATTCTGAAGTCTCTTAAAATGCAGATAAAACAATCTAGAAATTTGAGAGAGGAATTCATGGCAGTTAAAAAGGGAGATATGGTTCGCGCTATCCGCGAGAAACTGGAAAACAGTCTGGAAGCAAAAGCCAGTGATACTCGTTTTCCTCCTTATTTGTTTGACAGCAAGGGTGAAATTGTAGATATCAAAGGTGATTACGCCCTTGTTAAGTTCGGGAAAGTGCCAACGCCAAATGTTTGGTTACGTGTGGATCAACTCGAAGAATTTAAATAATAGGCTCATCCCACCCCTAAAAGGGGATGGGATTTCACATTAACTGTTAACAGTTAACAGTCAACCGTCAACAGTTAACTAAATTCTTGTTGATAAAAATTGCACTTTAATGATTATGTTTTCTTCCCCTAACTCCCCAATTGTGTGTAATTTACCTCGTGTCACCATCGTGGGTGCGGGTAGGGTTGGCAGTACTTTAGCCCAACGGGTTGCGGAGAAAAACCTGGCTGATGTAGTTTTACTAGATATTATTGCGGGAATGCCTCAAGGTTTGGCGCTGGATTTGATGGAAGCCAGGGGAATTGAAATACACAATCGCCAAATTATTGGCACGAACAATTATGCTGATACATCTGGTTCTCAAATTGTGGTAATTACCGCAGGACTTCCCCGTAAACCAGGTATGAGTCGGGATGATTTGCTGAAAACTAATGCCAAGATTGTGGTGGAAGCGGCAAAAAATGCGATCGCTCATTCTCCCAATGCTATTTTTATTGTCGTCACTAATCCGTTGGATGTGATGACTTATTTGGCATGGCAAGCAACAGGTTTACCACGCGATCGCATTATGGGTATGGCTGGCGTTTTAGATTCCGCCCGCTTTGAAACTTTCATTGCCTTAGAATTGGGCGTTTTGCCCGCCGATGTCAAAGCAATGGTATTGGGTAGCCACGGTGATTTAATGGTTCCCTTGTCTCGTTATGCTACCGTTAACGGCATTCCCATGACGGAATTGCTGGATGCGGCCACAATTGAACGCTTGGTAGAAAGAACCCGCAACGGTGGTGCAGAAATTGTGGAATTGATGCAGACGGGTGGTGCTTTTTTTGCTCCGGCATCGGCTACTAGCGTGATGGTAGAATCGATTTTGCTAAATCAGTCGCGGTTGTTGCCTGTGGCGGCGTATCTGCAAGGTGAATACGATTTAGAAGATGTTGTGATTGGTGTTCCCTGTCGGTTGGGATGCGGTGGAATTGAAAGTATTTTGGAATTAAATCTGACCGATCGCGAAAGAGAGGGTTTACATACTTCAGCCCAATCTGTGCGTAAAAGTATTGAGCGATCGCAAGAAATTTTGGCTGAGTAGATCCCCATAAATTAAATCCCCCTTAAAAAAAAGGGGGACTTTGACTCAGTTACCCCTTTTTTAAGGGGGTTAGGTTTCGCCTTAACGGCGGTAATCGTCATCTGCGGGATCGCCGTAGGGATCTTCGCTGGCTGGACGGACGTTACCAAATTCCCCTTGGTCTGCGGGGTCGCCGTAGGGGTCTTCACTGGCTGGACGTACATTACCGTAAGACGCGATATCTCCGGGGTCGCCGTATGGGTCTTGGCTGGCTGGAATAAGGTTGCCGTAAGAGGATATATCTGCGGGGTCGCCGTAGGGGTCTTCACTGGCTGGACGTACATCACCGTAGGAAGATATATCTGCGGGGTCGCCGTAGGGGTCTTCGCTGGCTGGGCGGACATTGCGACCACGGTATTCAGCATCCTCAGATTGATCGCCGTTCCCTCCTAAGAAGAGATCCTTCGCCTTTCGCAAAAAGTCATCTACCATAATCTGTCTCCTGATTTAAATTAGTGTTTCCGACGTGCGCGATCGGCGTTATTCTCCGGGAAACCCGCTTTCTTATTTACACACGCTTCGTTATCTAAAGTGCTGGAGCTGCGGATGAAGTTAGGCCAGTTAGATCGCGACCTGAAGTATTGCCGTTATAGCCTTGGAATTGCCGATATTGTTGTGCTTGAGATTCTGGTACTCGAATTCCTTCTGATGGTGGAGTTACCCAGTGAGCGCGATGTTCAGCATCGCGGTAGTATACACGCCCGTTCTTAGAAAGATAGTACTTACCTTGCGCTCCTTCTTGTGGGGCATTCTTATGTTGGTTGTACATATAGTAAAGTGCCGCAGCTCCCGCCAAAAGTGCTACTTTTTGCCCTGTACCCATTCCCTTCTTAGCTTCGGTTTGGCGATCGCTCACTGTTCTACCAACAACGGTATCATCAACAGGTGGTGGCGTAGCAGTTTTAGAACCACCTCCGCAGCTACTCAGCAGAGGAACCATAAGCAATGCGGAAAGCAGCACTGCAAATAGACGCGAAACTATTTTACGTTCTTTATATATTGTGTTCATCGGATTTCGTCATCACCTGTATTTACTAAAAGCCTTGCTGTTGCAAATACAAAGTTGGAATTCCTGTTATTTCACCTGGAATTGAAAGAACATATACCACTCAATTTACAACTGCACGGCTACAACGTTTCACTATTATGATGATCGATTTTCTCAACTATTCCATCCTGCCTTTGAGAGAAACTGCATTCATCCGAAGGAAATATCTTATTGATTTTTTGATTAATCAATTTAGCCCAAACGCCGAAATATTCAGCAATTTCTCGGTTATTTTTTTGGTGTAAATAAATTAAAAAGATACAGCTACTATGATGATCTTTGCCAAAAAATACACTCAAATATGACATCAAAAAATACAGCCCAGACTAGAACTCGTCTCCTTTTGGCTTTGTGGAATTTGGGAGGAACGCAGCAGGAAGTGAACAAACGTCAACTTCACGACCGAATTGTATCTAAAAGCCAAAAGGTAGCAGATTATCAGGGCATATTCGAAGAATTGCAGAATCAGGGTGCGATCGCAATTTCCAAAAAGGGATACTCTCTGACATTGCCCAAGGGTTTAGAGGTATTGGGTGAGGGTTTGAGAAGTTCTGATTTTAAGTTTGAAGGGACGATTGTCGGGACTTGGGCGGCGAATGCGTTGGTGAAGTGGATTAGTCAGATTGATGTTGCGGTAACTAGTGCAAATGTACCAGTTAATGGGAAGAGTGTATTAGCGGAGCTTTCCAAAGGAATCGCATCTTACGAGGAGTTTAAGTCTGTGGCGTTGGAAGTGTACGACAAGCTAAACCAAAACTACAACCTAGATGATCTTGTGCCAATTTATCGTATCAGGAGAGAAATAGGCGATCGGGTTAGCCGTACAGAGTTCAGTGATTGGTTGCTGGAAATGCAAGAGAAAGACATTTTACAACTTCAAGGTGGAAGTTTACCAGACAACGACCTAAGCAAACTGGAAGATTCCGTAACTACTGAAGTAAGTGGACTGCGTTGCTATGCCAAACGTTTAAACTAGTCCACCAATTTTTGAAGTTTTTGGTAATTCTCTGCTAGACCTCATACACAACTATTTTTCATAAATCCATGTCTAAGTTTAATGATTTAATTAATGCAATTAACAACCATAACCCATTTAAAGGTCGCTTAGTAGTTAAAGATCATAATGTTTGGGGACAAGGTTTTCCTGATGAGCCATCTTTAAATGCTCATGTTTCCAATGCTGTTTATCAGGCAATTGAGGAAGTTCGTAGTGAACAGCAAAAAGTCATCGGTATTACTATGACAGCAGAAAGGGGGTTAGGAAAAAGCCACGTTATCAGCAGAATTCGCCATCGATTACAGGTTGATGGTAGTGCTTTATTCGTTTATATGAGTCAATGTAATAACCTAAACCGGATTAAAGCAGAGTTTTTAAATACTCTTGCAAATAGTCTTAAACAAAGAGGTAGTAAAGGTGTTAGTCAATGGCAGGAATTAGCAACAGCTTTAATTAATGAAGCTTTCAAGAAAAACTATACATCTCAACAGCTAATAAATCAATTTTCTGGAGCATTAGCTAAAAATCCCAAGGTAGTTGAAGTTTTGCGAGATAAGGTACTTAGTATTAAGCCTGATATCCAAAATCCGGATATTCTTACGGCAATTATATGGACACTTTCTCCTGATCCAGCTTATGAAATATTTGCTATTCGATGGCTAGCTGGTGGTAACTTGCCACAGACAAAAGCTGATGCAATGGGTTTAGCCAATATAAGTGCAAATGACCAAGAAGCTGAATCTTTCAATACAGTACGGCAAATTCTTGATTTGATTAGCGATTATAAACCAATAGTCGTTTGTTTTGATGAAATGGAAAGCGACCACTGTAATGAAATAGGATACACTGCACGACAAGTTACGGCTATTTTAGCTAAAGACTTATCTGACAAAATTAAACGAGGCGTTTTGCTAACATCAATTTTCCCCGATCATTGGATTCATGAGGTTAAAAAATTATCAAATGCTGACTCAGTCGTAGATAGAATTGCTGAACAATTGATTGATTTAAAGTATCTGAATTCTGATGATGTTGTTACTTTGGTTTCTCGATGGCTTGAAGAGTTTTATCAAGAAAAAGGATTAATACCTCCTTATACTCTTTATCCATTTGATGAAGAAAAGCTGAGAGCATTAGGCAAGGAAAAACCAATTGTTAGAAAAGTATTAAAATGGTGTTCAGAAAATTTTAAATCAGGTATTGAGGTAATAGAGCCAGTAGAACATCCAGTAGAACCTGCTTATAAACAACAAATAGCTGCTTTAGAAACTACTATACAAGATTACATGGAGGATAAAGCTACTCTTGCTCAAGCATTACGATTAGGATTTAATTCTATCAAAGGAGAAGTGTTAGAAAATGTTCAGGTTTTAGATATAGTTGATGTTCAAGTTAAAGCTGTAGATAGAGGCTACATTGACTTTAAAATTGTTGGTAAGGAAAAAGGTAAAGATGTCAAAATTGCCGTAGCAGTTCTGCAAGAATCTGGAGGCTTATTCGTCCAAGCTACATTGAAAAGGTTAATTCGCTACAAAGATTTTGATTTAACTCGTGGTTGTTTAGTTCGCTCTAAGCAAATTAATAAAGGTGCTACTAAAGCACAAGAACATTTAAAGACGCTTTTATCAAAGGAATTAGGCGGTGAATGGGTTTTATTAAAACCTGAAGATATAAAACCACTATTAGCATTGCATTTCGTGATGAAAGGTCGTGAAGATGATGAGTTAAGCGAAGAGCAAATTATTGATTTTATTCACACAAAACGGATAGCAATTGATAATTATCTTATCCGTGAAATTCTCAGCGATCCATCAGGACAAGTTCCTAAAGATGCAATTGATGAAGAAAATGAGAGTAGTAATATGACCTTAATAGAGGTTAAAGATGTAGTAAGTGTTGCTTCAGATGATTTATTCCAAGAATAATGATGAATACAGCATTACGTTTACCAGCACCAGAAATTGAGGCATTGTTGCAAGGGAGAATAATTGCAGTAATGCCTAATAAATTTATTACTCCGGGGCGAGAATTTGCCCTTTGCCCAGCATATACATCAATTAATTTACTACCAGTTGAGCAGTATTATTGCTCAAGTTTCTTATCTATTGCCCAAAGTACATTTGCACAACTCAATAGTCAGGGCGTTTTAATGCAACCTCAGCAAATGAGTTTACTTCCAGAAGAGGAACAGTTAAAACTACCCCTTTTAGCGTATGAAACAGTCTTACTTAAAGCTTGGGCTAAGTGTGAACTGTGCCAGATTATAAACAATGCTGGATCTTTGGCTGCTTTATCACAGCTAACTATTTGGACAACAGAAGCTTTAAAGGAAATACTAAGGCAAAAGCAAAATATTTTTTTGGCATATTTGCGAGTATATCAGTTACCTAAATCAATTGAAGTCCCGATAAAATCAAATAGCCAGTTTGTTGCATTACCGCAACCTGTGAATCTTTCTGAAGCCAACCCAGTATTAAACGATCGCACCTTCGCCCAACGCAAACACCAATTAGAAAAGCTAGAACCCCCACTGCATCATGAATTGGAAGAATTGCAGGGAGCGATCGCATCCCTAACCATTAGCCAACCAGCAGCTAAACAATTAGACGACGATATCAAAGTATTTTTGGGTTGGTGTAGCAACAAGCTAATTAAGCAACCCGATCCAGATTTAGCTTGGATAAATGATATTGCAAAATTGGGCGATCGCAGCATCGAACAAGACGAGGGTAAAAGCAACTATCAAGCTGGTACAGATTTTGAAAGCATCGCACGCCGTAGCCTTGATTTTTTAGGATTCAAAGTTGAAGAAAACTACAAAGGCGGTGCAGGTGGCTTAGACTTATTTTGCTCACAACCTTATCCTCTTGTTTGCGAATGCAAAGCAGGTAAAAGCATTCCTGATCGTGCAGTAGAAGAATTAGATAGGATTGGTAGAAGGCATTTAAGAGAAAATTATCTTCAAGCTGTAAGGTTAATTATTGGCCCAGGTAAACCAACTAAAAATTTGAAAGAATCTGCTGAAATATCGAAAATCAGTATTATAAATGTAATGACTTTACAAAAGCTCGTTGAATTCAAAGCAAAATATCCAGGTGCTATTAATTTAATGGAATTACAGCAATATTTAGAACCTGGGCAAATTGACTATAAAATTAATGAATATATTGATAAAGCTGAGAGAGAGATTAAGTTGCGATCGCATATTATCCAGCTTGTCAAAAATCATCTAGAAAAAACAGGTGATGTAAATGTTGGAGTGGATGCCCTTCACATAGCATACATTTATGGCAGTCCACCTGAGTCTTTGAAAAATAAAGAACTTTACGAAATTCTGATTGAGCTTTCCTCACCTTTAACAGGCTATTTAGGACGAATAAAAGGCAGTGATTGGAATAGCGATCGCTTTTACTTTCTCCGCGATTTACCTATTAACTAATATAGTACAATATATCTCTTTTCTCACCTTCGCGCTCTTTGCGTTCTTTGCGGTTCGTTTCAAAATAAATCAAGTAAGTAAGCGTAGCCAATCGTAGGCATCGCAGTTATCCCAAAGTTAATATACCAGCCTGGTAATTCACCACCAACGGCAGAATTTTTAGCCACTCTGAACTAACAGAAATTATGTAATTTCATCGCCTGCATAAACAGGGATTTGATACTCTTGTTCGTTTAATATCAACTTGCCTAAATATATTTTAAACAAGGTTTCTCGCTGTGCAGTTCGCAAAGTTTCCTTACCAATATAAAACCAGTCTAGACTATCTAAATCTTGTTTGTTAATAGCTAGAAAACCTGTGAAACCAGTATCTAGCATGGCATCCACAGGCAAATTTAATCCATCATCAGTTATTAAATCAATTGCAAAAGATAGTTGACCCTTTTCCCCAAATTTACCCTGAATCATATTGTGCCAGTGTGCCAGTGGTTCCTGTTTCATTAAAACAAAAAACACAGTGGTCAGTATTTGGGTATTTTTCAAGCGCTTTTTTATGAGCTTGCATTTTATCTGCATCAATCAAGTAATCACCACTATTTGGCTCTACAGCAATATACCAGCCGTAGTGTTCCTTAATCAAATCTGGACGTACACGCTCAAAAATTTCCCGACAACGGCGATAAAATACCTCATCTTCAGCTTTGCGTCTAGCAAGTTCTTTTGGTGGTAAAGTACGTTCTGGAAAGATTCTGCCTCGACGTGCAGGTTGTTTTGCTGTTGATTCAGTCATAGTAATTACCCCTATTTGTTAATACTGCCTGAACTTTATGTTAGGGCAAGCAATTAGTTCCTCTGTCCTTCAATTGCGAATTACGAATTATACAGTGAAGCATCCTAGACTGAAGATATATCTTCTATCTAGGATGCTTCACAATAAAAAATTGTTGCTGATACAACAATTAATGAACAAAATGTGATGTTTAGACTAGAGCTATCAGCTAGTAGAAACGGTTAAACTGCCGGGTTTCTGAAGATCACCTTGCAAAACCACACCTCGATGATTGGCATGGATATGACGCAAAATCTTGTAAATTGCCTCAACTTGCTCTGATGCGCCTGCTTTCTCGGCGAGTTCATCAAGAGAAATAGGAGCTTTTTCTTTTTGCAGCACTGCTACCACTCGTGTTTGCAAATCGAGAATGGAGGCGGCTGCTTTTTTGCCAGCTTCTACACCTGGTTGATGGTAGGCGTTGACGTTGACTAAGCTAGCGTATAAACCAACAGCGCGTTCATACAAAGCAATTAATGCCCCTACAGTTCGGGGGTTAACTTGGGGAATGGTGACTGTAATTGAATCGCGGTGATTTTCATAAAGCGCTTGTCGGGTTCCTTGAAGAAAACCTGATAGATAATCGCCTGATGTAACTCCTGGATCTATTTCAGTGGATGGGCCGTGACGATCTTCCAACACTTCGATGAAGGTAGCAAAGAAATTCGCTACACCCTCACGCAACTGCTGGACGTAAGCGTGTTGATCTGTTGAGCCTTTGTTGCCATAAACGGCAATTCCTTGATGGACAACGTTACCATCTAAGTCTTTTTCCTTGCCCAGGGATTCCATCACCAGCTGTTGCAAATAGCGGCTGAATAAAAATAAGCTGTCCTTGTAAGGTAAGACAACCATATCTTTTTCGCCCTTTCCGTTACCAGCAAAGTACCAAGACAAAGCAAGTAAAGCTGCTGGGTTATTTTTCACATCTGAGACGCGGGTAGCGTCATCCATTTCTTTTGCGCCATCTAGCATGGCACGAACATCAATGCCCTGCAATGCGGCTGGTACTAGCCCCACAGCAGACATTTCTGAGGTGCGTCCTCCTACCCAGTCATACATAGGAAATCTAGCCAGCCAACCTTCGTCTTTGGCCAGTTTATCGAGGTTGCTGTCAACGCTGGTAATTGCTACCGCATATTGAGCAAATTCTAAATTGTGTCCGGCGTAAGCTTTTTTAACTTCAATCATGCCGTTACGAGGTTCCGGCGTTCCTCCAGATTTGGAGATTACCAAAACCAAAGTGCTGGCAAGGCTATTTCGTAAATGATTGATAACGCGATCAATACCTGCCGGATCGTTGTTATCGATAAAGTGAATTTTCAGGGGCGGGAAATCAGGAGCGAGAGCTTCCGCGACGAATTGGGGACCGAGGGCGGAACCACCAATGCCAATGGAGATAATATCCGTGAAGCGGCTTGCTCTGGGAGGATGAATAGCACCTGTTTGGACTTTTTCCGCAAAAGCTTCGATTTGTTCTAGGGTTTGGACAATTTCTTGTGTAAGTTCTGGAGTTGGCGCTAAATCAGGATTTCGCAGCCAGTAGTGTCCAACCATGCGATTCTCGTCAGGATTTGCGATCGCACCCTTCTCCAGTTGAGCCATATCCGCAAACGCCTTGTCAAACTTCGGCTGCAACGATTCCACAAAGGCATCATCGAACCGGATTCGACTCACATCTAAGTACAGTCCCAATCCCTCGTGGAAATATAACCAGTTTTGGTATCGTTGCCAAAGTGCCCTAGCATCCATAGGGAAATCTCAAATAAAGTGTTTTTCAAAAACCAGTTTAATGGAAGGTTATAGCGATCCCTGCCTAGCGTTATACAGTTTACAGTTTTAAGTGTTCCCTTAGCTCCTCAATTCACACATCTGGCATAGGGATGACACGCAGAAATTTCACAATTTCACCCCTTATTTCTATACCAATCAGGTAATTATCTAAGGTGAAGCGGTGAAAAATGCCCTCACCATCAAGCTGTCGCAGTTCTTTTAAATCACTCAGTTGCCACTTTTGGGCTAACTCAATAAAGACAAAATCATGCACCCGCTCGTAGGCAGCAGGTTCTAAATTTTTCAGGTCTAGCAAAAAAGACCTTGCATAGCGCATTTCCAGACTCACTAGGCGTTACCTTAACCAAAACTTGAGGGGTCACTGGCACTAGAAAAGAAAGCGCTGCTGAATTAGAAAAACATCAACAGTCGTATCGCTTCTTCATGGGTTAAGATATCCCACGGTTGCTGCGATCGCTTAACTTGTTGTATCGCTTTAAGCATATAAAAGTCACAATGTAAAGCTTCCAGAACATCCCAAATGTCTTGCAAATCTTCATCGGCTAACTGCTCGATTAAATGATGCATCCTCAGTCGCAGCAAATTCATAGGCTAATTTTTACCTACAACCCAACACTCAACAATAAATAGTATTCCCATAAAATTAACTACGCTCAAGCTACGCTAAAATTTATTCGCCCAGCGAGGAGGGGAGAGCAGCAGGGGAAGTAGGGGGAGATGAGGGAGTTTTAAGCGGGGAATCTCACTTTTTTACTCTCAACTCCTAACTCCTAATTCCTAACTCCTAACTCCTAACTCCTAACTCCCAACTCCCAACTCCCAACTCCCCATTCCTTAACATGGTTGACTATCTAATTTTCTTAGCAATTTCTACAGCACTTTTTGCTCTATTCGCTCTAGGACTCAATTTACAGTGGGGCTTTACGGGGTTAATTAACTTTGGTCATATTGCTTTCATGACCCTCGGAGCATACACAACCGTATTATTAACCTTAAAGGGTGTCCCTCTACCGATATCGGCACTGGCTGGGGCAATTGTCGCCGCCTTATTGGGTTTGGTAATTGGTTTTGCAACTCTACGCTTACGGGAAGATTATCTAGGAATTGTCACCATTGGTACGGGCGAATTAATTCGTTTGGTAGTAAATAATCAGGAATTACCTGTGGGTGACACCTGGATTTCTGGGGCGTTTGGTGTGCAAAGTTATCCCATCCCCCTATCCACAGAGCCGAATTTGTTGGTCAGATTTGTGATGATTGGGCTTTTGACACTGTTAGCTGCTGTAACTTTCTTTTCATTGTGGCGATGGGTTCGTACCACCCAAATATCTCGAACTACTGATTTAGGCAAAAGGACAACTAGCAAACAAGAATTTATATCCCGCTTGGGAGTGGGAATTGTTTTAGCAGCTTTGGCAGCAGCGATTTATATTTCTGGGGTGATCGGACTGTATAATTACAACCCAAAAGCGGGTTTAATGCTGGTGTTGCTGTTGGTTTTAGCATTTGTATACTGGCGCTTAGAAATTTTGGTGCGATCGCCTTGGGGTAGAATTCTCAAAGCCATCCGTGAAGATGAAGAAATTCCCAAGGCGTTAGGGAAAAATGTTTTTTGGTATAAATTACAATCTCTCATGTTAGGGGGTGCGATCGCAGGTATCGCTGGTGCTTTCTTCGCTTGGCAACTCAGTGCGATTTATCCTGATAATTTTCAACCGCAGATTACCTTTGACACTTGGATTATGGTGATTTTAGGCGGTTCTGGTAGTAATGTTGGCACAATTTTAGGTGCAGTAATTTTCTTTGCTTACGATGCGCTGACGCGAGAAGTTCTACCCAGAATCGTTACCCTTGATGAAGCGCGTTTGGGTGCATTTCGGATCATGGTAATCGGACTAATTCTGATGGTACTGATGATTTGGCGACCTCAAGGTATTTTAGGGAAAAAGGAGGAACTTACTCTTGGTAAATAATCAGTCACCGCCACTTCCCCTTTTGGTAGCCACTGGACTTTCTAAAAGCTTTGGTGGTGTCAAAGCAGTTAATGAGGCCAAAATCGAAGTTGCTAAAGGCAGCATTACGGGCTTGATTGGCCCCAATGGCGCTGGTAAAACTACTTTATTTAACTTACTCTCAAACTTCATCCGTCCAGATAAGGGGCGAGTGATTTTTGACGGTGAACCGATTCACAATTTGCAACCATATCAAATCGCCCAGCAAGGAGTAATCCGCACCTTTCAGGTTGCACGAACTCTCTCGCGGTTATCGGTGTTAGAAAATATGCTGCTGGCGGCGCAAAAACAAACGGGTGAGAACTTTTGGCAAGTGCAGTTGCAACCGCACATCGTAGCTAAGGAAGAAAAGCAACTGCAAGAGCGAGCAATGTTTCTATTAGAATCAGTGGGCTTGGCAAAAAAAGCACACGATTATGCTGGTTGCTTGTCTGGTGGACAACGCAAGCTGCTGGAAATGGGACGGGCGTTAATGACTAATCCCAAGTTAATTTTATTGGATGAACCAGCTGCTGGGGTGAATCCAAGATTGATTGATGATATTTGCGATCGCATTATCACTTGGAACCGTGAAGATGGGATGACCTTTTTGATTATCGAACACAATATGGATGTGATTATGTCCTTGTGCGATCGTGTTTGGGTACTTGCCGAAGGGCAGAATTTGGCTGATGGTACACCCGCAGAAATTCAAACTAATCCCAAAGTTCTAGAGGCTTATTTGGGAAAATAGAATGCGATTGGCTTTGTGTTCCAAAGCTCTCCCACACAGGGAGAGAGGCTTTTATTCTTACTCTGATTTGCTGCTAGGAAACGGTTTAAAGCTTAGGTTTGAGAGAAAGCCGCACAGCACACGGTGTCAAATTTTCGGAAATTTGGCTCTTGTTAAAATCGAGTTGTATATCTCAGTGGAAAAAGCTTTTTATGTCAATTATGACAGTTAGAGATTTAGAGCAAGTTCAAACCGCTTTTACTGAAGCAGGTTTAGATTACCAGCTGGAACTCGAAAATGGAAAAATTTCAATTATGGGTCCGTCAGATATCGTATCTAGCGAAATCAGTAGTCGTCTCATCGCCTTTCTCTTTGCTTGGATAAATCCTCGTTGCTGGGGAAGAGTATTTGATTCTGCTGGCGGTTTCATCATGCCAGATACAAACCTCAAAGCACCCAATGTTTCTTTTGTTCGTGCTTCCCGACTTCTCCAAAGTCCTCGTTACTTTGGAGAACTTGTCCCTGACTTGGTGGTAGAAATTAAATCTCAGAGCGATAAAATTAAACTTATAGCAGCCAAAATTCTGAAATTTATAGAACTAGGAGCAGTTGTCGGGATTTTGATTGATCCTGATGAAGAGACAGTTACAATTTATCGCTCTATAGGCGAACCAACAGTTTTAGAAAATGGCGAGATTTTAACTATACCAGAACTTTTTCCAGGTTGGGAATTGCCCATTACTGAATTGTGGCCTCCTATCTTTACTGAGGAAGAAACACAAATTTAGTGAAGAATTTTGGTAGCTACTCGCTAAACAATTTCAAGCTAATTTTGTTGGATAAAACAGTATCTGCGGTGAATTGGAGCTTTATTTTTTAATCTTCGTTATTTTCTGCAAAATTTACTTGCTCATAAAGGTCGCGCAATTCAATTTGAAAATCAACTGTTTGCAGCGATAAAATTGCAGATTCATGTTCAAGTTCAGTAAATAACCATTGACTTTCGGCAGTTTTTACATATTGCATCACATGGTACTGATATTGGTCAATTAAAATATATTCTTTGAATTCTGGAATAGAGCGATAATAAAGAAACTTATCGCCTTGGTCATAATTTTTAGTCGATTTAGATAAAACTTCAGCAATTAATATCGGGTTCATGACCGTTGTTGTGCTGGTTCCTGTATAAATAGGTTGTCCCTCAATCACCATCACATCGGGATAGGTATGCTGTCGATAACGGGGTATCCATAAACGCACATCACCAATATAAACATCATAATTCTTGCCTCTCAAACCAAACTTCAAATAAGCATAAAAGTTGCCTGCAATTTTATTATGATTTGTAGTGCCACCCGTCATCGGTACAATTTCTCCATCACGGTATTCGCTTTTATATTCTGCCTTTTCTTCAATTTCTAAATACTCTTCAGGTGTGTAATATAATTTTTGTGTTTCTAATTGCATAAATATACGACCTATGGTTGTGCGGTTATTGCGCGGCTAAAATTTTTGATGATATAACGGCTTTCAAGTTGGTGAGGTACATAAGCTAAGGCTCAAAGACAGGCATAGAGACTGTTTTACTTCTGTTAGCGTCGCAGGGTGTAGTCTATTTTGACCGGAGGCGGAGCGTCTCCGGCTCCGCTCCTGAATTCTGCTATATTAATTTGCCATAGATCATAATCATCTATGTTTAAATCTGTAAAAGTATTTGTTTAAGTTTTTGGCTAATTTCTGCTGCTTCGGCATCACTTACCCACTTGCCTAAACCTAGTTGATTGAGTAAGTTTTTTATTCGTAGATAAATTAACAGTTTGAGATTTCCTATAGGCATAGTTGATGAGCGAGGAATAATGTGAAAGTGGATGTGCTTGACTTGTTCACCCCACGAGCAAACATGAATCTTAGCGGGTTTAACTACTTGTGAAAGGGCTGAACAGGTGTTTTGGATAATTCCACCTAATGCACTCGCTTCTTCTGGTGTAAGTTGCGCTAAATTTTCACAATGACGTTTAAGTTTGATAATTAAATATCCTGGTAACAAAACAGGATTCAAAGAATGTTCTACAACCCAGTAATTATCTTCATAAATAACTCCACCAGGTGCTTGTACTTTTCCAGCCAGTACACTGCAAGCAAGGCATTCATCCACTAGCATCCATCATCTCCTTGTCACTGAAATTTAGTACATAACTTTCATAATTTATGTTGTACGCCAATAAACACCATTTTCTCGCTGCATTAACTGGCAAGCAATGAACTCCCGTCGCAGGGTGGCGCAGTCGGGATGGTAGCGTTTGAGAATGTCATTTACCAGGTGTTCAGGGTAGTTGACTCCTATATCAAACTGGTTTGCTAACCACTTGAGAATTACTAGACGCTTTTTACGACTAGCGGGGATTTCCTTAAGGTATCCGCCTTCAAAATAGTTTTTCAAGACTTTGCTTTCCCAAGCCTCAGTATCCACATCCTCAATCAAAGATGCTATCTTCTCAGGTGTAAAAATTTCCTTACTGATGCTTTGCAAAGCCTCGCTATCCAACTGGTACAGACGGCTATTGCCTTCAGGACGCATTGTCAGCAAATTTAGCTCTTTAAGTTTCGCTAAATGATGAGATACCGTCGGTTCCTTGAGTTGCAGTAGCGCCGCCAATTCTTCGACACTGCACTCCTGATTCGCCAGGATACCTACAATCTTCAATCGGCTATCATCCGCTAATGCCTTGAAAAAGCGGAGTAAGATGTTAAATTGCTCTGGTTGCATAACTAACTTCTAATTAGACATCTATCTAATTAGAAGTATATCTAATCGAAAAGCTCAAATCCCCAACTTCTCACAGAAGCCAGGGATTTTGTTGTTAAATTTAACTAAATTGTTCCTCTGCATCCAGGTTGAACAGCATTTGCAGAGTTTGCATACAGCGCCGTCTGGCTTCCACATCTTGCTGCGATCGCAACTGTACCATCGGGTCATGTAAAATTTTATTGACAATTCCCCGTGTTAATGCTTCAATCACTTCTTGATGTTTTTCAGCGAATTCCGAACCCAATCTCGACAAAGCTTTTTCTAACTCTTGTTCACGGATGGTTTCGACTTTATTTCGCAGACAGCTAATAGTAGTAACAGTTTCTAAACTGCGCCACCAAATATCAAAAGCTTCCACTTCTTCCTCTAAAAGTCGCTCGGCTTCTTGTGCAATCTTCCGACGGCTTTCGTAGTTTTGCGCCACTACAGCCTTCAAATCATCCACATTAAACGCCTGCACATTTTCTAGTTCATTGACATCCGCATGAACATTACGCGGCACAGAAATATCAAATAACATCAAAGAGCGCTGAACTTCTAAAACCATTTCTAATTTGGCGCGGTCAAGTATTGGCTCTGTTGCCGAAGTACTTGTAAACACCAAATCACTTTCGGCAATCACTGCCATCATTTCTGATAACGGATGAATTTGAATAGGTTGCCCAGGGAACTGCTTCGCCAATTCTTGGGCACGTTCACGAGAGCGATTTACAATACTAATTTCCACAGCACCTTTAGAAAGTAGGTGCTGCACTAATAGCCGCGACATTTTACCAGCGCCCAGAATTACCACTCGGCAAGCAGCTAAATTTGCGACTTTTATCTGCGCCAACTCTACAGCTGCCGAACTGATAGAGACAGCACCAGTACCGATACTAGTTTCAGTGCGAACCCGCTTACCAGCTGTTAGCGCTTGTTTAAATAATCGATTCAAAATGGTTTTTATACCGTTATATTGCTGCCCCAGTTTGTGAGTAGTTTTCACCTGAGCCAGAATTTGACCTTCTCCGAGTACTAGACTATCTAAACCACCTGCTACCCGCATAATATGCATCACTGCATCATCATGTAGCAGCATAAATAAGTGTTGTCTCAGAGAAAGCACGGGCAATTTACTATATTCCGCAAGAAACTGAGTTATTTCTCGAATACCTTGGTCTGCTTCACTGGTAACAATATAAATTTCTAGGCGGTTACAAGTGCTAAGAATTGCAACTTCGTCAATATGAGGATAGCTGACCAGTTGAGCGATCGCACTTTCAATTTGTGGTTCTGGAATGCTCAGTTTTTCCCGGACTTCTACTGGGGCTGTTTTATGGCTTAACCCCACCACTGCTATATTCATTTGCTAAATCGTAGTTACTAGTTGGTAGTTGAAAATAGGGCATTGAGTGAGAATAGGGAATGGGGAATTTTTGTTTATTGGTTGGTAGTTATTCCCAGCAACAAACAACTATTAATCACTAACTACTAACTACTAACTACTGTTAGAGGAAAGCATTTTGGTGAATATTTTTCCGTTTGAGAAAAAAATTTATTCCCAAATACTTCGCCCCTACTTTTACTATTCCCCATTCCCTAAAAATTAGTTCAGTTGGAGAGTCTTGGGTTTACCAAACATGTGAATTGTATCAACAAATCGAGCCGTATTCGATTGGTTGGAAATTACCAAGCTTTGAGTTCTGGCTCCACCGCTGAAGAAACGTACACCATTCATCAGATTACCACTGGTAATGCCGCAAGCAGCGAACAGAACAGTTTGACCGGATGCCAGTTCATGAGCATCATAAACCTTATCGGGGTCATTGATATTCATAGACTTTAAGCGATCAATGTTGGCTTCTCTGCTTTCTCCAATCAGACCTGTTTTTACAACTGCTGGATCGTAAATCAGTTGACCTTGGAAGTGTCCACCCAAAGCACGCATTGCTGCTGCCGAGATTACACCTTCAGGAGCCGCACCGATACCCATCAGCGCGTGAATATTAGTTCCAGCAAAACCACAGCTTATAGCTGCACCGACATCACCGTCTGAAATTAGGGCGACTCTCGCTCCAGCCTCACGGATTTCTTTAATTAAATCGTTGTGGCGTTCGCGCTTCATAACCACAACTACGAGTTCTTCAATAGAGCGCTCTAGACACTCAGAGAGAATCTTCAGGTTTTCTGTTGCTGACTTGTTGATGTCTACCTTGCCTTTAGCTGCGGGGGGTGCTGCTAACTTCTTCATGTAAAAGTCAGGAGCAGCAAATAATCCACCCTTTTCAGAAATTGCCAAGACAGCCATCGAACCAGGTTGTCCATAAGCTACCAAGTTCGTACCTTCACAAGGGTCAACGGCGATATCAATTTCAACTAGTTCATCAGGATTACAGAGAGCTTCGGCATTTGGTTGAGTACAGATACCAACTTCTTCCCCGATGTATAACATAGGCGCGTCGTCGCGTTCACCTTCCCCAATCACAATGCGACCACGCATATAGATTTTATTCATCCGCTCCCGCATAGCTTCCACGGCTACTTGGTCAGCGATGTTTTTTTCGCCTTTACCCATCCACTTTGCGGATGCGATCGCGGCTTGCTCTACTACTTCAATAATCTCTAACCCAAGTGTATTTTCCACAGAGTCTGCCCTCTCAACTGCTTGAATTTCTGCCGCTTTATCTGGCTATTTCAGTCTTCAAGTCTACCAAAGGGCGGATACACCTGGAAGAAAGTTAAGTTTTACTGCTAACTCGTTATAAAAGTGCCAGTTAACACATCCTCATTTTTTTACTCCTAACTACTCCAGTATAAAGCGTATTTAAAAGTCACTAAGTTAAGAAGTGGCATAAATACGTAGCGGTGTATATCGAGAACATTGCTTTTTTTCAGTGTTGATCTTTAGGTATAAAATAATAAATAAAAAAAACTAGTGAATTCACTAAAAGCTGAAAAACAAAGCGCAGAGTAAATAGCTTGTCAAATTAAGAGGTTAATCATGTTTATCGACTACATCACACTCATGTTGATCAATATGGTAGCTGGGCTATTTCTACTGGCTGACTATGTGTATCGTGGTATAGATAGTTCTAATCAAAGACAGTGGATTCCCGGTTTTGGAATTACGGGTGCGATCGCACTCACGACTGGGTTACACATGAGTTTCACCTGGCCTGTTACTGGTAGCTTTAACATTGCCTTTGGTGAGACAAGTATCCTATTTGGCATCTTGTTTATTGCGGCTGCGATCGCCCTGGCTCAAGGTTGGGATTTATTGACAATAGCAATTTACGGTTTCTTTGCTGGTGTTGTTGCGATCGTAGTGGGTATCCGCATCATCAATTTGAATTTGACACGCCAACCGCTTTTGTCGGGAATCGGCTTTATTTTAACTGGCTTAGGAGGTGTTTTTGCAGCGCCAACCCTCTATTGGAAAACTAACCGCACCTGGCGGCTAATTGGTGTAGCTGTGCTGATAGTCGCCGCTCTAATTTGGGCATTCACTGGATATTTAGCTTACTGGAATCATTTAGAGGGTTTCCAAAAGTGGGTTCCAGCCCCAATGCGGTAAGCAATGCCAGCAATGATCTAGGCTAGAGACATAGTTAAAATCTTGCTTAAGAAAATATGCTGGACTTTCTGAATCCCCTTTTAAATCGCCATCCAGAGCGAGTTAAAGCCAATGTCGAAATTTATACATGGCAAACTTGTCCTTACTGCATTCGTGCCAAAATGCTGCTGTGGTGGAAAGGTGTAAATTTTACCGAATATAAAATTGACGGCGATGAAGCAGCCAGAGTTAAAATGGCAGAACGCGCTAACGGACGCCGTACTGTACCGCAAATTTTTATCAATAACCAGCACGTTGGCGGCTGTGATGATCTCTATCAACTAGACACACAAAATCAACTTGATTCTCTTTTAGCCCAATCCGCTATTTAGAAATAAAATTAATCTTCAACGGTTGGCTTGCTAAATTGTAAGAATTTTGAATTATATAGCCCCAGGCTGAGAAGCCTGTGGGCTACATACTTTTTATGTTTTGTAGGATGGAAGTTGCCCGTCCAAAGACGAGCAGAACTTAAAATTTTTGTATTGATAAGAATATGCTAACTAAATACACAGAATATCTTATACATCAACAATGGATGAATTCTGCCTTAGAATTAGCAAAAGCAGCAGGTGATGCAGGTGAAGTCCCTGTAGGTGCTGTTATCATTGATTCAACAGGCAAATTGCTAGCACAAGGAGAAAATAGAAAAGAGCGTGACAAAGACCCTACCGCTCATGCGGAAATTCTCGCTCTCAAGAGAGCTGCAATAACTTTACAAAATTGGCATCTTAATGAATGCACCCTTTACGTAACTCTTGAACCTTGTCCAATGTGTGCAGGTGCGATCGTCCAAGCGCGATTAGGGCTACTTGTATATGGAGTAGACGATACAAAAACTGGCGCCATTCGTACAGTTATTAACATCCCCGATAGCGCTGCTTCTAATCACCGCTTACAAGTAATCGGAGGCGTTCTAGAGTCAGCTTGTCGCGAACAATTACAGACTTGGTTTGCCAATAGACGGCGTAGTGTAAACTAACGGACAGAGGTAAAACTGTCCATCTAATACGACATAAGTCACACAAGAGAATCTACGGTGTAACTAATCAGACTTTTCTTTAAATTTTACCCGTCAATCAGCTGCATTCGTCATGATGGAATTTTCCTCTTCATCCGATACCTGCCAGCACACCCCAGCAAATAATCAGGTGACTGGTACTATCTCAAGGGTTTCTCCTTGGTTAAGTCCTCTAGCATATTTATTAGGTCGTCACTGCCTATTACCATTATTCTTTGGACAAATTAGAATAACCGGACAAAAAAATATCCCTACAACTGGGCCTGTGATTCTCGCGCCTACTCATCGGGCGCGTTGGGATGCATTGCTCGTACCCTACGCTACTGCTGATTGTCGAGGAGAACAAGACCTGCGGTTTATGGTAACTGTTGACGAATGCCAAGGTTTGCAAGGCTGGTTCGTCAAACGTTTGGGGGGGTTTCCTGTAAATTCTAAGCATCCGTCAATCCGCACGCTGCGGCATGGAGTTGAGCTACTTCAGCAGAAAAAAACCTTGGTGATCTTTCCAGAAGGTAATATTTTTCGTGATGGCCAAGTTCACCAGTTGAAGCCGGGAATTGCTCGTCTTGCCTTGAGTGCTGAATCTAGTTATTCCGCGCTAGGGGTAAAAATTATACCCGTAGGCATTAACTATAGCCAACCTTATCCAAATTGGGGTACAGATGTGAGTGTTGACATTGGCTCCCCAATCAGAGTAGCGGATTACATGAGTGGCTGTATAAAACAAGATGCCAAAAGTATCACAACTGATTTAGCAAAGGCACTACAACACTTAAGCCATCAAGAAAGAAAAATTACTAATCGCGCATTTGCAGAAATTACTAATTCTTGATCTCGTAAAGCGTCAAGAGTTCTAAGACTGGCTCTTAAGCATTGGTCATTAATCGTGCATGATTAAGAAACTGCACATTTTCAAGGTTTGACACGAATTGCTAACTGTTATATTCATCCTGAGTAAGTCACAAAAGATTAGTGCTATTTTGCAACCTTTGAGGATGTATATGATGTATATATAGATTACCCTCTATTAACAGGATATTCAGCCAAATTGGCATTTTTTTGAGCGAATAGCTAATAATTGTCGTAAACGTGACGCAGTGCTTTGGGAAGATTCTCGTACCAAATATCTTACTTAAGCTGAGATAATTATTGGGGAAGTCGGTAGCGGGACGGATGGTGAAGCAGCCTAAAACTTGTTCTCAAATCAACTTTTCGCCAGCGCCTTGTCAAACTACTCCCAAAGTGCTTGCTGGTAAACCGATGATTAAAAAATCAGAGGAACTAACGCGATCGCTCATAGCGACGATTTTAGTTAATTAGTATACAGGGGCAATGGGAACTCTATTAAACCGATTTTCAGTCTAAATCAAAGAAACTTAGAATGCAGCTTTGCTTTGTCCAAGACCAAAACAGAGTTAAGATACCCGAAGTTTCCATAAATTTTCTGTATAGTTGTTGAACTAATTGACCCCATGAACACTGCTGTCGCTGTTACCTTGATGCGTCGTACCTTTTTATCAGTCATAGCAGTCCTCAGCCTGCTATCACCTGTGAATGCTCAGGTATCACAGTTACCAGGCACTAATAGCCCACAACCCATTGATCCCAACGCTCCCAATAATCTTCGCCCCATAACCCAAAGTAACAGCCTTTTGAGCATTGAAGGGGGCGATCGCCTCGTGAAAGAGGCAGAACAATCCGTTTCTGCTCAAAACTACCCCTTAGCTGCCAAGAAACTGCAAGAAGCACGTCAGGTTTATAATCAGCTATCTAATTTTTATCAAGAGTTAAATTCTAGCTTTTCGGGAATTGACAATAGAGTTTCTGATTCTCAGCGTCAAAAAGCTCTATTAACAGCCCAAAAGCGAGATGAAGCCACCTTTCAGCTAGCATTAGTACATCGGGCACAAAATCAGCCAGAATTAGCTGTGCCGTTGTTGATTCAAATAATTAAGAGTCAAAACCCAACACGGGATTTAGGCAAAAAAGCTTATCAACAGTTGTTTGAGTTAGGTTTTGTTGATTCTCCCTTTCCTACAGCAGGTGGTAGTTCATCTTCCTCATCCCCAAAAAAATAAATCTTTCTTGTCTGTTTTTCTCCATCTCCCTCATCTCCCCCATCTCCCCCATCTCCCCCTCCCTCTGAGCAGCAGCTTGAGAACATCTCCAGTGCTAGGATAGGATTATCTACCGTAGCTTTGAGCTAGCGTCCTCAAAAATCCACCTCAGAGGTGCGTTTATTTCTAGCCTTGCCAAAACCTGAACTTGGCACAGGCATTGCTCCATATCTGTTAATAATAGAAAAGTAAGTTTTTTCAGGAATAGCGATGATTAGTCCGCAGCAGGTTGAGGCAATGATCAAGGCGGAACTGCCAGACGCTCAGGTTCAGGTGCAAGACTTGACTGGTGGCGGTGACCACTATCAGGTAACAGTAGTTTCATCGCACTTTGCAGGTAAGGGACTAGTGCAACAGCACCAGTTAGTTTATGGTGCTTTGGGGCAAGCTATGTCAACTGAAGCAATTCATGCCTTGGCAGTAAAAACATATACTCCTGAATCTTGGCAAGCAACACCAGCTTCGTAAACATAGAGTTAGGAATTAGGAGTTAGGAGTTATGAATTTTTAACTTCTCACTCGTCATCGTTGAATGTAACATAGGAAACACAAATACCATGACGCCAGAACTCAAAGAGAAAATTGATAACTTGCTACAACAGAACAAGATTATGGTTTTCATGAAGGGAAACAAGTTAATGCCCCAATGTGGTTTCTCCAACAACGTTGTGCAGATTCTCAATACATTGGGAGTTCCCTTCGAGACAATTGATGTTCTCTCAGACTCTGAAATTCGCCAGGGGATTAAAGAATACTCTAACTGGCCGACAATTCCCCAAGTGTATATCAATGGTGAATTCGTTGGCGGTTCTGACATCCTAATTGAAATGTACCAAAAGGGTGAATTGCAAGAAAAGGTAGAAGTAGCACTAGCTTCGTAATCTCTCTTTACGCAAACCAGAAGGTATACTGCTAAATTTGCGCTTCGCAATCAAGGCAATTTGCCATTTTTAATGTCCTTGAAAAAGAGGCAAGGGAGCGGGGAGCAGGGAGCAAGGGGGATAGAACAACAAGGGGATTCAACTCCACCTGTTGCGCTAGCTTCCCGTAGGGTACGAGAACCACTGGTGGAGAAGTGGGGGACGTAAGAATATGTTCCCCCCTTCATTACACGGCAGGAGTCAGGGGGCATTTCCCCCAGATAATAGCCCCCAACCAAGAGTCTCTTCGTTGAATCCCGTTCTAAATTCCTGCCTCCTGCCTTCTTCACTGGGTTTGTGAAAAAACATACTTGAGCTATATTGGAACTTATTTCATAGCTAGTCAACAATCCCCTCAGTCGCATTGGCAAGACCAATATAGGACTGAGGGGATAGGTTTTATCAATACAATATCTCCAAAATTTCACACCACGGCACTAGTTGACGCATACAGATAATATGCTATGATCATCTGCGGTAATTAAGGATTACTATCAATTACCAGATAAATGGTACTTAGTAATAATCGCGTAGTGGCTGTGGTTGCGGCACTTCAAAATTTGATCCATCGTACAAGTAGCGGCTGGCTTCCTCTTCTAAGCGATGAATCAGAATAGGTTCAAGAATATTGCCATGTCGTAATGCGGCTAGATATCCATCCAAATACATCCGCATATCATCAGTGCGATAGCCGCGATTCCATAACTCGACGAAGGCGTCGGTGAGTCTTTGGTAATAGCGGATGGTTTGTGTGTCTTGGAGCATAACTGCTGTATTAATCTCTTTGGAATGAGAATTGTAAATGATTCACGCTCAAATGTGAACTGTAATTTCACTTTGGCATTAACTAAAACTCAATACATCTACTTTGGGCAGTACCCTCCTAGCAACTACAATCTACTTTAATCCTATTCCAGAAAACATCGATTCTAGTTCTCTGCTAAGTTATTTTTATGATTTTCATAGTCAACACCCCGATTGTATTGGTGATATATTCGTGGGTGGAGAAAGTAATTTCTGCAAGATATAATCCACTAGCATCAGATTAAAAAACTATTGTGGTAATAGCTAGCTGCTTAGGCTATAGTTTTTTGGTAGATGATATCCATCTAAAAGCAGAATGTTAAGGTAAAAGAACTTTTCATAAGTCTAACAACACTTTTGATAAATTTAATAAAAATTTAATAATATTTCTAATCGCCCTCAGCAAGGCACAAATTAAAGATATTGCCGCTATTTCTATGAGGAAATGTAAAGCTAATAGCAATTGAGGTAACAAAGGCTACAAAACCTTAGAGATGGGCTTGTTACTTTGAGAGTCATCGACGCTAAGGGGTCTTGCCGCCGTGGGTTCGGTTTGTATAGAAATCATTGAGGGGAATCCCCATTTAAGGTCGTTGCTGGGTTGGCACTTGCAACAACTGGAATACCGTGTGCATCAAGCTGCCAGCATTTATCAAGCAAGGGAAGTATTTTTAAGTCATCAACCAACACTGGTAGTTTTGGATGCAGACCTGCCTGATGGTGATGGCATTGAGTTTTGTCGTTGGTTGCATCGTCAGCAGCAGCCTTTAATCTTAATGCTATCTGCCCGTAATAGTGAAGGTGATATCGTCGGAGGTTTAAAGGCGGGTGCAGATGATTATTTAAGCAAACCTTTTGGGATGCAAGAATTTTTGGCACGGGTAGAGGCACTGATTCGTCGGAAGCGCACACCTACAGCACCAGCTTATTTGGATTATGGCACTTTGCAAATTGATTTAGTTCAGCGCCGTGTCCGCTTCCAGGGGGAGTTCATTGACTTAACGCCGCAAGAATTCAGCTTGCTGTACGTTTTGGCACAAGCTGGGGGAGTGCCTTTGAGTAGGTCAGAATTGCTGCGCCGTGCTTGGCCTGACGCTATCGATAACCCTCGTACCATTGATACTCACGTTTTATCGCTGCGGAAAAAGGTTGAACTTGATCCTCGCCAACCCAACTTGATTCAAACTATCCGCAATGTAGGATACCGTTTTAATATGGAAATTTTGAATACCAATATTTCACAATCACAAACAACAAAGTTACCTAGAGAGAGATTTAATAATCAACGTTCAACACTTAGTACTAGTCAAGTTTGATGCGGCATTAGGCATTGGGCATTGGAGTAAGGGGGAGTAAGAAGATTACTCCTGATTGCTGTCTCATCCAAAATCTAAAATCCAAAATCGTCTTGATTTTCTGCTTGAATTAAGCTTTCTCGTAATTCAACCCAGTTTATTTCAGAGACTTTTTGCTTTGCCAATAAATGACCTTGCTGTAGATGTAACAACCGAGTGCAAAACATTTGGGCTAGTTCCAGTTGGTGATTTACCATTAAAATCGTGGTTTGATGAGTTTGACTCAACTGGGTTAAGACTTGCATTAGATGAGAAGCAGTACCAGCATCAAGGGCAGAGGTTGGCTCATCTAATAATAATATTTTAGGCTGGATAACCAAGGCACGAGCGATCGCTACTAGTTGTCGTTGTCCCGCAGAAAGTTGTACCTCTGTTCGCCCTAACCAATCACTGGGAATATGCAGTTGTTCTGTCCAGTGACTGACTCGTTGCTCAATTGTCTGTTTGGACAAACCACGCAAGACTAAAGGATAAGCCAAGGCTTGCCCAACTGTCATCCCCAAAAGTTTTGATTCTTGCAATACAAGTACAACCATCTGGCGTAGCTGGATGACGGGAATTTGGCGATATTCTTGGTTTTCTAAATAGATTTTGCCACTTGTGGGTTCAATTAGGCGGTTGAGGAGGCATAGTAACGAAGTTTTACCAGCGCCAACTGGCCCTACAATTGCAATGCGTTCGCCCTGTAATGCCTCCAAGAAAATATCTTGCAATATGGGGTATCCTTGCTGATTGCCTGGAAGTTGGGTTTTCAGCCTTGTAAACAGATTAACTTGCTCTAGCCTGAGTGTGGCTTTTGCTGTATTCAAGGGGAGTGGGTGAGTAGGGAGTGGGGAGATGGGGAAGCAGGGGAGGCAGGGGAGGCAGGAGAAGAAGAACTAACTATTGATAATTGATTCTTAAGCCATGCCCAATGCCCCATGACCTATGCCCCATAGCAATTTTAAGTTAATTGTGCAGTAGTTAAAGCTGTAGCGATCGCCCAGCCATCGACCAATAATAACAGCAGTGTGAATACTAGTAAAATCAAGTACATCCACGGCTGTGCTAAAGGGCGAACATCTGTGGTATCAATGCCCGTCTTTGCTTGGACAATCTGCACGAAACGGGCAAATCCAGCTACACGCATCGGTAATAAATAAGCTTTCCCATCCTGGCTAAGGAAGTAATAAACTAGCCCTCCTTGACCAGTAGTGCGGGGTTTTAACTCTTTCACCTCTGACCAAGGTAAAAACCAGCCTTTACGAAAAAAGCGAGGCACCCAGGCGGGGTAAGTAACCTGAATTCCCTGGTCATCTACCGTTACTCGTTCAGTCAATACAGCATACAAGGCAACAAAGCCGATGCTAATCCCTATCCACAATAATCCTGGGGGTACGGGTGCAGCTGTTACCTGCGACAAGAAAGGTAATGGAACTGTGAGTGCTATGTATAGACTCAGCAGGGTTATCCGAATCAAAGGAGACAGACGAAAAACAGAAGCGGAAATATTGGCTGAGGTTGCTGTCACGGCTCAATTACAATGCTTTTCTTCATTGTAGGGTAGGTCTATGTCCTAGCTGGACTGTTCAATTCGTAATTCGTAATGACGCTCGTTCGCTCTTAGCGTCTCCCTTTGGGAGAAGACTCGCTAACGCTGCGCTAACGTAATTCGTAATTCTTTAAGGTAAATACTTTTGCACTACAATCCAACCAGTAAGGGATACCCAGGCAAATCCTACAAACAAAATAATATTTACGCCGATGTGTAAGGGTCTAGCCCAAGGTTGTTTGGCACTAATTTGCGTGGCACTGAAAGCAGACAGTAAAACTAATGCTACCACTATCAATCCAGCAACTAAATGTGATGAGTGACCCAAGGAGCCAAAATGACCAAGAGTACCAACAATACCGATCGCCAGCAATAGTAGTACTAAACTTACCATGCTGATGCCCATTAGATAATGGAGCGATCGCACTCCTTGACGTCCGCCCATAAATTGGGTATTAAAAGGAAATTGCTGCGAAGTTCTCGCCCGAAACATCCAAACGCCGGTGACTGCTAACATCAGGTATGCCAGCAGGGATAACCCCATCGACCAGGCGGCTATTTTCCACAACCAAAGAAATGAAGGCAGATTCATAAGAATGATTGTAGATGAGATTGGGGAGATGAGGGAGATGAGAGAGCAGGGGAGGCAGGGGGAGCAGGGGGAGCAGGGGGAGCAGGGGGAGATGAGGGGGACAAGGGGACAAGAGGACAAGGGGTGAGAACTTGAAACAAGTCTTTCCCCATGCCCCATGCCCCATCCCCAATTCCCAATAAATAAACAAAAAGGGCTGCTGAATTAGCAACCCTATAAATGTAGTAAATTTTTTTTTAATCAACCGATGCTAAACCAACAATTTGTAAGGGTTTTGTACTATCTCCAATTTTTGTATTAATTTGCTGCACCATAGGTCTGGTATTAATAAGGTCTTCTCCATCTGATGAGTCTGTATCAAACTCATAAGCGCTAGGTTCGTCAAGCATTAGGCGATCGCATGGAATTTTATCGGATAAAATTGCACTTGCCATCATCCCTGTATGAATCTCCACTTGAGCTTTTCGTGGAGCTTCAAACACTAAACGTTGTCCAGGGAAAACAACCCTTTCAAAGTACCAATTTGGAATATCGGAGATGCGAGCTATCTGGATTTTGCTGGTGGCATTAATGTAGCAGCAGAGAATTTTTCCCGATTGCTCAGGTGGTAGAGGATCTAATATTTGAGCCATAACTGCTGAGGAGCTTTACGCCACAATTTTACATTACACCAGCCAACCCTAGCATTGCCTGATCCCCAGTTGCTGTAGCTCCGACTACCAACTGAAATCTTTGTAGATTATTTCTACCTAAAGATATAGGCAGGTTGTGAAAACTTTGTAAATATTTTTGCTTTCTCTGCAATTTTACACTATGTGAACATTTTTAAGTTCTTAATTTACCGCAAAAAATCTTCAACTTTCTGAAGGCGGATAATTACAGGGTAGCTATGGCGAAGATCCCATTAGCTGGAGATAGTTCAGGAGTATATTTTTGTGTTTTAGCGATCGCAGGATTAAAAGCCAGGGATCATCGCTTAATGAATGAACTCGATGTTATCGTAAAGCTATATGAAAAATGTCTTCATAAAGCTTCTCTTGATCTCTTGCCTTTGGTATGCAAAGCAGTTTGATTGATTCGTACATCTGTGAAAAATTCACACTTATCAATAATCGGCTTCAATGTCAAGCAAGATTGTAAGAGATTAAAAACAGTCAAAACAAAAACACACTTTAAAAACAGGAATTTATCTCGCTTTCCCCAAAGATTGGCAAGATGGAAGTCAAAATACCCATGATGGAAAATCGAATTCTTTACGTTCGCCTTCCTTGTAACCCTATCTTTCCCATTGGGGTTGTCTACCTGAGCGATCATGTTCACAAACAGTTTCCTAATATCGAACAGCGCATTTTTGATTTAGGAACAGTGCCACCTTTAGATTACAGTTCCGCCTTGGATCGTTGTATCGATGAATTTAAACCGACACTGCTAGTATTTTCTTGGCGGGATATACAAATTTATGCTCCAGTTGGTGGACGTGGTGGTAACCCACTACAAAACGCCTTTGAGTTTTACTACGCTAAGAATCCTCTATTGAAACTACGCGGGGGATTAGGCGGTTTACGGATCTTCATCGCTTACTATGTAGAGTTATGGCGCAATCAGGGCTTAATAAAACGTGGTTTAAAGCGTGCCCAAAAATATAATTCTAATGCCCGTGTAGTTGTAGGTGGTGGTGCGGTCAGTGTATTTTATGAACAGTTGGGTAAAAGCTTACCTCAAGGGACAATTATTTCTGTGGGTGAAGGGGAAACCCTGTTAGAAAAGCTTTTAGGTGGCAGAGATTTTCGAGATGAGCGCTGTTACGTAGCGGGAGAAACTCAACCACGGAAACGCCTAATTCACGAACAACCCACTCCACTAGAAAAAACAGCTTGTAACTACGACTATATCGAAAGCATCTGGCCGGAATTTAACTTTTACCTGCAAGAGCAAGATTTTTATATAGGTGTACAAACTAAGCGTGGTTGCCCTCACAACTGTTGTTATTGCGTCTACACTGTTGTCGAAGGTAAACAAGTACGCATCAACCCAGCAGATGAAGTAGTTGCTGAGATGCGTCAATTATACGATCGCGGCATTCGCAACTTCTGGTTTACCGATGCCCAATTCATCCCAGCGCGAAAATTTATCGACGATGCCATAGAACTCTTGCAAAAAATCGTCGATTCTGGTATGACAGATATCCACTGGGCAGCATATATTAGAGCCGACAATTTGACACCAGAGTTGTGCGACTTGATGGCGAAAACCGGGATGAACTACTTTGAAATTGGGATTACCAGTGGTTCTCAAGAACTCGTGCGGAAAATGCGGATGGGGTATAACCTGCGAACCGTTTTGCAAAACTGCCGCGATTTAAAAGCAGCTGGTTTTAACGATTTAGTTTCCGTCAACTACTCCTTTAACGTCATTGACGAACGTCCCGAAACCATCCGCCAAACCATTGCTTACCACCGCGAACTAGAACGGATTTTTGGTGCTGATAAAGTCGAACCGGCTATCTTCTTTATTGGACTACAACCCCATACCCATCTAGAAGAATACGCTTTCAAAGAAGGCATCCTTAAACCAGGATATGATCCAATGAGCTTGATGCCGTGGACAGCTAAAAAACTTCTTTGGAATCCCGAACCCCTTGGTTCATTCTTCGGTGAAGTCTGCTTGCAAGCTTGGCAACAAAACCCCAACGATTTCGGACGCGAAGTCATGAAAATCTTGGAGGAAAAATTGGGTTGTGCCGACTTAGAAGCAGCACTTTCCGCACCAATAGAAATGAAAGAAAAACAGTTAGCGGGTATATCCTAGAAAACGCAATAATATGGGGATATTCAAAATTATGAATTTCTCCCCTTCTCTTTCTCTGTGTCCTCTGCGCCTTTGCGGTTATTTTTACCAAATCCCATGTTAGAAGGTTCAATCCTGCAACAGCTAGAAACAGCCCATCGCCATACCACCAGACCGATTCGATTCGGTGTTTACTACAAAAATACCCTAGTTGCCTTGTGCCATGCTTTAGAAGACCATATTTTAACCGACGACGGTACACCCTTAGTCATCACAGCCTTTCAACGAGGTAAATGGTATCTGCAAGAAGCCGGGCGATATGCAGACATCGCCCAGCGCAGCCGCGAAATTGCCATCATGGCTGCCTCTGAATCCGGCTTTGCTGAACATCCTACCAGCCAGCTACCCAACGTAGACTTAGTGGCAATAGATCTAGTCGATCCAGTAGCTCAGGAGTGGCACTTAATTATTTTATCGCCTAAATACACAGCAATGGTAATTTGTCAAGAATTATCAGAGGCTGATTATGGCAGCACTGGAGTACCGACATCAGATTTAGAGCGCAAATTCTATGGCTTGTGGACATTTGAGCCAGAGTTAGTGCAAGAGACAGCAGAAATAGCGATCGCTCACATCAAAAAATACAACCCAGAACTGGCCCAAAAACTCACAGCCGAGAAACAACAAATTGTACCGTCAATGGACAGATCAGAAAATTTAGGTGCAGTTGTTTCCCGTGTAGTAGATTACCTTCAGACTGGGCAAGATAATTTATCCGTACCAACAGCGTCTCACCAAAAAACCCTAGATCGCAACTTGGTTTCCAACGAAATCCAAGCCTTTTTGCGAATGGCGCAACTGATGGATATGGCAGATGTCAACAATCCAATGGCAGCTGCGGAAGTAGTAGCTCTTGCTGAAGCGATCGGCCAGCTTTTGGATCTTCCTGCATGGCAGATTAAGAGATTGCGGCTAGCGGCTCTGTTGCATCGCATAGATCCATTACAGAAAGCAGAAAGCGTACTCAGTGACGGTATAACCACACGTTACCAAGAAGATGCTCCCAGTTGTCCCTTAACTTGTCCCTTAGTACCGGGGGCGCAAGTATTGCGAACCATGCCACGACTACGAGCAGTTGCCCAAATTATTACTCATCAAAGCGAGTGGTGGAATGGCACAGGGGAACCAGCAGGTTTAGCTGGAAATGAAATTCCCCTAGAGTCGAGGATTTTGGCATTATTGGCAGACTTTCAGTGGCGAGTCAATGAGCGAAAATCGTCAAATCAAAGCCGGGAACAGATATTTACTCAAGCTTTAGATGAGTGCAGACAGCAACAATCTACCCGCTTTGACCCTAAACTTGTAGATACCCTAACTTTATTAGTTATGGGTTTACAACAGGGACTTGACTTACCCGTCATGACACCCAAAGTCAGCGCTGGCATCTGGATACTTGATTCCCAATGGGATAGTCACAGCAAGATAAGTGAGGAGATTGGTAGTTACTTTACATGAATATTGAAGCCATTAAATTAGGAAAACTCAAACAACTTCCAGGGGCGAATTTAGAAGACGAGGAACTCTCTCGACTGGATTTAAGCCGCATTAATCTTGCTGGTGCTATCCTTGTTGGCACTAATTTCGCTGCTTCCAAACTCGAAGGCGGGCATTTGGAGGGGGCAAATCTGATGGGGGCTAACCTCCAAGAAACTGACTTGCGGGCGAATTTGATGGGAGCAAACCTGATGCAAGCAGATTTAACAGGTGCTGACTTGCGGGGTAGCAATTTGCGTGGTGCTAACTTGATGGGAGCAAGACTCAGTGATGTGTCATTAGTGGGTGCTTTCTTGAGTGGTGCCAATTTGATGAACGTGAACTTGCAAGGCGTTGATTTGCGGGGTTCTGACTTGCGCGGTGCAAACCTGACTGGGGCAAATCTCAAAGGTGCAGATTTGAGTCGCGCCGATTTGCAAGGGGCATTATTGAGTGAAGCAAACCTTGAAGAAGCTGACTTGCGGGGGGCGAATTTGGCAGGGGCAAATTTAACGGGAGCGAATTTACTCTGTGCAGAGTTAGAAGGTGCAAATTTAAGCGGCGTTAATTTTAATAAAGCGTGTTTGGTGGGTACTGTGGTTGAGACGAGTTTATGAGAATCGCAAAAAGTACTGTTCTATCGGGGAAAGGTGTAGCCTTTTCTCCTTCATACAACAAAGCCACAAAATGTTTTAAGATTCAGGTAGATTAACCACGCTACCGATAAGATTTTAACGCAGAAACTCATGTGCTGATTTACGAAATGCACCTTCCGCAGATGAAATCGATATAGCCCGTAGTGAAGAATGGGCTAGCTTTCCACGGGAGGACATTTGATGCTGCGTGTCGTAGCCACTTTTTCATTACCAAACCCGCTGAATATTATAGGCATCAAAAGCCGAATCACGACTAATCAAAACAAGGGAATGATTCATCGCCTGTGCCACCACAATACGATCAAACGGATGTCGATGATGCAGTGGTAAATAACGGAATTGAAGAGTATCGGTAAAGGTAATAGGCAGAATCAATCGTTATACCCGCAGCAGTTAGTTTAGGTTCAATCTCTTCAAAAGCACCCTGTAGAGATAGTTTTCCAATGTTGAGTTTAATCGCCATTTCCCAAACACTTGCAATACTAAAGAAAACAGCCTCAGCAGATTCAATTTTTTCTCTAGTTAACACTGGCAGGGTGGCATCATTCGAGACAAACCAGATAAAAGCATGAGTATCCAATAGTAATCTATTCATTCCATATATTCTTTCATATCTTGAAGCGGCTCATCAAAGTCATTAGGCAATGGCAGAACAAACATTCCTTTCATCGTTCCAGCAACGCAACGCTTGTTTGTCTGCTTTTCTTCGGTAGAGTTTTTAGCGTGCTTCTCTATCAAAAACTCAATGTTGTAATGAAGCACTTCTGTCTGAAGGGACTCAGCGAGTTCTTCTAATTTTTCTAAAATGACTGGCTGTATCATTGTTTTTTCTCCTTGGCAATTTTTATGAAAAACATCACAGCTATATTTGTTTAAATGTTAAATACATTTAAATACGGTTTGATAAGCACTTTAATATCATGTCCGCTTGATTACTTACTAAACCCCAAGAACCCCACCCCGCAGACGGCTATCCATTACCCGGATCTTTCTTAACGAAGTAAAAAAATTAAATGGAAAAATAAATGGAAAGTAAAGAAGACCTACACAGAAGCTAGTAGCATTTTCTAACATCCACTGCATCCAAAAATCACTATCAGTCTGCTGATTTATCATAAATAAATAGCTGATACGATTAATATTTTTATTTTCATATATGAAGCGATCGCTCAGTTCGCCCTCGTATCCACAAAGCTAGTACACTCATTAACAACACCCCCATCACTCCTTGCAGGGGATTATTATTCACACCAGTTACCCAATCAGGAACTTGACCAGAATATTTCACTAATTTACCCACATTAATAATGTAATAGCCCCATACGAAACCACCATGTAAACCAATTGGTAAACCCAAACGTCCCCTCCGCCAACGCTTTGCCCATACTTGCGTTAACCCCAGCAATACTAAAGCTGGAAATTGCGGCAGTGTATGAATAATTGCTTCCAAGGGTTTAATAAAGTGCAATGTAGCAAACGCAATTGCATCTGTCCACATTGCCACACGCGGACTGTAATCTCGTTGTAATTCATCTAACAACCAGCCTCGGAATAACAATTCCTCAGCAAATCCGATGCCCAAGCCAACAAGTAAACCCTCTAAAATTACTTTCAGCAAAAAAACTTTCGGTTGTTGCCACACCAACCAACCCAATAAACTTTCTACTCCAAAAAGTATCAGAATATTGATTATCCCCATAGCCAAGCCACGCAGCAAATCTACACCGTTTTGTCGCGTGACTTCTAAGCCATAATGCCGCAGAATTTGGGGCTGCTGGTAGACATATTTGCCCCATAGTCTCAGGAGAAAAATAAATACTGCATATAACAATACCAATGTCAATATACTTTCTAAGTTTGAATCATCCACTAGAAAGTATATTGGTGCAGCCAATGGCAACCATAGCAGCAATAAAGTCAAAATAAAAGAACCCAGCCTAATAGGGGCAGGGCGTTCAGCTAAATGGATAAGGTTTTTTTTCATACAAAATAAGTCACCAATCACCAGTCAATACTCTAAATTTTGACCAATGACCAATGACCAATAACTATTCGTCAGGTTCAATTGTGCTACTTAAACCGTGACTTTTCAACGTTTCGCAATAGAACTCAGCGTGTTCCAGGGCGCAAGTAATAACTAAAGCTAGCCCGTTAGTATGGGCTTCCATCATGATGCTAACAGCCTGGGGTTGGGTAAGGCTCGGCACAGTGGCTATTAGTGACTGCACAACATGCTCCATAGAGTTGTAGTCATCGTTATGGAGCAAAACGCGATAGCGAGGCGCTAGCTTACGGGTTGTGGAAGGCTTTTGAATAGTTTCAACTGACACGGCTCTTTGCTCTTTTCTTGTTGATTCACTACTACAAAATGTCTGTGTAGCGATCGCTTAACAGTTATTCACCTATTCTATAGTATTTCTGTTCAGATACTATGCTAGAAAAACCCTTTGCTGCTAGGGATTGGTCGTATTAGTTTTGCATAGCCACTTGTGAAGTACATATCTTAAGACATGGTTGCTGTGAGAGTGCTACCTTAATGTTACAGAGGCTTCCTTTAAAAGTAGCGCATTCTCACTTTTAAAATTAAAGAAGTTGCAAAATAATCGTTGTCCCTGCCCAAACTGCATAATGATGGACATTAGCCTAGATTTTCTTCAACCAGGACAAATTGTGTCTTTAGAGCATGGCGACAGGAATCTGTATGCAGAAGTCATTCAATTTGTAGTTTCCCGTCAGTTGTGCTGGGTACGTCCTTTATTAATGGTTACTTTCATTCAAGAATCGCCGCTAATTACTGATTTGCGAGATGCATCTGACCTGCTTTGGCCTGCCAATTTATTTAGACCAGCATTAGACACAGAAGTAATTAGCTTGTTGAGCCAAGTTTTAGCAAAAGAACCAAAAAGTGAACCTGACTCAGCCGCCAAGCAGCAACTTAATCAGTTTATTCACCAACTTTGGCAAGCATACCAAGATAGTGCTGAGTGCTGAGTCAATAAGCTTGAGTTAAGCTTCTCAGTCTCATACGTGTACCTCATCCAACAGAGATACATTATAAAACCCCATGCCTAAGCAATTAGAAATATCCCAAGCTAGGAACTAACTTAACTCTACCAGCATCCATCTCCGACATTAATAATTCCAGAGCTTCGTAGTCAACGTCAGAAATGTAACCCAGTTCTGTTAGTTCTGAGTTGATTTCATTTTCTATCTCAGGAGTTAGTTTTTTAATGTCTAGAGCTTTTTCTACCAATTTCCGAATAGCGTACTGAGTTCTCATACGTAATCAACCAACTGTATATGATATTAATTATCCCAGATAAGCCTAAGTATAAAGAGTGTTCAAATCATAACTTATTAGTGATATATATCACTGGTAAGTTACATAAATAGATAATTCGCTATGACTATGTTGTAGGCTACCAGCAACCCTAAAGAGAGAGATTTACTTACCGTTAAGACTTAGCTAAATTAATTCTAGTTATGACTAAGCAAGTTTTATCAGCATGGTTACTGATGATTTGTCTGCTCTAAATCTGTCTATGTTGATTGTTTTTGAACTGACATAAAAAAAAAGTATACATAAACACACTTTAATCGGGAATTATGACAATCTTTAAACAGACATACTAAAGAAATAAAGATTCAGCAAAGAGAGCTAATACATATGGTCGATGCAACAAAATAGAGTTTATGTTCAAATAATTCTTAGCTTGACGCTTCAATAATTCTCAATAGGATGTAACTATGCAAGCAGTGCTTAACTATCCCAAGATTGCAGTCATTCGCCCGCAAGGCTATTTGAATGCTACAAACGCCTTGGAATTTGAACGAGATATGACCACAGCGTTGGCACAAAATGGTATTTCCATGTTGGTAGTAGACCTCGCAGCAGTAGAATCGTTAGACAGCTCGGGGTTGATGGCATTGTTATCTATACACAAGCTGGCTCTTAGCTTGGGAAGGGGTTTTCGACTTTGCGCTGTTGCTCCCTCAATTAGAATTATTTTTGAACTAACGCAACTCGATAGGGTGTTTGAAATATTGGATGGTGAAGTTGAGTTGGCTGCAACATAACTTTATGTAAAACAAAGCGGGTAGGAAGTGGACTTTATGTAAAGGAGTTATAAGTTGCAACGATAAACTCTGTTAGAATACCTAATTCAATGCTAAGGTTGGGTTTGATTAGCTGTAATTAAGGTAGCTAGAAGATAGCACAGTGGCTGTTGCAGTTGAAAAATTAATAACATCGGATATTTTAAAACCAGGACGTTACCTGGGTAATGAGCGTTTAGCAGTACATAAAGCTTGGGATACGGCAGCAATACGCTGGGTATTAACTTACCCAGAAGTATATGAAGTCGGTGCATCCAATTTAGGGCACATCATTCTCTATAACATCTTGAATGCCCAACCGCGTCAATTGTGCGATCGCGCCTACCTACCAGGGCAAGACCTGGCAACCAAACTACGCGAAACCAATACGCCATTGTTTGCGGTAGAGTCAAAGCGATCGCTCACAGAATTCGACATTTTAGGCTTTAGCCTCAGTTACGAACTGGGTGCAACTAATATCTTAGAAATGTTGGATCTGGCTGGAATTCCCTTGACGTGGAAAGAAAGGCAAAAAGCAAGGGTAGCAGGGGGAGAATTTACGAATCTCCAGTCCCAATTTCCGTTGATTTTTGCTGGTGGGCAAACAGCGACATCGAATCCTGAACCTTACGCTGACTTTTTCGACTTCATCGCCCTTGGAGATGGAGAGGAATTGCTGCCAGAAATCGGTTTGGTATTGGAAGAAGGAAAACAAGCAGGATTGAGTAGGGAAGATATATTACTGGATTTGGCACAAATACCAGGCGTGTATGTTCCCCAGTTTTACGACATGGCAGAGGGTGGCTCAGTCCATCCTCGTCGGTCAGACGTACCAAAACGAATTCTGCGACGGGTTGCAACTCCCATACCAGCATATTCCATTGGGTTAGTTCCCTACGTAGAAACGGTGCATGACCGTTTGACCATTGAAATTCGGCGCGGTTGTACTCGTGGCTGTCGCTTCTGTCAACCAGGAATGCTAACTCGACCAGCACGGGATGTAGAACCCAATAAGGTTGTAGAAGCAATTGAACAGGGGATGCGGGCAACTGGTTACAATGAGTTTTCCCTATTATCTCTGAGTTGTTCAGATTATTTATCCCTACCAGCAGTAGGGATGGAAATCAAAAATCGCTTAAAAAATGAAAACATTTCTCTGACTCTACCAAGCCAACGGGTAGACAGATTTGATGAGAATATTGCCAACATCCTTGGAGGTACGCGGCAAAGTGGACTGACTTTTGCTCCAGAAGCTGGAACTCAGCGGATGCGAGACATTGTGAATAAGGGTTTGACAAATGAAGAATTATTGCGGGGGGTAAAAACCGCTTGGGAGCAAGGCTGGGATAAAATCAAGTTGTATTTTATGATTGGCTTGCCCGGTGAGACGGATGTGGATGTTTTAGGCATTGCGGAAACAGTCAGCTGGCTACAGCGAGAATGTCGGGGCAAGGGTAGAAAACCTCTAAACTTTAACCTAACGATTTCTAACTTTACGCCCAAGCCCCATACACCATTTCAATGGCACTCAGTTTCTACCACTGAATTTAAGCGTAAACAAAACCTGTTGCGGCAAGAATTCCGTCGGATAAAGGGAGTGAAGGTAAATTTTACCGATGTTCGCATTTCGGCAATGGAAGATTTTGTGGGACGAGGCGATCGCAATTTGAGCAAAGTAGTCCGCCGCGCCTGGGAATTGGGTGCAGGTATGGATTCCTGGTATGAAAATTTAGATCAAGCTTTTAGTGCTTGGGAAGATGCGATCGCCCAAGCCGATCTAGATTGGAAATACCGCCAAATAGAAAATGGCGAATGGAATTTGTTTCACGCACAAGATCAAAATAGCTCGGAAGACACGGAAAATGCCCAATTCCCAACTCCTAACTCCTCACTCCTAACTCCTAACTCCCCACTCCCCACTCCCCACTCCCTCGATACTCCCCTCCCTTGGGATCATATTGATACCGGAATTGATAAAAAGTGGCTCCAAGAAGACTTGCAACGCGCCTTAGAAGCTGCGATTGTACCCGACTGCTCTTTTGAAGGTTGTTCTCACTGTGGCGTATGTGGAACCGACTTTGGCCATAACGTCGTCATTGAATCACCTGCTATTCCGACATTCACCGGCGAGTTTGTTCCCAACACAACTAAGGCACAAAGACTGCGAGTTTGGTTTGGCAAACAGGGTAATATGGCTTTAGTAAGTCACCTAGATTTAATCCGTCTGTTTGACCGAGTTGTGCGACGAGCAGGCTTACCAATAGCTTTCACTGGCGGGTTTCATCCAATGCCGCGGATTTCTCTAGCAACTGCTTTGGCTTTAGGAGCTACTAGTAGTGGTGAAATTGCGGATTTTGAATTAACTGTGCCAGTGTCCGTCGATATTATTCGAGAACAGTTGGTTAGGGAAATGCCCACAGACATACCTATATATAATGTGGAGCAGATAGATTTAAAAACTCCGGCAGCTACTCAACTGCTAGAAACCGCAGAATATTTAATTACCGTAGCAGCACTTGAAGAAACAATACCCATACAACAATGGCAAGAATGGATTGATACCATCAAAGCAAAAGATGAGATTTGGTATGAGCATACAACAAAGTCAGGCAAGAGCCAGTTAATAAATCTGCGCGATCGCTTATTTGAACTGGAATTGGTAGAAACCCCTAAAAGCATTGCAGAATCTATATCTGTTATCCGTTATGTAGGTAGCTATCGCCAAGATGGTTTTCTATTGCGTCCTGAACAAATCCTGTTTATGCTAAGGATAGTGGCTAATGTAGAATTTCAACTCCTGCACATCCACCGCAATCGGCTAATTTTAGGGGTATAATCCTTGTAGGGCAGCTTGCTAGTAGCTGTCCTAAAATGGCATACGTCGGAATTGATTTTTAGCAAGGTTGCGTTAGAATGGGGTGAAGAGAAATTTTCTGACGCTGCATTGAATTAGCTGATTCACTACCCTGGTGTTCAGGGAGCGAAAGCAAAGATATTAGAGTGCAACTTCTAGGATTTTATCCCAGACAAACTGAGGCAGATTAAAGAACACACTCTCTCTATAGCTACCTTGTGAATCAGTAATTAACAGCAGGCTCGGTTAGCTTCTCTAAATCCATGCTTTTTAAACAACTGCTGAATGTTCAATCCACAGGAGTGCCCAAGAGCTAGTGAGCTACTTTTCTAGAGTTGTTCGCCCTTGGCGTTCCCGTAGGGTAAACAACTGTCATCAGTTAGGCCGAATTTGCAGACGTTCACATACGCGCAAAGCGCGGCTTAAATTAAAGTAGGGTAGCAGCTGGCGTTGCTGAGTATAACCCTAAGGATAAATCCGGGGAATGGAAAATAGAAATAGTTTCTTTTTCTTAACGACATCAGTAGAACACTCTCAAATGAAGCTTCCTGAGTTAAAAACTCACTCAGGATTCGGAACTTTCAACTCAAAACTCTCTTTATTGAGGGTATTGCATCATAAATCAACCACGGACGGTTGATTTAATTGCTTAAACATGCAGCTGTTCTGGAATAATCCGCCGTAAAAATGCTCTTAAGAGCGCCAATAGCTATTTAATTTAGAAGCTCACGTTTGCGATTTTTATTATCAGTAGCGCCTTTTGAGGGTTGCAGGGGCAACAAAGGTAAAACAAACCTCCAGACCTATTGGTGCTGCCAATTTTGAGGAAATTGAATGCCAAAACAAATTATCATCGCGGAGCAGCACCAAATTGCTGCTGTCTTTTCTGAAGATCAAATACAGGAACTAGTTGTTGCTACAGGTCATCACCAAATAGGTGATATCTACTTAGGAGTAGTAGAAAACGTATTGCCTGGGATAGATGCGGCTTTTGTCAATATTGGTGACCCAGAGCGCAACGGTTTTATTCACGTCACCGACTTGGGACCATTGAAGCTAAAGCGTACCGCAGCAGCAATTACAGAATTACTAACACCACAACAGAAAGTTTTGGTGCAAGTAATGAAAGAGCCAACGGGGACAAAAGGGCCCAGGCTCACGGGTAACATCACCTTACCCGGACGTTATGTAGTACTGATGCCCTATGGTAGAGGCGTAAATTTATCCCGACGAATTAAAAGTGAAAGTGAGCGCAACCGCTTGCGGGCACTGGCAATTTTGGTCAAACCGGCGGGAATGGGTTTGCTTGTGCGCACAGAAGCCGAAGGCAAACCCGAAGAAGCGATTATGGAAGATTTGGAATTGCTGCAAAAGCAATGGGAGGCCATCCAGCAGGAAGCGCATTCCACTCGTGCTCCAGCCCTACTCAACCGTGACGATGACTTCATTCAGCGCGTATTGCGGGATATGTACGGCGCGGATGTCAACCGGATTGTCGTTGATTCCAGTACTGGTTTGAAGCGCGTAAAGCAGTACTTACAGAACTGGAGTGGAGGTCAAACACCGCAAGGATTGTTGATTGACCATCATCGCGATCGCTCCCCAATTCTAGAGTATTTCCGCATCAGTGCCGCGATTCGAGAAGCCCTCAAACCGAGAGTAGACCTACCTTCGGGAGGCTACATCATCATTGAGCCGACAGAGGCATTAACCGTAATTGATGTTAACTCAGGTTCCTTCACGCGATCGGCAACAGCTAGAGAAACAGTTTTGTGGACAAACTGCGAAGCTGCAACAGAAATTGCTCGCCAGTTGCGTCTGCGGAATATTGCCGGAGTGATCGTTGTTGATTTTATTGATATGGAATCACGACGTGACCAACTACAAGTTCTCGAACACTTTAATAAAGCACTCAAAGCAGACAAAGCTCGTCCGCAGATTGCCCAATTAACCGAACTGGGTTTAGTAGAACTGACTCGCAAACGTCAGGGTCAAAACATTTACGAATTGTTTGGTGAAACTTGTCCCACCTGTGGCGGTTTAGGACATACCGTGCGTCTGCCTGGAGAAATCGAAAACCGATTACCAATACCAGCAGAAACACCAGAGCGTGAGCGTGAGCGTTTTGTGTCCTTGCCTCACCGAGAACCACGTCAGCCGGCTGCCCGCATCCCAGAACCACGAGAAACCTATGATGGATTTGGGGAAACATTTGACAGCGACTCAGAATTGAGTAATTTAAATCTGATCAATCATCCTAGTTATCAAGACCTTAATGATAATAAGCGTCGTACCCGCACTCGCCGCAGTCGAATTGGCATCAATGGGTTAAACGGGAAAGATGAAGCTCGGGTTGTAGCCAATCCACTGCCTTTTGTTAATGAGCCAGACTTAGACCTTGATGTTGAACCAGAACTAGGAGTTGCACCAGATTTCCCCTCGCCCACCCTTGGTAAACCAGGTTGGAGTGAAAGAGTAGAGCGCACTGTAGAGCGTACTAAAATTATCAAGGCAGAGCCAGTCAAACCAGTGGTAGAACCACCGGAGATTAGGACTGTAGAAATGAGCCTTCAAGAACAGGATATGTTTGCTTTGATGGGAATATCTCCCTTAGTGAAGTTAGACCAAGAGGTTAAAAACACCAAGTCTGTGATTATTAACGTGATTCAGCCTGGTCAAATGCCAACGGCTCCAACTGAATCAACCTCAGAATCAACTACTACCCAAAAAGTAACACCAGAAGTAATTGTAACCAAAGTACCAATTCCAAAAGTTATTGAGCCAGAACAAAAATCTTTGATAGAAGAGGCAACTGAACCATCTGAGTTGACTGCTAGCCCCTCGGAACGTTTCCCTACAAAAGCTTTCGCCGCCAACGCCATCGCAGATGAAAATGATGCGAACAGCGCCGCCACTGCTAGCCGTCGCCGCCGCCGTCGTTCCTCAGCGATCGAGGATAATTAATTTGCCTTATGGTAGAAACGTCACCAACGCCTTTGGAACAATCCAATTGGCTGGAGTTTTCTACCTTGTCAGGGATTCCAGGATTGGTTGCAGGTGTGGATGAAGTAGGGCGAGGTGCTCTATTTGGCCCTGTGGTGGCGGCAGCAGTGATCCTACCAGATCATGCTTTGCCAATACTGATGGCAGCTAAAATTAAAGACAGTAAAAAGTTATCTAGTTCGCGTAGAACTCAGCTAGCGCAGCAAATTTGTGGGCTGGCTATAGACTGGAAAATTGGGTTTGCTTCTACTGCCGAAATTGACAAGATAAATATTTTGCAAGCGACACTATTAGCAATGAAGCGGGCTGTACTGAAGTTAAAGGTACAGCCTGCAATTTGCTTGGTTGATGGCAATCAGTCAATCAAAGACTTGTTATTGCCACAACAAACAATAGTTAAGGGCGACGAGCGATCGCTCGCTATTGCCTCTGCTAGTATTGTTGCCAAGGTTTGGCGTGACGAACTAGTACTGCGTCTAGCATTAAAATACCCTATGTACAACCTGGAGCGTAACAAGGGTTATGCTAGCCAGCGGCATTTGCTAGCTCTGCAACAATACGGCCCTTCGCCCTTACATCGTCAGTCTTTTCGTCCTTGCCAAATCAAAATACCGAACGCTGAGTAATTATTTAATTACTCAGCGTTCAGGATTGGCAATTCAGTATTGTCATCGTCAAATCCTCTATCTCTCGTTTGTGATACCACCCAGTAGCGATAATCCGCCAAAAGTTGATTTAATAAGCGTTGCTTCACCGACAACAGCACGCTTTTGAGCAAACCATTGCCAGTAGCTTCTAAAATCGGCTTGGGAGTAAAAGAAAATGGCGGTGGCAAATCCACCAACACTTCTAAATCAGCTTTTCCTTGCAGGCGAGTGCCAGTACTTGACTCTTTAGGAGACAAATGCCCTTTTAAATTGAGAGCAAAGCGCTGGTTAATATACTCGAAACCCAGTATTTCACAGCCGAGCGATCGCAAATTAATTATTCCATTTGATTCTGCCCAAACTCTCATGTCTACAGTAGGTTGAATACTCAATGACATAAAAGTTAACGGACGCATTTTCAAGCGAAATACTTCCTCAGAAAGCTGCTCAATCCGACTGTTATCAGCCAAAGCCTTAACCAGACGTTGAGGCTGGCGTAAGTAGTGCTGAATGGGAATAGGCTGCTCTGGAACAGCGATTTCAACCGATTGGGAGGCAGTAAACCGGGTAGCCATGAGCGAATAAAAATATCTGTTTCTTAATTTTAATATTTTTTAATAAATTAAAGCTGATTATTGAAAAGTACAAAATTTCTTGAACATAAAAATGATTGTTGCTTATCAGCTATACATCACTAGCAAAAAGTTGGTACGCTGATCACTATCTTTAGTTCAATAAATATAGATTAGAATTTAAGCCTTGACACAAAAACCAGAGTATGCGTGAGTATTAAGTCAGAAACCAATATGATTGCTTTTAAATTTTTTAGAAGAATTTAGCAACAAAACTGCCAGGAAATCTATTCGCTAGAAAGTTGATTTCCATAACTTGTTTTCCTCGATATTTATTTCGGTCTATTAGTTCAGTGCGTAAATTTTAGAGATAACAGTGTTTAGTAAGAGTAGATGTTGGATATATAGCAATTCTAAATGAGTCGTGAAAATCTCCCATTCTTCTCTCTGTGTTCTCTGCGCCTCTGCGGTTAATTTATTTTTACAAATAATTTAGAACTGCTATATTTGCCAAATCCAAAATATCATAATCTCTGTTTACGCATTAAACTTGTAACTCAAGGCTAAAAGGATGACTTTATTGATCGCACATTTAGGACCTCCTGGCACTTATGCAGAACAAGCAGCTAATTTTTATGCCAACTGGCTAACCAAAAGTACAGGAGTTGAAGCTACATTATCTCCCTATCCCACCATCTCCCAGTCACTGCACGCCGTTGCAGATGGTCAATCCCACTTAGCTGTTGTGCCAGTGGAAAATTCTATTGAAGGGAGTGTTACCACAACACTGGATACACTGTGGCAGTTAGACAGCTTGCGAATTCAGTTGGCTTTGGTATTACCCATTGCCCATATGTTAATTTCTTGCGCGTCTAGCTTAGATAAGATTAAAACTGTTTACTCTCACCCGCAAGCTTTGGCACAATGCCAGGGATGGTTAGAGCAGTTTCTTCCGACTGTACAGATTATTCCCAGCAATTCTACAACTGAAGCACTACAGCGATTGGAAGAAGAAACAACAATAGCAGCGATCGCTTCTAGTAGAGCCGCTCAACTATACAACCTGCCAATACTTGCTAGCGGCATCAACGACTATCCAGAAAACTGTACTCGTTTTTGGGTAGTAAGTCAGGGTGAAGTGAACGCTGGATATCAAGCATCAACAACAAATGCTAGCCACACATCGCTGGCTTTTAGTATGCCTACCAACACACCCGGAGCATTGGTCAAACCTTTACAAATATTTGCTCAACTAGGAATTAATCTCAGCCGGATTGAATCTCGTCCGACGAAGCGATCGCTAGGCGAATACTTATTTTTTATGGATTTAGAAGCGGATGCCAAGGAAACACAAATGCAATCTGCTTTAGCAGAATTAACTATCCACACAGAGATTTTAAAAATTCTTGGCGCTTACAATGTTTTGCCGATCAGCGCTTTTACTTGAGGAGTTAAGAGTTAAGAATTACGAGCTAACAAGCTTGGACAATTTCCGTTAATAAATCTACCGTCGCCGTTGGTTTCGACTTCACTGAACCAACTAAGGGATTGAGAGTTGAGCCTTTCCGTAGCGTCTTACAGAGAAGTCGAAACTCGTCAACCTGGGTATATTCTTTGTCAGAAATCACCTTAGTTATCAGTTATCAACTAGAGAATATAAATTATTTTTTGTTATTTCTTCCTAACTCCTAACTTCTCAGTTCTAACTGCTCACTCATCACTTTTCATTAAATGTGTCTTTAAGAACAGCGCGAGCTGCCAAGTGATTACGAGTAGAGGTTAAAATTTCTGCTTCCCGCTCTAAACGAGTTGCAGTATCTTGCATTTCTAACAACAATTGCTGCTCTGCAGCAACACCGTAAAGATTACTAGCTACCCAATAAGATAACTCTGTTGGTAGGTCAGGCAAATCTTCTGGTAGTTCGATATTTTGCTCGGTTAATTTACTTGACAGACGCACAACATCTCGCAGTAGTTGTTCTACCTCAGAAGACAAAGGTCGCAAATCTTTTGTGGGTGGTTGATCTTCAATCCACTCAACTAAGCCAACGCGGTATGGCTTTTCACGAACATACTCTAACACACGGAATCTTTGCTGCCCTAACGTCAACATCTTGATCCGATCATCTGGCAATCGTTGATGATGAACGATTTCGGCACAGCAACCAGTGTTTGCAATTGTACCTGTGGCTGGATCGAACATCAAAACACCAAACCTGCGATCGCTCTCCAGAATCGTGTTCATCATGATTCTGTAGCGAAATTCAAAGATGTGCAAAGGCAATGGTCTAGTAGGAAACAGAACTAATTCGGGTAACGGGAACAGAGGTAGTTCACGAACTGCAATTTTAGAAGATGATGTCATTGTTACCTTGGTATAAACTTAATCTTTAAAATTTATTTTTCTCTGCTTTTCCCGTACTTTATCTACATTCTATCATTTGTTTCCTAGCTAAATAAAAGCCCTGAGATATATTTCTTCAGGGCCATGTAAAAATTCATACTAATATCATTTGTCTTTTGTCCTTTGTTAATGACTAATGACCAATGACTAAATTAAAGTTTAACTTCGATATCCACACCCGATGGTAGATCCAATTTCATCAGGGCATCAATAGTCTTAGAAGAAGGCTGATAAATGTCAATAATCCGGCGATGAGTACGAGTTTCAAAATGTTCTCGTGAATCTTTATCTACGTGAGGTGATCGCAGTACACAATAGATCCGGCGTTTTGTTGGTAAAGGAATTGGGCCTACGGCTGTAGCATTGGTGCGGTTAGCTGTGTCTACAATCTTCTCGCAAGATGTGTCTAATAAGCGTCGGTCAAAAGCCTGTAAGCGAATTCTAATTTTTTGCTGCTGTAGAGTTGCCATCTTTAATTGTCCAGGTTCTGCGTAATTAAGGGAGTATTTACAGGTTAAAGGTTACAGGGTAAAGGTTACAGAAAACTATTACTTGTCCCCTGTAACCTATTACCTTATTTATGGAGGGAAGAGAAAGGAGCAGAGAGGCATTATACCATCTCTGCTCCTTTGTTATGAGCGAAAAGGTGCTATTTGAGAATTTTGGAGACGACACCAGCACCGATGGTGCGACCACCTTCGCGGATAGCGAAGCGCATTCCTTGTTCAATAGCGATCGCGTTGATCAATTCTACTGTCATCTTGATGCGATCGCCTGGCATCACCATTTCTACTTCTTTGCCTTCATCGGAGGTGTAGGCTTTGATAGTACCAGTTACATCGGTTGTCCGTACATAGAACTGGGGACGGTAGCCAGCGAAAAATGGAGTCTTACGACCACCTTCTTTCTCTGTTAGGACGTATACTTCACCTTCAAATTCCATGTGAGGTTTAATTGAACCTGGTTTGGCGATTACCATACCCCGTTCAATATCAGCCTTCTGGATACCCCGGAGTAGTACGCCAGCATTATCTCCAGCCATACCTTGTTCCAGACTCTTCTTGAACATCTCAATACCAGTTACGGTAGTGGCGCGAGTATCTCTGATACCCACTAGTTCAACGTTATCGCCAACTTTGACAACACCCCGTTCAATCCGACCGGTGGCAACAGTACCACGACCTGTAATTGAGAATACGTCTTCTACAGCCATCAGGAAGGGCTTATCAACATCCCGCTCAGGAGTGGGGATAAAAGAATCCACAGCGTCCATCAATTCGTAGATTTTATCTACCCAAGGATTTTCGCCTTTTTTGGTCTTAGGATTCTTGGTCATTGCTTCAAGAGCTTGCAGACCAGAGCCTTTGATAATGGGGATATCATCGCCAGGGAAATCATAGCTACTTAATAGTTCTCTAAGTTCTAGTTCAACTAGTTCTAAGAGTTCTGGGTCATCCATCAAGTCTTCTTTGTTCAAGAATACAACTAGACTGGGAACGCCCACTTGTTTTGCTAACAGAATATGTTCGCGGGTTTGGGGCATAGGACCATCGGTAGCAGCTACTACGAGGATACCTCCATCCATCTGAGCAGCCCCGGTGATCATGTTCTTCACATAGTCAGCGTGTCCAGGACAGTCTACGTGAGCATAGTGCCGATTTTCGGTTTCATACTCAACGTGAGCAGTGTTGATGGTAATACCCCGTGCCTTTTCTTCTGGCGCGTTATCGATTTGATCGTAGCCCTTAGCTGTAGCTTGACCAAGAGCTGCCAAGGTCAAGGTGATAGCTGCTGTTAACGTGGTTTTACCGTGGTCAACGTGGCCAATAGTACCGATATTGATGTGGGGTTTATTTCTTTCAAACTTTGCGCGTGCCATGAATGCTCATTTCCTTATTTTAACTAAGCGTTCCCTTTGCTTTTTGCAATGATAGTTTCAGCTACGCTGCGAGGCACCTCTTCGTAGTGGCTGAACTCCATCGTGAAGATACCCCGACCTTGCGTTTTTGATCGGATATCAGTGGCGTAGCCAAACATGGTCGCCAGTGGAACTTTGGATGCGACCTTAGCAAGTCCCTGTTCGGTGCTTTGGCTTTCAATCTGCCCTCGGCGGGCGATGAGGTCGCCAATGACGTTCCCGATATAGTCTTCAGGAACTTCAACCTCAACTTTCATCATAGGTTCTAAGATGACAGGTGAAGCTTTCAATACAGCTTCTTTCATCGCCATTGAGCCAGCGATTTTGAAAGCCATTTCCGAAGAGTCTACATCGTGATATGACCCATCAATTAGCGTGGCTTTAACGTCAATCAAGGGATATCCAGCTAGAACACCGGATTCACAGCTTTCTTTCATTCCTTGTTCTGCGGGGCCAACGTACTCTTTAGGTACTGAACCACCGGCAATTTTGGAGACGAATTCAAAGCCAGTACCGGGATCTCCAGGCTCCAAATTGATCACAACGTGACCGTATTGACCTTTACCACCACTTTGGCGGATGAATTTGCCCTCAACTTTGTTCACGGCTTTCCGAATTGTTTCTCGGTAAGCTACTTGAGGCGCACCTACATTCGCTTCCACCTTGAATTCTCGTAACATTCGGTCTACTAGAATTTCTAGGTGTAACTCTCCCATCCCCGCGATCACGGTTTGGTTTGTTTCCGGATCGACGCGGACACGGAAGGTGGGGTCTTCTTCTGAGAGAGATTGCAGAGCCTTGGACAGCTTGTCCATGTCGTTCTTGGTTTTGGGTTCTACCGCCACCGAGATCACAGGCTCAGGAATGAATAGGGATTCCAGAATTACTGGTGATCCATCATCACAGAGCGTATCACCTGTCAAGGTGTCTTTTAATCCAAGAGCTGCTCCTAAATCACCCGCCCGCAGTTCGTCAACATCTTGCCGATCGTCTGCTTTCATTAGAACTAAGCGGGAAATCCGTTCTTTTTTATTCTTACTAGCGTTGAGAACGTAGCTGCCCTTTTTCAGGACACCAGAATAAACGCGAACAAATGTCAGGCGACCATAAGGGTCAGCCATAATCTTGAATGCCAGAGCTGCTAGGGGTTCGTTGTCATCAGCCCGCCGCTCAACAGTATCACCATTGGGCAGTAAGCCTTGAATTGGCGGTACTTCACTTGGCGCTGGCAGATAATCTACAACAGCATCCAGCATCAACTGCACGCCTTTGTTTTTAAATGCTGAACCGCAAAGTACTGGTACAATCGTCCCCGCAATTGTACCTTTACGCAGGGCAGTCCGAACTTCCTCTTCTGTAAGTTCTTCGCCCTCGAAGTACTTAGTCATCAGAGCATCATCGGTTTCTGCTGCGGCTTCTATTAGCTTGGTGCGGAATTCGTCTACCTGGGCTTGTAATTCTTCCGGAATATCCGTTTCTTGGATATCAGTACCTTGGTCATTGGCGTAAATATACGCACGTTGCCGTACTAGGTCAACAATACCTTGGAAGTCGTTTTCACTACCAATTGGTAGTTGAATAGCGATCGCATTCGCCCGTAAGCGATCGCGTATTTGATCGTGAACTTTATAAAAGTTCGCTCCGGTGCGATCCATCTTGTTGATAAAGGCTATCCGAGGAACTTTGTAGCGTTCTGCTTGCCGCCACACTGTCTCAGACTGCGGTTGCACGCCGCCCACAGAACAAAATACTGCGATTACACCATCCAACACGCGCATGGAACGCTCAACTTCAATTGTGAAGTCTACGTGACCCGGAGTATCGATAATGTTTATTTGATGATCTTTCCAACTGGTACTGATAGCAGCAGCAGTAATCGTAATTCCCCGCTCCCGCTCCTGATCCATCCAGTCTGTGACGGCAGTTCCTTCATGAACTTCGCCAATTTTATGAATTATCCCAGAGTAAAATAATATTCTCTCTGTTGTTGTTGTTTTGCCCGCATCTATATGCGCCGCAATACCAATGTTGCGTACTTTCTCTAGCGGGATCGTGCGTGCCACAGCTACCTCCTATAGTTTTTGCCTCATGATATCTTGTATATTACTCTTTGTTAAGATTCTATACTTTTAGGGAAAACCGTCTTTTTTGTAAATCTTACGATATACCGCTTCAGCAACGCGATATATCGCTTTTTTACTTAATAACGATAGTGTGCAAATGCTTTGTTAGCTTCCGCCATCCGGTGCGTTTCTTCGCGTTTCCGAATTGCATTGCCAGTTTCATTGGCAGCATCCATTAACTCATTTGCCAGTTTGCTTGCCATTGTCCGGCCTGGTCTCGACCGAGAATATTGCACTAACCAACGCAGTGCTAGGGTAGTACCGCGTTCTGTACGCACTTCCATTGGTACTTGGTAGGTTGCTCCACCTACTCGCCGAGCTTTTACTTCTACTAAAGGCGTGGCATTTCGCACTGCTCTTTCAAAGGTTTCTAAAGCACCAGCACCAGTGCGTTCTTCAATAGTTTTCAACGCTTCATAAACAATCCGTGCGGCAAGTGATTTTTTGCCATGACGCATGATCCGCCTGATAATCATGCTCACAAGGCGACTGTTATATACGGAGTCAGACGGAACTGGGCGCCTTTGAATAACACCACGACGAGACATACTTCACCTTTAATTCGGAATTGGCAACGAAATTATATGCTATCAGACACCGGAAAGTAAAAGCTGTGGAACCCAACCCTCAGACTTTCTCAATTTTGTTTTTGACTGTTGCAGCAAGACTGACCTATTTGACTGCCAGTTTTGGATTAGAGTTTTTGGTAGATGTTCCGACCACAAGGATTGGAAAAAATCAAAAGTCTATAAGCCTCATCCCCTTGTGGGTTCGACCAATCCAAAATTGCAAATCTAATAATCTAAAATTCATTGACTTGCTACCTGCAATTAAATACTCAAGGCGATAATATTCTAAACCTCAATGTCCAGATTAGAATTTTGCTGTGGATTACAGCGTTATCCTCAGAACTTCTACACTTGCTCGCTTAGTGTAGGTGTAGTTTGCTTAATTTTTTTAACAGACTTGAGCAGTTTTTATCACTGCTCTTAGAACACAGACCCTGATAGCTTTTTGTACTTCGGCACTTCTCAGGTAGACGATTAATCGTGTTGGGTTCGATTAATCGTCTAATCCTATTTTTTCGCTTCTTTCGGACGCTTGGTTCCATATTTGGAACGTCCTTGTTTGCGGTCTTTGACTCCGGCTGTATCTAGGGTGCCACGGATAATGTGGTATCTCACGCCTGGTAGATCCTTTACCCGACCGCCACGAATCATTACAACTGAGTGTTCTTGTAAGTTGTGACCAATACCTGGAATATAAGCTGTGACTTCAAATCCAGAGGTAAGCCTGACTCTTGCTACTTTACGTAGAGCTGAGTTAGGCTTTTTTGGTGTGGTCGTGTATACTCTGGTACAAACTCCCCGACGTTGGGGGCATTGTTTCAGAGCCGGGGACTTGGTTTTCTGACGCGCTTGTTCGCGCTCGTTACGTATTAGCTGCTGTATTGTTGGCATGAGTTACAGCGCGTAAAGCTGCTTATATGTCTAAGTTTTAACAAATCCTAATTATATCTTTTTTTATGGTTTTATGTCAATTGTTATTTTTCCCTAATCATTGGTCATTTTTCTTTTATTATTTATTGGCAAACGATCGCTAATTAAGGACTATTGACTAGTTGTAGAGAATGAATTACCACAACCACAGGTTGCCATCGCTTGCGGGTTGTCGAAGCGAAAACCACCACCCATTAAGTCTTCTGAATAATCCACCCTCAACCCGTTGAGGTAATTTAAGCTACCAACATCTATAACTACTTTAATTTCATCCAAGTCGAAAACTTGGTCGCCAACTTTTATTGCTTCATCGAAGGACATATCATAAAATAACCCGGAACAACCACCTGGTTTGACTGCCAATCGAAACAACACATTTGCCTGCTGCTTGGACTTTATTCGTCCAATTTCACTGGCGGCTGCTTGACTCAGATGAATCATGGAACTCGTTTTTTGCAATTAAATACCCCATCTTCATTTTACAGACAGATGGGTTAACTCTCGCTTCTCAAATATTCCAGATTATCCAAATTATGAGCGCGATCGCTATTACTACATTTATAGCACAATGTGCTTCAGTCCCTACCTTAACTAGGTGGGGACTTCTGGGGTGCGGTGTTCACCAAAGGCGGTTTGCACAAAAATGTATTAAGTTTTTAAATTAGAGCTTTAATCCTTAGTACGGGCATAGTCATCTTGGTAGCGGATAATGTCATCCTCTCCCAAGTATTCGCCATTTTGCACTTCAATTAACACCAAGGGGATCACACCAGGGTTCTCTAAACGATGAGATGTACATTGGGGTACATAGGTTGATTCATTATTGCTCAGTAGCACTTCTTTCTCGCCACAAGTTACCCTAGCTGTACCAGATACGACAATCCAATGTTCACTGCGGTGGTGGTGCATTTGTAGACTGAGGCGGTGTCCGGGCTTAACTTCGATGCGTTTGATTTTGTATCCGCGCCCTTCTTCTAAAACTGTAAAAGCACCCCAAGGACGTAATTCAGTTGCAGCAACGCCTCTGGAAGTAATGCTTGGGGGTATGTGTAGAGTTTCAGTCTGTGTAGTTTCTTGATATCGAGCCATCGTTACCTCATTTGGAGACATAACAAACCGTTAATACTCTTAAACTATTGATCAAAAATCTGGCGCTATCTTGCAACGTTAGAAATCAGCAATTTTGTCGCACCTTGATAAACATAGCAAAATCAAATGCGACGGTGTAAATCATCACTACTAAAACTCTTGATCTACACTAAGTCTTTATCAAGCAAAATGACAGCTTATTCTAAACTTTAAAAAAATGGGGCATTGGGAATTGCTGATTAAGAGACTTTTTCACTTCCCAATACTTCGGTTGCCCTCAGTATAAGTTCCCCATTCCTTACTTCCTACTACCTCATTATCGTGGTTTCAGGAAAATACCAATTCCATTATGAACACGAGCCGCGGTATTAGGCGATCGGTCGAGTAGCTGTCCTCCTAAATAAAGGCTAGTAGAACTACCACCGTCCAAATTTAGGGCATCCACACAGCCCATCTGTTGCATCAATTGGGCGTGTTCTGCCAAATTAGGTCCATAACCGCCTGCACGATTATGCACAGCAGTAATCATCAATGTGCCTGTTGCTGTTGTGCAAATACCGCTACGAGTAGCCTTTTCGGCAATAAAGGCATTGCTGAATTTTTCGCCTTTGGCATCAAGGACAATTTGACGATTTTGGATTAGTAGTGGGCCAGCTCCGATAATGTGCGGATAACGACTAAAATCGGTGGGAGCAGTGGCGCTAGAAATGCTTACTGCGGTTCCGATAGGTAGCTGTGATGCCGCACTAGCAGCATTGGCGCGTAAGGTTAATAGGTAGCCGCCATCCTGGGGAATAGGAACCACCGTCTCACCAACTTTACCTCCTGGTAACTGTTGAGTGACTTGGTTTTTCTGTATTACTAAAATAATTTCGTTATCCGTCAAAGGCGTATAAGTTGCTCCCCAAGCTGAGGTGTAACGAGCAATCCCACTCTGGACATAACCACTATTGAGGAACAGAATTGGTAGGCGCTGGCCATTTGCCGTAATTAAAGTTTCTTCCAAAGTGAGACGACCGAAGTAAAATTGGCCTGAATCATTCCAAGCGATCGCACCTCGATTAAGAATAGGGCCTGATAACCACTGACCATCCCGACGAATTGCACCCAAAGGCAATTTGTTATTGCGGTTAAAATAACCACCGTTAATTCCACCTAATGCTAAGTAACGTTGTGCTGTTTGAATTAAGGGAGCAATACCCGCAAGCCCATCAGGACTAGCCCACATGGGTTTCAACGTTAACCCAAATTTGCGGGGATTAACTTCTAACCAGACCACCGGAAAGCGTTCTGTGCCTAAGTTGACATAGTTCTGTCGCCAGCGCAATCCTGGAGCCCAAGTAATATCTCGTTCTTCTAGAGGATCGGGTCGAATATCGATAATCAGGCGATTGGGGTTAGCTACAGTACTAACTTGAGGCGATAGACCGAAGGGAACGCTCAGACTAATAATGGTTCGGTTTTTCACCACCTGCACTTGTTGAATTAGTGGTTCAGGCGCTGGGGCTGGTGCTGGTTCTGTTGGTGTAACTGGTAATAGTTGTTTGAGCAGGTTTGGCAGCAGTGTTGGTGGTGCTGGTGGCTGGGGGGTATAGCGTTCTATCAAAACGGGATCGGCTATTCCATCCAGGGTAATTGTCCACTCTCGATTTGGCGGTGCAGTGGGTTTGGGAATTGGCCTGTCTAGATCAGAAGATGGAGTTGGAATTTTTTTAATAACTGACCCTTGCGCAACTTGCCAGGGAGTTGGACGATCTAAATCGACAAGAATCCGAGCGTGTTGAAAAGGGGCACTCGCATATAGAGGTTCCTGGCTCTGAACAATATTTGTGACTTGAGTTTTTGGGGTAGCAATCACTAAAATGTTGCCATTGGTTCGGATTTCCCATCCAGATGTTTGAGCAAAATTGCTAATATCCAGATAGCGATATGCTCCTAGTAGCCTAGTGGTTAAAACCAGTGGCTTTGTCACCGATGAAAACCACTGTATTGGTTGCCTGGCTGAGTTACTACTATTTAAGAAATTTACTCCAATTAATTGCCTAAATACGCCATCACTGAGATGAGTTGTCATCTGACCACCTTTTCCAGGTCGCTGCAACCAAGTTCCTGGTAAAGTACGCCCATTGAGAGAAATTTGGTTACCAGAGGATACTGCGCCTGTTAAAGGAGGCGCAGGTGACTGTGAGATCAGCCTTGGTATTGATTGGGCGTTTTTTGGAGACTCCTGGGCATTGGTAGCACAGGTAGTAGTTAAGCACAGTAATGTTAAAAGTATTGGTGAGACAGTAGTCCGGAAAAATCTGCGTTCGCCAATCCCTGATTGCCAATAATTAGGTATTTTTACCATAATTTACTAGGTACTTTTGAAAACTATTACCTAAGGTATAAACTAACTAATTATTTGGAAATATAAAAAACATGACTTCCTTTATTAAAAAATATGTTATTCTATATATTGGCTAGTTATCTCTTTTAAATATAAGAAAAATTTAGACGCTAAAGCCACAGCAATCAAGTGTTTTAACTGGCACTCATTTTAGCTACACCATACACGGTAGTTTTGGTAACCAAAACTGGATTAAGATATTCAATCCTGACTGAAGGTTGCTACCGTTGTTACTTCAGTGAGGTTTAGAGTAATACATATTGCTACTGGTAAGTAGCACAACTTTAGACAACAACGATATTTGGGAATTGTCAAATGGGTATATATTGTAATACGCTGTTTTTATTGCTGGATCAGGATGGCTTTAGCTTTAGAAGATAATACAGCATTCAGTTTTAGTTTTGGTTTCAGGTGAGCCGAAATAGGCTCTATGAGTAGCTAGCGTGCATCTGGAAAAGAGAATTGAGAAAATACTTAGCTTCAAAATATAAAAAAGAAACTGTCAGGGCAAAAATGATGTCTTGGCGGAGGTAACTTGTCTAACACCGCATAAATACATAAAAAATACGCAAACATTTTAACACGGGTTAACTAACACAGTAAAACCGAAGTTAAAATTTTTTTTCCCTAAATTTCGGTGCTTATATATTTCTCCATCGCTGAATTTAGAAAATTTTTCCCATAACGTAGTGGCAAAATTGGTAACTCAATACTTCAGGAACAGGGTATGAATAATAAACCGATGAATCAAGATCAGAAAATCACAGCGAATATAAACTCAAGAGATACCTATCAGGGGCAAAAGTGGTTAGTAGAGGAGCGAGATGCCTGTGGTGTCGGTTTTATTGCTCATCGCCAGAATCATACTAGCCACGAAATTGTAGAAAAAGCTTTAGCTGCTTTAAGCTGCTTAGAACATCGGGGAGGTTGTAGTGCTGATCAAGACTCTGGTGATGGTGCTGGAGTATTGACAGCTATCCCTTGGGAGTTGTTTCAACAAGACTTTGCCCAAAGAGGGAAATTTTCATCCACTAATAATATAGCTGTGGGGATGATATTTCTACCACAAGACCAGGAAGCAGCGCAAAAAGCTAGGGCGACAGTTGAGCAAGTAGCAGCAGAAGAAAAATTGACTGTACTGGGTTGGCGAGTAGTGCCAGTGCAACCTGATTTACTGGGGGTACAAGCCAGAGAAAATCAACCCCAGATTGAACAAGTTTTGCTAGCTTCCGTTGACAAAAGTGGGGATGAATTAGAACGACAGTTGTATATTACCCGCCGCCGAATTAGTAAAGTTGCAACCAACATCTCAGAAGAATTTTATATCTGCTCGTTATCAAGCCGCACAATTGTCTACAAAGGCATGGTGCGTTCCACCGTATTGGGCAGCTTTTATCAGGATTTAAAAAATCCAGCTTATAAAAGCGCTTTTGCTGTCTATCACCGCCGCTTTAGTACTAACACAATGCCCAAGTGGCCCCTAGCTCAACCAATGCGGCTTTTGGGTCACAATGGCGAAATCAATACCTTGTTGGGTAACATCAACTGGATGATGGCACGAGAAGCTACCCTGAATCATCCTGTATGGGGCGATCGCATCAAGGAACTCAAGCCATTAGTTCATATTGATAACAGCGACTCAGCTACCCTAGACAACGTACTGGAATTGTTGGTTTCTTCTGGACGCAGCCCCTTGGAAGCTTTAATGATTATGGTTCCAGAGGCTTACCAAAATCAGCCTTCTTTGCGTGACTTTCCAGAAATTGTCGATTTCTACGAATATTACAGTGGTCTGCAAGAAGCGTGGGACGGGCCAGCACTTTTAGTATTCAGCGATGGCAAAAAAGTTGGTGCAACACTAGATCGTAATGGCTTAAGACCAGCTCGCTACGTGATCACCAAAGATGACTACATTGTTGTAGCTTCCGAAGCTGGTGTAGTGGACTTCCCAGAAACCGATATTGTTGAAAAAGGTAGACTCGGCCCAGGGCAAATGATTGCCGTGGATTTAGTAAACTATGAAGTGCTGAAGAATTGGGAGATTAAGCAGCGCATCGCCAAGCAACACCCTTATGGAGAATGGCTGCAACAGTACCGTCAAGAACTCAAACAAATTGTCACTAGTCAGTCGTCAGATGTGAATGGAAATGGAAATGGAAATGGACATCTGGCTGTAGAAAATGGTAACGGGCATAGTACAACTGACACAATTGACAAGCAAACCTTACTTCAGCGTCAAACTGCCTTTGGCTACACCACAGAAGATGTAGAAATGGTGATTCATCCAATGGCGATCGCAGGTTCAGAACCGACTTTCTGCATGGGGGATGATATTCCTTTAGCAGTGCTGTCAACAAAACCCCACCTGCTTTATGACTATTTCAAACAGCGCTTTGCTCAGGTGACGAACCCGGCAATTGATCCCCTGCGGGAAAAGCTAGTGATGTCTTTGAAAGTCGAACTGGGTGAACGGGGTAACTTATTAGAACCTAAAGCCGAATATGCTCGAAGATTGAAACTCGAATCGCCAGTGTTAACAGATGCTGAATTAGAGGCAATTAAGCTGTCGGGATTTGCCACGGCTGAGTTGTCAACCTTATTTGCGATCGCTACCGGCCCTGGAGGATTAAAGGCCGCAGTCCAATCCTTACAAGCACAAGCAGCCCAATCAGTCCGGGCAGGTGCAAAGATTTTAATCTTAAGCGATAGGGCAAATGACGGTATTAGCCCAGAAGATACATACATTCCTCCCCTCTTAGCGGTGGGTGCTGTACATCATCACCTGATTCGGGAAGGGTTGCGAATGAAAACATCCCTAATTGTCAATACTGCCCAATGCTGGAGTACCCATCATTTTGCCTGTCTGATTGGCTACGGTGCTGGTGCAGTTTGCCCGTATATGGCTTTAGAGACGGTGCGTGATTGGTGCATTGATCCTAAAACCCAAAAGTTGATGGCTATGGAGAAAATTCCAGCTCTCACCGTAGAACAAGCTTTAGGAAACTATCGCAAAGCGGTAGAGTCAGGTTTGCTAAAAATTCTCTCCAAAATGGGAATTTCTCTGCTCTCCAGCTATCAAGCAGCCCAAATCTTTGAAGCTATTGGCATCGGTGGGGATTTAATCGAATTAGGATTCCGTGGTACGACTTCCCGCATTGGTGGTTTGAGTATTAGCGAACTCGCTGATGAAGTACTTTCCTTCCATGTCAAGGCTTTTCCAGAACTGACGACCAAGAAGTTAGAAAACCTGGGTTTTGTGCAGTATCGTCCTGGTGGCGAGTACCACATGAATAGTCCAGAAATGGTTAAGGCGCTGCATAAGGCTTTAGATGGTAAAAACTACGATCACTACGAAGTTTATAAAAAGCACCTCCAAGGTAGGCCAGTAACCGCATTGCGGGACTTGCTGGATTTCCAAGGCGATCGCACTCCGGTTCCTATAGAAGAAGTGGAGTCGGTAGCTGAAATTGTCAAGCGCTTCTGCACTGGTGGTATGTCTTTAGGCGCTTTGTCAAGAGAAGCCCATGAAACTTTAGCGATCGCTATGAACCGCATTGGCGGTAAATCTAACTCTGGAGAAGGCGGCGAAGACCCGGTGCGCTATACAGTTCTAGATGATGTAGACGAGTCTGGTCACTCGCCAACCCTACCTCATTTAAAAGGACTGCGGAATGGTGATAAAGCCTATAGTGCCATTAAGCAAGTTGCATCAGGACGCTTTGGTGTCACACCAGCATACCTAGTCAATGCCAAACAAATTGAAATCAAAATTGCCCAAGGTGCTAAACCTGGGGAAGGTGGACAGCTACCAGGGCCTAAGGTGAGCCAATACATTGCCATGTTAAGGCGCTCGAAGCCAGGTGTTACATTGATTTCGCCACCACCACATCACGATATCTATTCCATTGAAGACTTAGCGCAACTGATTTTTGATCTACACCAAATTAATCCCAAAGCCAAGGTGTCGGTGAAGCTAGTTGCAGAAGTTGGCATTGGCACGATCGCGGCTGGTGTAGCTAAGGCAAACGCTGATATTATTCAGGTTTCTGGGCATGATGGTGGTACAGGTGCATCACCACTAAGTTCCATTAAACACGCTGGTTCACCGTGGGAACTCGGTTTAAGTGAAGTACATCGCGTCTTGATGGAAAATAGCCTGCGCGATCGCGTGATTTTACGCGTAGATGGCGGACTCAAGAGTGGCTGGGATGTGGTAATAGGTGCATTAATGGGTGGTGAAGAATTCGGTTTCGGCTCCATTGCCATGATTGCCGAAGGCTGTATCATGGCGCGAGTTTGCCATAAGAATACTTGCCCTGTGGGTGTTGCTACTCAAAAAGAAGAACTCCGCAAGCGGTTTACAGGAATACCAGAACAGGTTGTCAACTTCTTCTACTTCATCGCTGAAGAAGTGCGTAGTTTGTTAGCACGACTTGGCTACCGTTCTTTGTCAGAAATCATTGGACGTGCAGATTTGTTGAAACTGCGCGAGGAGGCAAAACTTACCAAAACGCAATCACTGAACCTGGACTGTTTACTGAAGCTACCAGATACCAGAGAAAATCGTAGCTGGTTGCTGCATGAAGAAGTCCACAGCAACGGCGTAGTTTTGGATGACAAGATGCTTGCCGATCCTGACATTCAGACTGCTATTAGGGATCAGTCTAGTGTTACTAAGACTTACCCTATTGTGAATACTGACAGAACAGTAGGCACAAGATTAGCCGGAGCGATCGCTTCTCAATACGGTGATAGCGACTTTGAAGGACAAATTAATCTCAATTTCACAGGTAGTGTTGGGCAAAGCTTTGGTGCGTTCAACCTCCCCGGCATAATTCTGACCCTGGAAGGAGAGGCAAACGACTACGTAGGTAAAGGAATGCATGGTGGTGAAATCATTATCAAACCTCCAACTGATGCTACCTATAACGCATCACAAAACGTCATAGTTGGCAATACGTGTCTCTATGGTGCTACTGGTGGTATGTTATTTGCCAACGGCCTAGCAGGAGAGCGCTTTGCTGTAAGAAATTCCAAAGGCATAGCAGTGATTGAAGGCGCTGGGGATCACTGCTGTGAATATATGACTGGTGGTGTGATTGTCGTCCTCGGCAAAGTAGGACGTAACGTAGCAGCTGGAATGACTGGTGGACTGGCGTACTTCTTAGATGAAGACGACTCATTTCGTGAGTTAGTCAACCCGGAAATTGTCAAAATCCAACGGGTGATTACAGAAGCAGGTGCAAAACAATTGCAAGAGTTAATCAAAACTCATGTGGAACGCACTGGTTCACTAAAGGCGAAAAAAATTCTCCAAGACTGGCAAGAATTTTTGCCGAAATTCTGGCAGTTGGTTCCACCTTCTGAAGCAGATAGTCCAGAAGCTGATCCTGAAAAAACAACTGAGTTCAGTTTAGTAAGCAGTCATTAGTAACTGTAACCGTTCTCATACTCAGCCTTAAGCTATTCTCTCGTCGGATAACCTGTACAAACAGGTTCTCTGTGAAAACACCTTAGGATGCCCAAAGTAGCCGCCTGAATTTACCACTTAAAAAGACCGTAGCGAGAAAAAAATATTCCCCCTTTTTTAGGGGGAAATATTTACTAACTGATTCACCACTGGACTTTAGGCTAAGGGTACAAAAGTGACTGAGCAATCAGATCCTGTGAAAGCCTAGGCAACAAAGTCGGGATTAGCACTGTCCTGAAATCTACCTAATTGGGTATAGAAGGCATTACCTCAATGCTGGTAAACTTTCATAGAAATGTTTACTAACAAGTAGGATTTGTCTATAAAAATGCTTATAGAAGAGCAAGCTCCCGATCGCAAAACTTCTGAAGAAGAACGTTTCCAAGATGATTATTATTCATACTTTGAAGCTCCTGAAAATGCTACCCGATACACACCATCAGTTTGGTATCTTGATCAGGCTTTTAAGCAACGTTCGTTCTCTTTGTTAGATTTAGGATGTGGCAATGCGGCTTTAAACAAATATCTACCTGAACGATGTGACTACCTTGGGATAGATCATAGTGAAGCTGCGATTCAGTATTGTTCAAAACTATATCCCAACAAAAAGTTTGCTACCAGAGATTTATCGGTAGCACTGCCAGAATTAGCTTCAGAAAATCAAAAATTTGATGCTGTAGTGCTAGCCGGCTTACTATTTCATAATGTCGATAAGGAAACACTAGAACAAAAGGACGATAAAGAACTCGTTCAATTCTGTTTGGAGAAGCTAATAAGCGACAAAGGATATTTGGTGCTTATTATACCTTTTGCTTATGGTGACCATCCATCCCATAATCTTTATGTTCGGGCAGAATGGCTACAAAATTTGGTAGAAAAATTGCTGGAATCTGTAAACGCAAAAATCGTTTACGAGAATATTTCTCTACAAATTGGCTTGGACAAAAAGGTTCAACAGCAGAAGACCACTCCTGATTGGTTTGTTCCCGATAGCACTACTGACTATTCCAATAAATATGCTGGAACATATATGGCAGCTTGGACAGTTATTGCTTCTCCATCACTAGGTTAAACTGTCTTTTGAATAACTAAAATTATTCATCTACTTTTAAGTTTATTTGTTCTTTAGTTTCGCACCGGGAACTAGACAAAACTACTCTTAACCAAAAAATATAATTTTAGTTGTCAGCGAATTAATACTGACCAATTATCCACAATTAATAATTATTACTTTTTGTTAGCAAGCAACTTTTGGTCTGTATCTTCTATTTCTAAAAGCTCTGGAATAGTAACAAAGCGATAGCCTTGCTTTCTAAAGTTGCTAATAATTTCTGGTAAAGCTTGCACAGTTTTAGAACGATTGCCGCCACCATCATGCATTAGCACAATCCCACCAGGTTTTGAATCTTTAATTACATTATCGATCAACTTTGGTACGGTTGGCAATTTGTAATCTATGGAATCAGCAGACCACATCACTACAGTATATTTTTGGCCTTTAGCATAAGCAGCTAATCCATTGTGCAGGTTGCCACCAGGTGGTCGGAAGAGGTTTGTTTTAGCACCTGTAATTTGATAAATTAGGTCTGTTGTGCGGTCAATTTCAAAAGCAGCTGCTTGTGGATTAAAGGAGTGATACCAGTGATGCCAAGTATGGTTGGCAATGACGTGACCTTGAAAGACAATCTGCTTTCCTAATTCTGGATAATTTTTTAGGTTCTGACCGACGACAAAAAACGTCCCTTTAATATTATTTGATTTCAGAATATCTAGCACTTGCTCTGTGGTTTGAGGCCAAGGCCCATCATCAAAAGTGAGAGCAATTACTTTCTCCCCTTTAGTCAGTTTTGCCGCTTTAACTATTGCCCCTTGAAAACGTAATGGTATAGCGTAGGATAGTCCTTTTTTTTGTGCTTCTTGTTGCCAGCTTGTAAGCATCGCCGCCTTTAATTTTTCAATCTGCTGCTGAGTTCCTACATTTGCAGCTACATGCTTGACATTTATACTTTGTCTAATCTGAGCCTCTGAAGGATTTGGTCTTAGAAGCATCATGAAAGCAAGGCTAAAAACACCACATAAGGCAAGCAGTGCAATTAATATTCCTTCTGGCCACAGAAACGACTTATTGTTTTCCACTTTATAGCTCCTTCAAAGATCGAACCATCAACCACGTTATGACGGTACGTTATAGCACATCTTTTTTAGATATCTTAGATATCGGCTGCTTTCTGGTAATCCTGAAAATTAGAATTGAGACTAACGTAAATTCATAATTGAGAAGACAAACTATACAGCTTTAACTAAAATTTAGCTGCTCTAGATTTGGACAAATGTTTATACAATACTTAATAATGTTTAATGTCAATCCATTCATAAAAACCAAGGTCTGAACTTCTACATTCTTATTGCTAATTCTAATAAGGAGGACAATCAAATAATTAATTACAACCCAAAATCTTCTTAATAGGAGCTATGAATTAGTTTATGTCTTTCATTTCACCTCTAAGTCAGCATTCTGCTTTTAAGCTTTATAGGTTTGCAAATAAAATAAGTTAAACTGTCGTGTCTACAATTTGCATTTTTGACAGGCTGAAGTTTTTATAACAAAACTTCTCTAAAAAAGTTGTATAATTTACAGCTGAATAAATTATTTAATTAACATCAAAAACTACTTATAAGGCACGGGTATCTTCCAAAAAGAGCCTAATAAGTTATTAGTTCTATTCTTGATAAGATATATATTACTGTCATCTGCTATTACTTACTTTTTAAGAAAAAGTTAAATTTTCAACCGACAGAATGTTACCTTGGAGTTTCTATGAAATAAACAGACGAAAATTGATTCAATATAGTTTCTCATTGCCAACAGGCATTTTGTAGTTAATATAGATACTTTTGAGCAATTAAGCAAAAATGATTTTATCGACAGCTTAGTTCTATTTATGATGCTGATCCTTTAGCCTAAATTGCTCGTAGCTTTTTATCCGTTAATGTTTTTCTCCAAGATTTAAGAAAATCATATATTATTAATAGTACAATTTAATATTCAATGTCACCGTATAATTACGGTAATCACTAGCATTTATATATTAAGCTTTAGATTTAATTTTTGAAATATGCGTAGAGAGCCTGTGCATTACGGTGAGGAGTCCGCAAAAGATGGGTTTTCCCAGATGAGCGAGTACCTCATCTGCAAGAATGTTCCCAACGCTTGTTGGCCTTGCAACGCTTTAGGAATCATACGGCGAGTGTCTCCCCTTTTCTTAGGAGGCGCTACGAAAAGGGAGAAGCGCAGCGTTAGGGCTTTGCTTTAGCAGAAAGTACGGCATCGACCAAAGGTTTCGATACGTTACTTATATTACATATACTACTTGCGTACAAGGCTGAAATGTTACAAATAATAATGACGTTAGTTTAAGGATTATCAAAGCTTTTCTCTGTTTATCTAATGCATAAATTTAAGTTTGTCACACCACTACATATACTTAGATTTTTCCAAAATAAAATCAGATTTTTATAGGCAGTTATTAGAGCATATCTGAACTCTACTGTCGGAAATAATAATACACAGTTTTCAATGTGTGAAAATCATCTCATAACTTGTCTTATAATTGCATCAATTAGAATTAAGATTTTTAATTATCTAAAAATCCTAATCATTAGCTTATATTGCCTTAGACAGGTCACAGTTGATTTTCAGTACTTTTGCTTATCTTTGGTAGATGTAATAATTGTATTATTTAATATCTGTGTGGGTTGATGCATAACCCAGCTTGTCTATGAGTATACCTTTTAAGTCAAAATAATCAAGGTATTTGTTCCACTTCTGAAACTGGCTAGAAACTTTTATGATTCCTCACGAAAGTGATGCAAAACAAGAGCGTGCTTCGTTAAAAGTATTGCGTAGTTGGCAAGAAAATCTGATTTTGATTGCGATCGCATTGTGTTTGGCATTCCTAATTAGGACTTTTATCGCCGAACCGCGCTACATACCTTCTGATTCGATGCTGCCTACTTTACATACTGGCGATCGCTTGGTAGTTGAAAAAATATCCTACCATTTTCACCCTCCCATAACTGGGGATATTATTGTTTTTCAGCCACCCGCAGAACTACAACGCCGAGGATATCCCAAAGACCAAGCATTCATCAAGCGGGTTATTGGCCAGCCTGGTGAAGTAATTAGTGTTGCTTCTGGCAAAGTCTATCTCAACGGTCAAGCTTTGGCAGAAGACTACATCGCTGAACCCCCAAATCAGCCATATCAACCAGTGAAAGTTCCAGAAGATGAATTTTTTGTGATGGGAGATAACCGCAACGATAGTAATGACTCTCGCTATTGGGGCTTTTTACCCAGAAAGAATGTCATCGGCAGGGCAACATTTCGCTTTTGGCCTCTCGATCGTATTGGGTTTATTTAATTAATTAGTTAGGAGTTAGGAGTTAGGAGTTATATAGACCTAACCCCAACCCCTTACTGACTACCGTTGGAGAGAGGTGAAAATATATTACATACAAACGAAAAACCCTATATTTTAAAACTTTTCACTTAAAACCTTAAATAATACATCAGTTGAGCGATCGCATCACCAGATAACTCTAATCGCCGTTGGAAATCAGCCAGGTTACGGTACGGCCCAACTGATTGCCGATTTTCAACCACTGCTTGCGCTAGAGACAAATCGATAAATGGAATTTGGGCTAACTTTTCAATTGTTGCTGTATTTGGGTTGACTAAATGGGTGGGATTTTCTAGAGATTCGTGATCATAGTAAATAAAATTCAGCAGAGGCGTTAATGGTTCTAGCCGTTGCGCTGGTATAGCCAAAGCCGCAGCGATATCTTCAATACAGTAAAATTTAACACCAGAATGCGACAGTTCTACAAGCGATCGCGCTTGGTGAATTGACAAACCTGGTAAGCGTAACCAATCATCTACAGTCGCTTGATTAGCATCAATGCGAATACCTAATTTAGCGGCTAGCTGAATTTCTTCCCCAGATTGTAGGCGATAGTAGGGATCGTTGATGAGCTTGGCGCGGAGTTTTTGCAACCTGGGGTTCAAAGGTAGCCAGTTATTCATGTTGTCGCTTACCTCAAGAAATCTGGTCTAGCAATTGGCGGCGCTTTTGCTCAAATTCATACTCTGAAATTAGCCCGTCCTGTCGCAAAGCATCTAATTCACGCATTGCGTCAGCGATCGCTCCTACCTGATTACTCACCCGTTGTGAGTTTCTTGTTGCTGACTTCCCTAGATTAAAATTACGATCAAAAGCTTCTTCGTCTTGGGCTAAATACCAAACTCCTTCAATCGCACTAGCGACCTTGGGGATAGGTGTCCAGGAAAGCAACACATACAAAACACCCCACAACGGTTGTCCCAGATAGAATTTATGTAATCCTGAAATTGTCAGTGTGCCAGAAAAAGCTAAAACAGCAGCAACACTTCGGCTTTTGCGCTTAGTCAACATATTTTTAATAAATATACCAATACCACAGTTTCTACAATAAGATAGTCAACTACCTTGCCTTGCCCTTCAGACTTTTAGATGGGGAGTCCCACGCACAATTGAATTTAGTATTTGAAAAAATTTGAGTAAGTTTCACATGACTGTGCATTGAGCTTTGATGCTAATTTTAAGTTTTTAACAGCTTTATTACTACTATGTCACAGACTTTCCTACCACCAAAATGGCTTGAACAGCTTTGTGATCCTTACGCTGTGCTAGGAATTTCTGTGATTGCTGATGATCGTCAAATTTTTAAACGCTATCACACTGTAGCGAAGCTGTTACATCCCGATCGCTACACTAAAAGCTGCAATTCAGACCCAGAATTAGCAACGGCAATATTTAGCCGTTTAATCAATCCAGCTTATGAACAACTGAAACATCGACAGAAGCGCTTGATTGCCGTAGCTACGCTGCGATCAGACGCAATTTCGGAGCAGCAAGCTTTGTCTTCTCAAAGTGCCACAGCTCAGAAAATTATGGAAATGTCTCCACCCCAAGCAGAATTATTTTACGAAGAAGCGATCGCCTGCTATGCAGAAGCTCAATACAAATCATTAGATCAGTTTTATCAAGTTACGCAACAAATTAGGATACTGAATTTAGTATACTTACGGTTGCATAAACCAGACCTGTTCCTATTGGAAAAAGCTGTTCGCATCATCTCTGAGATAGAAGCCAAGCCAGTTGAATTGAGATTAGATGAAGAAACTGATGTCAAACCAGTTTTGACAAACTACGCTCAACGTCACTATCAGCGAGCTATTGAGTACGTTAGGCTAGCTAAATGGCCTCTAGCCGTGCAAGAACTGCGCGATGCCATCAAGTTAGAGCCAAATAACAGCGACTATTATGCCTTATTAGGTTTGGTACATCTCCAACAGAAATTTATCGGGATGGCTAGGGTTTACATATCTCAAGCATTAAAACTGAACCCGCAAAACTCACTAGCCTTGAAATACGCTCCCAGACTGAAAATTCAACCGGGTGAAAATACCAATCCTAAATCAATGGCCAAAGCTATGAGTATTGCGGCTTTATTAAATCGGTTTACAAAAGGGAAAGGATCTCAAGTCAAGTGTTGAAATTTCGGTAACAAACCGTACTAAAACCGAAGCTTTGCCACGAGGTTACTCACCTAGACTAAAATAATAAATAGAAGTAAAGCTATTAAGCTGCTGAGTCTAGGCGCTCAGTTTAATATAAGCAATATGGGATTCTTCGATTCTGAGATAATTCAGCAAGAAGCAAAACAACTGTTTGAGGATTATCAAGCGCTAATCAAGCTTGGTAACAACTACGGCAAATTTGACCGCGATGGCAAAAAGTTGTTTATCGAGCAAATGGAAGCCATGATGGATCGATATCGCATCTTTATGAAGCGCTTCGAGCTATCAGAAGACTTTATGGCACAAATGACAGTAGAACAACTGAAAACGCAATTAGGTCAGTTCGGTGTCACCCCGCAACAAATGTTTGACCAAATGCACCTTACTTTAGAACGGATGAAAGCCGAGTTAGAAAAACAAGCTTAACAAGAGTTAGGAGTTAGGAGTTAGGAGTTAGGAGTTCTCAATCAACTCATAACTCATAACTTATCACTCCTAACTTTAATTTGACTTGGGACGAGAAAACTGGGAAGGTGGCTTGAAGTTTTCTACTGGTACATTCTTAAGTGCCTTTTCCATAAAATCTTTCCAGATGGGAGCAACCATACCACCGCCTGTAGCACGGCTAGCTAATTGTCTGTTGTCGTCTCTCCCCACCCAGACAGCAGTTGTTAGTTGTGGCACAGTGCCAACATACCAAATATCCTTTTCTGACGAAGTTGTACCTGTCTTACCGGCACTGGGGCGACCGATGGCAGCACCTTTACCTGTACCACTAGTAACTACCGATCGCATCACATCGATAATGGCTGCTGATGCCCAAGGGTCTAAAACCCTCTGGGGTTTAGGGGTGTTATCTAATAACACGTTACCACTACTATCGGTGACACGGGCAATTACAGTTGGTGGAGATTGCCAGCCATAATTAGCAAAAGTAGCATAGGCACTAGCCATTTCTAGAGGAGTCATACCAATTGCACCCAGAGGTAAAGAGGTAACTGGTTCCATCGGACTCATGATGCCCAAGGTACGGCAAGTTTCGATCACTCTATTCATGCCAATAGCCTTACCAATCTTGATCACGGGAATGTTGCGTGATTGGGCCAAAGCTGTGCGGATTGGCATCGGGCCGCTAAAACCCCCATCATAATTTCTGGGAAAGTACCGACCATTACCATCTTGATAGCTGACTGGAGAATCTACCACCGTTGTGTCTGGACCATATTTACCAGTAGCAAAAGCAGCATAGTAGACAAACGGTTTAAAAGAAGATCCGGGCTGGCGTTGAGCTTGAGTTGCACGATTGAATTCACTAACCTTGGGATCTACACCGCCCACTAGTGCTTTAATAAAATGCGTGCGTGGGTCAATTGCTACCAAAGCGATTTGATTCTTAGATAATCCCTGCCCAAGCAGTGATTTATGCCACTTACCGACAGTTTCTTCTGCCATAATTTGGAAGTTGGCATCAACTGTAGTTTGCACCCGCATCCCGCCTTTGAGTAGTGTTTCACGCCCAAACTTCTTAGCCAACTCCTGAGCTACAGTGTTGGTTATATAAGGTAGGGCACTACCTTGAAAGGATTTGATTTTACCAAGTTTGATTTCCTGCTTGAGCGCATTGTCGTACTCTGACTGGTTGATCCAGTTTAAATCCAGCATCCGCCCCAGCACTTCTTTTTGTTTCTGTTTTGCCAGCTTCATGCTCACAAAGGGGCTGAATTCTTCTGGTGCTTGGATCAAACCCGCCATCATTGCTGACTCACCCAAGGTTAAATATTCTGATGACTTATTAAAGTAACTGCGGGCTGCCGTTTGTACACCATAATTATTATGACCCCAATAAACTTGATTGAGGTACATTTCTAAAATTTGATCTTTGGTAAGAATTTGTTCTAATCGAATTGCTAGCACCCCCTCCGCTAACTTCCGGGTAAAGGCACGCTTGCGAGACAAAAACAGGTTTTTTACCAATTGCATAGTAACAGTAGAGCCACCTTCTTTGACTCCACCTGCTACAGCGTTAACTACTAAGGCCCGGCCAACACCACTGGGGTTAATACCGTGGTGATCGTAGAAGTGGCTATCTTCACTTGCTAATACTGCTCGTTTTAAATTCGGGGAAATTCTATCCAGGGGTACGACTTCTCGGTTGGCTTCCCCGTGGATACTGGTTAAAAGTTTACCTTTAAGGTCATAAATGTAAGTTGTTTCTGAGGGAAAGAAATTACGTAGCTGTCTCACATCTGGCAAATTGCGGAAACTAATGGCTAAACCAACCAGTCCTCCGGCTACAATGGAACTTGCCAGCATGGTGATTGACAGGAGAGTACCGCCAGCTACCTGACCGACTCCTTTCAAAAACTCAAAACCTGATGAAGCCCGACGTTGTGGCTGTTTATCTTCAAAAGTCCTAGAAGACGACACGGCGATTTTACTTCCTCATTTATAAAGTTAACTGTAATTGATTGGACGAAGCAAGGCGGTTAATTTTTTGCAATTATAGTAGTTTGGCAGATGAGAAAGCGGATAAATTGCAAGTGTTTATAACCAACTTAACTTCTAGTGTGCAAAACATAGCTAACAGTGGATTTTCTAATATGACGCCAGATTTTGCTTGGCTGCGTCGTGGTGTAGTAGAAGTTTTCCCACAACCAGCTGATGTTAACAGTGAAAGTCTAGAAAAGCTTTTGGTAACTACAAACCAACCTTTGAGGATCAAATTGGGCATTGACCCTACGGGTACTGATATTCATCTTGGTCATAGCATACCAGTACGGAAACTGCGAGCGTTTCAAGATGCAGGCCATATAGCAGTTCTAATTATTGGCGATTTTACAGCACGGATTGGCGATCCGACAGGTAAATCTGAAGTGCGTCGTCAACTTACAGAAGCAGATGTAGCGCAAAATGCTCAGACTTATCTTGATCAAGTACGTCCTATCTTGGATTTTGACACACCAGGAAGGTTAGAGGTGCGTTATAACTCCGAATGGCTCTCTAAGCTCAACTTAGAGAAAATTTTGGAGTTACTCTCCACGATGACGGTGGGGCAAATGTTGGCTAAGGAAGGATTTGCCGATCGCTATAGAAAAGAGAATCCGATTTTTATCCATGAGTTCCTATACCCGTTAATGCAAGGTTTCGATTCCGTTGCTGTTGAGGCAGATGTGGAATTAGGAGGGACTGATCAAAAATTTAACATTGCTGTGGGCAGAGATTTGCAACGCCATTTTGGTCAAAAACCGCAGTTTGGGATGCTGCTGCCAATTTTGATTGGCACAGATGGGGTGCAAAAAATGTCCAAGTCTTTAGGTAATTATATTGGGTTATCAGAACATCCGGGGCACAAATATCAGAAGTTACAAGGAGTTCCAGATAATCTGCTGGAACAGTATTTTGAACTGCTGACGGATTTACCTTTAGATAAGCTGCCAGAAAATCCCCGCGATCGCCAGACACTTTTAGCATGGGAAATTGTCAAACAGTACCACGGCGAACAAGCAGCCCAAGAGGCCAAAGAAGCCGCTCAAAGTGGCGGAAAGGAAGGTGCAGTTCCAGAATTCTCTCTAGCTGAGGTATCGCAATTTCCTACTAAGTTAGCGTATATTCTCAATGTCACTGGTTTATGCAAAAGTACAGGGGAAGGTAAGAGAAAAATTCAAGAAGGTGGAGTGCGCTTAGATGGTGATCGCATTACCGATGTTGATACGACTTTTGCTGATCCTGCCCAGTTACAAGGTAAGGTTTTACAAGTTGGGAAAAATAAGTTTGTGCGTTTAGTGGATTAAATGGGGAATGGGGAATCGCAAATGAACGCAGAAAAACAAATTATAGTGCCTTTGGATGTGTCGGATGAGCAAAGTGCGATCGCTCTTATAGATCAACTCCCGCAAGTGGTTTGGTGGAAAGTTGGCTTAGAGTTGTTTACCAGCACTGGCCCGAAAATTCTAGAAGTGCTAAAATCCAAGGAAAAACGCATTTTCTTGGATTTAAAGTTTCACGATATCCCAAACACAGTCGCTGGTGCTTGCCGTAGTGCTGCTTGTTACGGGGTAGATTTGTTGACAATTCACGCTACTTGTGGGAAAGATGCTCTCAAAGCTGCAACCGAAGCGGCACAAGAAGGGGCTAACCAAGCAGGTATAAAACCGCCTAAATTAATTGCCATAACTTTATTAACGAGCATTTCTGCTAGACAGCTGGCGTTTGATTTAAAGATTCCCCTAGAGTTACCAGAATACGCCCTAGAAATGGCACTACTAGCTCAAGAGGCGGGATTGGATGGGGCAGTTTGTTCGCCCCAAGAGGCGGCACAACTACGGCAAACTTGTGGAGATGACTTTTTACTAGTTTGTCCGGGGGTTAGACCAACTTGGGCAGATAAAGGTGATCAAAAGCGATCGCTCACCCCAGCCGAAGCAATTATTGCTGGTGCAGATTATCTAGTGATTGGGCGTCCTATTACTACTGCTACTGAGCCGGAGCTAGCCTGGAAGAGGATTTCTGATGAGTTAAGCACGGTAGCATGAAGCTAAAAGTCAGTGAAAAACTGGGGGATAGGGTGCAGAGTTTAGAGGAGAACAATCTTGCCTCTTCACTCAAGAAAAAAAATTATATTTGGCTTTTAGCTTGTGGCTTCTGGATTTTAGGATCAAATAGCTTTGCTTACCCAGCGTTCTCGATAACCCTCACCGCTAAACCCTCTGTGGTAGCAGAAAGGGAAACTGTCAACGAGGGGAAGGGGGCGAAGTCTTTATGTTCTGAGCAAAATTTAGAAACATTTACTATACAGCTACTGCAAGATTTACCTAGTTATACCAATCGCGCTAGTCAACGCGCCCGCCGCCTCAAAAGAAGCAGTGATATTTACACTTATATGCTAGTGGCAGGAAGACCTGAGTTTACACCTCTGCCCCTTAACCTTGAAGAATATAGTGCAGATGCATCTAAAAGCTCTGCATCAGGAGTTGAGCAAGTTTTTTTTACTACCTTAGAGCGGCAGTACATAGGAAATAAAGCGGTAGAATTGCAAGAATTCCACTGGCTATTGTTGACTAAAACTGAAATTGGTTGGCGTTTAGTGATGATGTTTTCTCAAATTGGTTCCTATTCAGCACAGCAGCCAATATCTCCGCCACGCGATAGTAGTAACGGCACTGTTGCCCAAGGGGTTAAAACTTGGTTACGCGATTGTCAAGCTGGAAGTGTACGAAGGATGCGATCGCCGAACTGAGCAATGGGATGATGTATACAAACATCTGCTGAAAAAGAATGTAGAGGTGTTTCAATGCAACGTCTCTACAAGCGTTTCAAGTAACACATAATTAATTGCTAGAGATATTTACACAGTAGTCCAGAAGTTACACGATTTTTACCATTTCCACTGTCAATGCGAAAATGTAATGTTTCGCATTAATCCAAAAATACTAATTAAGCAGCACTGACAATTTTACTGAGCTAGCTTAGTTAGAACGAGGCCGTTTTAATCAGTTTTGTTCTCCATTAATTTTCAAGCTAGATACTTGTTTTCAAACAAAATAAATATGCATAATTCAACTAGCTTGTATCAGTGTAATTGCGCCTATACCTTAGGGAGGATTTTCAGGAAAATAGCTGATAAATGGCGAAAAAAAGCAGACATTATTTAAAAACCAAAGCTGGCTTGAATTTAAGCGTTGTGACTCCTGTTTTTTGGCGATAACATGGAAATAGGTTTATTTCATACTTTTCAAACCGCATTTGGTGTCAGTTTTTTATGGAGATTCAATTAATCAACATCGGCTTTGGTAACATCGTGTCTGCCAACCGAGTAGTTGCCATTGTCAGTCCAGAGTCTGCCCCGATTAAGCGGATTATTACTGATGCACGGGACAGAGGTCAACTTATTGATGCAACTTACGGCCGTCGGACTAGGGCTGTAATTATTACCGATTCCAGCCATGTAATTCTGTCAGCAATTCAGCCAGAAACGGTAGCGAATCGCTTTGTGATTTCTCGCGATCATCAAACTGTAGATAATTGATTAGGAGTGGATTAACAATCTCATTTCTATTTGCACCATATCGGTAGTACCATGTGAATTAGATAAGTTTTATGTCACCCTTGCTACAAATTCTTTGGTCACTAGTGGGCTTGGGCAGGAACACAAGACTAATGAATAATATCTATTGATTCACAGGTTGAAGGGATGATGCCAGTTTTACCCATCCAGAGTATTGCTACTACCGAAGAATGCTTACATTTAGGCAGATTGATTGTTTTCACTGGTCCTAGTGGGGTCGGTAAAGGTACTTTAATGCGATCGCTCCTACAACGTCATCCAGAACTTTATTATTCCGTATCCGTGACGACGCGTTCTCCCCGCCCAGGGGAAATCGATGGCAAAAATTATTACTTTATCAGCCGCAGTAAATTTGAACAATTAGTTGCTGAAGGTGAATTTTTAGAATGGGCAGAATTTGCTGGTAACTATTACGGCACTCCCCGTGAAGCTGTACTTAACCAAATTCATTCTGGCAAGTTGGTAGTGCTAGAAATTGAGTTAGAAGGCGCAAGACAAATTCGTGCTTCCTTTCCCAGTGCCCTTAGCATTTTTATTTTACCGCCTTCTTTTGATGAATTAGAGAAACGAATACGCTCTCGCGCCCAAGATTCTGAAGAAGCGATCGCTCGTCGTTTACTCCGCGCCCAAGAAGAAATTAAAGCCGCAGATGAATTTGATATTCAAATCGTTAATGACGATTTTGAAACAGCTTTAAATGACATTGAAATGGTTCTGTTTAAATAAGTTAGGAGTTAGGAGTTAGAAGTTATGAATTTAAACTCTTAACTCCTAATTCCTAACTCCTCATTTCTAAATTAACCAAATAATCCTTGAATTACTCCCAGGTTGCTAGTCAAAAAGTAAGCAACTACTGCACCGCCAATACCACCAATTAAGAAAGAACTGGCAAAGTTGTTCCAGCTTTCTTTAGAGTTAAAAGCATCTACTGGAGGGTTGGGTACAGTAACACTGGCAAGAGCTTTTGGAGGATTGCTATTGGCATAGAGAGATAGTCCCGCCGTCAGAATAACAATCAAGCCAATGGTTGCCAATAACCCAGCTAAGTTGGCATTATCTGTATCTCGCAGTGGGCCCAATTTGGCAAAGGGGCCAAATATCCAGTAACCATGAGCCATACCAACTTCTAAACCGCGTCTGGAAGGCGTTATACCAGGACGATAAGCTGGCAAATTATTGATGAACCACTTGCTCAAAGGAGAAGCATTAATCGGGGTTTCTAGATTACCCAGTTGCGGATCGCGGAATGCGGGAAAAACAACTTCCCGATTTCTGGGATCGCTAGGAAGATTTTTGGATGCATCTACTGCTTGTGCCATATTTTATGTTCGCCTCTAAATTAGAATGGTGGCATTTTTATATTAATAATAATTGCGGCTAAAGATGTTTTTTGCGTAGGAAGTTTAGAAAAATTAATTTAGCTGCTTTCAAAACTTTGAAACTCGCAAGCTGGTTTCAACATCACGAGTTTCAAAGAACTACTTTGTTAGTAGTTTAGTTAGTAGTTACTAATTAATTGCCAACTAACGGCTAACAAATTTTTAAATTCTGTCTTCAACTTATGGTAATGGGTGGAAAAGTAGGTCAGGAAACCAGTAGTTAACCAAAATCAATAAGACGGCTGTAAAAGACAAATTGACAAAAAGTAAAACTGGTCCCAAAGATAGATACTTAACGAAGTATTTCTGCTGCATGAATTATTCTCCCAAATAAATCAAAAGTTGCGATCAGGGTTAGCGTGGCGAAACCGGAATTTCTGTATCTTTAGCTGTTAATTCGCCAGACAGAAATTCTTTTATGGCTGATACAGGCCAAGCAAAGCCCGACAGCATAATTGGTAGCGCCAAAGGAACTTCAATAATTACTTCTCTCATTTCCACGCTACCACCCTCTTTCTTGTTCGCTTGGAGGTAGGCACGACCTACCCAACCAATCCAACCAGCAATATAGAGGAACAGAATACTAGGGATCAAGAAGTCACCAGCATGATCTAGACGACCATCAACAATCAAGTGGGGATAACCTTCAGGGCCACACAGCTCTTGAGAATAACGCTCAAATCGCTTTATCCCTGATTGGGGGTCAGAGGTGGTATTACGGGCATTAGCAGCTAGCTGTTGAAAAGCGGGATTGTCACTGCACGGTGTCAAATTAGCCCCTAGAGCTTTTGCTGGGGAGGTAAAATTGAACCAAAGACAAATCGCTAAAATCAAAGCAAACAATCGTCGCATAGAGTTGTTTCCTTTTATTACAAAACAAAAAGTTGATTGTACAAAACGAAGCGGCTTGTACAGTTGTTTATTTGCATAACTAGGAAGTCATCATACTCTTGGGTGGGAACCGAGTAAAGTTTAAGTAAATAAAAGTTAAAGCTTCTCAACCAAAATGAGTGCTGAGTCCTGTTAGCAAATAGGTATGGTTTAGCCCGTAACGAGTGCTGAGTACAAGAATTGTTGTTGTAGGGTAGTAAGTAAGCAAGATTTTCTCTCCATTATTCCAGACTCCAGACTCAGTACTGATTACTCTCAATGACAACCGTTTTAGCAATAGAAACCAGTTGTGATGAAACTGCCGTCGCAATTGTTAACAATCGTAAAGTTTGCAGTAGTATTGTATCCTCACAAATTCCAGTCCATCAGCAGTATGGCGGGGTAGTGCCGGAAGTAGCGTCTCGGCAGCACTTGGAAACAATAAATGTTGCGATCGCACAAGCCCTAGAGCAAGCCCAACTAGACTGGGATAACATTGACGCAATTGCCGCTACTTGTGCCCCTGGGCTTGTAGGAGCGCTGTTAGTGGGGTTAACTGCTGCTAAAACCTTGGCGATGATACACAACAAGCCATTTTTGGGAGTTCATCACCTTGAAGGTCACATTTACGCAACTTATTTGAGCGAACCAAGTTTAAACCCCCCTTTCTTGAGTTTATTAGTTTCTGGCGGACATACAAGCTTGATTTATGTCAAAGATTGTGGTAAATACGAAACGTTGGGACAAACCCGTGATGATGCTGCGGGTGAAGCCTTTGATAAAGTGGCGCGATTGTTAAAGCTTGGTTATCCGGGTGGCCCGGTGATTGACAAATTGGCGCAACAGGGTAATCCGCAAGCATTTGCTCTACCAGAAGGAAAAGTTTCTTTACCTGGTGGAGGCTTCCATCGTTATGATGCAAGTTTTAGTGGGTTAAAAACGGCTGTATTGCGTTTAGTGCAGCAGTTAGAGAAAGATGGTGGACAAGTACCAGTGGCAGATGTAGCAGCTAGCTTTCAGGAAACCGTAGCGCGATCGCTAACCAAAAGAGCGATCGCCTGTGCCTTAGACTATGGTTTAGACACAATTGCTATTGGTGGCGGTGTAGCAGCTAATAGCGGATTGAGAAAAAATCTCCAAGCCGCCGCCCTTGAACATAACCTACGCGTTTTATTCCCACCTCTAAAATTCTGTACCGATAACGCCGCCATGATCGGCTGTGCCGCCGCCGAACATCTCTCTCATGGTCATACATCTCCCCTCACACTAGGCGTTGAGTCTAGGTTAGCTCTTACCCAAGTGATGAAGCTGTATCAACCTGTTGAATAGTCATTTGTCTTTTGTCATTTGTTTAGTTCCAATGCCCCATGCGCAATAACTAATGACTATTGACTATCGACCGGATGTGACCAGCCACAGCATCCGGCTGTTCCAACATCGTCAGGTGTCCGCAATCAGGAATTTCCAAAACATTGTCACCACAATATTGGAACAGTCTGTGAAAGCTAGCTAAATGGCGAACATACTTAGGTTCCATAACTTTATCTTCGGCACCAGCCAAAAAATAAACTGGCTGCTTCAATTGGGATACTAACTCAGGTAAACGATTGATTTCTTCCTCAGTTGTGGAGTCTAACAGAGTTCTTAGAGCTGCTTCCGGGTCAGCCACAACGAAATCAATCAGGCGCTGACGTGCCCAATAACGCTCCAAAGGACGAACTACACTGGCTCTGGTAAATAGCAGATCAATCAAAGGCACTTGGGGCAGCCAACGCGGGCGGACTTGCAAAAATTTCTGACCCGCCGAGCGAAACTGCTCAAAGGCTTCTTTGAGGTAAATACCACCGCCAGCGTTGATACAGATAACTCCCTTAACACACTCAGGTATTTGATCTGCTCCCCAAAGAGCGATCGTGCCTCCCAAAGAGTGACCAATTAGCCAAGCACTGGTAATATTCAGTTGTTTCAGGAGAATTGCTAAATCCTTAGCATAGGCAACAGGAGTATAAAGAGAATCGATTGGTGATCCAAGTGCATTACTAGAGATGGCCGTCAGGCTTAGAGACGTTTCTGCTCGACTAACATCGGTTTTTACCTGGGACTGGGATTCACCAAAACCCCGCAAATCATAAGAAAGGCATTGCAAATCATCTGAGAGGCGGGAAATCACAGGTTGCCAATATCCACGGCTATTGAGCCAACCGTGGATAAATACTAAAGCATGGGGACAGGAGGTGGGAGCCGTTAGCTCGTATGCGTGTGGAACGCCCAAGATTTCGATAGTTGCCATACTTATATCGTACCCCCAAGGACGGGTGCGGCTAAATACGGAGTGTGAAGAGTTAGAAGTTAGGAGTGAGGAGTTATTAATTTTTAACTCATAACTCCTAACTTTTTTCATTTATCTAACAACCTCTGTCGTACCCCTTCAGCAATTTTGTGACCCAGATATTCAGGAATGAGGCTTTCATTGGGCCCTAACAGGTAGAGAATTAGCCGTGTACGTCCGCGCCAAACCAGTAAATTGGCATTGACTACCAGAAGGTCTTCCTGCCAGATGGCGTACATCACTTTATAGAATAATCCTGGTTGATTATCGGCTTCAATCACTAAGGCAGGGAGATGAAAAACCGGATCGACATAAAACTCAGTTTGTACCTGCTCTAAGCCCGTGTCAAGATTGAATTCTACTGCCAGCATCTCTTCTACTTCAAACCGACCTCCTAAAGCCTCGCGAATGGCGCGACAGACATTTTCTGCGGTTTTCTCGGTCAAGGCTTTACTACCACGAGACACCAAAAGTTTGATAAAAACTAACATCGGCGGGCGGATCTGACCGTATAGACTCAGACCGTGAATAGTCAACCCATAAGCTGCTAGTACGCCAAAAATATCACTGAGAAGAAAAGACTGGTTACGGTAAGCAAAATGCAGGGCACTTTTGCTACCTTCCGGTTTTAGCTCAATAACAGCGCGTCTAGTTTTATAAAGACGGTAGGCTAGCCGTAAATTTTGCAGTTGAATCTCACTGCTGACAAATTGCTCATAAAACTGGGGAAACGCTCGGTTAAAGCGCTTAAGGAGTTCTAGTGTCGAAGTTTTTAAACCAGAAGCCATTGTTAAGGGTAAGACTCGCTTGCTTTCATCACCTGGGAACTGGGGAATGGGGACTGGGGAAGAATTTTTCCAAATACCCAATCTCTTGTATATAAATCACTCCTAAACTAACTTGCATTTAAGCTCTATACGAGCAATTGCCAGTATTAGGTTTTTCCATTTTGAATTTTGAATTATTTATATCCTTACCCTTTTGGTGAAATTCTCCTAGCCTTTACAACAAAATGCTAAAGTTGAAAATGATTGGTGTGAAACACGCTCTAACTAGCTGTTACCATTGCAAATCCCGAAAACAACCGAAAAATTTTGAGTGTAAAGGGTAGTAAATGGGCATAGCTATGTTAAACGTAAATCAACACTCCTGAGAGTGGAAACCAATTTAGTTATACTACCCGAACCACGCTGGCATGGGTTTTTGGAAAACTTGGTTTAGTACTCCTGAATCTGTAGCAACAACTAGGACAACCTCCTTTGAAGAACATACACTGAATGCTTCGGGCAACTCCAACCCCAGCAGCATTAGCGAAGCTTCTTCAAAGGAAACTCGCATCGTCTTCAGTACGGAGCGAGATATTGACCTGTATGAGCTAGAAGAACTCTGTGATGCAGTTGGTTGGTCGCGTCGTCCTCTAAGAAAAGTGAAAAAAGCTATTGAGCATAGTTTTCTTGTCGCCTCAATGTGGCAGGTGAGAGGAAACCAAAAGCGGCTCATTGGTTTTGCCCGCGCTACCTCAGATCACGCGTTTAATGCCACTATTTGGGATGTGGTGGTTCACCCAGACTTTCAAAGTCAAGGACTGGGTAAGGCACTAATGAAATACGTTCTCAAAAAACTTAGAAGTGAAGAAATTAGTAATGTTACTCTCTTCGCCGATCCCCATGTTGTAGATTTCTACCGAACTATGGGGTTTATGGCTGATCCAGAAGGCATTAAAGGTATGTTCTGGTATCCTCACTAGCGCTTAATCAAAATAAAACCCGATTTGCCCAAGAAAATCAGGTCAAATGGTGAAAATCTATTATTTTGATGTAGTTATGCTTTTTTCTGCCGACGAAGGCGCAAGTATAATTATCTTGTAAAACTAAGTCGGCAAAAAACCTTTATCATAACAATGTAATCTATCTTGTCTTTGGCAAAGGATAAAAAGATTAGGCATAAGCCGTCTGATGTGATATAGTTACCTTAATGCTTTTGATAAAGCGCGATCGCTTTGATGGGGAATTAAAACCAAACCCCGAAAAGTAGATAAGTGGAAACGGGATGTAGCGCAGCTTGGTAGCGCGCCTGCTTTGGGAGCAGGATGCCGCAGGTTCAAATCCTGTCATCCCGATTTAAGTAATATATATTTAACGTCTAAGGCAATTCACTAAAATTGTCTTGCTAAAATGTGCAATTAGATTGTACATTTTTACAAAAAATAACAAATTGCCTGTTATAGTATTGGGTTAGCCGTTGAAGGCTAACAGGTAAATTCCGATTTTAAGCGGTAAGATATTTCTGATACTAAGCTTTGTATAGATTTGAGAAGATATTAAAGCAAGCGCGATGGAACGATTGATTAAGTAATCCCGTCACCCGATATTAGAGAAAGCCGATAAAATGGCATTTATCATCTCCAAGGTCGAGAAACAGAGAAAGTTTCACTGTTTGAAAAGACATATAATAGGCATCTACAGCATTTCCTAGTGAATAGCAAAACGAAATCGAGAAAAACACAACTTTAGGACAGTCAATTTTTCAAAACGCTAGCTACTATAGCAACCCTAAATAGTTGTGGAACATAGATTTTGACCGTTGACCCTCCGGGTTCGGCAGTCCCTCTTTGTTGGAACAACAAGACCGGGCTGCCTCACAGTTAACACTCAACCTCAACGCGCACAATGAATTTTTTACAATTGAAATAGATTGCTATATAACTAAAGCTAGTTGATGGTGTGCAAATCCAACCATTTGTTTAATTTTAAGTGGACTATTGATGCGAGGAGCAGTCATGAAATCATTTATTCGCTTGGGCGCAACATTGGGTATAGCTGGCAGTGTATTTTTAACGGGGCTTTCAGGAATAGGCAATCTACCAGGAATAGGCAATTTAGAGGCGATCGCGTTGCCACAAGATCAGGTAGTGAAAAAGCTCCAAGAAGTACCTGTATTCACGCTCACCAATCCCAAAGGCGAATTCGTTGTTCTTTCGAGGAATAATGAATCTAAGCCAATCTCGCAAGTGGGATTTTTTATTAGCAAGCAAGATGCTCAAAAATTCCTTGACAATCGGCTTAAGAAAGAAAACCCTCAGTTGGCAAGCACCCTACAGGTAAGACCTTTGTCCTTGGCAGACTACTATAAAATAGTCCAAGAAGGCAAAAAGAAATCAGACTCTGTAATTTATACTTTAGTACCGACGCAAGCACAGGTAGCTTCAGCAACAAGTATGCTGAATCAAAATGGTAAAAAAGGGGAGCAATTTAATGGTATTCCCTTATTTGTACCCAAATTTAAGAAAGATAATAGCTATTTGACGATTCCTGTCCCCAACGGCAAAGAACGGTATATCCCTTTCTTTTTTGAGAAAGAGCAAGCATCGGCTCTGTTAGATGAATTCAAAAAAGCCGTGCCAAAGGAAGCAAATAACACTGAAATTCAGGTGGTGGATTTGTATGGTGTTATGGAGGCTTTGAATAGCAGTACCGACCCTAGTATAAATAAAATTGTTCTCTACCCGTCGCGGGAGTCAATCAATTTTATTCGCTCGCTTGCACCGAATCAACCTCCAGCTGCCAAGCCTGCTGCTGCGCCCGCTCCGAAAAAATAACGGTTATGCAATCTAAGGTTGAGGCATGGGGGAGAAGCATCTGATATCTGGTTTACAACTTTGGCAGTGGCGCAATACTGCTCTCCAAGCAGCGATCGCTACTGATGTCCCGCCTGCCGAGGTAGATTGGTTGCTGCTCGAAGTTGCTGGGTTAGACCGCTTGGCACTGCGTTTGGAGTCTTATAAAAACTGGCCCCAAATTCAGCTGCAATTGCCTCTAGAAGAGTTAGACCATCTGTGGCAGAGGCGATTACATGACCGCTTACCAGTGCAGTATATTGCCGGAGTTACACCTTGGCGTAACTTTCAAATTGCAGTGTCGAGTGCGGTTTTGATTCCCAGACCAGAGACAGAATGCTTAATTGATTTAGCTTTAGCATCTGCTAATAATGCTTCAGGACACTGGGCTGATTTAGGCACTGGGAGTGGAGCGATCGCTTTGGGTTTAGCAGATGTCTTGCCAAAAGCAACAATTCATGCAGTGGATTACAGTTTAGAAGCTCTGGCGATCGCCCAAACCAACGTCCATAATTTAGGTTTTGCTGACCGGGTTAAATTTTATCAAGGTTCTTGGTGGGAGCCACTGACATTTTTAAAAGGTCAATTCAGTGGTATGGTGTCTAATCCCCCTTACATACCCACCAGTACCTTACCTACCCTGCAACTAGAAGTAGTTAACCATGAACCACATCTAGCTTTGGATGGTGGTACTGATGGCTTAGATTGCATTCGCCATTTGATAGAAATTTCTCCCAGCTATTTGCAACCTGGTGGCGTGTGGTTAATTGAGATGATGGCAGGACAGGCAGATGCAGTGCGAGAACTTTTGCAAAATCAAGGTAGCTATTGTAAAATTCAAATTTACCCTGATTTAGCTGGAATTGAACGCTTTGCCCTTGCTTATAAAAGTTAGGAAATAGGGCATGGGGCATAGCGCGTAGGAAAAATGCCCTATGCCCAAACCCATAAAAATGACACAAGTTTCTCTAACAAATCTAATTAGTGGCGCACGCACTGGTCTTTTAGTGAGCTTTCCCACGGATACTGTTCCTGCACTTGCAGCGATACCAGAAAAAGCAGCATTAATTTTTGCGGCAAAGCAACGCAGTCAAGACAAACCTTTGATTTTGATGGCTGCTAGTGCTGAAGATTTATGGCTGTATGTTAAAGGTGATGAGAACGAGTATAAAGTTTGGCAACAATTAGCAGATAAATATTGGCCAGGAGGGCTGACGTTAGTTTTACCAGCTTCAGATCGCGTGCCAAAAGTTATGAACCCCACCGACCCAACAACAATTGGTATTCGAGTCCCAAACAGTGCGATCGCTCAAACTATTTTGACGCAAACAGGCCCACTTGCTACTACTAGCGCCAATTTTTCTGGTCAGCCGCCTTTGCAAAGTATGGCAGAAATTGAGGCTCAGTTTCCCAACGTTCTGATAGCAACAACAGAATACCAGGGTGAAATACCGGGGCTGGGTATACCTTCCACCGTTGCTAAATGGACAGGAACAAATTGGCAGATTTTACGGCAAGGTGCGATCAAGTTAGATATTTCGAGTGATAACCAAATATAGGTCGCTATAATGTTGTTTTCCTGATTTTAACAACAGAGAAATTTGTAACTTTAGTTTGCGCTGTTGTGGTCAATTAACAAGTTAATAATTGCCAGATTATGAATTGGAGCAACTGGATATATCTAGGAGCAGGAATAACACTAGGTATTATTTTCCGTCAGTTATTTACGCTATGGCTACGCCCGCCGCAGGCATCGTCAAATGTTTCATCTAGCTCATCTCCAGTAGCGCCATTAGATCAAGAAGATATGCCACCAATATCACAACAGTTACAGCAAACACAGCTGGCATACCTTATGGCAAGAGAAATGAGCCAGTTTAAAGCTGGTTTTTTGGCGCGAACTACCCATGAATTGCGATCGCCTCTCAGTGGTCTGATCGGCTTGCATCAGTTAATTTTGTCGGATTTGTGTGAAGACCCTGCTGAAGAGCGAGAATTTATTGCCCAAGCTAACGAGCGAACGCTGAAGCTACTCAAGCTGATGGATGAAATTCTTAACGTTGCTAGAACTGAACACGGTACTAATAAATTAGATATTCAGCCTAGACCGTTAGCTCAAGTTTTGCAAGAGGTTCATAACTTAACTTATATGCTGGCGGCCAATCGCAATTTTCCCTTGCAATTATTACCCGCAGACCCAGAAATTTATGTTTTGGCAGATTATCTGTGGCTCCGCCAAATATTGATAAGTTTAATAGACACTGCCATTGCTCAAATGGAGGAAGGCAGTATCTGTATTTCCAGCAGCACTGTGCCTACAAGTAATTTTGTAAACATTTGGTTGGATATACCAACCCATGCCATAACCTGGAGCGAACCGATTGATTTGATCAAATCTGAAGATCAGCCGACCCAGATTGATCAAGGAAATGCTGCTCTTTCCCCAGGAATGAGGCTATTAATCAATCAGACTCTGGTGGAAGTTATGGGAGGAAAGTTAGAAATTCTGCCCTCGACGATCGCTAAAGAAACATCTCAGCACTTAACCAGACTACAAATTTCTATCCCCCTAGTGATTCCTGAAGCTGAACTTCTGTAGCAGAAATGAAAGCAGGGTTAGTTAGGTTGTGTAGCACCATCGTAGTGGTGGTGTTGGGTTTAAAACCAATCTTTTCGTAGAATCCCTGCTGGTGAGTAGTCATCAGGTAAACTCGCTCAACCCGTCTCATCCGGGGATGACTCAAAACAGTTTCTACTAACTTGCTTCCCAACCCACTACTTTGATAATCTGGATGAATCACAACATCCCAAATTGTGGCGCGATATATACCATCAGATGTTGCTCTAGCAAAGCCAATGAGTCGATCGCGATCGGAGACGGAAATCACTGGCTCACTGTTGGCAATAGCTATACCTAAATCCTCAATATTGCGACCTTTTGCCCAGAAAGCTGAAACATTTAATAGTTCTTGGAGTTGATAAAGGTCAATTTCAGACTTGCCTAGGCATAGCCCGTCGTAGACATCGCCTTTGGCGCAGCCGAGATGTTCGCTAAATTGAATCTGAGACTCGTTCATTTATGGCATCCACCTTTAGCACTAGCACTATTTTTGTATAGTTAAGTGATATTTTGCTAAAAATTGCTGTACGTGTACATATATATGCAATGAGAAAGAAAGTTTAATGACAAACCCACTTCCATAGAGGATGAGTTGGCCCCTGCTGACGTATCCGATACACTTGTTTTTCTAAACGTTGTTTTTCCTCGGGTGGTATTCCAAGTAAGATATTCCGACTTTGCCAAACTAAAACAGCAGCAGTCATTCCAATACAAAACGCTAAACCGAAGGTAGACAGTGGATTATAGAAGAGTCCATATCGCACCGCTACCCAGGTAAAATATTGCTGCCAAAGAGAAATTTCTGCACGTAGACCCCACAAACTAACAGGTGCAATGGTGAGCCATAGACAGCCGACAAATAGCCACCTGCCATATATTGTCAGATTGTGCAATCTTTGTACTTGTTGAGCAAAGGATGGGTCAGTTATTGACGATTGTTCGGATTGATCCATAGGCTGTGGGAAGGTGGGGGATGAGGAAGATGAGGGAGCAGGGGAAGAATAACTATTGGTTATTAACCAATGCCCAATGCCCAATGATTAGTTACCAGCAGATGTATCAATCGACTCACTACTGACTGCCATAGTTGCTTGACCGTTGCGCTCTCGCCACAGAGTTAGAAGAGTACTGGCGATAAAAATACTTGAATAAGCCCCCGCTGTAAAGCCAATAATTAGAGCTAAAGCAAAGTTTTTCAGAGTTTCGCCGCCAAACAGAAAGATAGCAAACAATGACAGCATTGTGGTAAAGGTTGTGTTGATTGAGCGTCCTAAAGTTTGGTTAACTGCATCATCTACAATGTCAGCGATCGCTCCGTTGGGATTCGTCTTGAGGGTTTCCCGAATGCGATCGTAAATCACCACTGTATCGTTGACTGAGAAACCTGTAATCGTCAGTAGAGCAACGATGAACAGGCTATCTACTTCAGTACCCAGTACTAAACCAAAAATCGAAAAAATCCCTGCTGTGATAAAGACATCATGTAATAGCGCAACGATCGCAAACACTGCATAATCTAACTGGAACCGGAAGGTCAAGTAGATTATGATGCCTGCAAAGGAAACTATTAAAGCTATTACCCCAGACCTAAACAGCTCTCCCCCCAGAGTAGGGCCAACCGTGTCAAATTGGTTTTTTTGCTCGTCAAAAGTACCGACCTTTTCGCTTAAGGCATTTTGCAAGTTGGTACGTTGCTCGGTATCCAAGTTTTTTGTGCGAATTAATATCCCATTTTCTGCACCAGTGCCTCTATCAGCGATAATTTGGATGCTGCTATCACCCAAACCCTGTGCTTTAGCTACTTCCCGGACGACATTGATATCAATTGGCTGGTCGCAGTTACCGGGTTTGGTACAATCGCGTTCAAACTGCAATCGTGTACCACCGACAAAATCCAAACTGGGGCGTAGGGGTGCTTTGATGTTCGGGTTTTGCCAAGAAATCACCATTGAGATGATACCAGCAAGAATGACGGCACTAGAAATAGCCCACCAAAGCGATCGCGATTTGTTAATACTTAGTCTCATTGGACCACCTCTGCCTTATTTGATCTTGGCAGGTTCGGACAGAAAAGTTCTGGTTTCTTGAGTGTAGGAATTGTAATTGCTAAAAACATCAAGGTGCGACTACAGGTAATTGCTGTAAACATACTCACTGCTACACCCAAAGCCAAAGTTAGGGCGAAGCCTTTCACCAAACCAGCCCCCAGCCAGAATAATGCAGCACAAGCAATGACTGTAGTCACGTTGCCATCTAAAATACTGGAAAAGGCACGGTAAAAACCAGATTCTACAGAGCGATATAGGGATTTGCCTGCTTGCAATTCTTCCCGCGTCCGCTCAAAAATTAGCACATTTGCATCCACCGCCATCCCAATACTGAGGATAAAACCCGCAATTCCTGGCAGGGTTAGGGTGACACCCAACAAAGCAAATGTAGCCCAAGTTAGCAGGGCGTAGATCAAAAGTGCTATATCGGCAATCAGTCCTGGTAGTCTATAGTACACTACCATAAATACTAATACTAAAGTCAGACCGCCAATACCAGCGTAGATACTGCTAGTAATACTGTCTTTACCCAGCGTTGCCCCAACAGTGCGGATTTCGGCAATTTCTACTGGTACGGGTAATGCGCCACCACGTAACTGCACACCTAAGTCATTGGCTTGTTGGGCAGTAAACCTTCCTGTAATTACGGCAGAGCCACCAGTAATACCAGTAGCGGCAAATTCTATACCTACAGTAGGAGCGCTGATCAGTTCATTGTCCAGAAAAACACCAATGCTCCGCCCAGTACCGGCAAGATTTTTCGTCAAATTGGCAAACAGTTCACCACCCTTTTGGTCGAAGCGAATAGCAACGTTCCAGTTGTCGCCTTGAGTGGGTTCACCATAAGCATCCTTGAGGTATTTGCCAATTAGCGGTGGATTGGTGCTTTCAAACAATTCAGCGATCGCTTGATTATTTTTCTGTAAATCTTCTTGATTTTTGACAATTGCTGCTTTGTCAGTACTCTTTCTCAACTCTTCTTGCTTGGCTTTCAATTCGACCCTAGATGCCTGGAAAGCAAACAGTTGAGTTTCTGTATTTGGCTTTTGGGTACGGAACTCTAACTGCGCCGTCCCTCCTAGCACCCGTTCAGCTTGCTCTGGATTATTGACCCCTGGCAGTTGTACTAATATTTTATCTGTGCCGACTGTTTGAATTACTGGTTCAGAAACACCCAGACCATTAATCCGACCTTCGACAACTCTCTTCACACCTTCCAATTCTCGGTCGGTGATTTCAGGAATTTCTGCTGATGGTTTCACCTGAATCGTTAACTGTGAGCCTCCGCGCAAGTCTAGTCCCAAGGGAATTGGAATTGTGGCAATCACCGTAATTGCGGCGATTACCAGGACTAAAATCAAAATTAATAGCGATCGTTGTCTTTGCATACCATAACTCGCAACTGACAAAGGCTATAATAGCGCTCTTTTATGGAGTTATGAGTTGGGGAGTGGGGAGTGGGGAGTAGAGAGTAGGGGTTGAATTTCTTCCCTATTCCCTACTCCCTATTCCCTATTCCCTATTTCCTAGACTCGCAAAGCTACCATTTTTTCTACAGCTTCCACGATTTGCTCTGGTTGGATGATTGTTAATCGTTCCAGGTTGCCGTTGTAAGGTGTGGGGATATCTTGGGAAGAAAGCCGTAGTACTGGCGCATCCAATTCATCAAATAAGCGATCGTTTATTGAGGCGATGACTTCTGCTCCAATGCCGGCAGTTCGCATGGATTCTTCCACAACAATGACTTTATGGGTTTTTCTTACTGATGTACCAATGGTATCAAAATCTAATGGTTTGAGAGATATTAAATCGATAACTTCTGGATCATATCCTTGTTTTTCAAGAGTTTTTACGGCTTGAAGCACATGATGCCGCATTCGAGAATAAGTAATAATTGTGACATCTTTACCCTCACGCACCATTTCTGCTTTATCCAGAGGTAGCAAATATTCTTCTTCTGGTAAATCTTCTTTCAAGTTGTAAAGTAAAACGTGTTCAAAGAACAACACAGGATTATCATCGCGGATAGCAGATTTTAGTAGTCCTTTAGCGTTTCTTGGTGTGGAGCAGGCAACAATCTTCAACCCTGGCACAGCTTGAAAGTAGGTTTCTAGTCGCTGGGAATGTTCTGCGCCTAGCTGCCGTCCTACACCGCCAGGGCCGCGAATTACCATTGGAATTTTAAAATTACCGCCAGAGGTATAGCGCAGCATCCCGGCGTTGTTGGATATTTGGTTGAAGGCGAGTAGTAAAAAGCCCATATTCATGCCTTCGATGATGGGGCGCAAGCCAGTCATCGCTGCTCCCACTGCCATGCCAGTGAAGCTGTTTTCAGCGATGGGGGTGTCTAGAATGCGGAGTTCGCCATATTTTTGGTACAGGTCTTTAGTAACTTTGTAGGAACCGCCGTAGTGTCCTACGTCTTCACCGAGAACGAATACGCTGGAATCACGCGCCATTTCTTCATCAATGGCTTCCCGTAAGGCGTTGAAGAATAATGTTTCTGCCATTTAGACCTTTTAGTACGATTATGGTTTTAGAATTTTATCGTGCTGCTGTCGCAAATACCGTGAGCGATCGCACTAGTTAGAGATTGGTTTTTTAAACGAATCGCCCTAAGCATAGAGCGAGTAATTGCCATAACTAGATCAAAGCTATTTAAATTTTAGAGGTTTTATGAGCGATCGCCTCTGCCTCTGGCAAAGAAGGAATCCTCTATTTCTGTACTATCACCGAGACAATCTGCATAAAATGTGTTTAGAAAACTTCCTAGTTGAAAGATACTGAATCTGACTGAAATTCACACCAAAGTAAAAAATCTGTTGTAGCAATAATTTAAATATGCCTACTGTAGAACAATTGAAAACGTTGTTTATCTTCAGTTTTTGGGCTACTAAAATGTATTTACCTGTGTTTTTGGTGCGAATCGATGAACGAACAAAAAATGTTGTAATTCTCGCTGGTGAAGAAAATGAAATTATAATTTACCTAGACGGGAAGTGGAGATATGTATGAGTAAGCCAGATTTTATGACAATGCCCCGTGCCCAATTGCGTCAATATATCCTTGACCACAGAGAAGATGATGAAGCTTTTCAAACTTATTTAGATAGATTTACCTCTGAAGACGCTGTAATCTTCCCTGCGCCACAGTCAATAGATGATTTAGAAAACTTCCCAGAATTGCATCAACAGAACCTAGAAAGACTACGAAAGCAAGCTTAAGCTCTTCAAATTTTATCAGCGATCACCTCTCACTCTGGCAAACGAGCTCAACCTCTATCTCTGTAATATCACTTAGAAAATCGCCAGAGTAGCCAACAAAGAATAACCATCAACTGATACCCAACCGCCCAAAGTTATCGCACCAATAATTGCAGCGAAAAAGAGAGCAAAAAAATTTTTGTAGATATGCTTTTTAGTCATTGTTAGAACTCCTTTGTTAATCAATAGTTGCCAATTCATCATTAATTACAAGTTACAAATTACGAATTACAAATTATTTCGCCATTCACCTTGCAGAGTGAAAGCAGCCCAATAACGGGGTTCTTGCCAATTTTTATGTTCCCACAAATACAGTTGTGCATCTCTCAGAGCAGCAATAGGAGATTTACCTTGCTGCCACATTTGGCGATAAAATTCGCTCATCAATTCTTTAGTTCCCTCATCGTTAACCTTCCATAAAGACACCACTACTCTTTGTGAACCTGCATACATTAATCCTCTTGTCAAACCTACCAACCCTTCCCCCTGAACTTCCTTACCTAGCCCAGTTTCACAGGCACTCAACACCACCAACTCGGCGGGTAAATTCAGATTGAAGATATCGTTGAGCCGCAGATAACCTCTTTGGGGCTTACCTTGTTTGTCTACCAACGAAAGTACAATGCCTGATAATTATGGGTTGCTGGTGTTGGCAAAGCCGTGAGTTGCAAAATGAATGATGCGGTATTGACTTAGTTGTGGGTTAGTTACCCAGTTGTAGTTAGCATCAAAATCAAAAGCTTGTAGGCTATCTTTTGGCGAGACGAGTTGGAGAATTGTCTCTGCTTCTTGGCGAGTACCATCAAGTCGTCCCCAACCGTCGCGGTTAAGATTTTTGGCAGAACGTTCTAAGGCAGAACGTTGTTCGTCGAATGCGGGAGTTGCAATTTCTTTTTCGAGCTTTTGGATTGCGGTTGTGGGTGCTGTTTTATTCAGTAACTCTTGACGCAGTTGCTCTCTAGCATCAAGTTGCTGCACTAGCCATAAACAAAGAATCTCACGCAGAGGCGCGAAGACACAACTCTGTGTCTTCGCGCCTCTGCGTGAGATTTCCCCCTAAATTACTATTCAATATGCCTAGCCTACTTTAACCATCGCGCTGCATCTTTAGCATGATAAGTCAAAATCAAGTCTGCACCAGCCCGTTTAAATCCAGTTAAAGTTTCCATAACCACCCGCTCTTCATCAATCCAACCATTGAGAGAGGCAGCTTTCACCATCGAATACTCCCCAGAAACATTGTAAGCGGCAACTGGTAAGTTACTGGCTTCCTTCACCCGCCAGATAATATCCATATATGCTAAGGCTGGTTTAACCATGAGCATATCAGCACCTTCGGCGATATCCAATTCAATCTCTTTAATTGCTTCGCGGACGTTACCTGGATCCATTTGGTAAGTTCTTCTGTCCCCAAATTGCGGTGTAGAGTCTGCTGCATCCCGAAATGGACCATAGTAACCCGAAGCATACTTAGCAGCATAAGACAAAATTGGCGTATCTTGAAATCCGGCTTCATCCAAACCTACACGAATTGCCTGGACAAACCCATCCATCATGCCAGAAGGCGCAATGATATCGGCACCGGCTTTTGCTTGAGAAACTGCTGTTTTCTTCAACAATTCCAAAGTTGGGTCATTTAAAACTCGTCCTGTTAAATCACCAACTTGCAGATAACCACAATGACCGTGACTGGTGTACTCACATAAACAAGTATCAGCAATTACAATCAAATCTGGCACTGCTACTTTTACCGCATTCGCTGCTTTTTGGACAATTCCGCAATCATGCCAAGCGCCAGTGGCATCCACGTCTTTATCAGCCGGAATCCCAAATAAAATAATAGAAGGAATTCCTAAGTCATAAACTTCTTTTGCTTCTTCGACAATTTTATCTACCGAAAGTTGGTAGACTCCGGGCATTGATTTAACTTCGTTAGCGATTCCCTCACCCGGTACAGCAAATAGTGGGTAAATTAAATCGCTGGTTGTCAAAACAGTTTCACGAACCATCCGGCGCAGTTGAGGCTGAGTACGCAGACGACGGGGGCGATGTATAGGAAACATAAAATTTTATAAAGAAAAACAACGCTAATGGACACAAAACAAAGCGTCACAAAAGCAGGCTAAAATTTTCCTGCCATCGGACAGACTACAAACAGTGCTTAACTGTCCTTTGCCCTACTCTTAATCAAGTTGTAGGGCAATTTTGTATTCTACAGCTTGGTTGCGCCTATCCGACGGACTGGAAAAGAAACAACATAGTAAGCAATTCAAAATTCAAAATGATAAGACTGTCTGTTGGCAAAATCTTGGCAAATTGAGGGTTGAAATTTAAACGCGAAGTCGCACAGAGGTAAACGTCAACAACTGACAGTTACCAATGCCCAATGCCCAATGATAATTTGTGCTAGAAAACTCGGAAAATATAGGGATAACGGAAGGGTACATCAGGATTGCTGAAAACTTTGATGAGTGCCCAAATTGTTAATCCCCAGTGCAATAAATACCCGATACCTGCTAGTGGCCCCAGCACTAATAGAGGTAACACTAACCAGCCTAATAGAAAAAATAGCGCTCCTAGAATTCCTCCATAAAGCCAGACATTAAAGTGGAAATTGATGGATTCTTTAGCGTTTTCTTTAACAACAGGATCATCAGATACAAATAGTATGGCGATAGGTATACCTACAGATATCAGCGTTGTGCTAAGGAAAATGGCTCCATGCGATAAGCCAGATAGAAGCTTTCGTTTGTCTGTGTCGTACATTTCTTTCTCCTATTAGTTTAGATTGTTGGTTATATTACGACCCTATCACGAGCATCGTTGTCTTAAGATTAAAAGACTTGCCAGAATAGAAAAAATTAAGTTAGCTAACAAACAAATACACTTATGTCTACTGAACTTCAGTCTGAACTTATTCAAGCAGTTGAACTTCGCCGCAACTTTGCGATTATTTCTCACCCCGATGCGGGTAAAACTACACTAACAGAAAAACTACTCCTATACGGAGGTGCAATTCACGAAGCTGGCGCGGTTAAGGCGCGACGGGCACAGCGTAAGGCTACCTCTGACTGGATGGCTATGGAACAACAACGGGGCATTTCCATTACCTCTACGGTGTTGCAATTTGAATACCAAGACTGTCAAATAAATTTATTAGACACGCCCGGACACCAAGATTTCAGTGAAGATACTTATCGCACCCTTGCTGCCGCCGATAATGCAGTGATGTTAGTTGATGCAGCAAAAGGTTTGGAACCCCAAACCCGCAAATTGTTTGAAGTGTGTAAGTTGCGGGGTATCCCGATCTTTACATTTATCAACAAGCTCGATCGCCCAGGAAGAGAACCTCTAGAACTGTTGGATGAAATTGAGCAAGAATTGGGATTGCAAACCTATGCAGTCAACTGGCCAATTGGTATGGGCGATCGCTTTAAAGGTATCTTTGATCGGCATCAGCAACAAATTCACTTGTTTGAACGCAGCGCCCACGGCAGCCGAGAGGCCCGTGATACCATAGTCGAGTTAGGTGATCCGAGAATAGAAGAACAGCTAGAACAAGACCTCTACTACCAACTGAAAAATGATTTAGAACTGTTAGAAGGAGTTGGGCCAGAGTTAGATTTGCAGCTGGTACACGAAGGCAAAATGACGCCTGTGTTCTTTGGTAGCGCCATGACTAACTTTGGGGTAGAGTTATTCCTCAAGTACTTCCTCGACTATGCCCTTAAACCCGGTTCTCATTACAGCAGTGTAGGTGAAGTTGCTCCTACATACCCGGAATTTTCAGGGTTTGTCTTTAAACTGCAAGCGAATATGGACCCGAAGCATCGCGATCGGGTCGCATTTATCCGGGTCTGCACTGGTAAGTTTGAAAAAGATATGATGGTGAATCACGCCCGCATCGGTAAACCTATCCGTCTGTCTCGCCCGCAAAAACTTTTTGCTCAAGAGCGAGAATCGATTGATGTGGCTTATCCTGGCGATGTGATCGGTTTGAACAATCCCGGTGTTTTTGCGATCGGAGATACAATTTACACGGGACAAAAGCTCGAATATGAGGGGATTCCGTATTTTTCGCCGGAACTGTTTGCATCTCTGAGGAATCCCAACCCCTCGAAGTCTAAACAATTCCAAAAAGGCGTTGCGGAATTACGAGAAGAAGGTGCTGTGCAAATTATGTATTCAACTGATGAAGCCAAGCGCGATCCAATTTTGGCGGCGGTGGGTCAGTTGCAATTCGAGGTAGTGCAGTTTCGCTTACAAAACGAGTATGGTGTAGAAACCATATTAGATTTATTGCCCTATAGTGTCGCCCGTTGGGTTGAAGGTGGTTGGGAAGCATTAGAAAAGGTGGGACGAATATTCAATACCACTACAGTTAAAGACAGCATGGGACGACCGGTGTTGCTATTCCGCAATGAATGGAATTGTCAACAATTACTGGGCGACCATCCAGAGTTAAAATTAAGCGCGATCGCTCCAGTATTTTCTAGTCAACAACCAGTGGAGAAATAAACAAGAATACAGAGAATACAGAATCTAGAATTCAGAATTAGTCCTACAGAAGACACAACTGAATTCTGAACGGCAGTTGTTCATGGGGGAAACCCGCAAGACCCACTGCCTACTCTTGAATCCTGGATTCAATCTTTATCATTCACTTGACAAGCAAAACTTGGGCGCGGTTGAGTTCCACGGCATCCGAGGTTCGCGCTTTTGCACAAACGTGGATCACATAGAAGAGATTGGAGTGCCAGAATTTGTATGCCTTCACATGCCAAATCGTCTTTGGAGGCTGGTTTAATTGCCCTCAAGCAGGGAAATTACCAAACAGCGATCGCTCAACTAGAACCTATTGCTAGCAGCCAAAGCAATGGGACTGCTAGCTTACAAGCCCAGGTTGGTTTAGTAATGGCTTATGCTCGCAGTGGCGAAGCCTCCAAAGCGATCGCTATTTCCCAAAATCTCATTGAGAGTAACAATCCGCAAGTTCAAGAGTGGGCAACACGCGCTCTCGAACACCTAACAAAACGTAAAAAACGCGATCAAGAATCAAAAAATGTAGAAACTGGATTCGTTGCTTTTGATAATTCAACTCCAGATTCTCCTCCAGTAACTTCTACATTAGAGGAACAGCCAAAAGAAAAAGATCAAGTAGTAGAACCCAAGAGCGATGACACCCCGCCGATGGTGCCACTAGCTAAACTCAAAGCTACAATAGCGACACCACCACCGCCTCCACCACCTAGTGTCCCTCTAAGCGGTTTCATGGGTTCTGTAACCCGCACTCAAGCTAAATTATTCGGCGTTATTTATTGGCGACAAGCACAACGTGCCAAAGCATGGCAACCTCTACGAAAACCGAAATTAATTCCTTTGCGGTTGCTGACAGCAGGAACATTTATTGCCCTGTTTTGGGTAATTCGAGAAATCCTCAAGTTAGCATTTGGATTCATCAACCAGACTTTAGTTAAACTACCTTATCTGGAACCATTTCAGTTTTTATACCGCGATCCTACTCAAGTGTTGCTAATACTATTGGTGATTTTAATCGGAGTATCACCTTGGTTGCTGGATATGCTATTGGCGAACTTGTATGGTCAGCGAGAATTTCCCAAAGATGTATTGAATGCCCATAGCCGCGAAGCTGTTCGAGTGCTACAACGTTGTTGCCAACAGAGGCACTGGTCGTTACCCAAACTGCGGATTTTACCAATGGCTGCACCAATTATCCTGACTTATGGTAGTTTACCACGTAATGCCAGGATTGTTGTTAGTCAAGGGTTATTAGAGCAACTAGCTGATGATGAAATCGCCGTTATTTACGCCACCCAGCTAGGGCATATTGCTCACTGGGATTTTGCTGTGATGTCTTTGTTGCTGCTGGTGACATTACCAACTCATAAGCTATATCAGCAAGTGTCGGAGTTGGGAGGCAAAATATCAGGTATTTGGCGCTGGCCGGTGACAATTTTGGCTAGTCTCTTTTACGGAGTTTGGTGTTTACTGACTGGGACTGCATTGTGGTTGTCGCGGTTGCGGCTTTATTATAGCGATCGCGTCGCATCAGAAATCACTGGTAATCCCAATGCTCTGATTCGCGCTTTACTCAAAATTGCTATTGGCATTGCAGCTGATATCCAAAAACAGGAACGGACCAGTTGGCAACTAGAAAGCTTAAATCTCCTGACACCAGTGAGCCACCAACAGAGCCTTTCTTTGGGAACTATTGCCAGCAATCTATCTTTTGAAGCCTTTTTGAAGTGGGATACTGCCAATCCCTATCGCCAATGGTTTACGATTAATAATAGTCATCCTTTAATGGGCGATCGCATCAAACGCCTCTGCCAAATAGCCCGTCACTGGCATCTGGACACCGAACTACATTTTGCTAGTGAACCATCTAAGGTTAGACGTCAGTCTTTCTTATTACAAATCGCTCCCTGGTTGGGAATTCCTTTAGGGGTTCTGTTTGCAGCTTTAGTTTGGCTAACTTGGCAACTAGCATTCACACTCAAGTTTTTAAATCTAAAGTGGATATATGAAGATTGGTCTTTCATTACAGGCTGCCTTCTGATTGGCTTTAGCATCGGTACAGTGATGCGGATTAATTCTTTTTTCCCCGATATTAAACCTGCTACTGTGCAAACTGACGATTACTTACCCAACCTGTTAGCTGACCCTTCTGCCTTACCAATTGATAGCATCAGCGTGCGGCTTGTAGGTAAATTATTAGGTCGTCAAGGTACTAGCAATTCCCTAGCGCAAGATTTAATCCTTCAATCCAGCGCAGGTTTAGTAAAATTACACCACGTTTCTTGGCTAGGACAGTCAATCAATCACCAGGATTTAATCGGTAGGCAAATTATCGTTACAGGTTGGTTCCGTCGAGGAGCAACACCTTGGATCGATATCCAAACTCTGGAAACTCAAAGTGGTAAAGCTATTCATAGCCCTCATCCCATTTGGTCTACTTTTTTGGCAGTTGCAGCACAGGCTTGGGGCGCATACGTTTTTCTCACTGGTTAGTCATTGGTCATTGGTCATTGGTCATTGGCAAGGGACAAAGGACAAATTGGAATGTAAAGAAAAGTTGCAGGTTTTCTTTAAAAGTGTTACATTTATTTACACAAACAATAGCAGCCGATGTAACTCAGCGCTACAGCTTAGTTATGAATTCGGATGCTTTCCCCCGCTCCATACCTTTTTATCCTCCTAACACAGCAGGAAATTAACCAGCCATCGGCTGGTTTTTGTTTCAAAATATGCCCCCTTGAATAAAAAAATGTGTTTTATGTTACGATGCAATAATACTAACGTCGGAAATGTATGCGCTAAACTAGCTACGTAGAAAATACCGTGGTAATGTAAGGAATGGTATTAGATTCTGCGAAAAAGGCATGGAAGAAAGCGTGTACTTTAGCAGGCAATAGGCTATTAAATTTACAATTCTTAGAATTAAGGTGTTATTAGCTCACCATAGTGTGGGCCTTTGGATTAAACAAGCTTGATCCCGACGAAAAACTGTATTGTTGTATAAGTTAACAGTTTCGAGCAAAAAAATTGGTTGATGGCAGTCTTGGTCAATAGCATCTATTTAATTAAAAGCCAAAGCCAAGTTATTGTTTTCTTGCCTTGCCATGTTCATTTAACTCTGGAGGTATAGTTCATGTCCATTCGCCTATATATAGGTAATTTGCCTAAAGAAGAAATAGATCGTCAGGATCTGCAAGCAGTTTTTGCAGCAGAAGGTGATGCTGTAACTACTAAATTAATTAAAGACCGTAAAACTGGCAAATGCCGTGGTTTCGGTTTTCTTACAGTCAACAACGACGAACAAGCTGACGAAATTATTGAAAAGTATAACGGTCAGATGTTCAAAGATACTCCTATTAAGCTAGAGAAGGCATTACCTCGGACAAAAGGTGATGAGGGCGAGGAGCAAGCTCCCAAACCAGTTACTGCTGCTAGTAGTACCCCCACTCCTATGCCTACTAGAGAAGGTAGCCGCCGCGAGAAAAGCTCTAAGAAACCTCGCCGTGGCTCAGGTGGCGGCGGAGGTTCTCGTGAAAGCAGCACCACAACCACCGATTCAGACGCTATTCGTCCAGATCCTCGTTGGGCTTCGGAATTAGAAAAGCTGAAGCAGATGCTAGCTGCACAAACTACGAATTAATCCCTAAGGGAAAAAGATTAAAAATTAAAAATCAGAATTTTTTTTGGTTTTTAATTTTTAATTATTACCTAGTACAGCAGAGCGTAAATAAACAGCACATTCCAAATCAACGAAACCCCTACACTATATTCATTCATTTTGACTTTTGACTTCCGTCTTGCGGTACTAGCTGTTTAGTTAAAAGCTAATTGCAGCTAATTTTGTAAGTGCGTGGGCGCAGACCGTCGTAGGCATCCCATTAGTAAAATCAAACTATACATAAATTTCATGCATTCTATATACTTACGTAATAGCAGTAAGCTTATAGTGATACAACAGTAACTTCCATAGAGTTACTGTTAGAATTTGCTTATAAAAAAATTAAGTTTTTGTAATTAGGCGCATTAAAAAACCTGACTGAAAATGAATGCGATGCCTACGGCGGGCTGCGCCTACGAAATAATTGTCTAGATTTGACATATTATAGCTAGCTGATATGCCAAGGTGAACCGGAGGCGCGATTGCTCTAAAGATAATCTACACTCAAAGTGATACCGATCATTTGCAGCTTCTGTTATGTCCTCAACTCTAGATTCTTTGCCACCTGCGCTTGCTAAAATTGTCCAGCGCTTTCAACGCGCTTCCGAACCGAAGCGGCGCTATGAACAGCTAATCTGGTATGCTCAGAAGCTCAATGAGTTCCCAGAAGCTGATAAATTACCCGAAAATAAAGTTCCTGGTTGCGTGTCTCAAGTTTATATCACAGCAGCCTTGGATAAGGGTAAGGTTGTGTTTCAGGGCGATTCCGATTCCCAGTTGACCAAAGGATTAGTAGGTCTTCTGGTTGAAGGACTGCATGGACTAACGCCAAGTGAGATTGTGCAACTTACTCCAGATTTTATTCAAGAAACAGGTTTAAATGTTAGCCTGACACCTTCCCGTGCTAATGGATTTTACAATATTTTTAAAACCATGCAAAAGAAAGCATTGGAATGTAAGTTAGATTTGCCTAGTTAAACTTGGTTATTTGTCATTTGTCATTGGTCATTAGCAAAAGACAACTGACAAAAAACAACTGACAAATAAGGTACAACTACCAAAATTTAGTCTCATGTCAACAAATTTATTATCTACCTCTGTTGCTACTGGCTTTGGTGGAGTAGTTCAAGAATATCTCTGGAATTGGGAAAATCAGCAATTGCGCGTTGTTTATGAAACCCTTGGTAAAGGTTCACCGCTATTGTTATTACCATCTTTCAGCAGTGTTTCGACGCGTTTGGAAGTAGGCGAACTTGCTAAGTTACTAGCTCCGAATTTTCAAGTTGTGGCCATAGATTGGCCTGGATTTGGTGAATCTTCTCGCCCTAGCTTGAATTACCGACCAGAAATATATCAGCACTTTCTCGAAGATTTTGTCAAAGCTATTTTTAATACTCCCATTACTGTGGTAGCGGCTGGCCATGCTGCTAGTTACGTTTTACAATTAGCCCTCAAGCAGGCTGCTTTCTCAAAGATTGTATTGTTAGCTCCTACTTGGCGTGGGCCTTTGCCGACAATGGGGGCAAGTCAGCAAATAGCTGGTATGGTGAGAGGATTGGTGCGATCGCCTATACTTGGTCAAGCTCTCTACAAACTCAACACTACCCCATCCTTCTTAAGTTTGATGTATCGCCGTCATGTATTTACTGACGCGGCTAAAATTACACCCAGTTTCATCGAGAAAAAATGGCACACAACTCAACAACCAGGAGCGCGATTTGCATCTGCTGCCTTTGTAACTGGTAATCTCGATGCTGTACACGAACAATCTGATTTTCTGGAACTTGTGCAGTCTTTAACTGTACCGCTCATGGTAGTAGTTGGGGAATCTAGCCCCCCCAAATCACGAGAAGAAATGAACGCTTTGGCAGCCTTACCAGAAGTGAGAAGCGTTGTTATCCCTGGTTCTCTGGGACTACATGAAGAATACCCAGCAGTTGTTTTAGAAGCAGTTCAAGATTTTTTGTTCTCCTCAGAAAATTAAATCGTCGCACCAAGACGCAAAGAATCGTTTTGCACCTTGGTGCGAGATTAAAATTAGTTCAAGCTACTACGAGTAAGTTTTTGCAAGCGAGAAAGAGAAAGCGCCAGGAAACCGACTATACCAAGGCCAAGAAGAGTTGATGACTCAGGCACTGCTTTGACTTCAAAATCAAAATTGAAAGTGCCAGACTCTTTAAAAGGAATACGGTGATTATCAGTGCCTAAATCCACCAATTTGAATGATGCAGAATAAGTTCCCAGTGGTGCAGCAGCATCAGTCCAAAAAGTAGGGGTGAACGAAAAATTATCACCACTGCCGATTGTGTAGATATCGCCGACTGACTTGACAATATCAACGCCTGCTGAATCGCCAATATTCAATCCACTGCTAATTGACGCTAATTGTAAACCAATATTTGCACCCTCAAGAGACGACTGCCAACGACCATTAGAGCTATTGAACAAATACTGGTTGTCTAATTCTTTTGAAGTTTTTAGAGACGCTATAGGTTCTATTGTCAGATTGCTATATTCCTTATTTGTTGGAGTACTAATCAAGCGACCAGTATAAAACCCTGTGCCAGGTAATAATGTTAGCGGCGGTTGTTCTGAGTAAGACTCAGGAATTCGGTTATTTGTATTGGTTGGGTTAATAGTTGGGTTATCTAAAGAACCTGAGTAGCTATAAGTACCAATACCGTGGAAATGGCTAGATTCAGGTGTGTCTTCATTCCTGTGTGCAAAGAGAAGGGTCAAACGATTGTAGTTGGGGTTCTCCAAACCTGCGTATGTCCCTGTAGAGAGAGCCTCCAAACCATCTAACCCAATGTAAAAGCCCGTTTCATCAGAATGATTATGAGTATCATCTGCTTGTGCTGGCGCTAAAGCGGTAGATAAAACCAACGGCGCAACGACCAAAAAGCTGACTGCAATAGACGCAGATGCTTGTCCTGCTTGAGTTAATTGCTTTCTCAAACCGATAGTGTTTTTTGAAACCACCACGCTACTCCATCAAAGTATAATTTTTTTTTGCTTGGATAATGATTATCATTTTAGTAGTAAGATTGTCAAGGTACTAACCTGCGACTTACCGCAGGGTGTTGGCTTGTATGCAATATTGCCAGCCAACTTTTGAATATCTATTACTTATTACAGATGCATAAAAATAAAATGTTTGGTCATTAAATTATGTGATTATTTTCCTGAAACCCAAAATAATAGTAAGTTCGCACAAAAATATAAAAAGATTTATCATAGGCGATAATGATTATCCATAAGGTGAGACAAGAGGAATTTAGAGTATGGTGGCTGACGTAATCAACAATTCAGTTCCCGTTACTGTTCTAACTGGCTATTTGGGAGCAGGTAAAACGACTCTACTCAATCACATCCTCACCTACGAACATGGCAAGAAAGTTGCTGTGATTGTCAATGAATTTGGGGAAGTGGGTATTGATAATCAATTGATTATCGATGCAGATGAAGAAATATTTGAAATGAACAATGGCTGTATCTGTTGTACAGTGCGCGGCGATTTAATTCGCATCATTGGCAATTTGATGAAGCGGCGCGATAAATTTGACCATTTAGTAATTGAAACAACTGGATTAGCCGATCCTGCACCAGTGATTCAGACATTTTTTGTAGATGAAGATTTACAAAGTCAATTGTCTCTAGATGCAGTGGTGACAGTCGTAGATGCGAAGCATATCTGGCAGCACTGGGATGCCGACGAAGCACAAGAACAGATTGCTTTTGCCGATGTAATTTTACTTAATAAAACTGATTTGGTAGCGCCAGAAGAGTTGGATGAATTAGAAAAACGGATTCGGGCAATGAATGTGATCGCAAAAATCTACCGTACCCAAAATTCTGAACTCGGAATGGATGCTTTATTAGGTGTAAAAGCCTTTGATTTAGACCGTGCATTAGAAATTGATCCAGATTTCTTAGGCGAAGATGCCCACGTACACGATGAAACCGTCTTTTCTGTAGCTTTAGTAGAAGCAGGTGCAGTCGATGGAGAAAAATTAAACACTTGGCTTTCGGAGTTACTACGTACCCAAGGGACAGATATCTTTCGGATGAAAGGTATTCTAAATATTGCTGGAGAAAATAATCGATTTGTATTCCAAGGAGTACACATGATCTTTGATGGCAAACCCGATCGCCCCTGGAAAGCAAACGAAACCCCCAAAAACGAACTAGTTTTTATCGGGCGCAACCTTGATGCAGCAAAACTTAAGCAAGATTTTCTCGCTTGTTTAGCGTAAATAAAAAGTTAGGAGTTATGAGTGATGAGTTAAAAATTCCTAACTTCTAACTTCTAACTCCTCACTTCTATAGAAAATTATGAACTCAACAACTAGCAAATCTAAGGAATTTGAACAACACTATTCGGGGACACTTTCAGATTATGTAACTGCGATCGCTTGGTCGCCACAAGGTAAAACTTTAGCAGCAACTTCCGCCGCCGGTGAAGTAGTTCTGTGGAATAATGGCGAACTCACAAGTTTACAAACTGGTAATGGTAAATCAGTAGACTGTCTAGCTTTTTCACCAGATGGAAAATTTTTAGCTGTTGGTGGACAAGATGGACAGGTAAAAATTTGGCGCGATACTGAATTAATCGCCACCTTGGAAAATGCCCCCGCATGGGTTGACAAGCTAGCTTGGAATTACACCAGTAACCAACTGGCTTTTAGTTTGGGGCGTTACGTTCAAGTTTGGGATGCAGATACTCGTGAAATTGTCGTGACGCTGAATTTTGAAAACTCGTCAGTTTTGGCCATTGATTGGCGCATTGACGGACAGTACTTAGCCATTAGCGGTTATCAGGGTATCAAGATTTGGCATAGTCAAAACTGGGATGAAGAACCATATAACCTAGATATGACTACTGTCAGTGTAGCGATGGCTTGGTCGCCCGATGGCAAATTCCTCGCTTCTGGCAACATGGATCGTAGCGTCACCGTTTTAGAATGGAATAACCCCGACCCGTGGGTGATGCGTGGGTTCCCTGGTAAAATTCGCCAATTGGCATGGTCAGAAGCTACCACAAAACTGGGTGCGCCAATACTGGCATCTTCTAGCGTTGAAGGTATTGTAGTGTGGGAAAAGCTAGAAGATGATTCTTTAGGTTGGGAAGCACGAGTATTAACTAATCATGTGGGTGTGATCAATGCGATCGCCTTTGCACCCAAAAGCTTCCTTCTCGCTTCTGCTGCTGCTGATGGCTGGTTGTGTTTGTGGAATAAAGCCAAAGAAGTATCCCAAATTATCACAGGTGTCTCAGCAGGATTTTCCACCCTAGCTTGGCATCCCCAAGGCAAGTTACTGGCCGCAGGGGGTGAACAGGGCGAATTACTTGTATGGTCAAAGGTTTTGCGGGGTCAAGGATTTGGGCGTAGTTAAGCAATACTTGGTAATTAAAATTGAAGGTAGGCAATTTATTAGCTATGCTGTATCAGCAAAGCTATCTTTGTGTGAATTATGAACATAGTCAAACTGATTTTACTTGCCTGTCCCGCATTTCTAGTATCCATGCTGCTGGTAGTCAATCCAGCACACGCATCCAGCCTGAAATCTGAATATGCTACACAAATTATTACGGTAGCATCTACACAGCAAATTTCTGAACTGGCAACACCAAAGTTGAATCAAACATCTAATCCGATTATTGATCAACTTGGTTGCAATTGTGCCAACTGTGTTCAGTCTAAATTTCAGTCCCTACAAGGCAAGCTGCCATCTGTTGGTTTTTAATAAACTTAGGAATTATGAATATTGTAGGGGCACAGTAATGCTGTGCCCTTATTAATTTTATGAGCTTTTTGTCCGTGGCAATCACCTACGGCACGCACTCGTTACAGCATAATTATTTATGATCTTCGTAAAGGTCACGCCTGAAAAACGAGGTAGGAAAGCTGTTAGGTAAATTCCTACATACTGAGAAAGCTGCTGGTAAGCCAGTGAAATTGGTGCAATCGCCATCTGCACCCAAGCTGTTAAGCTCTTGTTAAAAGAGCTAGTCTGAGGATTAGAAAACTTGCTAGAGTGAACAGAGTTAGCCTTAATGTCTAATCCCCAAAACCTATACATCTCATGGATTTTGCTAATATTGCATCCCAGCTAAACGCTGGAACGATTTTGCCAGAGGGGATTGTTATTCTCACCCTCTTGGGGGTTTTGATTGTTGATTTGATTTTGGGGCGTACGTCCGCACGCTGGATTGGATATCTAGCGATCGCAGGTTTATTTGCTTCGATTGTCGCCCTATATTTTCAATGGGACTCTGCTAATCCCATTGGTTTTACCGGTAGCTTTAATAGTGATGACCTGAGTATCGTCTTTCGCGGTATTATTGCCTTGTCTGCGATCGCGACTATACTGATGTCAATTCGCTACGTTGAGCAGAGCGGCACCGCTTTAGCCGAATTCATCGCTATTTTGCTGAGTGCTACTTTGGGAGGGATGTTTTTATCCGGGGCTAGTGAGTTGGTGATGATTTTCATCTCCCTAGAAACCCTGAGTATCTCCTCTTACTTGTTAACAGGTTATACCAAGCGTGACCCCCGCTCTAATGAAGCGGCGCTGAAATACTTGTTAATTGGAGCTTCCAGTACAGCAATCTTTTTGTACGGTGTATCACTGCTGTATGGACTATCTGGAGGACAAACCGAACTAAGTGCGATCGCAAATGGCATCGCCACAGCGAAAGTCGGACAATCTTTGGGTTTAGTGATTGCCCTGGTTTTTGCGATCGCAGGTATTGGCTTCAAAATCTCCGCCGCACCCTTCCACCAGTGGACACCAGACGTTTATGAAGGCGCTCCTACCCCAGTAATCGCTTTTTTATCTGTAGGTTCCAAAGCAGCTGGGTTTGCCCTAGCCATCCGCTTGCTAACAACAGCCTTCCCTCTTGTTGCTGATGAGTGGAGATTTGTCTTCACTGCTCTGGCCGTTCTTAGCATGATCTTGGGTAACGTAGTCGCCCTAGCTCAAACCAGCATGAAACGGATGCTAGCTTATTCATCCATTGCCCAAGCTGGGTTTGTGATGATTGGCTTAATTGCTGGTACACAAGCAGGGTATGCCAGTATGATATTTTACCTACTGGTTTACCTGTTCATGAACCTGTGTGGCTTTACCTGCATCATCCTATTCTCACTGCGGACAGGAACCGATCAGATTACCGAATACTCTGGCTTATATCAAAAAGACCCACTCCTAACACTGGGATTGAGTATCTCCCTGCTTTCGCTGGGTGGTATTCCACCGTTGGCTGGATTTTTCGGCAAGATTTACTTATTCTGGGCTGGTTGGCAAGCAGGTCTTTATTGGTTAGTCTTGCTGGGCTTAGTTACCACTGTCGTCTCCATCTACTACTACATTCGTGTAGTCAAAATGATGGTAGTCAAAGAACCCCATGAAATGTCCGACTCGGTGAAGAATTATCCACAAGTGCGTTGGGATTTGCCTGGGCTAAGACCTTTGCAAGTCGGGTTGGTGGTAACATTAATTGCCACTTCCATAGCAGGGATTTTGTCAAATCCACTGTTTACATTGGCGAACAATTCCATCTCCAATACCCCAACTTTACAAGCAACAATCAACAGTAATGTAAAAGCAGAAAATCCATTGCTTTTACCAAAATTAGATTCGGTTAGTCAGTCTCAAACTTCAGTTGATTCTACTGCCAAGATTTAACCGAGTATCATCTAAAGTTTGTATTTAGAGAAACGCCTGTCTGTTCATTAGCAGACAGGCGTTTATTATTATATCTTTTAACTAACATATAATCCAATACGGTTCAGTTAAGGCTAGAAAGCTGATTAGTGATATGAAATTTCGGAGCTTCTACTCGTTGTCCAGTACCTCTGTGTTGCGGTTTTTTAGAGCGAAACTTTGATACAGGTTTTTTCACAACTCTGGGATTAACACGGTGAACACGTTCAGGTAACAACGTATTTAAAATCTCGACAATTAACCAATCGAAAAAAAGGGGAATT